>NZ_JACDIU010000012.1:12995-330834 GCF_014525325.1 Pseudomonas sp. EZ-C24 | reverse complement strand
TTTCGAAGTATTTTGCGAGAAACTCGTTCAACTTCAAACACTTGACTCGCTTGCGATCTCTCGTAGCGGGAGGCGAATTCTACAGCGTTAAAACCTGCTGTCAACTGCCTTTTTCACCGCTGACGATCTTTCGATCGAAGCCCTTGCAGCACCTCTGAAACTTCTAACTCTTTGAAACTCAAGGAGTTTTCCGTTCCAACTACGCTGGAAGTGGGGCGCATTATAAGGGCTCACAGGAATGCGTCAAGCGTTAATTCATCGCCTGACATCAAAGATCACTCTGCACAGCGTGCTTGCGACAAATCGAGCAACCTGCGCACTATAGTGCGCATCGCGCCCACCACAGGATCCCTGCCGAATCATGAGCACCACGCCCCGCAGCATGGCCACCACGTTGTTCCCGATTGGCCTGCTATTAATAGCCATGGCATCCATCCAGTCAGGCGCATCCCTGGCCAAGGGAATGTTCCCCTTGATCGGCGCCCAGGGCACCACCACCCTGCGCCTGGTTTTTGCCAGCGTGATCATGCTGCTCATCCTGCGCCCATGGCGGGCACGCATGGACAGCAGCAGCTGGCGCAATGTGCTGATCTACGGGATGGCATTGGGCGGGATGAACCTGCTCTTCTATATGTCGCTGCGCACAGTGCCACTGGGCATCGCCGTGGCACTGGAATTCACAGGTCCACTAGCGGTGGCCATTTTTGCCTCGCGCCGCGCCATCGACTTTCTCTGGATTGCGCTGGCAATTGCAGGCTTGCTCTTGCTGATACCAGTTGGGCAAAGTGCAAGCGCTGTTGACCTGGTTGGCGCCAGCTACGCACTTGGTGCCGGCGTGTGCTGGGCGTTGTACATCCTTTATGGGCAAAAGGCCGGCGCCGAGCACGGCGTGCAGACAGCCGCACTCGGTGTCGTGATCGCCGCCTTGTTCGTTGCGCCGATCGGTGTCATTCATGCAGGCACCGCACTCCTCAACCCGGCACTGCTGCCTATCGCCCTCGGCGTGGCAGTGTTATCAACGGCCCTCCCCTACAGCCTGGAGATGGTTGCATTGACCCGAATGCCAGCGCGCACGTTCGGGACTTTGATGAGTATCGAGCCAGCCTTTGGTGCGCTGTCGGGCTTACTATTCCTCGGCGAGAAGCTCACCTCTGGGCAGTGGCTGGCTATCGCTGCGATCATCACCGCTTCTGCTGGAGCCACGCTGACAATGCGCAAGGAACGTACACCGGCGGTCGTCGCCGACTGAATTGAGAAATATTTTCATTTGCCGTGTTTAGCGGTTGTACCGACCCGCAGGCCTGATTAAGCTGTCACAAAATCATAATCTCTACGCTATCTACTGTGCCGAACACGGACGCTGAGGTAAATTCAGGAAGAATCAGGCGAGGACGATGGGAGCAGGCATGCAGTCGCCCCCACATTTAAGGACAGGCATGAAACGTATTTTGCTCATCCTGGCTGTAATGGCCATCGCAGGGTGTGCCGCCACCGCACAGACCGAAGTCAAGCGCGGGAAAAAGGGTTTACACATCAATTGCTCCGGCCTTTCCTCTTCGTGGGAAAAGTGCAATGCCAAGGCGGCCAGTGCGTGCAGCACTCGCGGCTATAGAGTAGTGGCCCGCTCGGGCGATACTGATGAAGAACCGGGTGACTACCTGTTCGGAATCAACCCGGCTGGCTATACCAGCCGCAGCATGATCGTCATCTGCAAGTAATAACGCTGAAGGGTAGCCAAATGGCTGCCCTTTTTACGTTGGAGCGCAGACTCAGACAGCCACCGTACGATCTCGCAACCACTGCAGTGCAGAACCCGCCAGCAGAGGTGCCAGCCGCTCGCAGACATGGGCGTGATACTGGTTGAGCCAGCGCCTTTCCTCATCATTGAGCCGTTCGACCAGCAGGCAACGTATATCGATCGGACATAGGGTCAAAGTCTCGAACGCAAGGAAGTCGCCGAACTCGCTCTTGCCCGCAGCGCGATTGACCACCAGATTTTCGATCCGTACGCCCCACTTGCCTGGGCGATAGGTGCCAGGCTCGATCGAACTGATCATGCCCTCCTGCATCGCCGTTTGCGGCAACGCCTGGGCCTGATAGGCAATGACCTGCGGCCCTTCATGCACATTCATGAAGTAGCCGACGCCGTGGCCAGTGCCATGGCCGTAATCGACCTGATCAGCCCAGAGCGGCGCCCGCGCAATTGCATCCAGCAACGGAGACAAGATGCCGCGCGGGAAACTCGCTCGCGACAACGCGATCATGCCTTTGAGCACGCGAGTGCAATCCTCACGCTGTGCCCGGGTCGGCTGACCTACCGGGACCATCCGGGTAATGTCGGTAGTGCCGCCCAGGTACTGGCCGCCCGAATCGATCAACAGCAGCCCGTCGCCCTTGATTACCGCATGGGACTGCTCGGTAGCACGGTAGTGCGGCATGGCGCCATTGGCATTGAAAGCGGCAATGGTCGAGAAGCTCAGTGAAACATAGCCAGGTCGCTGCGCTCGCGCTGCAGTCAGGCGCTCGTCGATGGTCAACTCGGTGATCTGTTGCTTGCCAAGGTTGGCCTCGAACCAGGCAAAAAATTCGCAGAGCGCCGCCCCGTCCTGCTCCATGACCTGACGAACATGCGCCAGTTCAGCATCGCTCTTGCGCGACTTGCTCAACGACGTCGGGTTGATCTGCTCGAGCAGCTTCACCTGAGCCCCGAGCCGACCAACCAGGCCACAGGTGACCCGAGCCGGATCGATCAACACAGTGCTGCCATCCGTAATCGAGGCGAGCAAGCGCCCTGTCTGGTGGTAGTCCTGCAGCTCGACACCGTCGGCCGTCAGCGCCTGACGCAGTTGGGCATCGACTTTGTTCAGGTCGACGAACAGCACCGCCTGCTGCTGACCAATCCATGCAAATGCGACGAACACCGGGTTATAGGAAACATCACTGCCACGCAGATTGAACAACCAGGCGATATCATCCAGAGTGGCAATGAAATGCCAATCGGCACCTTTGCTGCTCAAGGTGCTGCGCAGCGCGGCCAGTTTTTCCGCTCGGGTGGCTGTGGCCTGGGGCGGCAAGTGCTCGTAGATTGGAGCAGCCGGCAGCGCCGGGCGTGTCCCCCAGACCTGATCAAGCAAATCCTTGTCAGTCACCAACCGTATTCCGTTGGCCTGCAAACTCTGCTGAAGTTGCCGAGACGCGGTCAAGGACAGCACAGCGCCGTCAACGGCAACCGTCGCCTGCGGCTGAAGATTGCTGCCGAGCCAATCGAACGGGCCCGCACTACCTGGCATCAGCTTCATCAATTCTATGCCGCTGCCGGCGAGTTCGTTTGCAGCCTGCTCCCAGTAACGGCTGTCTACCCACAACCCAGCGAAGTCCGCCAGAACCACCAATGTACCCACCGAACCATGAAAACCAGACAGCCACTGACGACCCTGCCAGTGGCCCGGCAGGTACTCGGACAGGTGCGGGTCTGCCGATGGCACCAACAGCGCGTCCACGCCTTCGCTGGCCATGACCTCGCGCACACGGGCGAGACGCGTCGGCACGTTCTGCTGCAACTGGGACTGGCTATTCATGTCATGCACACTCCTGCGATAGCGACTTCATCGGCGATCAAGCCGTTGATAATGGAGCAGCCTCCCGTCACTCGCAATCGGCACAGGTAACAGATGATTAGCGTTGGCTATCAGCGACCGCGCCAACCTCACAATGCAGGCCGCCATCATTACCGCGTACCAGACTTCGCACAGCTTGGTACGCGGCGAAGTTGACACTTCTGGCCTGATGCTGCTGAAGCAGCTCGAGGAATGGCTCATCAGTGAAATAGCCGCAGGCCGCTTGCCACTGTTCACGGGTCTGCCACTGCAAATGTTGCAGGACCCGACAGCCGTCATCGCTGGCTTGAACGCTTACCCTCAGCAACGCCGGCCAGCGCGTGGCCAGTTGCTCGCTGCGCAACACCAGCGCGTTGGCCAGAGCAGCCTGACGGCTAGCCGGCACTTCATATTCGATCATTTGGGTAAACCATAGGGAATGCATCGCAGCGGCCACAGGCTATCTCCTTTATGCAGTACTTGCAGTCATCATGGCCGGCAGGGTAAAACCTCGAGTTAAGTCAAGGTCAAGGATTAATTAGCATGCCTGCCCCCCCTACTAGGGAAGCCGAGCGCCAGCTCAGCGTTGGCCAATTGGCCAGCCGCAGCGGTGTCGCGGTTACCGCCCTGCACTTCTACGAAACCAAGGGGTTGATCCAAAGCAGCCGCAACGCCGGCAATCAACGCCGCTACCCGCGTGCGATGCTGCGCCGGGTGGCGGTGATCAAGATGGCCCAGCGTCTGGGCATCCCGCTAGCCACCATCGCCAAAGCGCTATCCAGCCTGCCGCTGGACCATACCCCGAATGCAGCTGACTGGCAGCGCCTGTCGGCCGGGTGGCGAGACGATCTCAGCCAGCGCATCGCAGAGTTGACTCTGCTGCGCGACCAACTGGACGGCTGCATAGGCTGCGGCTGCATGTCGCTGAAGGAGTGCCCGCTGCGCAACAATCACGATCATCTGGCGCTTGGCGGCCCTGGGCCGCATCCGTCAGAGCCGCTAACAACATTGCTGTAAGTTTCGGTATCGCACCTGCCAGGCAATTCGCATCTATAACTAGTGTTCAACCTGGCACCCGCCGCAGGAGGCAGCATGAGCAAACAAGCACTGATCGTTATCGATATCCAGAAAGACTACTTTCCAGGAGGCAAGTGGTCCCTCGACGGCGCTGATGCGGCCGCCGACAACGCAGCGTTGCTGCTCCATGCAGCGCGCAAGCGCGGCGACCTGATCGTGCATGTTCGCCATGAATTTGCCAGCGCCGACGCGCCATTCTTTGCGCCGGGCTCAGCCGGAGCCGAAATTCACCCCAAGGCTGCTCCCCTCGGTGATGAGCCGTTGCTGCTCAAACAACAGGTCAATGCCTTCCAGGAGACCGGCCTGAAAGAACTGCTTGATGAGCATGCAGTGCAAGCCATGACGATTGTCGGCAGCATGAGCCACATGTGCATCGATGCTGCAGTGCGCGCTGCCGCCGATTTTGGCTACAGCGTCACAGTCGCCCATGATGCGTGCGCCACACGAGCGCTGGAATTCAATGGCCAGGAAGTGCCAGCCGCTCAGGTGCATGCAGCGTTCATGGCCTCACTGGCATTCGCTTACGCAACGGTGCAAAACACTGAAGAATGCCTGGCGACCTACCAGCAGTGAGCTTCAGATCACCACATTGCGCACGAACCGCACGGGCAGCTCGCCGTCATTGCGATAGGCATAGCGGCGGTTGCTGGCAAAGATGTGGAACTGCCCCGTCGCCAACTGCTGGGCCTGACCTTCGATAATCAGCGTCAAGCAACCCTCGGCGATGTAGATCTGCTCGCTCCAGCCTTCGGCATCTGCCTCGCTGGCGTAGGATTCGCCAGGGGCCAGCGTCCACTCCCATAACTCCACCTCGCGCCGCGCCGGGCTACTCCCCAGTAACAAGGCTTTGCTGCCGGGATGCTCGCCGGCCCATGCCAGCTCTTCAATACGGCTCGGATCGCGCTGCTCCGGAGCCTGAATCAACTGGCTGAACGCGACTCCCAAGGCCTCGGCGATCAAGTCCAGGGTGGTCAGGCTGACGTTCTTCTCACCGCCTTCGATGGCTACCAGCATGCGCCGACTGACTCCGGAGCGCTCGGCCAGGGCACTCTGGCTGAGACCCGCCGCGCCACGCAATTGGCGAATGTTCTGACTGACGTGCTGAAGCACGGAAGCGCGGTGCGTCGAGGATTTGTGCACTATATTGCTCATCGGTATGCCTTGCGCAGTATACTGCCCACTTTGCGGCGATTGTGCGCCGCCCCTGTCGAGCGTGCAACCATGAGCCAAGCCCCCAGTCAGTCCAAGACCACTGTCAGTTTCCGCCTGAGCAAGGCAGAGCTGGTGCTGGTGTTCATTACCATGCTGTGGGGCGGCACTTTTCTCATCGTGCACAACGTCATGAGCGTCAGCGGCCCGATGTTCTTTGTCGGCCTGCGCTTCGCTGCGGCAGCCGTGTTCGTGGGCCTGGTCTCCGCAAGAGCATTGGCGGGCCTGACCATGCTCGAACTCAAGGCCGGCGTTTTGATCGGCATCACCATCATGCTCGGTTACGGTTTGCAGACGATGGGCCTGCAGACGATCAACAGCAGCCAGTCGGCATTCATCACCGCGCTCTACGTACCGTTCGTACCACTATTGCAGTGGCTGGTGCTGGGCAGACGCCCCGGTTTGATGCCAAGCATCGGCATTTGCCTGGCATTTGTCGGCCTGATGCTGCTCGCCGGCCCCAGCAGTGCGGGCCTGCACTTCAGTGAAGGCGAACTGCTGACTTTGGTCAGCGCCGTGGCAATAGCCGCAGAGATCATTCTGATCAGCCGCTATGCCGGCCAGGTCGATGTACGCAGGGTGACGGTGGTGCAATTGGCCACTGCCTCGCTGCTGTCATTTGCGATGATCCTGCCGACCAGAGAATCATTGCCTGATTTTTCCTGGCTACTGCTGGCCAGCGCCCTCGGCCTTGGCCTGATGAGCGCAATCATTCAGGTGGCCATGAACTGGGCGCAAAAATCGGTTTCGCCCACTCGTGCAACCCTGATCTATGCGGGCGAACCGGTGTGGGCGGGCGTAGTCGGGCGCCTCGCCGGCGAGCGTCTGCCCGGGATGGCCTTGCTTGGCGGGTTGCTGATCGTGATCGCCGTGGTCGTCAGCGAACTGAAGATCCGCCGCAGTGATCGTTCTCAGCAGGCAAATAACGCGCCAGTGGACGGCGAAACCAGCCAGTAACCGAGAAAAGAACAGCTATGCTTTGTAAAAAGCTGTTATAAAAAAACTGCTTGTCACACCCCATTTGTAGGATTCTGGCACAGCTTGCGTGTTGGTGATCAACCGTTCGGCACGTATTATCCTTACCAAACTCCTCCAGATTAGGTCGCTATGTCATTGATAGTGCTATTGCTTCTGCCCTTCGTTGGCAGTTGCCTGGCGGCCGTCCTGCCGCACAACGCTAGGAACGCCGAGTCGATTCTCGCCGGGCTGGTGGCCCTCATCGGCACGGTTCAGGTAGCGCTGCTCTACCCTCAGATCGCTCACGGCGGAGTAATCCGCGAGGAGTTTCTGTGGCTGCCAAGCCTGGGCTTGAATCTGGTGCTGCGCATGGACGGCTTCGCCTGGCTGTTCTCGCTGCTGGTACTGGGCATAGGCACGCTGGTGTCGCTATATGCGCGCTACTACATGTCGCCGCAAGACCCGGTGCCGCGCTTCTTCGCGTTTTTCCTGGCGTTCATGGGCGCAATGCTCGGGCTGGTGATTTCCGGCAATCTGATCCAGCTGGTGTTCTTCTGGGAACTGACCAGTCTGTTCTCGTTCCTGCTGATCGGTTACTGGCACCACCGCGCTGATGCACGCCGCGGCGCTTATATGGCGCTGATGGTGACCGGCGCCGGGGGCCTGTGCCTGCTAGTGGGTGCCCTGCTGCTCGGCCATGTGGTCGGCAGCTATGACCTGGACAAAGTGCTCGCTGCCGGGGAAACCGTGCGCCAGCATGCGCTGTATCCGGTATTGCTGCCGCTGATACTGATTGGCGCGCTGAGCAAGAGTGCGCAGTTTCCATTCCAGTTCTGGCTGCCCCACGCCATGGCGGCGCCGACTCCGGTTTCGGCGTATCTGCACTCGGCAACCATGGTCAAGGCAGGCGTGTTCCTCATGGCTCGGCTGTGGCCAACCCTGGCTGGCACCGAGGAATGGTTCTGGATTGTCGGCGGCGCGGGTGCCATTACCCTGCTTCTGGGCGCCTTCGCAGCGATGTTTCAAAATGACCTCAAGGGCCTGCTTGCCTACTCGACCATCAGTCACCTGGGCCTGATCACCTTGCTGCTCGGCCTGAACAGCCCGCTGGCGGCGGTCGCAGCAGTGTTCCACATCCTCAACCACGCGACCTTCAAGGCGTCGCTGTTCATGGCCGCGGGCATCATCGACCATGAGAGCGGAACGCGCGATATCCGCCGTCTCAGCGGGTTGATGCGGCTGATCCCTTACACCGCGACCCTGGCCATGGTTGCCAGTGCGTCGATGGCCGGCGTGCCGTTGATGAACGGCTTCTTGTCCAAGGAAATGTTCTTCGCCGAAACGGTGTTCATTTCCTCTACCGCCTGGGTTGAAGCCACGCTGCCAGTCATCGCCACCCTGGCGGGCACCTTCAGCGTTGCCTACGCCCTGCGCTTTACCGTAGACGTATTCTTCGGCCCACCTGCCCAGGACCTGCCGCATACCCCCCACGAACCACCGCGCTGGATGCGGGCACCGGTCGAGCTGCTGGTGCTGACCTGCCTGGTGGTGGGGATCTTCCCGGCCCAATCGGTCGGCCCCCTGCTCGCCGCAGCGGCGCTACCGGTGGTCGGCGGCACGCTGCCCGAGTACAGCCTGGCCATCTGGCACGGCTGGAATGCGCCACTGATCATGAGCCTGGTGGCCATGTGCGGTGGCGTGGTGCTGTACCTGCTGTTGCGCAAGCAACTGCGCCTAGGCAGGTTTCCGTATCCGCCACTGATCGAACGCTTCAATGGCAAGCGCCTGTTCGAACATGGGCTGGTCCGGTTGATGCTGATCGCGCGTCACGTGGAGGCAGCGCTGACTACCCGACGCTTGCAGAAACAACTGTTCATGCTCGTGCTGGCGGCGTTTATCGCTGGCCTGACGCCGCTGCTGTATAGCGGCCTGAGCTGGGGTGATCGACCCAAGATACCTGGCTCCGGGGTGTTTGTAGCCTTGTGGCTGATTGCTATTGCCTGCGCCATCGGGGCTGCCTGGCAGGCCAAATATCATCGTCTGGCGGCACTGACCATGGTCAGCGTCTGCGGCCTGATGACCTGCATCACCTTTGTCTGGTTCTCCGCGCCTGACCTGGCCCTGACTCAGTTGGCGGTTGAAGTCGTTACCACGGTACTGATCCTGCTCGGTCTGCGCTGGCTGCCACGCCGTATCGAAGGTGTCTCACCTCTGCCCGGCAGTCTGGAACGAGCACGCTTGCGCCGCCTGCGTGACCTGCTGTTGGCCGTGTTGGTCGGTGGCGGAATGGCTCTGCTGTCCTACTCGATGCTGACCCGGCCTACGCCCAACGATATCTCCTCATTCTACTTGAGCCGTGCACTACCCCAGGGCGGCGGGACCAATGTGGTCAACGTGATGCTGGTGGACTTCCGCGGCTTCGATACCCTCGGCGAGATCACCGTGCTGGTTGCCGTGGCGTTGACCGTATTCGCCCTGCTGCGCCGCTTCCGCCCACCCAAGGAAAGCATGCAACTGCCGGCGCAGCAGCGCCAGCTGGCCCCGGATGTGGTTACCGACCTGATCAATCCGCGGCATGCCACCGACACGGCAATGGGCTTCATGATGGTGCCCGCGGCGTTGGTGCGGCTGTTGCTGCCGGTGGCCCTGATGGTGTCGATGTACCTGTTCATGCGCGGTCACAACCAACCTGGGGGTGGCTTCGTCGCCGGCCTGGTGATGTCGGTGGCGTTCATCCTGCAGTACATGGTGGCGGGCACCCAATGGGTGGAGGCGCAGATGAGCCTGCGGCCGCTGCGCTGGATGGGTACCGGCCTGCTCTGCGCAACGCTTACCGGCGCTGGCGCGATGCTGCTGGGTTATCCGTTCCTGACCACCCATACCGCGCACCTGCACCTGCCGTTGCTGGGTGACGTGCACGTGGCCAGTGCACTGTTCTTCGACATCGGCGTTTACAGCGTGGTGGTAGGTTCGACCTTGCTGATTCTGACGGCCTTGGCCCACCAATCAGTGCGCGCCTATCGCCCAGGCAGCGCACAGAAATCCAGCCAGACAGGAGCCGCCTGATGGAAGAAGTAATTGCAGTAGCCATCGGTGTCTTGGCCGCGTCCGGGGTCTGGCTGATCCTGCGGCCACGTACCTATCAGGTGATCATGGGGCTGTGCCTGCTGTCCTACGGGGTCAACCTGTTCATCTTCAGCATGGGCAGCCTGTTCATCGGCAAGGAGCCGATCATCAAGGAAGGCGTGACGCAAGACTTGCTGCACTACACAGACCCATTGCCACAAGCATTGGTGTTGACCGCGATCGTCATCAGCTTTGCCATGACCGCGTTGTTCCTGGTTGTGCTGCTGGCCTCGCGCGGGCTGACCGGCACTGACCACGTCGATGGCCGGGAGCGTGAAGAATGAGCTGGATGAATCAATTGATCGTCGCACCAATCCTGTTGCCGCTGGTGACAGCAGCGATAATGTTGCTGCTGGGTGAGAAACATCGCCGGATCAAGGCCCACCTCAACCTGCTGTCGAGCATCATCGGCCTGGCGATTGCGCTGACCCTGCTGAACTGGGTGCGCAGCCAAGGCCAGGCCGAGTCGATCGGTGTCTATTTGCCCGGTAACTGGTCAGCCCCATTTGGCATCGTACTGGTGGTCGACCACCTCTCGGCATTGATGCTAAGCCTGACCGGCGTGATCGGCGTCAGCGCCCTGCTGTTCGCCCGGGCGCGCTGGGACGGCGCCGGGGCGAGTTTTCATGCGTTGTTCCAGATCCAGCTGATGGGCCTGTACGGCGCATTCCTCACCGCCGACCTGTTCAACCTGTTCGTCTTCTTCGAGGTGCTGCTGGCAGCGTCGTATGGCCTGCTCCTGCACGGTTCAGGTCGGGCTCGAGTCAAAGCCGGCTTGCACTACATCGCCATCAACCTGTTCGCCTCTTCGCTGTTTCTGGTCGGTGCAGCCATGCTCTATGGTGTCACCGGCACGCTGAACATGGCCGACCTGGCCTTGAAGATCCCGCTGGTACCTGAGGCTGATCGTGGCCTGCTGCACGCCGGCGCAGCCATTCTGGCGATGGCCTTCCTGGCCAAGGCAGGGATCTGGCCGCTGAATTTCTGGCTGGTACCGGCCTACTCCTCGGCGAGCGCACCGGTTGCCGCGCTATTCGCAATCATGACCAAGGTCGGCCTGTACGCCGTGCTGCGGCTGTGGACGTTGCTGTTTTCCGGGCAAGCCGGCGCGTCGGCGCACTTTGGCGGCGAATGGCTGGTCTACGGCGGCCTGGCAACCCTGGCGGTCGCCGCCGTGTCGATTCTGGCCGCACAGCGCCTGGAGCGCATGGCAGCGCTGAGCATTCTGGTTTCAGCCGGCACCTTGATGGCAGCGATAGGTTTCGGCCAGCCAATTCTGACCGGCAGCGCGCTGTTCTATTTGGTCAGCTCGACCCTGGCCCTGTGCGCGTTGTTCCTGCTGGCGGAATTGATCGAGCGCTCGCGCTCGGCCAACGAGACGCCGCTGGATGATGACGAAGGCCTGTCGCCGCCTCTGCTGGAGTCTCTGCATCCACCCAAGGGCATCAACCTGGACGATCAGCAGAAGGCGGTAATCGGTCAGATCATTCCGTGGACCATGGCATTCCTGGGTTTGAGCTTTATTGCCTGCGCGCTGTTGATCATCGGCATGCCGCCGCTGTCGGGCTTTATCGGCAAGCTGAGCCTGATCAGCGCGCTGTTCAACCCGCTGGGCTTGGGCGTTGCGCCGGAGCAGCCACTGTCGGCGGCCGGCTGGTGCCTGGTCGCGTTACTGGTGCTTTCCGGCATGGCGTCACTGATCGCCTTTGGCCGGGTTGGCATCCAGCGCTTCTGGAAGCCCGAAGAGCGCCCTTCGCCGCTGCTGCGCCGCTACGAGTGCCTGCCGATCGCTATTCTGCTCGGCCTGTGCCTGTTCCTAAGCGTCAGGGCCGAACCGCTGCTGCGCTATACCCAGGACACCGCTGCAAGCCTGCAGGCACCGCAAGCCTACATCGAGGCAGTAATGAGCTCGATGCCGATTCCTGGCCCAACCTCCTTCAACACCGAGGAACAGCCATGAACCGTCTGTTACCAGCTCCGCTACTGTCCATTGCGCTGTTCGCGTTGTGGCTGTTGCTGAATCTCTCGGTCAGCCCAGGCAATCTTCTGCTCGGCGCCTTGCTGGCGATTCTCGCCCCCATCCTGCTGGCCCCACTGCGCCCGCAACATGCGCACGTGAAACGGCCGTGGGTGGTTGCCAAACTGATCGGCCGTGTTGGCCTGGATGTCATCACCTCCAACCTGCACGTTGCCCGCAGCGTACTGTCGGCAAAGCGCCGGCCGCCACGATCGGCATTCGTCCACATTCCACTGGCACTGCGCGATGTACACGGCCTGGCCGCTCTGTCGATGATCACTACGGTGGTGCCCGGCACGGTCTGGTCAGAACTTGCCCTGGACCGCAGCATGCTGCTGCTGCACGTGTTCGATCTGCGTGATGAGGCGCAGTTCATCGAACACTTCAAGCACACCTATGAACGCCCGCTGATGGAGATATTCGAATGACAGGCCTGCTCGCCAACGCCATTCTCGCCAGCTTGTTCATCTTCACCATCGCCATGGCGCTGGCCTTGGTCAGGTTGTTCCGCGGCCCTTCCGCTCAGGACCGGGTCCTGGCGCTGGATTACCTGTACATCCTGGCCATGTTGATGATGCTCGTACTGGGCATTCGCTATGCCAGCGATACCTATTTCGAAGGCGCACTGCTGATTGCCTTGTTCGGCTTCGTAGGCTCATTCGCCCTGGCCAAATTCCTCCTGCGCGGTGAGGTAATAGAATGACCGAAGCTCTGCAACTGCCGTTCTGGCTCGAACTCACGACCGCAGCATTACTGCTGATCGGCAGCCTGTTCGCGCTGATTGGTGCGATCGGCCTGGTGCGGCTGAAAGACTACTTCCAACGCATGCACCCGCCTGCACTGGCTTCAACTATCGGCGCCTGGTGCGTGAGCCTGGCATCGATCCTGTATTTTTCATGGTTGAAGCAGGGGCCAATCGTGCATGCCTGGCTGATCCCGATTCTGCTGTCGATAACCGTGCCGGTTACCACCTTGCTACTGGCCCGCGCAGCGCTGTTTCGTAAACGTGCGGCAGGCGAAGACGTACCTGCTGAAATCAGCGGCGGCAATAACCAGGGCAATTGAGATACCCGCCAAGCCAGCCTGGGCTTAGCGATTCAAGCGCTGCAGTTCGCGCCGGACCATTGCAGCCAAGGGCGCGGGCGTAATCTCATACAACTGGCCGGCAACCCAACTCAGCCAGGCGCTGCCCATCACTACGCGCTGGGCCAGCAGCCGCTCGGCATGCGCCTGCGCCTGTGATTCGAACTGGCGGTGAAACTCCGCCCGTCCCTGGGCAGACAAGGTATCGTCACTCACTCACTGGCCTTGAATGTGGTCAGCTCGCCCTTGCGCCACTTGGCGACCTTGCCGGTCACAGCCTTGAGCAGCTTGCCCAGGCCTTCCTGCACTTGTTGCTGGGCGGCAAAGACCAACATCACGCCCTGGCCGTTACGAAACACGATGCCCTCACCTTCCGCCACCTTGACGAAGGCATAGTCGCCGCCGTAGATATTCAGCTTGATCTCGCGAAAACGCAGCTCCAGCTTGCCACCTTCGCGACTGGGCAGAACTGCGGCGCGGAAGTGATCGCCTACCTTCAACTCAAGCCGCTGTTTGTCATCCACCACCAATGAGCTGTCGGTGTCGATTTCGGCCATGTACAAACCGTCGGGGCTTTGCTCGGTGACATAAACGAAACGCCCGTGAAACAACTGGGCCAACTTGCCACGCAAGTCGCCCAATGCAAATAACGCATGGGTATCAAGAGTACTGACTGCCAATCTCAAATCCTCAAACAGGGTTACAAGCGCCACACCCGAATTGATCGGCGGCGCAGCCATTTCAGATCGCTGCTGAAAGACTAATGAAATAGAGCACGAGCGGCCCGTACATAACGACTACGCAGCAGGCAGGATTTTTAACCCCGCTGTGCCAGCCAGATCCGCACATCGCATTTCGGCAATTTTCCCACAACGCAGGCGTAAATGCTGACTTCAACACTGCCGGTAGACATGCAATAGATAGCGACAGGTCCCAGGCCTGACGGCCCAAGGCAACCCTCTGCGCGTTACACGGGAGAAATATGCACGAAAATACTGAAATCCGTCGAGGCCCAAGCGACATTTATTGCCTGACCAGCGCTGCAGACCGACCCAGATTTCGGGTCGTGGCTGCCGGCATCGCCTTTTTTCACGTAACCGACAGCGCTACCGGCCGGGTAAGAGGTTTTCGGCGCCGGCACAGCGATGCGTGTGAACTGGCGCGCTTTCTGGAGAGCTGAAAAGGCTTTCAGGCTGCCTGTGTTCGGCCGAGCTGGGCCTGCCAGGCAGCTCGACATTCCAGCGCCTCACGGCGACTGGCAAAGGCGGTACCACGACGTTCGCCATTCACCAGCACAACCCAGCAGACCCGCAGGCCACGCGCCTGCAATGCTGCCGGCACACCGGAGCCGATCATCACTGCGACATCGATCTGGCTATTCATCATCCCCTCCGGAATTTAATTAGCAACCTAACGATGTAGTCATGATACGCATCAACCGAAACTACAAACAGCGCGGCCCTGGTACATCTGTATTGCATCAGCGGCAATAAACTCCGTTCAGTTCATACCAGGCTCGGGCTTGTAGCCCAGACGCAGGCCGCCCCAGTGTCTACCGTTGATGAACAGCGGCACCGACAGGTCATGCATGAGTTCACCGGTATCGCGGCTGTAGGTTTGCAACAGCAACCGCTGCTGATGGTTGCCACAGCGGATACCGGTGCGGTCGTCAAACTTGCGCTTGCTGCGGTTGTGCGCGGTGTCATGCAGCGGGTCGCCGGTCAAGGGCAGGTTGAACGCCGCGTTGTGCGTCGGTACATAGCCCTCGCCAGTGCAGGCAATCGCGTAGACCAGCCCCTCATGCTGGGCCAGCAGCGGCTCCTGCAATTGCGGCAGCACCGCATCGGTGTACTGGTCAAAGCGGGTGGTGAAGCGCGGCGGCTGCATGTTCGGGATGGGTTGGTAGCGCCGATCGAACAGCGCCTCTTCGCTAATCAGACCTTGCTCGATATCCTGCTCAAAGCGGGCAGCGATACTCCTCGCGCCCTGCTCGGCAAGCGCAAAAATGCGCTGGTGATAGTCATCCAGGCCAACTTCAGCCAGCCGCTCGCTAAGCGCCTCCGCTTGTCGTTCCATGTGCACCGCTGCCTGGGCAAGACTGCGCGTTTGCCCATCGCTGAGCTCCAGATCAGTGCGCACCTGCCCAACCGCCTGGAACAGGTTATCCAGTTGTTGCTGGTTGATCTGGGTGCCCTCGGCGATCTCGTCAACCTGCATCTCCACAGAGGCCGCCAGCTTGGCGATCAAGGTCAATTGCTCGCCTGTTTGCTCGACCTGAACCAGGTCAGCACTCAAATCCCCGGCCAGACTACGAATCTGCTCGACCACCTCAGCGGTGCGGGCCTGAATATCGGCGACCATCGCGCCCACTTCGCCGGTAGCGGCTGCGGTTCGCCCGGCCAGGCCGCGCACTTCATCGGCAACCACTGCAAAACCACGCCCGTGCTCGCCTGCCCTGGCCGCCTCGATCGCCGCGTTGAGCGCGAGCAGGTTGGTCTGGCTGGCGATGGCCTGGATCACCAAGGTGACCCGAGCGATATCTTCGCTGCGCTGGTGCAGGGCTTCGATCAACTCGCGGCTGGCCGTGGCCCGGGCGCTTAACTGGTGCATGCGCTGGATCGACTCGGCCAGTACCTGCTGCCCTGCCGCGCTGCTGGAATGTGCTGAACGGGCCGCCTGCAACGCCTGCTGGCTGAGCTGAGAGGTGGCTTTCTCGGTACCGATCATGATCTGTGCACTGTCAACGATCTGATCGGCGGCGCCCAGCTGTGACTGCAACCGAGTGGCCAACTGTTGTACCGAAAAAGCCATGGAGGCGGCAGACAAGGCGTTACGGCTGGTGCTGCGCGCCAAGGTTTGGGTCAGCTCATCGTGCGCCGGTGAAGACCGCTCGGCGCTTCCTGGCTGGGCCGCCTTGCGTCGCCAGCCCGGTAACCAGAGCACCAACAATGCCAGCGGCAGGGCCAGATAGAACGCCAACTGAGCAAACGCCATGGCGGCCAGCACGGCAGCCAGCGCTGCCCCCTGCAACACGGCAATTGCTGGCAGTACCAGGCGTTTTGCGGGTTGCGGCATGTCACAGGTGGGCACAGATCCGTCACGCATCATGTTGAGGGTCCATCCTCTAGTGCATTATTGCCCCCCATTAAACGCCACTATAACGCCACTATCTATACTTCCTTCGGCTTAACGGGCACAGACTTGATGCAGAGCAACCATCAAGGCGCCCCGCAACCAAGGTAGCGCAGAACAAATGCAAAAAGCCCCAGGGATCGCTCCGTGGGGCCATGCATGCTGCGATCGATCAGATCTGGCGCTGGTGGCGACCGATCTGTTCGTGGCGCTCTTGCGCTTCGATGCAGTACTTGGTGGTCGGGCTGATCAGCAGACGCTGCAGGCCAATCGCCTCGCCGCTGTCTTCGCACCAGCCAAAATCACCGTCGCCAATACGACCGAGGGCCATCTCCAGCTGCGGCAGCAGGCGCTGATCGCGCTCGATACCGTTGACCAGCCAGTGACGCTCTTCCTCGACCGACGCCACGTCGGCAGGATCCGAAGGGGTATCCAGGCTCTCGATGGTGATGCGGCTCTGTTCGATGCGCTCGTGGGTTTCTACCTTCATCGCTTGCAGCAGCTGGGTGAAGAACTCCAGCTGAGCAGCGTTCATGTAGTCATCGGCCGACATGGCCAGCAACTGTTCCTTGGTCATCGATTTCTCTATGAAAAAATGTGCATTGGGCGATTCGGGTGTCGCTCAGGCCAGTGCCTGCGCAACAGAATTCTTCAAGCGCCAACCGGCACTCTTTTACAGGGGGCGGCAGTCTAAGGCGCCAAGGCGCAACGGGCAACAGGGATTACCGGGCAATTGTCTGAAATGATGTACAAGGTGCACTAGTATCCCCTGCTCCAGCCACAGTCACTGTGCCAGCAATTGGCTGAGCACAGCGCGCAGCTTGCCTGGCTTGACCGGTTTGTTCAGCAGCGGTGCCTTCAGCCGCTGCATGGCCCTCAGGCTCTGCTCGCTGCGATCAGCCGTGATCATCACCGCCGGAATCGTGCAGGCGAAGTGCGCCCTGAGGTCGCGAACAACATGGCAACCCGTCAGGCCATGATCAAGGTGAAAATCCGCCAGCACCAGTTCCGGTGGCCGCCCCTGCAGGACTTGCAGCGATTCATGCAGATCCCCTGCGGTCAACACCTCGCAGCCCCACTGGCCGAGCAGTGCCGCCATGCTCTGGCGGATACTCAGCTCGTTGTCCAGCACCAGCAGGCGCCGCCCAGGCAAAGGGTCGCCGACACTAGCCTGCGTAATCGGCAGGCTCGCTGGCGCCGGCTCCTGACTGGAGATAGGCACCTCGATGCTGAACACCGAACCGCGGTCCGGCCAGGAACGTACGCCGATCTTGCACTCAAGGATACGTGCGATCCGCTCGACGATTGCCAGCCCCAGCCCGACACCTTTGCGGTCGGCAGCCCGGCCGACATCCAGCTGGTTGAATTCGAGAAAGATTGACTGCAAGCGCTCGGCGGCGATGCCACGGCCGCTGTCCCAGACTTCGATGCTCAGCTTGTCACCGCGCCGCCGCCAGCCCAGCAGCACCCGCCCCTGCTCGGTGTAACGGCAGGCATTGCTGAGAAAGTTGCGCAGTATCCGCGTCAGCAGGCGCAAATCGGTGCGTATCACCGGCGGACCACCACGCACCCGCAGCGACAGCCCGGCTGCCTCGGCAACCGGCTGAAACTCCGACTCCAGCGGTAACAGCAGATCATCGAGTCGATAACAGTCGAAATCGGGCTGGATGGTCGCGTGATCCAGGCGGGAGATATCCAGCAGGTCGCTGAGCAAGTCTTCAGCGCCTTCCAGTGCCTGGTGCGCACGCTCGACCAGCAGGCCTTCGGCTGCGGCCAGGTCGCGTTCGCGCAAGGTCGAAATCAACAACCTGGCGGCATTCAACGGCTGCAGCAAATCGTGGCTGGCCGCAGCAAGGTACTTGTCCTTGCTCAGGTTGGCAGCCTGCGCGGCGTCGCGCGCCTCGATCAGCTCATTGGTGCGCTCGGCAACCCGCTGTTCAAGCTGGTCATTGAGCTGCTGCAGGCGTGCCTGAGCCTGCTTGCGCTCGGTGATATCCGCCACGAAACCTTCGACCACGCCGGGTTCGTCCGGACGCGACAGCAGGTTCATGAGTACATCGACACTGCTGCCATCACGGCGGCGCAGGCGGGTCTCATAGGCCAGCAAAGCGCGCTCGCGCTGGAGGGTGGCGACGATCTCGGCCAACTCATCGGTGCCCCGATCGAACAGCAAGCTGGCCAGATCGCTGCGCGAGAACAGCAACGCCTGCGCGTGGTCGTAGCCGAGCATGCGCGCCAGCGCCGGATTGGCTGCGCGCATGCCGTCTTCCAGGCTGGCCTGAAAGATGCCGTGCACGGCGTGCTCGAAGAGCCAGGTGTAGCGATTGCGCTCCGCCTCGAGCTCTTCCAGGCGCACCGCCAGCTCAGGGTAGTGGCTCTTGCGCACCGTGTGGTTGGACAACCCCAATAATCCGGCCAGGGCATCGGCGCCAGGCTCAGAGGGCCTCGCCATAGACCACCTCGACATCTCGCAGGCTCGAGCTGCGCGGGTTGGTCAGAATGCACGGATCGCCCATCGCATGGCGCGACAGGAACGGGATATCGCTGCTGCCGACGCCATGCAGGCCAAGGGTTTCGTGAAACCCCACCGCATGCTTCAACGCGATCAGGTGATCGACCAGACGCTTGCGCACCTGTTCATGATTGAGCCCACGACAATCAATCCCCAGCGTCTGCGCAATCACCTTGAAGCGCTCTGGCGCCGCACTGTAATTGAACGCCACCACATGCTCGACCAGCACCGCATTGCATAACCCATGGGGCAGGTCGAGAAACCCGCCAAGGCTGTGCGACATGGCGTGCACGGCGCCAAGAATGGCATTGGAAAACGCCAGCCCCGCCTGCATGCTGCCGAGCATAACCTTTTCGCGCAGGACAATATCGTTGGGGCTGGCGATCATCTGTACCAGATTGCCGTTGATCAGGCGCATCGCTTCCAGCGCATGTGGGTCGGTCAGCGGGCCATGGCCGGTCGACACGAACGCCTCGATGGCATGCACCAGGGCGTCAATGCCGGTGCAGGCGGATAAAAACGGGTCCATGCTCAGGGTTGTTTCCGGATCGATCAACGACACGTCTGGCACCACGGCCTTGCTGACGATGGAAAACTTCATCCGTTGCTGCTGGTTGGAAATGATCACGAACTGCGACACATCCGCTGAGGTGCCTGCTGTTGTAGGGATCAAAATAAGCGGCGGGCTCGGCACGCGAATGGTGTCGACCCCTTCGAATTCGAGGATATGCCGGCCATGGGCGACGACGATGCCGATGCCCTTGGCGCAGTCCATAGGGCTGCCGCCACCGACGGCGACGATCACGTCGCACTGTTCGCTGCGGTAGCGCTCGGCGCCGGCCATGACTTCTTCAACGCGAGGATTGGGCGAGACATCGGTAAGCAGGCAGTAGTCGATACCCTGCCCCTGAAGACTGGCCTCGACGTCGGCGACCCAGCCGGCAGCCAGCACGCCGGGGTCACTGACCAGCAGTACCTTGCGCGCGCCGAAGGTCCGCGCATAGTTGGCAACGTGATGCCTGCAGCCGGCACCAAAAATGATTTCCGGGGAAACGAACTTGCGCAACTGGCTCGGATTCGCGCTCATGCAACGCCTATTGTTCTTTTTGAAGGTGAAGCTCAGCCTAAAGCATCCTGAAGGGTTTGCAATCGGATCGGCGCGCCCTCGCAGCGGCCTGCTATCGCGGAAAGGGCCGCGTAGCGGCCCCAGAAGATTCAGCGGTTGGCGAAATACATCGTGACTTCAAAACCAATACGCAGATCAGTGAACGCGGGCTTTTTCCACATGGGTTCATCCTCTTCTGGCACCACAGGATTGCGGTGCGTCTATTGATACACCGTTTCCGGTGTAATGCCATTGCTACTTTAGAACCGGTTGTTACCGCAGGTTCAGAAGAACCCGAGCGGGTTGATGTCGTAGCTGACCAGCAGGTTCTTGGTCTGCTGATAGTGGTCGAGCATCATCTTGTGCGTTTCGCGGCCCACGCCAGACTTCTTGTAGCCACCGAACGCCGCATGCGCTGGATACAGGTGGTAGCAGTTGGTCCAGACTCGCCCAGCCTTGATCCCGCGGCCCATGCGATAGGCGCGGTTGATATCACGCGTCCAGACCCCGGCGCCCAGGCCGAACTCGGTATCGTTGGCAATTGCCAGCGCCTCGGCCTCATCCTTGAAGGTGGTCACGCTGACTACCGGGCCGAAGATTTCCTCCTGGAACACGCGCATGCCGTTGTGGCCCTTGAGCAGGGTCGGCTGCAGGTAGTAACCGCCAGCGAGCTCACCTTCAAGCCGCTCGACCTGACCGCCGGTGAGCAGCTCGGCGCCTTCCTGCTCGGCAACTTCGAGGTAGGTAAGAATCCGGTCAAACTGTTGCTGCGAAGCCTGCGCGCCGACCATGGTCTCGGTGTCGAGCGGGTTGCCACGCTTGATCTTGCGGATCTTCTCCAGCACTACCTGCATGAACTGCGGATAGATCGATTCCTGCACCAGCGCCCGCGATGGGCAGGTGCACACTTCGCCCTGGTTGAAGAACGCCAGCACCAGCCCTTCGGCGGCTTTTTCGATAAAGGCCGGTTCGGCCTGGAGAATATCTTCGAAAAAGATGTTCGGCGACTTGCCACCCAGTTCCACAGTGGACGGAATGATGTTCTCGGCAGCGCACTTCATGATGTGCGAGCCCACCGGGGTGGAACCGGTAAAGGCGATCTTGGCGATGCGTTTGCTGGTGGCCAGCGCCTCGCCCGCTTCGCGGCCATAGCCGTGGACGATATTGAGCACACCGGCGGGCAGCAGATCGCCTACCAGCTCTGCAAGCAAAGTGATCGATTGAGGCGTCTGCTCGGCAGGCTTGAGGATTACGCAGTTACCGGCAGCCAGCGCCGGGGCGAGTTTCCAAGCGGCCATCAGCAGCGGGAAGTTCCACGGAATGATCTGCCCGACCACCCCCAACGGCTCATGCAGGTGGTAGGCCACGGTGTTCTGGTTGATCTCGGCCGCGCCGCCTTCCTGAGCTCGGATGCACCCGGCGAAGTAGCGGAAATGGTCGGCGGCCAACGGCACATCGGCGTTGAGCGTTTCGCGGATTGGCTTGCCGTTGTCCCAGCTCTCGGTGATCGCCAGCTGTTCGAGGTGCGCTTCGATGCGGTCGGCGATCTTCAGAAGAATCAACGCACGGTCCTGTACCGACGTATGCCCCCAGGACTCGGCCACTGCGTGCGCTGCATCCAGTGCAGCGTCGATGTCCTCGGCGCCTGAGCGCGGGAATTCGGCAATCGGCTGGCCATTGACTGGCGAGGTGTTGGTGAAGTACTCGCCCTTGATCGGCGGCACGAACTGACCGTTGATGTAGTTACCGTAGCGCAGCTTGAACTGCACTAGGGCTCCGGCGGTGCCGGGAGCGGCGTAAATCATGAAAGCCTCGACTGTCCATGGCCCGTCGGCGCGACAGGCAATGAGCCGATACTAAGCAGTGCGAAGGCCTGCTTGAATGATGCGAAGGGCGAAACGCTGTGCTTCCTTGGTCGCAGGTCGGCGGCGGATCCTTGGTACTGAGTGGGAGCGGTTGCAGGCATGCGCCGTGCCTGCGACCGCGCGCCGTGTTCAGGCGTCCTTGAACTGCGCCTCGCGCTTGCCGATAAACGCCGCCATGCCTTCTTTCTGGTCGTGAGTCGCAAAGGCTGCATGGAACACCCGACGCTCGAAGCGCACACCTTCGCTGAGGGTGACTTCAAAGGCACGGTTGACGCTCTCCTTGACCATCATGCTGATCGGGATCGACTTGGCGGCGATGCTTGCCGCCACCTTCAAGGCTTCTTCAAGCAACTCGGCCTGAGGGATGACGCGTGCCACCAGCCCTGCGCGTTCGGCTTCCTCGGCGCCCATCAAGCGACCGCTCAGACACAGTTCCATGGCTTTAGCCTTGCCCACGGCGCGGGTCAGGCGTTGGGTGCCACCCATGCCCGGCAACACGCCGAGGTTGACTTCTGGCTGACCGAACTTGGCGTTGTCGGCGGCGAGAATGAAGTCGCACATCATCGCCAGCTCACAGCCACCGCCCAGGGCAAAACCAGACACCGCGGCGATGATCGGCTTGCGCCGGTTGGCGATCCGATCGGACTCGCTGAACAGATCGTCAAGGTAGATCTGCGGGTAGCTGAGCTCGGCCATTTCCTTGATGTCGGCACCCGCAGCAAAGGCCTTGGCTGAACCGGTGAGGACCACGCAGCCGATCTGTGGGTCTTGCTCCAACTGGTCCAGCGCCTGGTTGATCTCGGCGATGATCTGCGCGTTAAGGGCGTTCAGCGCCTGCGGCCGGTTAAGGGTGATCAGGCCGACCTTGCCGTGGATGTCCAGCAGTATGGTTTCGAATGCCATGCAGGTTGCTCCTTCAAAGGTTGCGCGCAATGACCATGCGCTGAATGTCGCTGGTGCCTTCGTAAATCTGGCAGACACGCACGTCGCGGTAGATCCGCTCCAGCGGGAAGTCGCTCAGATAGCCATAACCGCCGAGCGTCTGCAAGGCATCCGAGCAGACCTTTTCGGCCATTTCCGAGGCGAACAGCTTGGCCATCGAAGCCTCCTGCAACGCCGGCCGGCCGGCGTCGCGCAACGCTGCGGCGTGCAGCACCATCTGCCGGGCGACGGCGACGCGGGTGGCCATGTCGGCCAGGCGAAACGCCACGGCCTGGTGCTCGATTAGTGGCTTGCCGAAGCTTTGCCGCTCGCGGGCGTAGTCACGCGCTACCTCGAAAGCCGCGCGAGCCATGCCGACCGCTTGCGAGGCAATACCGATGCGCCCGCCTTCGAGGTTGGCCAGGGCAATCTTGTAGCCCTGACCCTCCTCGCCCAGACGATTGGCCAGCGGTATGCGCACATCGTCGAAGACGATCTGGCAAGTGTCGGAGGCATGCTGACCGAGCTTTTCCTCGACCCGAGTAACCTGGTATCCAGGCGCATCGGTAGGCACGATGAACGCACTGATACCACGCTTGCCGGCAGCCGGGTCGGTGACAGCAAACACGATCACCACCCCGGCATTTTGGCCGGAGGTAATGAACTGCTTGCTGCCGTTGAGTACATAGTGGTCGCCATCCAGCCGTGCTCTGGTTTTCAGGCTACTGGCGTCAGAGCCGGCCTGCGGTTCGGTCAGGGCAAAAGCGCCCAGCATGGCGCCGCTGGCCAGCGGTTGCAAAAACTGCTGCTTCTGTTGCTCGCTGCCGAACTTCAGGATTGGCACGCAGCCCACCGAGTTGTGCACGCTCATGATCGTCGAGCAGGCGCCATCGCCGGCGGCGATTTCTTCCAGCGCCATGGCGTAGGCGACGTAGCCGGTATCGCTGCCGCCCCATTGCTCGGGCACCAGCATGCCGAACAGACCAAGCTCGGCCATCTCGGCAATCGCCTCACGGGGGAAGCGGTGCTCCTTGTCCCACTGTTCGGCAAACGGTTTGAGCCGCTCCTGGGCGAAATCTCGTACCGCATCGGCAATTTGTTGTTGCTCGTCAGTTACCAGCATGGTTCACCTCAGTACAGACATTCAACGGCCATCGCAGTCGCTTCGCCACCGCCAATGCAGATCGCAGCCACACCACGGCGCAGGTTGTTCTGGCGCAGAGCCGATAGCAGGGTCACCAGAATCCGCGCGCCAGAGGCACCGATCGGGTGGCCGAGCGCGCAGGCGCCGCCGTGGACATTGACCTTGTCATGGGGCAGATCGAGTTGCTGCATGGCTGCCAGAGTGACCACGGCGAAGGCCTCGTTGATCTCGAACAGATCCACTTCGGCCAAGCTCCAGCCGGTGCGTTTGAGCAACTTGTCGATGGCACCGATGGGGGCAGTGGGGAACAGTGCCGGTGCATCGGCGAACGCTGCATGGCCGTGGATTACCGCCAGCGGGGTGAGGCCGCGTTGCTCTGCCTGCGAGCGACGCATCAGCACCAGTGCCGCCGCGCCATCGGAGATCGAGCTTGAGTTGGCTGCGGTCACGCTGCCGCCCTCGCGAAATGCCGGGCGCAACTGCGGGATCTTGTCCAGACGCGCCTTGGGCGGCTGTTCGTCGTCGCTGATCAGCCGCGTCTGCTTGCCTTCGGTCACTTCAACGGCAACGATTTCAGCAGCGAAACGGCCCTCTTTGATCGCTGTTTGCGCGCGGGTCAGCGAGGCGATGGCGAAGGCATCCTGGGCCTCGCGGCTAAAGCCACCGGCCTGGGCACAGTCTTCGGCGAAGGTGCCCATCAGGCGGCCTTTGTCGTAGGCATCTTCGAGGCCGTCGAGGAACATGTGGTCGAGCATCCGACCATGGCCCATGCGGTAGCCACTGCGGGCCTTGTCCAGCAGGTACGGTGCATTGCTCATGCTTTCCATGCCGCCAGCCACCACCACATCGGCGCTGCCGGCCAGCAGCAGATCGTGGGCCATGATGGTGGCCTGCATCCCTGAGCCACACATCTTGTTCAGCGTGGTGCAGGTGGTACTTTTATCCAGCCCTGCACCCAAGGCAGCCTGACGCGCCGGGGCCTGACCCAGGCCGGCTGGCAGTACGCAACCAAACAACAACTGGTCGACACTGGCCGGCTCGACACCGGCTCGCTCGACGGCGGCACGAATTGCCGCGGCGCCCAGTTGCGGTGCAGTCAGGCTCTTCAGATCGCCCTGCAAGCCGCCCATGGGCGTGCGCACGGCACTCACAATGACAATTGGATCGTTGGCGAGGGTCATCTGTGCTTCTCCTTAGCGGGCAGCCATGCGCAGGGCGCCGTCGAGGCGGATCACCTCACCGTTGAGCATGCTGTTTTCAATGATGTGCAGGGCCAACGCGGCGTACTCTTGGGGGCGACCGAGGCGCGGTGGGAACGGCACGCCGGCGGCCAGCGAGTCGCGCACCTCCTGAGTCATGCCGGCCATCATCGGCGTTTCAAAGATGCCTGGGGCAATGGTCATCACGCGGATACCAAAACGTGCCAGTTCGCGTGCTGCCGGCAGCGTCAGGCTGGCAACCGCCCCCTTGGATGCGGCGTAGGCGGCCTGGCCGATTTGCCCATCATAGGCAGCCACCGACGCGGTATTGATGATCACACCGCGCTCGCCATCTGCATCCGCCGCGGTATCGGCAATAGCCGCAGCGGCCAGGCGCAGCATATTGAAGCTGCCGAGCAGATTGACGTTGATGACCTTGGCAAAACTCGCCAGGCCATGCGGCCCTTGCTTGCCGAGGATTTTTTCAGCGCCGACGATACCGGCGCAGTTGATCAGCCCGTGCAGGCTGCCAAAGGCAGCGACTGCCGCAGCGACTGCAGCCTGGGCGGCCTGCTCATCACAGATATCAGCAACCGTGAAGCGGGCATTGTCGCCGAGCTCACTGGCCTTGGCCGAAACCGCCTCGGCATTGAGGTCGACCAGCATTACTCGAGCGCCAGCCTGGACCAGCGACTGCGCGGTGGCAGCGCCGAGCCCGGAGGCTGCACCGGTAACAATGAAATTTTTGCCTTGTACATGCATGGGTAGGTTCCTTGCTGGTTCGACCGCAAGAAGCCCGGTATGGACCGGGCAGGCAATGCGCATCGTCGGACTGCTTGGTTATTGTTGATGTGCGGTCCGACGATGTTCGCGCCGCTATGCCCAGCCGGCAATGGCCAAAAGCGTCAACTCGGTTGACTGGTCTGAACGGTCACTCCTGAGCCGGCGAGGTACTGCTCAGGCGCGTCGCGTCCTGCTCCAGCGCTTCACGGGTCAGTTCAAGGCTCAAGGCCTGCAGTGCAGCTTCACGGGCATCAAGCAAATCCTGCCAGCGCTGGGTGTAGTCCTGGCTGGTCAGTTGCTCACGCTCCTGATCCAGTTGCTCGCCTTGCGCTGCATATTCGGCGATGAGCGCATCGAACGTGGTTTCATGGCGCTCCCGCAGGTAGGCTTGCCAGAAGTCCCGCTGACTCAGGCTAGCTTCAGCCTCTGGCAGCAGGTGCTTCGCCCGCACAAGCTGGGTCGCCAGATCAAATGCACAACGCGCATCCTCTGCCAGGGCTGACGCAGCGCGTGCGTCCAGTACCTCATCCAGATGAGTCTGGTAGGCTTTGCCTACATCTACCTGACGGCAAACCTCGACGATACGTGCGTGGTCTCTGCTCACAACCTACACGCCTGCCCCAGTGGCCTGCACGGCCGGATAGACCAGACCAGTGCCCTCGTAAAACGACTCATCTCTCGCGAAGTTCTGCAGTAACCTTTGCAGGGCGGGTTCGCTGACCAGATAAGGTCCGTCGCTCGGCAAGCTGCCAGGATTGAGGGGTGAAATGACGGCGCACGACCTGCCAACACGCCTGGTTCAGGTCCACTGCCAACTCCATCTGGATTGCCAGAGCACGCTCGAGCCTGAGACTGGCAAAATCGTGCAACGGTAAACCCGGGCAAGCAAAGCCGCCATCTGCGTCTGGCTGTGCATGTGCTCGCCATAGGCATCGCGCAGGGCACAGAGGTGCGTGGCAGAAGCCCGCCTCAGCCAGTCCGCAAGGATAGTCCCGATGAACTGATCAGTCGCTTGTTCGATTTTTGCAGGGAGGATGGCATGCGGCCTGGGACTGGATCCTGAAGTCGGAATCCAGCAACCATGGGGCGTGGCGCCTCGAAATTGCAGGGGAAATCAGGGACTGGAGTGGCGGCCTAGGATCAGCGTCCGGTAATGTCCCGGATTGCAGCCAAACCATTTGCGAAACGCTTTATAAAAAGAGCTGGAATCAGCAAAGCCCAAGCGTTCGGCGACTTCATCCAGCGCGACGCCCGGATCGGTCAGCCAGGCTGTTGCCAGCTCGCGCCGCGCACTGTCCTTCAAGCCTTGGTATGTCTGTCCTTCTTCCGCCAGACGCCGACGCAAGGTCGAAGCGGACAGATGCAGTTGCCGCGCCAGGCTGTCGGCATCCAGCCAGTCAGCTGGCGGCAGCCGCAACAGGTCACTGCGGATGCGCCGCGCCAGGCTGTCCGGATCGCGATACCTGACCAGAATATTGCCGGGCGCTTCACCAAGAAAACGTTGCAGGTCATCCGCGCTGCGCTTGACCGGCCATTGCAGGCACTCACTGGAAATCACCATACGTGTGCGCGGTCGGTCGAAGTGCAGGCTCTGCGAGAACATGACGCGGTAGTCGTCGCAGAACGGCGGTTCGCTGCAGCGCAAATCTATGGCCAGGATCGGGATACGGCGCCCGGCCAGCCAGCACGCTACGCCATGCACTATCATCCACAAGGTGAAATAGGTAAAAGCGCGACGAGGCGCCTGCAGCGGCTCCTGGATCACGATCTCCGCCAACCCGTGCTCGCCAGCCAATGCCGGCCGCAAGTCTTCAAGCATCAGTGCAAGAAAATCCAGAACGGTGTGCAGGCCCGCTCCGACAGTGGGCTGCAACATGCTCGCTCGGCAGACAAAAGCGAGACTGCCACGGCGCAGCCCACGCGCATCCATCGCGAAAAACTCATCATTGCAACGACGTGCCAACAGCCGCCACAGACGTGCATAGGCCTGAGCAGGCACCCGCGCCTCGGCTTGCCCCAATTGCTTGGCATCGATGCCCGCGCGCGCCAGCAACGCATGGTCGGCGATCTTGTCTGTGCTTGTCTGCAGCAACGCTTCGCGCACCAGCTGCATGGAAATAGTGTCTTTCTCGCTCATTGTCTGTCCGTAACAGGCTGCTGGCGTCTTAGACCGGCAGTAGAAAAAACCGTCGATTGCCACTCTGAGCTGTAACTGACTGACCCTGCCGGTCTCTCAGGGGGCAACGGCAAGTTCGATAAAGGCCTGGATCAAGCGCAACTCACGACGCCGCTCGAGGCAACCCAGCATGTGTTGATTAAGCAACCCGTCGCCGGCCAGCGGCCGAGCCACCACCCGCGGATCATGCGCGACTTCCATCGACGAGACGATGCCAATACCCAGTTGCGCCGCAACTGCCTCGGTTACCGCCTCGCGGCTGTCCAGCTCAAGCAGCACCCGCGGCTGCAGCCCCGCCTGAGCGCAGGCGCGGTCAAACGTGCGGCGGGTAATTGAAGTAGGCTCGCGCAACACCATGATCTGTTTGTCCAGAGCCTCCAGCGGCAGCGCCTGAGCAGCTGCAGTTGCCGCCCATCGGTGCGCAACCGGCAGCAATGCGCATAGTTGCGACTGGCCAAGGCTACGCAGATAGAGCCCCTTGCGCGGCTCAACTTCGGTAAGCACTGCGACATCGGCATGTTCGCTAAGTAGTGCCGCCAACGTTTCCTGAGCGTTGCCCAAGCGCAGGTTGACGGTGATACCGGGATAACGAGCGCGTAACTGGGCAAGCATTGGCATGACCCGGTGCGGCCCATCGGCGGCCACCTCCAGGCGCCCGGTCAACAACTGGCGGTTGGCCTCAAGCATAGTCTGCGCCTCTTCGGCCAGGCCGAACATCGCGCGGGTAATGGCCGCCAGCCGCGTGCCTTCTTCAGTCAGTTCCACCCGTCGGGCGGTACGCCGCAGCAAGGTGATCTGGTAGTGCTCCTCCAGCGCCTTGACGTGCCCGGTCACAGCCGGCTGGCTGATGAACAGACGTGCTGCGGCGCGGGTAAAGCTGCCTTCACGGGCAACAGCATCAAACGCACGTAACTGGAACAGGTTCATAGCTATCGGCCTGACTTATGGCTGGCATAACAACA
This sequence comes from Pseudomonas sp. EZ-C24, assembly GCF_014525325.1. Classification (NCBI taxonomy): domain Bacteria; kingdom Pseudomonadati; phylum Pseudomonadota; class Gammaproteobacteria; order Pseudomonadales; family Pseudomonadaceae; genus Pseudomonas; species Pseudomonas sp. EZ-C24. The sequence continues at coordinate 301,970 of NZ_JACDIU010000012.1, read as the reverse complement.
AACAATTTGATTGATAGCACGCCCAATTGCAACCTTGATCTCGCAGTCTCAGCCCACCGCTTGCGAGGATTCACGCAATGAGCAATGCCCCGATTCTGCTGACCCCAGGCCCCCTCACTACCTCTCTGCGCACCCGCCAAGCGATGCTGGTGGACTGGGGTTCCTGGGACCGTGATTTCAACCAACTTACCGCCAGCGTCTGCGAACAGTTGTTAGCCATTCTCGATGCCAGCGCCAGCCATCACTGCGTACCGTTGCAAGGCAGCGGCACCTTCGCCGTAGAAGCGGCCATCGGCACACTGGTACCGCGCGACGGCAAGGTGCTGGTGCTGATCAACGGCGCCTACGGTCAGCGCCTGGCCAAAATCTGCAAAGTGCTTGGCCGTCGTTACAGCACCTTCGAAACCGCCGAGGACCAGCCCACTACCGCCGCCGATGTCGAACGGCTGCTGGCAGCAGATGCCGAACTTACCCACGTGGCGCTGATCCACTGCGAGACCAGCACCGGCATCCTCAACCCGCTCAAAGCCATCGCCGATGTAGTGCATAGCCATGGCAAACACCTGATCATCGATGCGATGAGCTCGTTTGGCGCATTGCCGATCGACGCTCGAGAAGTGCCGTTCGAAGCGCTGATCGCCGCTTCCGGCAAATGCCTTGAGGGCGTCCCCGGGATGGGCTTCGTGTTCGCGGAAAAAACCGCCTTGGCAGCCGCCGAGGGTAACTGCCAATCGCTGGCCATGGACCTGTACGACCAGCATGCCTACATGGCCAAGACCGGCCAGTGGCGTTTTACCCCGCCTACCCACGTGGTCGCCGCCCTGCACGAGGCACTCAAGCAATACACCGAAGAAGGCGGCCTGCAGGCCAGACACCAGCGCTACGCCGACAACTGCCGGACGTTGCTCGACGGTATGGCGGCGATCGGCCTGCGCAGCTTCCTCCCGGCTGCCATTCAGGCGCCGATCATCGTCACCTTCCATGCACCGGATGATCCACGCTACCGATTTCAGGACTTCTACGAACGGGTCAAGGCCAAAGGCTTCATCCTCTACCCGGGCAAGCTGACCCAGGTCGAAACCTTCCGCGTTGGCTGCATCGGTGCCGTCGGTGCGCAGGGCATGCAGGCAGCAGTCGATGCCGTGGCCCAGGTGCTGCGGGAAATGCAGGTGCACACCAGCAGTCAACTCTTGAGCGAGGCTCTGTGACATGAACTACACCAACCCAACCCGCCTGCAAGCCGCCATTCTTGACTGGGCGGGCACCGTGGTCGACTTCGGCTCGTTCGCGCCCACGCAGATCTTTGTTGAGGCGTTCGCCGAGTTCGACGTCGAAGTGTCCATTGAAGAGGCCCGCGGGCCGATGGGCATGGGCAAGTGGGACCATATCCGCACCTTGTGCGATCAGCCGGCAATTGCCGAACGCTACCGCAAGGTATTTGGCCGCACGCCAAGCGATGACGACGTGACCGCCATTTATCAACGCTTCATGCCACTGCAAATCGACAAGATCGCCGTGCACTCGGCATTGATCCCCGGCGCACTGCAAACGCTGACTGGGCTACGTGCAGATGGCCTGAAGATTGGCTCGTGCTCGGGTTACCCCAAGGTAGTCATGGACAAGGTGGTCGAGTTGGCCAAGTGCAACGGCTATGTTGCCGACCATGTGGTAGCGACCGATGAAACGCCCAATGGCCGCCCTTGGCCGGCGCAGGCGCTGGCCAATGTGATTGCCTTGGGCATCGATGACGTCGGTGCTTGCGTCAAGGTTGATGACACCGTGCCAGGTATCCTCGAAGGCCGCCGCGCCGGTATGTGGACAGTGGCGCTGGTCTGCTCAGGGAATGCCTTGGGGCTGACCTGGGAGGAGTACCAGGCGCTGGATGCGGGCACACTCGCGCGTGAACGGCAGCGGATTCACGCACTGTTTGAAAGCGCGCGACCGCACTACCTGGTCGACACCATCAACGACCTCCCCGAGGTCGTTGCCGATATCAACCAGCGCCTGGCCAAAGGCGAAATGCCCCAGTCCGCGTAGGAGCGGCGTTATACCGCGCGGTTGAGCTTCACCCAGGCTGCAAACTTGTCGATGAATGCCTGCAGGAACGGCCGAGTCTTGTCATTGAGCTTGCCGGCATCATCGAACAGGGTCGCCGCCCCGCCGATATATGCCTCGGGCATCTGCATGCATGGCATATCGAGGAACACCAGGCACTGGCGCACCGCATGGTTGGCGCCAAAGCCACCCACTGCACCGGGCGAAACGCTCACCACAGCCGTTGGCTTGCCGCCCCAGGCACTTTGCCCATAAGGCCGCGAGCCAACGTCAATGGCGTTCTTCAAGCAACCGGGCAGCGAGCGGTTGTACTCCGGTGTGACGAACAGCACCGCGTCACTACGCTTGATCTCGTCACGAAAACGCTGCCAGGGCTGCGGCGCACCGGCACTCTCTACATCTTCGTTGTACAGCGGCAAATCGCCGATCTCGATGATCTTCAAGCTGAGGCTGGAGGACGCCAGCTCACCCAGGGCCTTGGCCACCTTGCGATTGTAGGAATCCTTGCGCAAGCTGCCGACTACAACTGCTACCGAATACACCTGGCTCATGGCGTTTTACAACCTCTGCTGGTTGATGGAGTTAGTAGTTATAGATGACCGTGTTTCGCCGCCGAGGTTTTTTTCCCATTGCAAGAAAACTTCCCGGCGGTTTCACTGGTCTATGACTGCAGACATTTCTCCAATTTTTCAGAGGTTTCCCCCCAAAATGGCAGCAGTACTGGTCGGCCAATTTCACGCCCGTGACGCCGAAGGCCGAATCTACCCCGTGCACGAATTCCAGGAATCGACCTTTCAGGACGACGGCAGTGCCCATGGTGAACCGATTACCAGCTATCGACTGGCTATTGGCGATCGCGTTCGGCACCTGGGTGAAGATCGCTTCGAGCTGACCCAGAGTGGCGTCGAGATCATCCGCATTCCTTGATTCAGCCTTGCGGCAACCAGCAGGCCACGGAGGGCCCGCATGCAGGCCTGATCAGGCCTCGCTCAGACTCTGCCACAGCGCCGGGCCGCCGGCAGACTTGGCCACCGCCGCGAGACGCTGAGCATGCGCCTCCAGCTCTTCAGCAGAAGCCATCAACACAGGCTGCGGCTGACGCCCGACGATCCGGCGAATCTCACTGCCGTCACTGTCCCTTCCCTCCTCGCCATCAGCACCATGCCCGGCCAGCGACAGGCTGGTCTGGCCACCGGTCATGGCCAGGTAGACATCCGCCAGCAATTCCGAGTCGAGCAACGCGCCGTGCAGCTCACGTCCGGAGTTGTCGATACCGTAGCGTTTGCACAAGGCGTCGAGGCTGTTGCGCTGGCCTGGGTGGCGCGAACGCGCCAGCATCAGGGTATCGAGGATGCCGCAGTGTTTGGAGATATCGGCGCGATCATGCTGGCCAAGCAGGGCGAATTCGTTGTTTATGAAGCCAACGTCAAACGCCGCGTTGTGGATGACCAGCTGCGCGCCCTGAATGAAGTCGAAGAACTCGTCAGCCACTTCAGCGAAGCGCGGCTTGCCGATCAGGAATGCGTCGGTGATGCCGTGGACGCCAATCGCGCCCTCGTCACTCTCGCGGTCAGGCTGCAGATAAACATGGAAATGGCGCCCGGTCAGGCGCCGGCCCAGCACTTCGACGCAACCGATTTCGATGATTCGATGACCCTCGCCAACCGGCATGCCGGTAGTTTCGGTATCGAGGACGACGTATCGGGTGTTCTGCTGCTCCACGGGCGGTGGCTCCAACTGCTACGACAAAAAAGAGCCGGGAGTATACCCCAGCGTCGGATTACTTGTGACGCGCGCGAACTTCGTCGACGCCGCGGTTGGCCAACTGGTCGGCGCGTTCGTTGCCATGATGGCCGATATGCCCGCGCACCCACTTCCAGGTGACCTTGTGCCGGTTGACCTGCTCGTCTAGCTCGCGCCACAGGTCGGCGTTTTTCACCGGCTCCTTGGCCGCGGTCTTCCAGCCGCGCTTCTTCCAGTTGGCCATCCACTCGTTGATGCCTTTCATGACGTACTGCGAGTCGGTGGTCAGCACAACCTCGCATTCACGCTTGAGCGCCTTGAGGCCCTCGATGGCCGCCATCAGCTCCATGCGGTTGTTGGTGGTCTCCAGCTCGCCACCCCAGAGTTCCTTTTCGACGCCCTTGTACACCATCAGCACGCCCCAGCCGCCAGGGCCCGGATTGCCCTTGCAGGCGCCGTCGGTAAACATCTCGATGCTTTCTTCGCTCATGTACTGCCTTAATTCGCTGTAATTTATCGACCCGGATGATGGTCGCGGTTGGCCGGGTCGCGATTGACCTTGGCCAGGGGCAGCGGCAGCAGTTTGCCCATCGGCTCACGCCGGGCCGGTTGCAGTGGCCGCAGGCCGACTACCATCTTGCGCGCTATCAGCAGGTAGACGCCGCCACCTGACATCTGCCAGCCACCGGCTACCCGCTCCCACCCGGTGAGGCGCTGCTGCCAGGCTGGTGAAGCAAGCGGCGGACGATAACAGCCGAAGCGGCGTTTCTCCAGCGCAAAGCCGAGCAGGTTGAGCCAGTCACCGACCCGCGACGGCGGGATGCAACGTGCCTTGCGCAAGGCGCCTTTGCTGAACAGGTGGCGCATGCCCCAACTGCTCCATGGGTTGATACCGACGATCAGCAGATGGCCACCCGGACGCACCGCACTGGCGGCTTGGCGCAGCAGGCCGTGAGGCGACAGGCTGAAGTCCAGCCCGTGCTGCAGCACCACGACGTCCGCCGCATGTTCGGCGAGCGGCCAGGCCTGTTCTTCGCAGACGATTTCAACCCCTGGCAACGGCGCACCGAGGCGCACATTGCGATGCACCTGCTTGGCATGCGGCGGCGCCTCCGCCCCTGGCCCGTAATGCACCAGATAACCACCAAAAAAACGCGCGAGTTCAGTTTCAAGCAACTTTTCTTCTTCGCGCAGCATCAACTGCCCAACAGGGCCTTGAAACCATTCGCGGGCCAGGCTGATCAGCTCGACCCATTCAGGGTCGGCCTGGGCAAAGGCTTGGTCGGTCATTGCGTCTTCCCTCCAAGGTTCTCCCGCCGCACCATCGCGGCTAAGATGCCCTTATGTCCCACGGCAGATGATTCGGATCCGCACATGATACAGATCGATGCACTACCCGCTTTCTCTGATAACTACATCTGGTTGTTACAGGATACTGCCAAACGCCAGTGTGCGGTGGTCGATCCTGGTGACGCCCAACCGGTACTGGACTGGCTTGAGGCCAACCCAGGCTGGGAGCTGAAGGATATCCTCATCACCCACCATCACCACGATCATGTCGGCGGCGTTGCCGAGCTCAAGCGAGCCACCGGGGCGCGGGTCAGCGGCCCGGCCAGCGAGCAGATCCCAGGCCGTGACCTGGCGCTCGAGGACAATGCCCAGGTCACCGCGCTGGGGCTGACCTTCGAGGTGCTGGCGATGCCCGGGCACACCCTTGGCCACATCGCCTTTTATACCGCACAGACGCCGACACCCGTGCTGTTCAGTGGCGACACGCTGTTTGCCGGCGGTTGCGGCCGTTTGTTCGAGGGCACGCCTGCGCAGATGCACAACTCGCTTGAGCGCCTCGCCGCCCTGCCTGACGCCACCGAGGTCTACTGCGCCCATGAATACACCCTGAGCAACCTGCGCTTCGCCAAGGCCGTCGAACCGAGCAATTCGGATGTGCTCGCGCGCTTTGAGGAGGTGACCAGACTGCGCGCAGATGAGCGCATAACGCTGCCTTCCAGCATTGGCCTGGAACGCCTCACCAACCCTTTTTTGCGTACCGCAGAAACATCCGTTAAACAAAAAGCAGACGAATGGAAGGGACATTCAAACGAAGGCCAAGCTGCTGTTTTTGCTGCCTTGAGGTCTTGGAAAGACGGCTTCTGATAACCTCAAGATATATCGTAATTGAGGGGCAAAGGTTGACCCGGGCAAAAGCGGTTCCTAGAATCGCCCAACTTTTTCACCCGGATACCTGCCCCAGCCGATGCCTTCCAGTAGCCGCAGAACCTCGCAATCCGTCGCTTTGACGCGCCTCGCACAGATCAGTGCGCTGGCCCTGGCTGCCACTTTGGTGGGCTGCCAGAGCACCCGTCAGGTAGATGAATCCGAAAGCGTTCGCGCGCACAACTATCAGGCCCGGATCAAGCACAAGCCGGCCCCGTTGATCATGGCCAAGCCCAAGCAGCAGGCGCCCCAGGATGTCTGGGAACGCATGCGCCAGGGCTTCGCGCTGCAGGACACCATCGACGTCAATCCGCGCATCGAGCAACAGCGCCTGTGGTTCGCCAGCAACCCGCGTTTCGTTGAAACCGCCGGCGAGCGCGGCAGCCTGTACCTGCATTACATCGTCGAGCGCCTCGAAGAACGTGACATGCCGCTGGAGCTGGCCCTGCTGCCAGCGATCGAGAGCGCCTACAACCCGATGGCGTATTCCCGTGCCCATGCGGCCGGCATGTGGCAGTTCATCCCCTCGACCGGGCGCCACTTCAATCTGCGCCAGACCAACTTCTACGATGGCCGCCGCGACGTCAAAGCATCGACCAACGCTGCACTGGATTATCTGAGCCGTCTGCACGACATGTTCAACGGCGACTGGCTGCTGGCCCTGGCGGCCTACAACGCCGGTGAAGGCACCGTCAGCCGCGCTATCGAACGCAACGAAAAACTCGGCCTGCCGACTGATTACTGGAACCTGCCGCTGCCGCAGGAAACCCGCGACTACGTGCCCAAGCTGCTGGCCCTGTCGCAGGTGGTATCAACGCCTGAATCGTATGGCGTCAACCTCAACCCGATCGCCAACGAACCGTACTTTGCCGCCGTCGCCATCAATGACCGCCTCGACCTGTCGCGGGTCGCAGCCTTTGCCGATATCGATGAAGACGAGCTGATCCAGCTCAACCCGGCATTCAAGAAGCGCATGACGGTCGACGGCCCGCAACAACTGCTGGTGCCGACTGCCAAGGCGCAGTTGCTCTCGGCCAGCCTGTCCAACCTGAACCCTGAACAGTTGCTCAGCCTGCAACCACGCAAGGCCGTGTTCGAAGCCGCTGTCGCCGAAGCCAGCGCACCGGCCACGCGCAGCTACCGAGTCAAGCGCGGTGACAACCTGGGCAGCATCGCCAAGGCCAACCGGGTTTCGGTCAAGGATATCCAGCGCTGGAACAAGATCTCCGGCAATCGCCTCAAGGCCGGCCAGGTCCTGGCCATGCGCGGTGGCAATGCGCCCTCTGCAGCCGCCAACCGGGTTGCTTCGGCCAAGCAGCGCTCGACTCAGTACAAGGTCCGCAAGGGCGATTCACTGTACCTGGTGGCCAAGCGTTTCAACGTCGAAATGCAGCACCTCAAGCGCTGGAATCCGCGCAGCGGGCATGCCCTCAAACCAGGCCAGACCCTGACCGTCTACCTCGGCCATTGATCCTCCCGGGGCTGTCACCCAGCCCCGCTTGCAGCCCCCTCTCGCATCACTCTTTTTCCAATCCCGCCAAGCTGTTACTGTAGCCCGACCAAAGCCCAACGCCTTCTGGATCGGATGCCGATTTGATACGTCCCCTCCTGCTGTCCTTCAGCCTGGCCTTGAGCTTCCCCGCCGCCGCCACCGTCAGCGAGAGCCACGGTTACGCGCAGTTCGGCACGCTCAAATACCCAGCCACATTCACCCACTTCGATTGGGTCAACCCGCAAGCGCCCAAGGGCGGAACCTTGCGGGCCATGGCATTTGGCACGTTCGACACGCTCAACCCCTACACCTTCAAAGGGTCGAGCCCGGTCACAACGCCAAACTTCCTGCAATACGGTGTCAGCGAGCTGAACGAGACGCTTATGGTCGGTACGGGGATGTACGATCCGTCCGGCGATGAGCCAACCTCAAGCTATGGCCTGATTGCGCGCTCGGTCGAGTACAGCGAAGACCGCAGCTGGGTGGTGTTCAACCTGCGCCCAGAGGCACGCTTTCACGACGGCAAGCCGATCACCTCGGCGGACGTGGCGTTCTCCTATCGCACCCTGCTCAAGGACGGCCACCCGCTGTACCGCACCAACCTGCAGGAAGTGCAGCGAGTCGACATTCTCGGGCCGTTGCGCATTCGCTTCGTGTTCAAGCGTGCCGGCAACCCGTTGTTGATCCTGCGTCTGGGTGAGATGCCGGTACTGCCCAAGCATTACTGGCAGAAGCGCGACTTCAAGGCCACCACCTTCGAGCCACCGCTGGGCAGCGGGCCCTATCGCATCACCGAGGTGCAGCCGGGGCGGCGCCTGGTATTCAAGCGGGTCAAGGATTACTGGGGCAAGGACCTGGCGGTCAATCGCGGCAAGTACAACTACAACCGCGTCGAATATGAGTTCTACCGCGACGCCACGGTCGCCTTCGAAGCGTTCAAGGCCGGCGAGTTCGACATCTACATCGAACATCAGGCGAAGAACTGGGCCAACAGCTACAACTTCCCTGCAGTGCGCCGTGGCGAGGTGATCAAGGCGCAGATCCCGCACCGCATCCCGACCCAGACCCAAGGGCTGTTCATGAACAGCCGCCGCGCCACGTTCAGCGACCCGCAAGTACGCCAGGCGCTGGGTTTGATGCTGGATTTCGAGTGGACCAACCGCGCCCTGTTCAGCAGCGCCTATCGGCGCTCGACCAGTTATTACCCAAACAGCGAGTTTGCTGCCAGCGGCCTGCCGACCGGCAAGGAGTGGCTGCTGCTGGCGCCGTTCCGCGACGAACTGCCGGCCAAGCTGTACACCGAGCCCTACCAGGTCAGCCATACCGACGGCAGCGGCGTCAGCCGCCAGACCTTGCGCGAGGCCCTGGCCCTGCTGGGCAAAGCCGGCTGGAAGCTGGACGGCCAACGCCTGGTGGACGCCAAGGGCAAGCAGTTCCAGATGGAGTTGTTGCTGGTGAACCCCAATCTAGAACGGATCCTGCAACCTTATGTCGAAAATCTGGCGAGCATTGGCATCGATGCGCGCTTGCGCACGGTAGACCGCGCCCAGTACAAACAACGGCTGGACCAGTTTGATTTCGACATGATCCTGATGACCCTGAACCAGACCCTCAGCCCAGGCCTCGAGCAATGGCTGTACTTCCATTCCAGCCAGGCTTCGACCAAGGGCAGCAAGAACTATGCGGGGGTCAAAGATCCGGTGGTCGACCACCTGCTCGACACCCTGCTCGCTGCCCGCACCCGCGATGACCAGGTCGCCGCCGCGCGTGCGCTGGACCGGGTGCTGTCGTGGCATTACTACATGATCCCCAACTGGTATCTGGACAATCATCGCCTGGCCTACCGCAATCGGTTCGCCTTCGTCACCACGCCGCCCTACACCCTGGGCCTGAACAGCTGGTGGCTCAAGACTTCGGAGAAAGCCAAATGATGCCGCACCGCCTGCGCCAACTGGCCGGCAGCCTGCTGCTAGCCTGCCTGAGCCTTCCCGTGCTGGCTGCCCCGCAGCACGCCTTGACCCTGTATGACGAGCCGCCCAAGTATCCGGCCAGCTTCAAACACTTCGACTACGTCAACCCAGATGCGCCCAAAGGCGGCACCTTTCGCCAGTCCGGCTTTGGCGGTTTCGACAGCCTCAACCCGTTCATCAACAAAGGCGTGGCTGCAGAAAACGTCGGCAGCATCTACGACACGCTGATGCGCCAGAGCCTGGACGAGCCGTTTACCGAGTACGGCCTGGTTGCCGGCAAGATAGAGAAGGCCCCGGACAACAGCTGGGTGCGCTTCTACCTGCGCCCGGAAGCACGTTTCCATGACGGCCACCCCATGCGTGCCGATGACGTGGTCTGGACCTTCAACACGTTGGTCAGCCAAGGCGCCCCGCTGTACAAGGTGTACTACGGTGACGTCGCCGAGGTCATTGCCGAAGACCCGCTGAAAGTGCTGTTCAAGTTCAAGCACAAGAACAACCGTGAGTTGCCGCTGATCCTTGGCCAACTGCCGGTACTGCCCAAGCACTGGTACGAAAACCGCGAATTCAACCGTGGCAACCTGGAAATTCCTTTGGGCAGCGGTCCCTACCGGGTTGCCGAGGTCAAGGCCGGTCGTTCGGTACGTTTCGAGCGGGTCAAGGACTATTGGGCCAAGGACCTGCCGATCAACCGCGGCATGTTCAATTTCGACGTCATGACCTTTGACTATTACCGCGACAGCACCGTTGCCCTTGAAGCGCTCAAGGCCGGCCAGTTCGACTACAACCTGGAGGTGGCGGCAAAGAACTGGGCAAACGCCTACAACGTGCCCGCCGTACGCGAAGGCCGCCTGATCAAGGAAGAGCTGCCCAACGGCAACCCGACCGGTATGCAGGGCTTTGTCTTCAACCTGCGCAAGCCAATGTTCCAGGACGTGCGCGTGCGCAAGGCGCTGAGCCTGCTGCTCGACTACGAGTGGACCAACAAGCAGCTGTTCAACGGTGCCTACACCCGCACCAGCAGTTACTTCGAGAACTCCGACATGGCGGCCACGCAGCCGGCCACGCCGGATGAACTGAAAATCCTCGAGCCGCTGCGCGGCAAGATTCCCGAGCAGGCCTTTACCGAGGTGTTCAAGAACCCGGTCAGCGACGGCAGCGGCATGATCCGCGAGCAGCAACGTCAGGCCTACAAGCTGCTGCAGGAAGCGGGCTGGAAAATCGTCGACGACAAGATGGTCGACGCCCAGGGCAAGCCGGTGGTGATCGAGTTTCTGCTCGCACAGACGGAGTTTGAACGCGTGCTGTTGCCGTTCAAACGCAACCTGGCAGACCTCGGCATCGAGCTGACCCTGCGCCGGGTCGAGGTGCCGCAGTACATCAACCGTCTGCGCTCGCGCGACTTCGACATGATCGTCAGCGGCTTCCCCCAGTCCAGCTCGCCGGGTAACGAACAGCGCGAGTTCTGGACTTCGGGCGCCGCCGACAACCCCGGTAGCCGCAACTTCATAGGCCTGCGCGACCCGGCCATTGACCAACTGGTCGAGCAACTGATCAACGCCGACTCACGTCAGAGCCTGATCAACCACGCCCGCGCCCTCGACCGCGTGTTGCAGTGGGGCTACTACGTGATCCCCAACTGGCACATCAAGACCTGGCGGGTGGCCTACTGGAACCACATCGGCCACCCCAAGGTCTCGCCCAAGTACGATGTCGGCATCGACACCTGGTGGATCAAGCCTGATGTGAAACCGGCCGTGACCACGCAGCCTGCGCCAGAGACCACGCCGAGCGAGGCCAACTGACATGCTCGCCTATATCCTGCGGCGCTTGCTGCTGATCATCCCGACCCTGTTCGGCATCCTGGTGATCAACTTCATCATCGTCCAGGCCGCGCCCGGCGGCCCGGTCGAGCAGATGATCGCCAAACTCGAAGGCTTTGACGGCGCGACCAGCCGCATCGCCGGCGGCGGCGCCGAAGTCTCGGTGGCCGGCTCCAACTACCGCGGCGCACAGGGCCTGGACCCGGCGCTGATCGCTGAAATCGAACACATGTATGGCTTCGACAAGTCCGCCCCGGAGCGCTTGTGGATCATGGTCAAGAACTATGCCCAGCTCGACTTCGGCGACAGCTTCTTCCGTGATGCCAAGGTCATCGACCTGATTGCCGAAAAGATGCCGGTGTCGATCTCGCTCGGGCTGTGGAGCACGCTGATCATGTACCTGGTGTCGATCCCGCTGGGGATCGCCAAGGCGGTGCGCCACGGCAGCCACTTCGATGTCTGGACCAGCTCGGCGATCGTGGTCGGCTATGCCATCCCTGCGTTTCTGTTCGCCATTCTGCTGATCGTGCTGTTCGCCGGCGGCAGTTACTTCGACTGGTTCCCGTTACGCGGGCTGACCTCGAACAACTTCGACGAGCTGTCCACCACTGGCAAGATCCTCGATTACTTCTGGCACCTGGTGCTGCCGATCACTGCACTGGTGATCGGCAACTTCGCCACCATGACCCTGCTGACCAAAAACAGCTTCCTCGATGAGATCAACAAGCAGTATGTGGTCACCGCCAAAGCCAAAGGCCTGAGCCGGCAGCGGGTGCTCTACGGGCATGTGTTCCGTAACGCCATGCTGCTGGTGATCGCCGGCTTCCCTTCGGCATTCATCGGCATCTTCTTCACCGGCTCGTTGCTGATCGAGGTGATCTTCTCCCTCGACGGCCTTGGCCTGATGAGTTTCGAAGCGGCGATCAACCGCGATTACCCGGTGGTCTTCGGCACCCTGTTCATCTTCACCCTGCTCGGGCTGGTGGTGAAACTGATCGGCGACCTGACCTACACCCTGGTCGATCCGCGCATCGACTTCGCCAGCCGGGAGAATTGACCAATGGCCCTGTCCCCGCTCAATCGACGGCGCTTCGAGCGCTTCAAGGCCAACCGCCGAGGCTGGTGGTCGCTGTGGCTGTTCCTGATCCTGTTCGGCCTGAGCCTTGGCGCCGAGCTGATCGCCAACGACAAACCGATTGCCGTGCGCTACGACGGCGAGTGGTACTTCCCGGCGTTCAAGCGCTACCCCGAGACCACCTTTGGCGGTGAATTCCCGCTCGAAGCCAACTACAAGAGCCCTTACATCCGCGATCTTCTGGAGAAGAAAGACAGCTTTGTGCTGTGGGCGCCGATCCCGTTCAGCTACCAGAGCATCAACTACGACTTGAAGGTGCCAGCCCCCGCGCCGCCCTCGGCGGACAACTGGCTGGGCACCGATGACCAGGGCCGCGATGTCATGGCGCGGGTGATCTACGGCTTCCGCGTTTCGGTATTGTTTGCCCTGACCCTGACCATCCTCAGCTCAATCATCGGCGTCATTGCCGGGGCTCTGCAGGGCTTTTATGGTGGCTGGGTCGACCTTGCCGGCCAGCGCTTCCTGGAGATCTGGTCAGGCTTGCCGGTGCTTTACCTGCTGATCATTCTGGCCAGTTTCGTCCAGCCCAACTTCTGGTGGCTGCTGGGGATCATGTTGCTGTTCTCGTGGATGAGCCTGGTCGATGTAGTCCGCGCCGAATTCCTGCGTGGGCGTAACCTGGAGTATGTGCGCGCGGCGCGCGCCCTGGGCATGCGCAACGGCGCGATCATGTACCGGCACATTCTGCCCAACGCAATGATCTCGACCATGACCTTCATGCCGTTCATCCTCACCGGCGCCATCGGTACCCTGACCGCGCTGGACTTCCTCGGCTTTGGCCTGCCCGCCGGTTCACCGTCGTTGGGTGAGCTGGTTGCCCAGGGCAAATCCAACCTGCAGGCACCATGGCTGGGCATCAGTGCCTTCGCCGTGCTGGCCGTGATGCTCAGCCTGCTGGTGTTTATCGGCGAATCCGCCCGCGACGCCTTCGACCCGAGGAAATGACATGAGCGAACCTAACCTGATCGAAGTCCGTGATCTTGCGGTCGAGTTCCTCAGCGGTGACCAGGTCAACCGCGTTGTCGATGGCATCAGTTTCGACATCCGCAAGGGCGAGACCCTGGCCCTGGTCGGCGAGAGCGGCTCGGGCAAGTCGGTCACTGCCCACTCGATCCTGCGCCTGTTGCCCTACCCACTTGCGCGCCACCCCAGTGGCAGCATCGAGTATGGCGGCAAGGACATGCTCAAGCTTGGCGAAAAGCCAATGCAGCGCATCCGTGGCAACCGCATCGCAATGATCTTCCAGGAGCCGATGACCTCGCTCAACCCGCTGCACTGTATCGAGAAGCAGATCAACGAGATCCTGCTCCTGCACAAGGGTTTAACCGGCAAGCAGGCGACGGCGCGCACCTTGGAACTGCTCGACCTGGTCGGCATCCCTGAACCGCACAAGCGCCTCAAGGCGCTGCCGCATGAGCTGTCCGGCGGCCAGCGCCAGCGGGTGATGATTGCCATGGCCCTGGCCAACGAGCCGGAACTGCTGATCGCCGATGAACCGACCACTGCGCTCGACGTCACCGTACAGCTGAAGATTCTTGATCTGCTCAAAGAGCTGCAGGCACGACTGGGCATGGCCCTGCTGCTGATCAGCCATGACCTCAACCTGGTAAGGCGCATCGCCCACCGTGTTTGCGTGATGCAGCAAGGCAAGATCGTCGAGCAGGCCGAGTGCACGACGCTGTTCACCGCCCCGCAGCATCCCTATACGCAGATGTTGATCAACGCCGAACCCAGCGGCCAGCCTGCGGCCAACCCGCTTGGGGCGCCGCTGCTGGAGGTGGATGATCTGCGCGTCTGGTTCCCGATCAAGAAAGGCCTGCTGCGGCGTACGGTAGACCACGTCAAGGCAGTCGACGGGATCAATTTCAGCCTGCCCCAAGGGCAGACCCTGGGCATCGTTGGCGAAAGCGGCTCGGGCAAATCGACCTTGGGCCTGGCGATCCTGCGGCTGATCTCGAGCCAGGGCGACATCCGTTTTCACGGGCAAAACCTGCAGGGCATGAACCAGCAGGAGGTACGGCCGCTGCGGCGAGAAATGCAGGTGGTGTTTCAGGACCCGTTCGGCAGCCTCAGCCCGCGCATGAGTGTCGCCGATATCGTCGGCGAAGGCCTGCGCATTCATCGCATCGGCACCGCCCAAGAGCAAGAGGCGGCGATCATTGCCGCGCTGCAGGAAGTAGGCCTCGATCCGGCCACCCGCCACCGCTATCCCCATGAGTTCTCCGGGGGCCAGCGTCAACGCATCGCCATCGCTCGCGCGCTGGTGCTCAAACCGGCGTTGATTCTGCTCGACGAGCCAACCTCTGCGCTTGACCGCACCGTGCAGCGGCAGGTAGTGGAGCTGTTGCGTTCGTTGCAGCTCAAATACAACCTGACCTACCTGTTCATCAGTCATGACCTAGCGGTGGTCAAAGCGCTGAGTCATCAGCTGATGGTGATCAAACAGGGGCAGGTGGTGGAACAAGGCGACGCGCGGGAGATCTTCCATGCGCCGCAGCATCCCTACACCCGGCAGCTGCTGGAAGCGGCGTTTCTGGAGGTCGAGCCGGCTGCCTGATGGCGTGCCGGCGCTACCGGTCACACTTTCACAGGTGTGACTGACCGGCAATCTGCGATGAGAATCGGCCGACCGCTGTTACCACTTCCTGCGCACCCGACTGAATTTCAGTGATGACATGGCCGGCCTGGCTGGCCAGCGCCAAGCCGATTTCAGCCTGATGCGTGCTTTCACCCATACTGACCACTGCGGCCTCTACAAGGGTGTTGTTCTTCTGCACCACTTCTACGATTTCCTGAGTGGCGGCACTGGTGCGGCCGGCCAGCTTCCTCACCTCATCGGCCACCACGGCAAAGCCCCGACCTTGCTCGCCTGCGCGCGCGGCTTCGATAGCCGCGTTGAGGGCGAGCAGGTTGGTCTGCTGGGCAATGCCGCCGATGGTGGAAACAATCGATGTGATCAACTGCGACTGCTGCCCCAGCGCCTCGACCCCGGCGGAGGCCGTGGAGACCTGCGAGACGATACGGTTCATCGTCTCGACGGTATCCTTTACGGCCACCGCCCCCCTTCTCGCCGAGTCATCGGTTTTGCGAGAAACGTCATAGGCAACCCCAGCGGCCGCGCTGACTTCCTGCTCATGCTTGACCTGCTCGCTGATATCGACCGCGAATTTGACGATCTTGTAGAGCTGGCCACGGGTGTCGCGCACCGGGTTGTAGGATGCTTCCAGCCAGAGCTCGCGCCCTGACTTGTCAAAGCGCAGGAAGCGCTCGGCGACGAACTGCCCCTCGTTGAGGCTGCGCCATAGCTGCTGATAGGCAGGCGAATTGACATAGTTGGGGTCACAGAAAATACGGTGATGTTTGCCCACGATCTCTGCCAGCGAATAGTTCACCGTCCTCAAGAAGTTGTCGTTGGCAGCAACGATAGTACCGTCCAGCTCAAACTCGATGACCGCGGTCGAGCGGTACAGCGCCTTTATGAACTCGTCGTTTTCACGCGCTTTATCGATGCTCGCGGTGACATCGGTGCCGTAGGCCGACATATGGGTGACTGCACCCGCTGCTGACTTGACCGGGCACCAGGCCGCTCTCATCCAGACCATCCTGCCGTCGGCGGTGATATAGCGATACTCGTCGCTGACCCCGGTGCCAGTGCTCATGGCCTGCTGAAAATCCTTGAAGCATGGCAACTCTTTGACATAGCTGGGCGCGATGCTAGCCAGCGATTGTCCAAGCAATTGCGACTGTTCACGCCCAACCCATCGAGCAAAGTTGCGATTGACCGCGGTGATCAGCAGGTTCCGATCAACCGTTATTTCCAGCATCTCGTGAGTTCTTGCGGCCTGCGCGCGCTGCAGCGCGTCTATTTCGTCCTGCAGTCGCTGTAGCTGGTTTTTTAGCTTTGAGTTGAACATGGTGTTCTCGGTGGTTAGCGACGCGGCCGAAATGGCAGGGGGTTGTCGAAGATCTTGCAGGTGCAGCTGTGAGATTGAACATCGTCCTTGTCAGGTCATCGGCACGCAGCAGTCCTTCTGCAGCCAGGTTTCAAGTTCTGCGGGCGGCATCGGCTTCGCGTAAAAATAGCCCTGGCCCTGCTCACAGCCCCAGCCACTCAACAAATGGTGGTGTAGGTCGGTCTCGATACCTTCGGCCACCACCGTCAGGCGCAGGTCGCGCAGCAGGCTGACCAGCCCGCGAATGATGTGCCAATCGTTGTTGCCCGGCTGCAGGTTGGCCAGCAGCGAGCGATCAAGCTTGACGCTGGTGGCCGGGATGATGCGCAGGTAGACCCAGTTGCTGTAGCCGCTGCCGAAGTCATCGATGCCAATCGCCACCCCGAGTGTGCGAAAACGCTGAAGCTGTTGCTGCACCTGGTCGAAGTCAGTGACCAGAGCGCTTTCGGTAAACTCAAGCTCGATGCGCCGCGGGTCCACGCCGAACTCGCCGAGCGTACGGCTCAGGTACTCGAACAGGTGCCCATCGGCGAGATCCAGCGCGGAGATATTCAGCGACACGGTCATCTGCAGCCCCTCCGCCCGCCACCTGCGCATTTGCTGACAGACATGCCAGATCACCCACCGGGTGATGCCGCGAATCGAAGCAGTGGTTTCAGCCAATGGGATGAATTCAGCCGGGCTGATTTCGCCCATGGTCGGATGCTTCCAGCGCAACAGCGCTTCTACTGCCACGCAGCGTTTGCTGTTGAGATCAACCCTTGGCTGATAGACCAGACGAAGTTGGTCGGCAGCTACCAGCGCCGGTTCCAGAGCGATGAGCAAGGCCGTACTGCGGCGCTGGCTGGTATCGACCAGCGGGTCATAGACCAGCCAGCGTCGCTCGCTGCGGCGCGCCGCATCGGTCATGCTCGCCATCAAACGCAGGGTATCCAGCGATGCATCGGTGTCTGCATCCGGCTCGAGCACGCTCATGCCGACATCGGCGAACACCGGCACATTGCCGCTGTGCAACGGCCCACTCAGCGCCGCAACGATAGCGTCAAGCCTGGCCGGCGATGAGGCCACGTCATTGCATTCGATCAGGGTCAGAAAACCCAGCGTGCTCGGGCGGTACAGGCGCGACCCCGGCGGCAGGGCTGCCAGCAAGGCCTCTTTCACGGCCAGCATGAAGCTTGCGAAAAACTCGATGCCCAGTGCCTTCACCAGGCGGTCCATGCCGGCTGCTGAAATAGGCTCGATGAACACTGCGACCTGGCCAGCGACGCTGGCGCAGTCGGCGAAGTCGGCTTCGAAACGGCGCCGGTTGGGCAAGCCGGTCATACTGTCGTAGAAATATTGATCATGGATCGACTGCAACCGCGATACAACAATCTGCGCCGCGCTGCGCAACAGCGCCTGGTCGCGCTCAGATAACGACGGACGTGCCGCCTGGTCGATGATGCACAGCCGCCCTAGGTTGAGTCCTGGCTTGATCACCAGCGGTGCGCCAGCGTAGTAGCGAATGTAGGGGTCACCCTGCACCAGCGGGTTATCGACAGTGCGCGCATCGGTCAAGGCGTCGCAGATTTCCAGTACAGTATCCTGCTCAAGTTCAAGGGCGCAGAACGACATCTCTCTGGGCGTGCGCTCGGCGACCATGCCTACCCGCGCCTTGAACACTTGATAGTTACGGTCGATGATGCTGACCAGCGCGGTAGGCACTTGAAAATGGGCACAGAGCATCGCCACGACACTGTTCAGCACCGGGTCCGAGCCACTGACCAGGTTGGACGTCAGCCGATCGACCTCGGCCAGACGCAACCGCTCATCGTGCATAATTGACGAATTACCCACCGTAACTCCTGTAGCACTATCCAAAAGACTTACCTATGAGGCACATTGCCAGCTTAGTCAGCCCGAGCGCGCGAGGACAATCAAACCTCGCACCGGCCGACCGTAAAAAAAACTATTGGACGACCAGGCGTAACTAGCCTATCAGTCCGGGAAGGCGCCTAAAGCAGTGCTTTAGCGCTATATACGCCCTGTACCTGCATGCCTGGCTACCACTGTTCGGAGTGTTTTTTGACCCGTTTGCCTAGATTGACCGCCGCTGCCCTGCTGCGCCTGGAGCGCAAGCAGCTCTCGCCTGCATTGCGCTATCTGGGCACCGTAGTGGTGGTCGTGGCGTGCGCTTTCGCGCGAGCGCAACTGCCCGCTACAGCCTTGCCCTACCTGTTCTTCATTCCGGGGCTGATGTTCATCGGCTTCTGGTTCGGCGCGGGGCCAGCGGTACTGGGATGCATCATGGCGGTGCTGACGGCACAATATTTCTTCATCGGGCCGGTCGGCTTTGGCGCCGACTGGACCGACTGGATCAACAGCCTGAGTTTTGGCCTGGTGACGTTGGCAATGGCAGTGGTGTGCGCGCTGTTTCGGCGCAGCATCAGGGCACTGGACCGGCTCAATCAAAACCTTGAGGACGAAGTCGAGCGGCGTACCGATGAGCGCGATGACATCTGGAAACTATCACCCGACCTGATCTGCACCTTGTCGGCACAGGGTGAAGTGCTGGCGATGAACCCGGCCTGGCAGGCCGAGACCGGCTGGACCGAGCAGCAGCTCAAAGATGGCGCGTTCTACAGCTATATTTCGCCTGCGCAATTATCCGACTCCGTGCGCAACCTGCATGATCGGCAGATTGCCGAGCTCGACACGCAAAGCGTACGCAACAACGGCCAGCCTCTGCTGCTGAACTGGCGTATCACCGGCCGCCAGGGTCGGTTTTTTGCCGTGGCCCGCGATGTCACATTGTACCGCGAGCGCCAGCTGGCCTTCGATCAAGTCCGTTCGCAGCTGCAGCAGAGCCAGAAAATGGAGTCGCTGGGGCAACTGACCGGAGGCTTAGCCCATGACTTCAACAACCTGTTGACGATCATCAGCGGCAGCCAGGACATGATCGAACAACGCATCGCCCAAGGCCGCCTGGCAGGGATCGAGCGCTATGTCACCCTCGCCCGAAACGCCACGCAACGAGCCAGTTCACTGACGCATCGGCTGCTGGCGTATGCCAGAAAACAGCCTTTGGTTGCAGCTAGCGTCGATCCGGCGGTGTTGATCAAGAACATGGAAGAGTTGATTGCACGCACGCTGACGCCGCTGATCAACATCGAACTGCTCGCCCCTGGCGCACCCACGCTGTGCCACTGCGATGCCCACCAACTCGAGAACGCCCTGCTCAACCTGTGCATCAACGCGCGTGACGCAATGCCTCAAGGCGGCAGGCTGCGAATCGAGGTCAGTACGCTGGCGGTGACCGACCCGGGCACTCTGCATGTGCAAGCGGGTGACTATGTACGGATCTGCGTGGCGGACACCGGTATGGGCATGCCGACGAGCATTGTCGAGCGCGCGCTGGAGCCGTTTTTCACCACCAAACCGCTGGGCTCCGGGACCGGGCTGGGGCTGTCGATGGTCGAGGACTTCGCACGCCAGGCCGGCGGGGCTGTTCGTATTGAGTCAGAGCTGGGCAAAGGCACCGCGGTGTGCCTGTTCCTGCCGGTCTACCAAGGCAGCGCCCCTGTAGCGCAAACGCAGCAGGCAGACCTGCTGCAAGCAACGCCTGGCGGCAGCCGCGGATCGGCAATAGTTATCGACGACGAAGCCGCTATTCGTGAGCTGGTTGCCGAAACGCTTCACGAGGCAGGTTTTGAAGTGGCTGAAATGCCCAGCGCTGATCAGGTCGTGCAGCGTATCGCCGAGTTGCCTGATCTGAAGCTGATCGTTACTGACCTGATCTTGCCCGGCGGCAGCAGTGGCCACAAAATCGCCGAAGCCGCCTGGGCAGTACGGCCAACACTCAAGGTGCTGTTCATCTCAGGCTGCGTCGATACCGCGAACGGCAGCGCTGAGCGGCAGGATCAGTCGCGGTTGCTGGCCAAACCGTTCACCATCGAGCAGCTTAGGGCCAGCGTTGAGCATTTGCTCAACTCACCGGCTGGCGCTTAGCCTGTTCGCAGCTGTCGAGCTAGCGAAACCTTGCGAGAGGCGTGGTTGACGGCCGCTTTGGGCACCTGGCGTTTGCTCCAGGGCGCAGCCGATGCCGGCAGGCATGATTGTCTGCGCAGTGGTCGCCTGTGTCGAGCGCTCGACGCCTGGCTTTGCCTGGAGCAGCCGGCACCAATCGCGCTCACCCGTGACAACATAGCGCATCAAGACACTTTTACAGGCCCAGCCAAATGCGGCTTAATGCGCGCCTACTTTTCTGGTAACGCCGATGCGGTCACGCCTGCACCCTTACCTCTTGCTACTCGCCTGTTGCGCAGTGTTGTTCAACTTGCTGGCGATGCCGCTCGACCGTGCCCTGCGTGAGCCCCCCCTGGATGAATCACTGATCTTCGGCAGCTTCTGCAGCCTGCATGGCGGGCAGAGTTTGCCCAAATCGGTGCTGGCGCAACTCAAGCTGGAGTTGCCAGACTTCTCCGGGCACGGCGAGATCAAGCCCCAGGCCGGTGATTGCTGCTGTGGCCATACCGGCCAAGCGGCGCTGCCAGGCGCCTACTTCAAACACCTGTTGCCGCGCTTCTGGCCAGACGCCCTGTTGCTCGGCCAGCGCCCGGAGTTGCCGCTGCCGCGCCAGCAGTGGCCGAACCTCACCCCACGCGCCCCGCCGCTGACCTGAATCGTCGCCAAGCAAATGATCGTGCGCGCGAACTGCGCAGCACGGTCGTCTCCGGCTTTTCTGTCAGGAACCTTTATTCATGCCTGCGTACCTTCGTACTGCACGTAGCGTCGTGCCCGTGCTTGCCATTACCTGTGCCGCCACGCTCTGCCCACTGTCCCAAGCCATTGCTCAGGCTGTGCCTGCCGACAATTCCACCCTGACCCTCGGCGCCGTTACCGTCTCCGGCACCGGTAGCGGGCCGCTGGCGACCAGCAGTGTGCTCAGTTCAGTAGATATTCTTGGCGGCGACATTCTCGAGAAGATGCCCGTTGCCTACAGCTGGGAGCTGTTCAACCGTGCACCGGGCGTGATGCTCACCGGCTTCAACCAAGGCACCACCTCGGGCAAGTTGTCGTTTCGCGGCTTCAATGGGGAAGGCGAAGTCAACGCCGTAAAGCTGCTGATCGACGGCATCCCGAGCAATACCAATGACGGCAACATGCCCTTCATCGACTCGGTGTTCCCGCTGGACATCGACAGCGTCGAGGTCGTGCGCGGTACCAGCGATCCGCGCTATGGCCTCAACAACATCGCCGGCAACGTCAATATCAATACCCGCAGTGGCGGCAACTACAACAAGGCACGCCTGCGCTACGGCAGCTTCAACACCCGTGAAGTGCAACTGGCCAAGGGCATCGAAACCAGCAACTGGACGCAGAACTACTTCTTCGCCCGCCAGCAGGTCGACGGCTATCGCGAGCATGCAGATACCGAGCGCTACAGCTTCAGCGGCAAGTGGTTCTATACCCCCGACGACGGCAGCTACCGTCTCGGCCTTAGCGCCCGCCATTACGAAGCCGACGCACAGGAAGCGGGTTACTTGAGCGAAGCCGATGCCCGCCAGCACCCGCGCATGAGCAACGACTTCAACGCCAGCGACAAAGGCACCCGGCGCATGAACCAGCTCAGCGTGCACTTCGACACCGACCTGGCCGAGACCCTCGCCTGGTCGGCCAAGACCTACCTGAATACCTTCGATGATCGGCGCTGGACCCAGTACTGGCGCACCAGCGCGCAGCAAGAGCGCGATGCCTATGAAACCCAGTACGGCGCCCTCACCTCGCTGACCTGGCGGCCAGAAGTAGATTGGCTGCACGGCTTTGCCCTGGAAGGCGGCAGCGACGTGCAGAAGCAGGACAACCGCAGCGAGCGCTATCGCACCGTCCAGCGCGTACGCCAGGCACAGACCCGCGACCAGGCCTTCGATTTCAACACGGTCGGCGCTTACGTACAGGCCGAGATCGAACCGATCGAGTCGCTGAAGATCGTGCCGGCCTATCGCGTCGACAAGATCAGCGGCAACTTCACCAACCAACTCACCGGGCAAACCTCCGACATCAACGACTACGGGCTGATCAAGCAACCCAAGCTCAGTGTGGTCTATTCGCCCTGGCAGTATGCCAGCGTCTACGCCAACTGGGGCCGCACGTTCCAGGTCGGCAGCGGCGCTGCAGCCTACAAGGTGCCGCCGCGCAATGAAGACCTGCAACCGTCGATCAACGAAGGCTGGGAAACCGGCATAAAGTTCACCCCCGCCAGCTGGGTTGATGGCCGCGTCGCCTACTGGCGCCAGGACGCCACCGGCGAAGTCAGCCGCCGCCTCAACGACCCCAGCGGGGAGTCCGACAACGTCGGTGAAACCCGCCGCTGGGGTTACGACCTGCAGGTCAACCTGCACCCGGACGAACGTACCGAAGTGTGGGCTTCGTATTCATGGCAATACTCGAAAATCCTCGAGCCGAGTAGCGCCTTGCCACAGAGTAAAGGCAAGGAAATTGACCATGTTCCGCATCATTTGTGGAATACCGGTATCAGTTACCAGGCGACGCAAGCGTTGCAGTTGACTGCGTGGATGAATGGGCAGACCAACTACTATCTTGAGCGGGAAAACACTCAAGGTACGTACGGCGGTTATGTGTTGATGAATATCGGAGCGACTTACACGTTCACCGAGACGTTGAGCGTTGACCTGCAGCTCAAGAACCTCACCGACCGTTATTACGAATATGCCTGGTATGACCCGGATGGGGCTAAAGACTCACTGCACTCGCCTGGTGATGGGCGAGCGTTGTATGCGGGGTTGACGGTCGACTTCTAGGCTGCACATCTTCGTCACAATTGAATCGGAATGCTCGGGACTGCATGCAAATGCGGTTCACGAGTATCCACAACTCGTATTACTCAATCGCGATCAAGCGCCGAAGCGGTGTTGCAAAGTACGGGCTTACGGCACCAACAACCGATACCCCACCCCAGGCTCAGTCACGATAAACCGTGGCGCAGTAGGGTCATCGCCCAGCTTCTGCCGCACATGCGCAACCACGATCCGCAGGTAGTGCGTATCGTCGACGTGGCTCGGCCCCCAGATATCCTTGAGCAGTTGCTGCTGGGTGATCACTCGCCCGGGGTGCCCGGCCAGTTGCGCCAACAGTGCGTACTCCTTGCGGGTCAGCGCTATTTCGCTGCCATCGAGGGTCACGCGGCGGTAGGCGAAGTCCACCAGCAGCGGCCCGAAGCTGGCACTGGCCAGCGCGGCGCTACCCTGTGGCACCTGGCGCAACAGGGCGCGAATGCGGGCGAGAAACTCCTGAATGCCGAACGGTTTGGTGACGTAGTCGTTGGCGCCGCCATCCAGGGCATCGACCTTTTGCAGCTCGCTGGCCCGCACCGACAGCACCATCACCGGCACCGAGCTCCACTCGCGCAATTCGCGCAGCACCTGCTGGCCATCCATGTCTGGCAGGCCGAGGTCGAGCACGATCAGGTCGGGTTTGGCCAAGGCCGCCTGGGCCAGGCCTTCGCCGCCGGTGGCGGCTTCGATGACCTTGTAGCCTTGCGAGCTCAGGCTGATGCGCAGGAACTTGCGAATCTGCGGTTCGTCGTCGATGACCAGCAAGGTGGCAGTTTGGCTCATGAGTCCTGGCTTTCGGCGGTGGGCTGTGGGGGCAATGGCAAGCATAGAGTGATGCAGGTGCCGTGGCCATCGATGCCGTCAGCCACCTGGATGCTGCCGCCGTGGGCGCCGATCATGCCCTGGCAGATGGCCAGGCCGAGGCCAGTGCCCTGCCCGCCGCGGTCGCCGCGGGCGGCGGTGTAGAACATGTCGAAGATCTTTTCGCGTTCAGCTTCGGGGATGCCGGGGCCTTGATCGCTGACGGCCAGGCACAGTTGCTCATCACGCACGTCGACCTGCAGTTGCAGGCGGCCATCTGGGGGTGAAAAGCGCGCGGCGTTTTCCAGCACGTTGACCAGCGCCTGTTCGATCAAGGCAGCGTGCACGAACAGCAGCGGCAGCTCGCTCGGCACATCGGTGCTGACCCGCAGCGGCGCCAGCACCGCGCGCAGACGCTGCAGGGCGCTGGCGACGATATCGGCCGGGGCCACCCAGTCACGCGCGAGCTTGAGACTGCCGTGACCGAGGCGGGTCATGTCGAGCAGATTCTGGATGTAGCGGTCGAGGCGCTCGGCTTCATCGCGGGTGCCTTCGAGCAATTCGCGGCGGTCGTCGGGCGGGATCGCATCGCCGAGCGCAAGCAGGCTATCGATGCCGCCGCGCATAGCGGTCAGCGGTGTGCGCAGGTCGTGTGACACCGAGGCCAGCAAGGCGCTGCGCAGCTGTTCGGTTTCGCCGTGCAGCCGCGCAGCTTCGAGTTGTTCGCCGAGGCGCGCACGGGCCAGGGCCTGCGCCAGCGGCTGGGCCAGCGCCATCAGCAGGCGTCGGCGCTGGGCTGTGAGGGCCGCGTTGTCACGTGGACGTACGCCGAGCAGGGCCAGCGGTTGCTCATCGACCAACAGCGGCCACCACCACCAGCGACCATTGGGCAAGGTGTCGCTACCGTGGCCAGCGGCCTGGCCGTGCTGCCAGGCCCAGTCAGCGGCAGCGCGCTCGGTGTCGCTCAAGCCGGGCAACTGGCCGTTGGCAGCTTGCAGCAGGCCTTCGCTACCTCGCTCGAGCAGGCATACGTGCAGATCCTGCCAGCCGTCGAGGTGCTGGCTGGCGGCGCTGAATACTGCCTGGCGGTCGGTGGCGACGGTGAGCTTGCGTGACAGGTCGAGCAGTTGACTGGTCTGCGCCTGGGTCTCGCGCAAGGCCTGCAACTGGCGCCGCTGGCGCGCGGCGAGGTTGCCGGTGAGCGCGGCCATCAGCAGGAAGAACACCAGCGTCAGCACATCCTCTTCGCGCTGAATGCTCAGAGAGAAGTTGGGCGGGATGAACAGAAAGTCATAGCTGACAAACGACAGCACCGCGCACGCCAGCGCCGGGCCGAGGCTGCTGCGCACCGCCACCAGCAGCACGGCGGCGAGGAATACCAGCGAGATATTCGGCAACGCCAGCACGCTGGACACCGCCCAGGCCAGGCCTGCGGCAAGCGCAGTGGCGAGTAGCGCCAGCAGATAGTGCCGCCAGATCCACACCCGCTTCGCTGCCGTGCGCGGTGCGGGTGGCTGCGCCTCGCGGTCGAGCACGTTGATTTCCAGGCCGTGGTTTTCGCGCAGCAGCCGCGCAGCGACACCGGCACCGAACAGGCGCCGGCGCAGACGATCACGCGACTGCCCCACCAGCACCAGGCTGGCACGGCGCTCGGCGGCATGCTGGAGCAAGGTCCTCGCGACTTCGCCGGCGCGCAACAGCACTACCTCGCCACCCAGCCGCTCAGCCAGTTGCTGCGCGCTTTGCAGACGCTGGCGGGCGCTTTCGTCGCGCAGCTTGCCGTTGTCGACATGCACCAGGCTCCACGGCAAATGCCGGCGCTGGGCCACGCGGCAGGCGTGGCGGACCAGCCGCTCGGCTTGCTGATCGCCGTCGACGCCGACCAGCAAGCGACCACGCAGGGCCGGCGCTTCCTGGCCAAGCTGGCGATAGCCGTGGGCCAGGTCGGCATCCACCTGCGCCGCGGCGGTGTGCATGGCCAGCTCCCGCAGGGCACTGAGGTTGGTCTGCGAGAAGAACGCATCGATGGCGGCGCGGGCCTGCTCGGGCACGTAGACCTTACCTTCGCGCAGGCGCTGCAGCAGTTCGCGCGGTGGCAGGTCGATCAGCACCAGTTCGAAGGCTTCCTGCAGCACCCAGTCGGGCAGGGTTTCGCGGACCTGCACACCGGTGATGTCGCGAACCTTGTCGTTAAGGCTTTCCAGATGCTGCACGTTGACCGTGGTGTAGACATCGATGCCGGCCGCGAGCAGCTCCTGCACATCCTGCCAGCGCTTGGCATGGCGGCTGTTGGGGGCGTTGCTGTGGGCCAGTTCGTCGACCAGAGCCAGCTCGGGACTGGCGCGCAGCAAGCCGTCGAGGTCCATTTCCTCAAGAGTGACTCCCCGGTATTGGCTGCGCAGCAGCGGCTGCTGGAGCAAGCCGCCGAGCAGCGCCTCGGTCTCGGCCCGGCCGTGGGTTTCGACCACCCCGGCCACCACCTGCACCCCTTGGCGCTGCTGGGCGTGGGCGGCCTGGAGCATGGCGTAGGTCTTGCCCACCCCGGGCGCTGCACCGAGAAATACCTTGAGCCGGCCACGCCCGGCGCGCGGCAGGTTGGCCAACAGCGCGTCGGCGCGGGCAGAGTCACTCATGTTTCATCCTTCACAATTGCGGTGATCAGCACAGCGGGTCAATTGCTCCAGCGCCTGATTCAGCGCCAGCACGTTGACCACCGGTGGGCCGATCAATGGCTGCAGGGTGGCCTCTTCGATCAGCCCTTGCAAGCGCTCTACCGGCAGTTTGCGCGCCGCCGCCACTCGGGGGATCTGATACGCCAGCGCTTGCGGCGACAGGTGCGGGTCGAGACCGCTGGCCGAGGTGGTCAGCAGGGCTTGCGGTACCGGCCCCAACTCGGCGCGATACAGCGTGCCTGCGTCTGCCTTGACCCGCTCGGCCAGAGCCGGATTGCTCGGCGCCAGATTGCTCGCGCCACTGGCCACGGTGGCATACGCCGCCGCAGACGGACGTGGGTGGAACCAGCCATCGCCAGTGAACGGTTGGGCGATCAGCGCCGAGCCGCGCACCTGGCCCTGCTCGTCGTGCACCAGGCTGCCGTTGGCCTGCGTGGGGAAGGCCACTTGCGCAACCGCCGTCACCGCCAGCGGATAAAGCGCGCCAGTGATCACTGTCATCAATACAACCAGGCTCAGGGCCGGGCGAAGGTAAGTAGTCATAACGGCCTCCTCAGACCAGGTGCAGGGCATTGAGCAGCATGTCGATCAGCTTGATCCCGGCAAACGGCACGATCAGGCCGCCGACACCGTAGATCAGCAAATTGCGCCGTAGCAGATGGGCGGCACTCGCTGCCTGCACCCTCACCCCACGCAGTGCCAAGGGGATCAGCGCGACAATGATCAGTGCGTTGAACACGATCGCCGAGAGAATCGCGCTCTGCGGGCTGGCCAGCTGCATCAGGTTGAGCACGCCCAGTTGCGGGTAGATCGCGGCAAACAGCGCCGGCAGGATGGCGAAGTACTTGGCCACGTCGTTGGCGATCGAGAAGGTGGTCAACGCACCGCGGGTGACCAGCAACTCCTTGCCGACCTGGACCACGTCGAGCAGCTTGGTCGGGTCGCTGTCGAGGTCGACCATGTTGGCCGCCTCACGCGCGGCCTGGGTGCCGTCGTTCATGGCCATGCCGACATCGGCCTGGGCCAGCGCCGGCGCATCGTTGGCACCGTCGCCGCACATGGCGACCAAGCGGCCGTCGTTTTGCTCTTGGCGAATGCGCGCCAGCTTTTTCTCCGGGGTGGCTTCGGCCAGTACATCATCGACGCCGGCTTCGGCGGCGATGGCAGCAGCGGTCAGCGGGTTGTCGCCGGTCACCATCACCGTGCGGATGCCAAGCTTGCGCAGTTCGGCGAAGCGCTCGCGGATGCCTGGCTTGACCACGTCCTTGAGGTGGATCACGCCGAGCAGGCGCTGGTCGACGCACACCAGCAGCGGCGTGCCGCCACTCTGGGCAATGCGCTCGACTTCCTTGGCCAGCGCCGATGGCATCTGCAAGCGCTCGATACCGACAAAGCCCAGCACCGCATCGACGGCGCCCTTGCGGTAGCGGCGCTGCTCGAAGTCGACGCCCGACAGCCGTGTCTCGGCGCTGAACGCCACCGGGCTGAATTGATCGGCGCTCGGCTCGTTGAAGTCGTGCAACTGGCGCAGGTATTCGACAATCGACTTGCCCTCGGCGGTGTCGTCGGCAAGCGACGCCAGCAAGGCACCCTCGCCCAGCTCCTTGGCCGTTACCGCCGGCGCTGTGTGCAGCGCGCTGCAGCGGCGGTTGCCGAAGGTGATGGTGCCGGTCTTGTCGAGCATCAGCGTATGCACGTCACCGGCCGCCTCCACTGCTCGCCCGGAGCGGGCAATCACGTTGAGCCGCACCAGCCGGTCCATGCCGGCGATGCCGATAGCCGAAAGCAGGCCACCAATGGTGGTCGGGATCAGCGTCACCAGCAGCGCGGCGAGGAAGATCAACGGCAGGCTGCCGCCGGCAAAGCGGGCGAAGGGCTGCAAGGTCACCACTACGATCAAGAAGATCAGGGTCAAGCCGATCAGCAGGATGTCGAGGGCAATCTCGTTCGGGGTCTTCTGTCGCTTGGCGCCTTCGACCAGGGCGATCATGCGGTCCAGGGTCGATTCGCCCGGGTTGCTGGTGATGCGGATGAGCAGCCAGTCGGAGACCAGCCGGGTGTTGCCGGTGACGGCGGAGCGGTCCCCACCGGACTCGCGGATGACCGGCGCCGATTCGCCAGTGATGGCCGCCTCATTGACCGCCGCGATGCCTTCGAGCACCTCGCCGTCGCCGGGAATCAGCTCGCCGGCCACCACCTTGACCACATCGTCTTTGCGTAGCGCGCTGGCGGCAACCGTTTCGAAGCTGCCATCGGCACGCCGGCGCTGCGCATTCAAGCCCTGGCTGCCGGCCTTGAGGCTGTCGGCGCGTGCCTTGCCGCGCCCCTCGGCCAGCGCTTCGGCAAAGTTGGCGAACAGCACGGTGAACCACAGCCACAGCGCGATCTGGATCGCTACCGCAGTGCTGACACCGCTCTCTGGCGCAAAACACAGCAGCGTAGTCAGCAGCGCCGTCAGCGCCACCACCAGCATCACCGGGGAACGCTTGAGCTGACGCGGGTCGAGCTTGACCAGCGCCTGGATCAGGGCGGGCCGCCACAGTGCGGCGAAGCGGGTCTGATCAGTGCCAGGGCGTGGCGCCTGGACTTGAGCAATAGGCATGTTCATGTTGATTCCTCAGAAACCCAGGCTCAGTTGTTCGGCAATCGGCCCCAGGGCCAGGCTTGGCAGGAAGGTCAGGCCGCCCATCAGCAGGATGATCACCAGCAGCAAACCGGTGAACAGCGGGCCATGGGTGGGGAAGCTGTTCTGCCCTTGCGGTGCGCGGTTCTTCGCCGCCAGGCTGCCGGCCAGGGCCAGCACCGGCAGGATGTAGCCGAAGCGGCCAATGAGCATGGCCAAAGCGATCATGACGTTGTGGTACACCGTGTTGGCGCCAAAGCCGGCGAAGGCCGAGCCGTTGTTGGCGGTGCCAGAGGTGTAGGCGTAGAGCAGCTGACTGAAGCCGTGCGCGCCGGGGTTGCTGACCGCACCGGCAGGGCCTGGCAGGCTGGCTGCGAGGGCGCCGAGCACCAGCACACCAAGCGGCATCACCAGCAAGGTCGCCACCAGCAGTTGGACTTCCCGCGCTTGCAGCTTCTTGCCCAGATATTCAGGCGTGCGACCGATCATCAGCCCCGCCAGAAACACTGCAATCAAGACGAACAGGAGCATGCCGTAGAGGCCCGCACCCACGCCGCCGAAGATTACCTCGCCGACCATCATGTTGAGCATCGCGACCATCCCGGTCAGCGGGTTGAGGCTGTCGTGCATGGCGTTCACCGAGCCGTTGGAAGCGGCGGTAGTGGTGACTGTCCAGAGCACCGAGCCGGTGGTACCGAAGCGGCTTTCCTTGCCCTCCATCGGTGCCGACTGCTGCACCTGCTCACTGATCAGCGCTGGATTGGGCTGGTACTCGGCCCACAGCGCAGTAGCCCCGCCGATCAGGAACAGCGCCAGCATGCAGGCGAGAATCGCCCGGCTCTGGCGCAGGTCCTTGACGTAGTGGCCGAAGGTGAACACCAGCGCCACCGGGATCAGGATGATCGACCCCAGCTCGAACAGGTTGCTCCAGGCCGTGGGGTTTTCGAACGGATGGGCCGAGTTGACACCAAAGAAGCCGCCGCCATTGGTGCCCAGTTGCTTGATTGCGATCTGGCTTGCGGCCGGCCCGAGCGGGATAGTCTGGTCAGCGCCTTGCAGGGTCACGGCATGGGCGTAATCGGCAAAGGTCTGTGGCACGCCCTGCCACACCAGCAACAGCGCCAGCAGCAGGCACAGCGGCAACAGGCCGTAGAGGGTGGCGCGGGTCATGTCGACCCAGAAGTTGCCGACCGTTGTCGCCGAACGCCGGGCAATCCCGCGGCACAGCGCGACCAGCACGGCCAGGCCGGTCGCGGCGCTGACGAAGTTCTGCACGGTCAGGCCGAGCATCTGGCTCAGGTAACTAAGCGACGCTTCGCCACTGTAGGCCTGCCAGTTGGTGTTGGTGACAAAGCTCACCGCCGTGTTCAATGCCAATGACCAGTCCTGGCCCGGCAAGCGTTGCGGATTGAGTGGCAGGTAACCCTGCAGCATCAACACGGCGAACAGCAGGACAAACCCGGCCAGGTTGAACGTCAGCAGGGCCAGCGCGTACTGCTTCCAGCTCTGCTCCTGCTCGGCCTGGACGCCCGCCAGCCGGTAGCAGCCGCGCTCCAGCGGGCCGAGCGCCGGCGACAGCCAGGTGCGCTGGCCTTCCATGACCTTGTAGTAGAAGCGCCCGAGCCAAGGCGCGGGCAGCAGCACGATGGCAAAAAACGCCAGCAGCAAGGCGAAGTCATAACTGTGCATGGCCGCTCCCTAGCTGTGGTCGGCGCGCAACAGCGCGACCAGCAGGTAAACCGCCAACGCCACTGCCAAGAGCAGTGACACGCCTTCAAGCATGTACATGAGCCAATCTCCCCGGAATGCGGCGTGGG
The DNA here is from genome assembly GCF_014525325.1 of Pseudomonas sp. EZ-C24. Classification (NCBI taxonomy): domain Bacteria; kingdom Pseudomonadati; phylum Pseudomonadota; class Gammaproteobacteria; order Pseudomonadales; family Pseudomonadaceae; genus Pseudomonas; species Pseudomonas sp. EZ-C24. Next base: position 270,839 of record NZ_JACDIU010000012.1, on the reverse strand, counting down.
CCGCTTTGCAAGGATTGTCCGGGGGATGGCCGTAAAGGAACGAGAGCGAGCGCTGGTTCAGCGCATAAAGAAAGCGTAAAGCCTGCTAGGGTTGCACGCTCGGCTGAGTGCTGCGGCTCCAGTCCAGCAACAGGCTGTAGGCCACGGCGAGCAGGGTCGGGCCGATGAACAGGCCGATGAAGCCAAACGCGATCAGGCCGCCGAATACCCCGAGCAGCACGATCACCAGCGGCAGATTGCCGCCACGGCTGATCAGGTACGGTTTGAGCACGTTGTCCACGCCGCTGATGACGAAGGTGCCCCAGATACCGAGAAACACTGCCATGCCGTAGTGCCCCTGCCACACCAGCCACGCGGTGGCGGGCAGCCACGCCAGCGGCGGCCCCATCGGAATAAGGCTGAGCATGAAGGTCACCAGACCGAGCACAATCGCCCCCGGCACGCCAGCGATGAGGAAACCGATCATCGCCAGCAGGCCTTGCGCCGCCGCCGTGCCGATCACGCCGTTGACTACGCGCTGCACGGTGCCGGCGACCAGTTCCAGGTAGTACTCGGCGCGCTCGCCGATCAGCCGCTGCAGCAGGCGCAGGACAAATGCCGCCAGCCGCGGGCCGTCGCGGTAGAAGAAGAATACAAAGACCAGGCTCAACGACAGCTCGAGCACGCCGCCGCCAATTTGCGCGCTGCGCGCCAGCAGCCAGTTGCCGACCTGGCCGAAGTAAGGTTTGGCCGATGCCAGCAGCGCCGCACCCTGCTGGTCAAGGGAGTTCCACCAGGTTAGCAGGCGCTCACCGACCAGCGGAATGCTGCCCAGCCAGGCCGGTGCCTCGGGCAGGCCATCGACCTGCACATCGCGGATAAACGCCGTGGCATCGCGAATATGGTCAGCCAGGTTGAAGCCGAGCCACACCAGCGGCAGCGCCACGATCAGAATCCACAGGGTGGTCAGCACCGCCGCAGCCAGGGTTTCACGTCCGCCCAGCCAACGGGTGAGCAGGCGCATCAGCGGCCAGCTGGCAAACGCCAGGATTGCGCCCCACAGCAGTGCCGAGATGAACGGCGCCATTACCCACAAGCCGGCGCCCAGCAGCGCCAACAGCAGAATCTGTACCAGCAGGCGATCATTGTTGGCCACAGGTGCACTCATTTAACGAATCAATTCCAGATGCAACCCCTCGGTCTCGGCAGTGCCGACCTCCAGCCGTGCAGCGCGTACGCCCATCTTGACCAACTGCTCGCGCCAATCTTCAGCCTGCTTGCCACTCAGGCTGACGCGCAAAGTGCTGTCCAGATTCAGGCTGCGACCGAGCAGGGTCACCCAGGCCGGCAACGGTGCCGTCAGGTCAGGATAGTCAAGCTTGCCGGTGTCGCGCAGCTCACGCATGACCGTAGCCGAGGTCGGCAGCAGCTCGCCCAATGGCGACTCGGCAACGAACTCTTCGACGTGCAGGTAGACCCGCTTGTTGCCCGCGGTGACGCTGTACAAGGCAACCAGCGTATCGGCTTCCTCAGCCGAGCGGCGCAGCAGGATAAACGCCTGCTGCTCATCGCCACCGTTGAGCCTGGCGTTCTTGAACACCTCGTTGGCCCACAGGCTGGCTTCGCCACAGTCGCGTTTTTCACACCAGAACAGCGGATAACCGCCCTCCTCCTGCAGTGCTTCGCGGGCGCTGGTAAAGGCTTCGCGTGCGGTGCGTTCGGCGGGCAGCTGGTAGGTCACGGAACTGACCTGGCCACGGCTCTCGACCTTGTCGTCAACCCGCAGCCGGCCGCTGATCTTGCGCAACGGGCCGAGTGGGTAAACCCGCTCCTGCTCCAGCGCCGGGCGCTGATCGACTATCTTGGCGTCCAGCGGCACTGGCAGGCTGCCGGCCCACAGCAGCGGGCTGGCAAGACCCAGGCAGCCGGCAACCAGAATTCGAATACTCATCGGCCTCCCTTGCCGCTGGCGGCGTGGGTGGCGAGGGGGTAAATGTCAGGCATGTCCATGGTTGTCTCCCTGTTCAACCTGCCAAGCCTCGGCACTTGTCCGAAGCAAGTCAAGAAAACCCGCAGAAGCGATTGATACAGTCTGCGACAAGGGTCGCGCCCTGCTCGTCGTTCAGGTGCAAGTGATGACCGCCAGGCAGGCGCACCTGCTCGAAGGGTAGCTGCTCCAGCAGCGCCGTGTGCCGCGCGAGCATGCCATCCGCCGCAACCACCAGGCAGGTCGGGCATTCGATGCGCTGAACAAAGGCCATGGCCTGCGCATCACTCAAGCGCGCTGGCGACGGCAGGGTCAGACGGCTGTCGCTGCGCCAGCTGTAGCCGCCCGGCACCGGCATCAGGCCGCGTTGAGCGAGCAGTTCGGCGGCTTCACGGCTGACCGCGACCATACCCTTCATACGCGCCTCGATGCCTTGTTCGAGGCTCGGATAGATCGACTTGCGCTTGCTGTCCAGGCGCAACTGCGCCTGCAGGGCCATGCCCAGCCGCTGCGCAGCATCCTGCTCGGCGCCGGTAGGCGGCAGCACGCCGTCGATCAGCAGCAAGCGACTGATCCGCTCTGGCAGCGCTCCGGCCAGCTGCGCCGAAATGATTGCGCCCAGCGAATGGCCGAGCAGGCCAAAGCGCTGCCAGCCGAGCTGCTCGGCAACCCGAACGACATCGTGGGCATAATCGGCCAGCGCATAGCTGGCACCCGCCGGGCGATGCTCTGAATAGCCATGGCCAGCCAGGTCCAGCGCAACGATACGCAACCCGCGCAGCAGCGGCGCCAGCCGGGCGAAGCTGTTGGCATTGTCCAGCCAGCCGTGCAGCGCGATCACCGGCTCGCCATCCTCCGGGCCAAACAGATGAGCTGCCAATTCGATGTGGCCCAGATTGAGCCGGATTTCCTCGACCTGCGCGCTCATGGCTGCCCCCAACGATCAAACAGTCCTTTGATCAAGCTGGCGGTATCAGCGGGGCGCTCCAGCGGGAACATATGCCCGCCCGGCACGCTGTGGTATTCGCCCAGCGGCATGCTGCGCACGGCAAAGGCGTGATGACGGCGGATCACCCGGCTGCGATCGCCGCGAACCATGGCCAGCGGCACCTGCAGTTGGCGCGCCGGTGCCGGGCTCAAGTGCGGGATACTGCGATAGATGCTGATCTCGGTGGCGGGATCGAAGCGCAGGCGCAGGCCGCCCTCAGCTGCTTCCAAGCCATGCTCCAGATAGGCCTCGAGGCAGTCTGGGTCAAAATGACGGAACAGCGTCTTGCCAGTGAAGTAGCCCCGCGCACTGTCCCGATCAGCAAACACAGCGCGGCGGTTCAGGGTACGCCCGGCCGGGGTAATGCGGTCGATGAAGCCAAAACGTTTGGCCGTGCGCAGCAGCCACTGATCGGCGCGGGTCAACACTGGCGAATCGAGCATGACCACGCCGCGGTAATAGTGCGGGCAGCGCAGCGCCGCGTGCAGGTGCAATACCCCGCCCAGAGAATGGCCAACACCCCACACCGGCCCTGGCTGCTGGGCCAGGTGGTGGAGCAGTTCATCGACCAGGTTGAGCCAGTTGTCATCGACCGGGAAGCGCGGGTCGTGGCCGTGCTGGAGCAGATGCTGAACCTGATAGTCCGGCGCGAGCGCAGCAAACAGCTTGCCGTAGGTGGCCGAGGGGAAGCCATTGGCGTGGGCGAAGAAGATTTGCTGCGACATGGCCGCCTGCTCTCACGAAAAGAGTGCCCATTGTCGGCAAGCGCAGCGGCGGCGGCAACGTCCGGATAGGTCATCGCCAAGGGCGTTCAGGTCATCGCCGGTTCAATCGAAGCTGGCCATCGACCGGCGCAGGCACGCCTGCATGTAGGCCAATTGATACTCGAGTGCCTCGCGAGCCTGGGCCTTGTCCGCTTCTTCCAGCTTGGAGCGGCGCAGCGCAAGGCAGCTGGTCTGCAGCAGATGCGCCATACGAATGCTCGCCTGGCGCAGTTGCTCAAGCTCATATTGGCCTTCGCACTTGCCCAGCAGGCGATTGAAGCTGGCATCCGCGCAATCCTGCAGCAAACGGTGCTCGGCAAAGTCCGGCACGCCATGCTCGTTCAGTTTGTCCAGCACACGCTGTGGGCTCACCGAGCTCACCAATTCAAGACGTCGACTACTCATCCACTACTCCCTGTTACACGGTTCGACTCTCACGCGATCAACGCTAGTAATCAGCCGAACGCCCAGGCAACTGGCAAAAATGCCAGTTGCCGCAGGCTAGCCGGGATGACTCAAGGCTTTCAGTGACATCAAACCAGGCAACGGCCAGTCCCCTTCCAGCTCGGCCAGGCTGGCGGTGCTCATGGCTGCCGGCTGTTGCAAATGGCCGTGCTCAAGCATGCCGACCAATGCGCCTACCAGCGGCTGGTGGCTGACCAGCAAGACGTGCTCAAAGCCCAATTGTTCAAGCTCGGTGATGGCTTCACGCACGCTGCTTTCTGGGGTGAGCCAGGCCACCGTACGCAGCGGCTGAGCAAAATCGAGGGTTTCCTGCACCAATGCAGCGGTTTGCTGAGCACGCACGTAAGGGCTCACCAGAATCGCCTGCAGTGGTTGCCCCAGCAGCCGCGCTGCGCTGTACAGGACCTGCTCGCGGCCGTGGCTGGTCAGGCGCCGTTCGGCATCGCTATTAGCACGTGGCTCGGCTTCGCCGTGACGCAGGATCCACAGTTTCACAGCTTGGGCTCCTCATCACGCACCGGATGGGGCGCGGCCGCTACAACGTGTGGCGCCTCACCCTCGGGTGCGCGTGGGGTTGGCCAATCGGAAAACGGCCACGGCTTGCGATCGCTGTGAAAGGTGCCAAAGCGACCGATCTGCGCCAGAAACTGGCTCAGGCTGTCGCCAAAGTTCATCAGGCTGGCACTCGGCGCGCCGTAGACCAGACGGTAGATCAGCTGCACCAGCACCAGGCCGGCCAGCAGTAATTCGGCCAACTGCCAGACCACCAGGAACACGAGCATCCACAGCACCCGCAGGATGATCGATTCGCGCTCCACGCGCTCGGGGGTATCGCTCATGTATTGCTCCTTGCTGTGCTCAGCGTTTAGTTGAAGCCGCTGGTGGAAATGAAGTCGACGTCGGTTTTCGGTTCCGCGCGCATCAGGTGTTCGATGACCTGATTCAAGGTGCGCCCTTCGAACAGGATCGCATGCAGCCCGGCTACCAGTGGCATGTACACCTGGGCGTCATCGGCCTTGGCCTTGAGCACCTTGATGGTGTTCACGCCCTCGGCCACTTCGCCCAGCCGGCTCACCGCTTCTTCCAGCGACAAACCCTGGCCCAGCGCATAGCCGACCTGGTAGTTGCGGCTTTTCGGCGACGAGCAGGTGACGATCAGGTCACCGACCCCGGCAAGGCCGAGGAAGGTCATCGGGTTGGCGCCCAGGCTGACGGCGAACCGAGTCATTTCGGCCAGCGCGCGGGTGATCAGCATGCTCTTGGTGTTTTCACCCATGCCCAGCGCCACGGCCATACCGGCAATGATCGCGTAGACGTTTTTCAGTGCGCCGCCCAGTTCGACACCGAAGCGGTCGGCACTGGCATAGACGCGGAAGGTGCGCCCATGCAGTACCTCTTGCACGCTCAGGCACAGCGCTTCGTCTTCGCTGGCGACCACCGTGGCGGTCAGTGCGTGTTCGGCGATTTCGCGCGCAAGGTTGGGCCCGGAGAGCACCCCAATACGCGCCTCGGGGGCGATTTCTTCGAGAATCTGGCTCATCAGCTTGAAGCTCTGCGCCTCGATGCCCTTGGTCAGGCTCACCAGGCACTTGCCGCGCAGCAGCTCGGCATGCGGCGCCAGGACGCTGCGCAAGGCGCTGGATGGCAGCGCAACAAAAATCAGTTGTGCAGCTTGCAGGGTGGCCAGCAGGTCATTGACCGGCTCGACGCCGTCCTGCAAGCGGATACCTTTGAGGTAGCGCGGGTTTTCGCGGTTGACGCGCATCGCCTGCGCCTGGTCCGGATCGCGCATCCACTGGCGCACAGGGTTGCCGTTTTCGGCCAGCAGGTTGGCCACGGCGGTGCCGAAGCTGCCGCCTCCAAGAACTGCAACAGGTTGCTGTTCAGTCATATCCAGTCCGTTAAAGCCAAAGTTGAGTGGCGACGGGCGCATTATACGGGCCAGATGCGGCATAACCAGAGGCACGCGGTGTCAGCCTGTTACTCGCTGACGGCGTAGCCAGCATGGATGGGGCTGCTGGAAAAACCTCGGCGGTCGGTTAACATGCGCGTTTCCTGCTGAAACAAGGCTGTAACGTGTTGTCTGGCACGCCGCCCTTCCCTCGCCTGCTATTACTGACTGCCCTGCTTGGCGGGCCAGCTGTAGCCGACGACCTGTTTATTGACAACCAGGACCTGCCGCAAGTTCTCACCGCCACCCGACTTAAACAATCTGCAGCCGGCGTACCGGGCAGCATGACTGTGCTCGACAGCCAGTTGATCCGCGCCAGCGGCGCCCGCGACATCCCCGAGCTCTTGCGGCTGGTGCCGGGCATGATGATCGGCTACGGCGCCAGCAACCAGCCGACGGTCAACTACCATGGCAGCAACGTCAGCGAGGCGCGGCGCATGCAGGTGCTGATCGACGGCCGCTCGGTGTACCGCGCAGGCCTGGCCACCGTCGACTGGAGCGATATCCCGGTAGCACTTGAGGATATTGAGCGGATCGAGGTGTTTCGCGGGCCAAACACGGTCAGTTATGGCGCCAATGCCCTGATGGCGGTGGTCAACATCCTCACCCGAAGCCCTGCCGACAGCCAGGGCACGCGCCTCAAGCTGAGCCGCGGGGCGGATGGCGTCAACGATTTTTACGCCAGCCAGGGCTTGGGCTGGGAGGGCGGCGACCTGCGTCTGTCAATGTCCGGCCAGGAGGATGACGGCTTCGATCACGACCAGTCGGGCGCTGACTACCGCGACAGCCGCCGGCTCAACCGGATCAACCTGAGCGTGCTGCAGCAGTTGGCGAGCGACCAGACGCTGGAGTGGCAACTGGCGGCCAAGGAAGGCAGCAATCAGCGCCCCTACACCTATCAGCCGGTGTTTCCCTACGTCACCGCCCGTGGCAACAACGCAGACGTCAAGGCCAAGGACTACGCTGGCTCGCTGCGCTGGAACATTGATTTCAGTGACCAGCACAGTCTCTATGTACAGGGCTCGGCGCAGCACTTCGACCGCCAGCAAGTGTGGCGTGCCTGCGATGCGGCATTGTCGTTCAGCCCAGCCCTGACTCGACTGTGGCAGCTCGACTCGAACTACGCCGAGCAGGTCGCCCGCAACATCGTCAACCCGCCGGCCAACAACAATCCTGCGCTGCAGGCACTGCGCGATCAGGTCAAGACCCAGTGGGACAGCCAGGGCGGCAGCCAGGTCGTGTGCGGTGATGTCGACCAAAGCACCCGGGAAACCCGCTACGACCTGGAAATCCAGGACACCCTGAGCCTGACCGACAACCTGCGCCTGCTCAGCGGCGCCAACTTTCGCTATGACCAGGCTGACTCGCAGACCTATTTCAATGGCACCCTGAGCGACCACACCTGGCGCCTGTTCGGCCAGCTGGAATGGCGCGCCGACGAGCACTGGATCATCCAGGGCGGAACCATGTTCGAGGACAGCCGCCTGTCCGGCAGTTCGCTGACGCCGCGCCTGGCGGTCAACTACCTGATCACCCCGCGTCATGGCCTGCGTGCGGTGTATTCCGAAGCAGTGCGCTCACCCGACATGTTCGAGAACAACGTCAACTGGAGCTATACGGTCAATAACCTCAGCCCCTATCAGCCTGGCCTGGGCAGGGGCGAGTACTTCGTCAAGACCCGCGGCCCAGGTGATCTCGATCAGGAGCGGATGCGCTCGCGTGAACTGGGCTACAACGGCAGCTTCAGCGAAATCGGTCTGAACCTTGACCTGAAGGTCTTCTACGACGAAATCAGCGGCATGATCAGCGAGCCGCTGCGCAATAACCAGTACATCGCCAGCAACAGCAACAAGGCCCGTTTCAGCGGCAGTGAGCTGCAGCTCGATTGGCACCTTGGCCAGCGTGACCGGCTGCGCCTGACCTACGCTTATGTCGACGCCTGGGCCAGCAACCGCAACGACAGCGAAGCCAGTGCGCGCAATAGCGGCTCTGCCGGCTGGTTGCGCGACTGGGGCGATGGCTGGTCGAGTGCGCTGTTCTACTACGGCGATGACGCGCTTAACCAGTATCGCTATGAGCGGGTTGACCTGCGCCTGGCCAAGCGCTGGCGCATTCGGCGCAGCAACCTTGAGCTGGCCGCACTGTGGCAGCAGCGTCTGGACGATGAACCGATCACCCTCGCGCAGAACCGCTACGACAGTCGTCAGCGCCTGAGCGTCAGCGCGGAGCTGGAGTTCTGATGGCGCGCTTGCTCGGTCTGCTGCTGATCTGCCTGTGGCCACTGGCGACCCTGTCGGCCAATGAGGTGCTGGTGGTCGGCGCCAGCGACCAGGCTGGAATGCGCAGCTTCGCCCAGGCACTGCAAGTTCGCCGTGGCAATGATCAGGTGCACTTCCAACCCGTCTCAAGCTTGCCGCCCCCCAGCCAACTGCCGCGTGACCTGCGCCTGATCCTGCTCGACCGCGCCGCGCTGCAATGGCGCATGAGCGAATCCGCCGGGCCGCGTGCATTGCTCATGCGGGTCAGCCGCGTCGAGGCCGAACATCTGCTGGGGGCAGATCGCCCGGGCTACCTGAGCCTGCTCTGGAACGATCCACCGTTGGCCCGGCAGTTGCGCCTGACCCGCTTGCTGATGCCGCAGGCACGACGAATCGGCGTGCTCTATGGCCAGCACAGCCACTTTTTGCTCAATGAGTTGCGCCAGGCCGCACGGCCACTGGGGCTTGAGATCGTTGCCCAGCCCTGGCCAGACCTGCGCGACAGCCGCCCGCTACAGCAAGTGCTGGCTGACAGCGACGTACTGCTCGGCCTGGATGACCCTGATCTGTATAACGCCAAGACCGCGAAAAACGTCTTGCTCAGTAGCTACGGCCGGCAAATGGCGCTGATCGGCCCCAACGCCGGTTTTGTCCGTGCCGGCGCCTTGGCCAGCACCTATAGCGACCAGGACGACTGGCTGGCAGTGCTCGACCAATTGCTCGATCAGCCGCCAGCTCGCTGGCCACGCAGCTTGTACCCTGTCCATTTCGGCGTCAGCGGCAACCAACAGGTGGCGCGCGCGCTGGGCCTCGAACCGATCGACCCGCAGGCCGCCGCACTGGCCCTGGCCGCAGGAGAGTCCACCCCATGAGTAAACGCCTGAGCTGGGATATCCATACCCGCACCCAGATCATCAGCCTGGGGCCGGCCCTGCTGCTGACGCTGCTGCTGATCAGCTTCTTCACCTTCGTGCGCATTCAGGATTTGCGTCAGGAGCTCAATCACACCGGGCAACTGATCGCCAATCAGCTGGCCCCGGCTTCCGAATACGGGGTTATCTCAGGCAACAATGAAGTGCTCGACAGCCTGATGCGCGCCACTTTGAGCATCCCCCATGTGCGCTTCCTCGAGGTTCAGGATGGCCGCAACAATATTCTGGTGTATGTCGAGCAGGCCGATGAGAGCGCCAACCGCGCACAGCGGGTCGAGGTGTTCCAGGCGCCGATCCGTCTGCAGCAGATCCGCCTGGACAGTGACTTCCTGCCACCCACCAAGACCACCTTGCCGGGCATCACCGATGATTACCTGGGCCGGGTCATCGTCGGCATGTCCGACGATGCCTTCAACCAGCGCCAGCAGGAGATTGTGATCAAGGCCGGCATCCTCGCCCTGTTTGCCCTGCTCTTCACGTTCCTGGTGGCGCGGCGCCTGGCACGCAGCCTGGCCGAGCCGATCAGCGACATGGGGCTTGCCGTCAAGGCGATTCAGCAAGGCACCTTCAATACCCCGGTGCCGGTGGTCGATGACAACGAACTGGGCAACCTGGCGCGGCACATCAACAACCTCGCCAGCGCCCTTGAGCAGGCCAGCCAGGAGCAGCGTCAGGCAATCGCGCAACTGACCCAGGCGCGTGAGGAAGCCGAACAGGCCAACCGCGCCAAGTCGGACTTTCTAGCGATGATGAGCCACGAGTTGCGCACACCGATGAACGGCGTGCTCGGCATGTTGCAGTTACTGGAAACCACCCAGATGACCGTCGAGCAGGCCGAGTACACCTCTGTCGCCAGTGAATCGACCGGGCATCTGCTCAAAGTCATCAACGACATCCTCGATTTCTCGCGTATCGAGCGCACCCAGCTTGAGCTGGAACACATCGAATTCAGCCTTGGCGAACTGATCACCAGCAGTGTGCAAGCCTTCCAGCACAGCGCCCAGCAGCGTGGCCTGGGCTTGCACCTGCAGTTGCCCGCTGGCGCCGAGCACATGCGCGTCTATGGCGACCCGACGCGGATTCGCCAAATCCTGCTCAACCTGATTGGCAATGCATTGAAATTTACCGAGCAAGGCAGGGTCGAAATCGAGCCGCGCTGGCAATTGGCCGATACGGGTGGGCTATGGTTCACCTGCGCGGTTCGCGACACCGGCATCGGCATCGACGACCAGCATCTGGAAAGCATGTTCGTTGCCTTCCAGCAGGCCGACAGTTCGATCTCGCGCCGCTACGGCGGCACCGGGTTGGGGTTGGCCATCGCGCGAACCCTGGCAGAGCGCATGGGCGGCCGCCTGCACGCACAGAGCCGCGCGGGGCGAGGCTCGACGTTCACCCTGGAAATACCGCTGACGCTTGCAGCCGCGAGCCACCCGGCCAGACAGCCGTGACTGGCGATAAATGTTAAAGTGCGGCAGTCTTAATGCTGGACAGGCGCGCCGCTGGGCCTGAAAATACCGGTTTCAGTGAACACCTGTACTCATTTACCAGGATCACTGTGACTTTCACCACAACGCAATAGTCTATCTGTAGGCTGCCGCCTTGAGCCCTTTGGTGCTCAGGGATGGCCGGGAAGATTCATCCCCTGCCGCATGGGGATTATTGAGGAGCTCGCATGACCAAACAAAACGCCTTTACTCGGGAAGACCTGCTGCGCTGCAGTCGCGGTGAGCTGTTCGGCCCAGGTAACGCGCAACTGCCCGCCCCCAACATGTTGATGGTTGATCGCATCACGCATATCAGCGAGGAAGGCGGCAAGTTCGGCAAAGGTGAATTGGTCGCTGAGCTGGATATCACTCCAGACCTGTGGTTCTTTGCCTGCCACTTCGAAGGTGATCCGGTCATGCCGGGCTGCCTGGGCCTCGATGCCATGTGGCAGCTGGTCGGCTTCTTCCTCGGCTGGCAGGGCTTGCCGGGTCGCGGTCGCGCACTGGGCTCTGGCGAAGTGAAATTCTTCGGCCAGGTGTTGCCTACTGCGAAGAAAGTCACCTACAACATTCATATCAAGCGCGTCCTGAAAGGCAAGCTGAACATGGCCATCGCCGATGGCTCGGTCAGTGTCGACGGCCGCGAGATCTACACGGCCGAAGCCCTCCGGGTCGGCGTGTTCACCTCCACTGACAATTTCTAAGGGTTATTCGCATGCGCCGCGTCGTTATCACTGGTCTGGGCATCGTATCGTGCCTGGGCAATGACAAAGAGACCGTCACCGAAAACCTGCGCAAGAGCCGTCCGGGCATTCGTTTCAACCCGGAATACAAGGAAATGGGGCTGCGCAGCCAGGTTTCCGGCTCCATCGACCTGAACCTCGAAGAACTGATCGACCGCAAGGTGTTCCGCTTCGTCGGTCACGCCGCTGCCTACGCCTACCTGGCGATGCAGGACGCGATCAAGGATTCGGGGTTGAGCGAAGAGCAGGTTTCCAACCCACGCACCGGCCTGGTAGCAGGCTCCGGCGGCGCATCGACCCTGAACCAGATGGAAGCGCTGGACACCCTGCGCGAGAAAGGCGTCAAGCGCGTCGGTCCGTACCGGGTTACCCGCACCATGGGCAGCACCGTTTCCGCGTGCCTGGCCACGCCGTTCAAGATCAAGGGTATCAACTACTCGATCTCGTCGGCCTGCGCCACCAGTGCACACTGCATCGGTACCGCTCTGGAGCAGATCCAGTGGGGCAAGCAGGACATCGTCTTTGCCGGTGGCGGTGAAGAAGAGCACTGGAGCCAGTCGTTCCTGTTCGATGCCATGGGCGCCCTGTCGACCAAGCGCAACGAAACGCCTGAGCTGGCTTCGCGCGCCTACGACGCTGACCGTGACGGTTTCGTCATCGCTGGCGGCGGCGGCATGGTCGTGGTCGAAGAGCTGGAACACGCCCTCGCCCGCGGTGCCAAGATCTACGCTGAAATCGTCGGCTACGGTGCCACCTCCGACGGTTACGACATGGTCGCTCCGAGCGGCGAAGGCGCGATCCGCTGCATGCAGCAGGCGCTGTCGACCGTTGATACACCAATCGACTACCTCAACACTCACGGCACCTCGACTCCGGTCGGCGACGTCGCCGAGATGAAAGGTGTGCGTGAAGTGTTCAAGGACAAGGCACCGAAGATCAGCTCGACCAAGAGCCTGTCCGGCCACTCGCTGGGCGCCGCTGGCGTGCACGAGGCGATCTACTGCCTGCTGATGATGGAAAACAACTTCATCGCCGGCTCCGCCAACATCGATGAGCTGGACCCGGAAGTTGCTGACCTGCCGATCCAGCGTGAAACCATCGAAAACGCGAAGATCGACACCGTCATGAGCAACAGCTTCGGCTTCGGCGGCACCAACGCCACCCTAGTGCTCAAGCGCTGGGAAGGCAAATAAGGCCTGACTGCTGCACTGAAAACGCCCCGACTGGTTCGGGGCGTTTTTGTTTTCGGCGTTTGCGTTGCCTGGCGCGGCTCAGTGCCCCTTGGGCAGCACCGCCAGGAAGTTGTCCCGCGCCACCTTGTGCGCCACCTCTTCGCTCAAGGCATCCAGGAATGGATCGAAGCCATGCAGCTCCTTGCCCAGGCTGTCGAACCGACCAACCACATCCGAACCCAACATGAACCGGTCAGGGTACTGCTCGACCAACTCGACCCAGGCCTTGCGCGGCTTGCCTGCATCGTCGAGCAGATACGGCTCGAGCACACTCCAGGACAAGTCGATGTACAGGTTCGGATAGTCCTTCAACAATCGCGTTACTACCGGCAAGAGAAAGTCCATCTGCGTCTGATGGCGATGAATCTCCATGCTGGTACCGGCATGCGCCCAGATGAATCGTGTGTGCGGATGGTTGCGCAGGGGCTCTTCCAGCTCGGCCAGGTACAGTGGGTTGCGCTCGCGCTTGGAGGTGATGTTGGAGTGGATCAGCACGGGCAGGTCACGTTCTGCGGCCAGGTGATAAATCCGTGTCATGGCCTCGTTGTTGGCCCTCGGCGTATCGCCGCTGGTCAGCGCAGTAAGGTCGTCATGGCGGGTGAACACCTCGCCGATGCCCTGCCACATTCCCGGGTACAGCTCGAGCATACGCTCGATGTGGCTGGCTGCATTCTTGTCGACCGGATTGAAGCCGGTCAGGAATGGATGGAAGCGCTTGCGCTGTTCGGCCGGCAGCTTTTCCAATGCGGCCGCCACATAGACGTCAGTGGCGCTGTACCAGTAGGCATCGGCATCATCACCGGCGTAGTAGCGCGGGCGCTTGGGTTCGTCCTCGTGCCACTTCTTCGCCACTGACACCCCGGAAATCATCGACTGGTCGATACCGGCATCGTCCATCGCCGCAAGCAGGGCCGGCATGCCCTCGGATTCCTGGAAAAAGTCGACGTAATGCAGATGGGCATCGCTGTAGCGGTAGTCGCGCGCCTGCGCCGCGTGGCACAGCAGGCCCGAGACCAGCACCGCAGCCAGTGCTCTGGCGATCATGGCAGTTTCCTTGAGCTGATTCGAACAGAGTAGACCCGCGCCTGGTGGCCACGGTTCAGCAATGGCTGGCAAACCGCTATGCTTGCAGCCTCAGCCCTGTGCCTGGAGCCATGCATGAGCCGCCCGTTGATCATCCGCCCACGCGCCGAAACCATCGCAGGCCAGCCCATTCTGCGGCTGCTACCCTCGGCGCAGTGCCGCAGCGTCGGCCCGTTTGTGTTCTTCGACCATATGCTGGCAACCGACTACGCTGCGGGCAGTGGCATGGATATCCACCAACATCCACACATCGGCCTGGCGACCCTGACCTACCTGTTCGAAGGCGAACTGCTGCACAAGGACAGCATTGGCTCTGATCAACGTGTGCGGCCTGGCGAGGTCAGCTGGATGAGCGCCGGTCGTGGCGTGGCCCATGTCGAGCGCACGCCGGCCGAGCTGGTCGCAAGCGGCTCACGCCTGCATGGGCTGCAGGTGTGGCTGGCGGCGCCGCGTGAACACGAGCAGGCACTGCCCAGCTACAGCCATCACTGCGCAGCGAGCTTGCCGGTCAGCGACACCCTGGGGGTGCGTATCTGTCTGATTGCCGGTCAAGGCTTTTGCCTTGAATCGCCGGTACCGGTGCTCTCCCCTACCCTGTACGCGCACATCGGCATGCAACCGGCAACCAGCCTGCTGATCCCCACTGAACATACTCAGCGTGCGCTGTATCTGCTGGAGGGCGAGGTGTTGCTCGATGATGAGCCGGTCGAGCCGCACAGCTTGCTGGTGCTGCCAGAAGGCGAGGAACTGACGCTGTACGCGCAAGGTGAATGCCAACTGGCACTGATCGGCGGCGCCCCTCTGGATGGGCCACGGCGGATGAACTGGAACTTTGTTGCCAGCGACCCGGCACTGATCGAACAGGCACGGGCCAACTGGGCAGCCGGGCAATGGCCAGTGGTAGCCGGAGAAACCCAGCGGATCGAGTTACCCCGCTAGCGAAGCAGGATCCGGTTTGAACACTTCTTCGAGCAGATTATGCATAGCCTTGAACGCGCGCTGCGAGGTGCGCCAGTCAAACTGCATCTTGCCCGGTACGTTTGCCGCCGGGTCGGTGAACGAATGCACCGCACCGCCGTAGCTGACCAGTTGCCAATCGACCTTGGCCGCGTTCATTTCCTGCTCGAAGGCAGGTAGCTGCTCGCGGGGTACCAGTGGATCGCTGGCGCCGTGCAGCACCAGTACCGAACCTTTGATGTTGCCGGCATCAGCGCTATCAGGTGTGTCGAGGGTGCCGTGGAAGGAGACAGTGGCTTTCAGATCAGCGCCACTGCGGGCCAGCTCCAGTGCACAGCAACCACCAAAACAGAAGCCGAACGCCGCCACCTTGCCCGGCGCCAGCAGCGCCCTGGACTGCCCCAGCAACTGGGCCAGGGCGGCATGCATGCGCTTGCGCAGCTCACCACGATCGTTTTTCAGCGGCATCATGGCGGCGCCCGCTTCATCTGCATTGGTCGGCCGCACCGACTGCCCATAGAGGTCGGCGATCAGCACCACATAGCCCTTCTCGGCGACTTCCCTGGCAATGCGCTCGGCACCTTCGCCGATGCCCATCCAGTTCGGCGCCATCAGCAGAGCAGGTTTTGCTTCTGCGCCTGGGGCGTATACCAAGCGGCTCTCGTAAACCTTGCCGGCGTGGTGATAGACCAACGATTCGACGATTGCTTTGCTCATCAAGCTTCTCCTTGTCCTGGTACAAAAGACCGTAATAAAAAAGCCCGCCGAAGCGGGCTTATTCAGCGCTTATCTCAAGCAGACAGCTCGACCAGCAGCTTGTTCAGGCGACGCACATACGCCGCAGGGTCCTTGAGGCTGTCGCCAGCGGCCAAGGCAGCCTGATCGAAGAGGATGTGCGAAAGCTCGCCGAAACGATCCTCGCTCTGCTCGTGATCGAGTTTCTCGATCAGCGGGTGAGCCGGGTTGAATTCGAAGATAGGCTTCGAATCCGGCACTTTCTGCCCGCTGGCCTCGAGAATCTGACGCATCTGCAGGCCCAGGTCCTGCTCACCGATGGCCAGGATGGCTGGCGAGTCGGTCAGGCGATGGGAAACACGCACTTCAGCAACACTGTCACCCAGCGCAGCTTTCAGACGCTCGACCAGACCTTCTTTTTCCTTGGCGACTTCTTCCTGGGCTTTCTTGTCTTCTTCCGAATCCAGCTTGCCCAGGTCAAGGTCACCGCGGGCAACATCGACAAAGCTCTTGCCGTCGAAGTCGCTCAGGTAACTCATCAGCCACTCGTCGATACGGTCGGTCAGCAGCAGCACTTCGATGCCTTTCTTGCGGAAGACCTCAAGGTGCGGGCTGTTCTTGACCTGCGCGTAGGTTTCGCCGGTGAGGTAGTAGATCTTGTCCTGACCTTCTTTGGCACGGGCCAGGTAGTCAGCCAGCGACACACTTTGCTCGCCGCTGTCGTCGTGGGTTGAAGCAAAGCGCAGCAGGCCGGCGATCTTCTCTTTGTTGGCGAAATCTTCTGCCGGGCCTTCCTTGAGGACCTGGCCGAAGTTCTTCCAGAAGCCCTTGTATTGCTCGGGTTCGTTCTTCGCCAGCTTCTCGAGCATGTCCAGCACACGCTTGGTCAGCGCGGTTTTCATCGAGTCGATGATCGGGTCTTTCTGCAGGATCTCGCGCGAAACGTTCAGCGACAGGTCATTGGAGTCAACCACGCCCTTGATGAAACGCAGGTACAACGGCAGGAACGACTCGGCCTGGTCCATGATGAACACACGCTGCACGTACAGCTTCAGGCCACGCGGCGCTTCGCGCTGGTACAGGTCGAACGGCGCGCGGGCCGGGACGTACAGCAGCGAGTTGTATTCGAGCTTGCCTTCGACCTTGTTGTGGCTCCAGGCCAGCGGGTTTTCGAAGTCATGGCCGATGTGCTTGTAGAACTCCTGGTATTCCTCGTCCTTGACCTCGGTACGCGGACGGGTCCACAGGGCGCTGGCGCGGTTGACGGTTTCCCATTCCTGCGCCGGTGCGGCTTCGCCTTCAGCGGCTTCGGCCTGCTCTTTAGGCAGCTGGATTGGCAGGGCAATGTGGTCGGAGTACTTCTTCACGACGTTGCGCAGGCGCCAGCCGTCAGCAAACTCCTGTTCTTCCTTCTTCAGGTGCAGAACGATGCGCGTGCCGCGTTGTGGCTTGTCGATGGTGGCAACTTCGAACTCGCCCTCGCCTTTCGACGACCAGTGCACGCCTTCAGCAGCTGGCTGACCAGCACGACGGCTGTAGACGTCGACCTGGTCGGCGACGATGAACGCCGAATAGAAGCCCACGCCGAACTGACCGATCAGGTGCGAATCCTTTTTCTGGTCGCCGCTGAGGTTTTTCATGAAATCGGCAGTGCCCGACTTGGCAATGGTGCCCAGGTGCGCAATGACATCTTCACGGCTCATGCCGATGCCGTTGTCTTCCAGGGTCACGGTGCCGGCCTCGGCATCGAAGCTGACGCGGATTTTCAGGTCGGCGTCGCCCTCGAGCAGCTCTGGCTTGGCCAGGGCTTCAAAACGCAGCTTGTCAGCGGCGTCGGAGGCGTTGGAAATCAGCTCGCGAAGGAAAATTTCCTTGTTCGAGTACAGCGAGTGGATCATGAGGTGCAGCAGTTGCTTTACCTCGGTCTGGAAGCCCAGGGTTTCTTTTTGTGTCTCCACACTCATGGTCTTCAAAACTCCGATCTGATGGCAATGGTCGCCTGGCAGGCCGCGGTGGCCGGCGTTTACGGCGGGATGTCCAACAGATGGGGGCATGGCGGACTATTTCAAGGGCTTTTCCGGTTCGATCTTGAAATGAGCACGGGCCATGGCGATCGGCAGGTTGCGATCGTCCTGCCAGGCACTGATCGCGACATTGGTCACCCGCCGCCCCTGACGCCAGAGCTGGCAGCTGGCGTAGGTGTCGCGCAGATAGCCGGCACGCAGGTAGTCGATGGAGAAATCGATGATTTTCGGAATGCTCGCGCTTTCGCTATAGACCAGCAGGTAGAGCGCTGCCGAGAGCTCCATGAAACCTGCGATGACACCACCATGAATGGCCGGCAACAGCGGATTGCCGACATTGTCGGCACTGGCTGGCAAGCGGAACAACAGCTGCTCGCCCTGGCGCTCGCACTCGATACCGATGAGCCCTGCATAAGGAATCAATGACAGCAGTGGTGCGTAATCACCCACAGCGTGGGCCTGATTGAGGCGCTGGCGAACGTCTGCCGGAATCATCAGCCCTGCCCTCCATCAAGCTTGCCAGCAAAGCGGATACCACCCCTGGCCTGCTGACCCAGGCGCATGAAAGTCCCCACCACCTGGCAGATAGGCTGCTCGGGGTCATCCTGATAGGCCATGCCACGGGTGAAAATCACATCGCGGGTGACACGATAACAATGCGCGTGGCCGTAGATATCCTTGCCGGCCTCGGCGGGGTGCATATAGTCGATGCGCAGATCCAGGGTCGGGCACACTTCGAACTGCGCCAAAGAACACAAAGTGGCCATGCCGCAGGTGGTGTCCATCAACGTGGTCAGCGCGCCGCCATGGACTGCACCGGTCTGTGGATTGCCAACCAGCAGCGGCGACCAAGGTAGCACCAGGGTCATGCCGCCAGCATCAGCTTGATGCACGCGCATGTTCAATAACTGGCAATGCCGGAGTGCCGACAGAAAGCGTTCAGCCATGGCCGTCAGAGATGAATCGATCACCGGTAAGCCCTCGTTGGCGTGACAGCACAAGCGCGTTGAAAATTCCAGAGTGGACGCGCACTTATATATCTGTAATCTCTGTGGAACTAATTTCGCGCACTTGAACTCGAAGGTTCAAGTAAGTTATTCCACCCAAGGAGAGACACCCCATGCGTAAACCTTTTGCTTTTGCTCTGATGCTGGCTGCTGCCATGGGCCTGGCTGCTTGCGACAAGGCAAGCGAAAACAAGGCTCAAGATGCACAGGAACACGCTGAGCAAGCCCAGGAAAAAGCGGGCGAAGCTCAGGATAAGATGAATGAAGCTGCCAAGGAAAACGCCGAAGCTGCCAAAGACCAGGCTGAAGCGCAGCAAAAAGCAGCCGAAGAAGCTGCTGACAAAGGCGAGCCGGCCCCGACTGCACCAGTCAAGCCGTAATCGCAGCACATTAAAAAACCCGACATTGTCGGGTTTTTTTATGCCTGAAGTTTAACGATTAACCGTTTCAGTCAACACCGCGGTCGGCTCTTTCGGCGCGTCAGCAGGGACACTTTCAGTCGGCGTGAACACCATCACTTCCAATACATCGGAGTGGAACTCGCGGCGATAAAGAATCAGCACTACGCCCAGGCTGACGACCATGAACAGCCACGGGTTGATGAACCAGGTCAACATGGCCATGCCGAAGTAATAGGCGCGCAAGCCCAAGTTGAACTGGTTGGCCGCAAGTGACAGCACCCGTGCTGCCCGCGCGGCAAATGCCTTGCGCTCAAGCTCGTTGACCAGGCGCTCGCCGATCATCGGCGCCGAGCCCACCAGCACCGCTGCAAAGTTGTACTGGCGCATGCACCAGCTGAAGGTGAAGAAGGCGTAGACGAACACCGCCGCCAGGCCCAACAGCTTCACTTCCGACATGCCCTGCGAAGCCACCTGCACATACGGCAGGTCGGCCAGCAGCGATACGGCGCGGTCCGACGCCCCCAGCACCGTGAGGATACCGGCAAGGATGATCAACGTGCTGGAAGCGAAGAACGATGCATTGCGCTCAAGGTTGCCGATCACACTGGCATCGGCAATGCGGTTGTCGCGCAGCAGCATGCGCCGCATCCAGTCTTCCCGATAGAGGTGCAGAACGCTGGCCAGGCAGGCCGTATCGCGGCCCTTCCAGATTGCGTAGCGGGTGTAACCACCCCAGCACAGGGCAAACCAGCAGACTGCCAACAGGTTGCTCAGGTTGCTTTGGATAAAGCTCATGCAGGTTCTCGACCGTTCAGGTGCACAAAAGGATATCGGTTTCGACGCCCGAATGTGGCAAAAGACACGCGTTGAACTACAAAAGCTGCGCCCCCTCACCAACCACCCAGGTCGCCACGCTTCGGCTCACACGCCTGCACCTGCAGTGAGCGCCTGCGGCGCATGACCAGGGCCTGCTGCACCCCAACCCAGTGCCTTGTAAAGGGCGATAACGTGGACATACGAGGCTGTCTCCGCCTGGGCAAGCTCCTGCTGGATCTCGAACAGGGCGCGTTGATTTTCCAGCACTGCCAAGTAGCTGCCCGAGCCCGCGCGATAGCGCGCCATCGCGATGTCGAGTGCTGCCTGGCCATGAGTGGCCGATTGCAGCATCCTGGCCACACGCGTTTGTTGCTGGGTGAGCTGGGTAACAGCGTGCTCAACCTCCTCCTGAGCCTGCAGCAAGGACTGCTCGTAGCCTGCCAGGGCGCCCTCCGATAGCGCCTGCGCCCCGCGCAAGCGCGCACGCGCGCTGCCCAGGCGCAGTGCAGGCCAGCTGACGCCAGGCGCAACCTCGAATGCGCGTGATGCGCTGCCGATGGTGTTGCCGCCCAGGGCGATGAACCCGATGAAGCCACCCAGGTCCACACGCGGGTACAGTTCGGCAGTCGCAGCGCCGACGTCTTCAGTGCTCGCTGCCAGCAAGCGCTCGGCACGCACCACGTCGGGCCTGGCGCGGATCAGGCGATCAACGTCGCCCAGCGGTAATTGCCTGACCAGAGGTGGCGGTGATGGCGCGTCGAAGTTGACTGAATGGTGGCCTGGCCGATAACCCGTCAGCACATCGAGCCGTAAGCGCATTTGCTCAAGCATTACTGCCAGCGGCGGAATGGCGGCCTCGCTGCGCAACAGGTTGGCGCGGGCGTTCTCCAGATCCTCCGGGGAGCCGCTGCCCGACATTACGCGGGCCTGGACCAACTGCAGCGTTTCTTGCCAGCTCTGTGCCTGCGCTCGAGCCAGTTGCAGTCTGTGCTGCGCGCCTTGGCCCTCGTAATAGGCACGCGCAACTTCGGCGGCAATGGTCAGTTGGATCAAGTCCAATTCTGCCTGCATTGCCTGCGAACGAGCTTGTGCCGACTGGCTCAGGCGGTTCAGACGCCCGAACAAATCGATCTCCCACTGAGCATCGAAACCTGTCCGCCAGCTTTCGCTCAGCCTGCGTTCGACCTTACCGTCAGCGTCGGCTTGTTGCGCGATGCTGCGCAGATAGCCAGCTTGCGCGGTGACGGTGGGCAGTCGATCCAGGCGGCGTTCATCGGACACCGCGCGAGAAGCCTGCAGGTTGGCCTGGGCCTGGCGAATGTCATGGTTGTGCGTCAGTGCCGTGGAGATAAGCTGAGTAAGCCGCTGTTCATCGAAGAACGTCCACCACGGCGCCTGACTCAGCGCCGCATTGAACTGGCTCGCCTGCTTGCTCTGCACTGCAATCGGCGGCGTGACAGGTTGAACGTATTGCGGTCCTACCGCGCAGCCGAGCACCGCGCTGACACTGGCCATCAAGACCCATGGGTACAGTTTTTTCATGATGCGCTCCCCTGCTCCGCTGCGCCCTCACAAGTATCGACTTCGGCAAGTTGTCGTGCGCGAAGGGTCGTGGCGCTGGCCGAGTGGTTGCGGGCCAGCAGCGTGTACACCGTGGGCAACACGAACAAGGTGAAGAGCGTACCGACCAGCATCCCCGACACGATCACCACACCCAACCCGAAGCGGCTATTAGCACCCGCACCACTGGCGAACAACAACGGCACCAGCCCCACCACCATTGCCGCAGTGGTCATCAGCACCGGCCGCAGGCGAATCTGTGCCGCACGCAGAATGGCCGTGTGCCGGTTCAGCCCTTCATGCGCCTGCAGCTCATTGGCGAACTCGACCATGAGGATGCCGTGCTTGCTGATCAGACCAATCAGGGTCACCAGGCCGATTTGGGTATAGATGTTCAAGGTGGCAAAGCCCAGCGCCAACGGCAGCAATGCGCCGCAAAGCGATAGCGGCACGGTGATCAGGATGATCAACGGGTCGATCAGGCTTTCGTACTGTGCGGCCAGCACCAGGTAAATGATCACCAGCGCCGCGAGGAACGCGAACACCAGCGCGCTGCCTTCATGCACGTACTGGCGGGCATCGGATTGCCAGTCATGGCTGAAGCCGGCCGGCAGGCTACTCGCCACCCCCTCGAGAAAGGCCACGGCCTCGCCAAGTGATACACCCGCCGCAGGGATGGCCTGCAAGGTAGCGGCATTTTGCTGGTTGAACTGCGTCAACTTGTTGGGCTC
This sequence comes from Pseudomonas sp. EZ-C24, assembly GCF_014525325.1. NCBI lineage: Bacteria > Pseudomonadati > Pseudomonadota > Gammaproteobacteria > Pseudomonadales > Pseudomonadaceae > Pseudomonas > Pseudomonas sp. EZ-C24. Next base: position 248,742 of record NZ_JACDIU010000012.1, on the reverse strand, counting down.
TACCTGCATCGCTACCTGCACAACGGTCGACAGCGGCACCAGCGTGTGATCCTGTGTGCGCACGAACTGGCGCGCCAACCCCTGCGGAGTAAGGCGCTGATTGCCCACGCTCTGCGGAATTACATCATAGGAGCGGCCCTCCAGGCCGAAACGGTTGACGTAGTTCTCACCGACCAGTACCGCCAGCGATTCACCGATGTCCTGCATGCTTATACCAAGGCTGTTGGCCTTGGCGCGATCAATGCGCACCTGCACCACCGGACTGTTGTAATCGAGGTCACTGTCGACCACGGCAAACAGGCCGCTGTCTCGTGCGCGCTGTTTGATCTCCTCCATTGTCTGGTAAAGCAGCGCATGGCCCTGTGGACTGCGCAGCACCATCTGCACCGGCAGGCCGCCGGTAGAACCGGGCAACGCCGCTAACTGGAAGGCAAAGATACTGGTGCCTTCGACTTCATTGACGGCGCCCTGCAGTTGCGCCTGGATCTGCGCGGCTGATCGCTCGCGCTCGCCCCAGGTCGACAGGTTGATGCCACCGATGCTGGAGGCCACGCCGTCGCTGCCGTTGATGATCCAGGTGCTGACGGTCTCCGGGATGCTTGCGTAGACGGCATCGAGTTTATGGGCAAAACGTTCCACATAGTCCAGATTTGCATGCTGCGGCGCCTTGATCGCAGTCAGCACGTTGGCCTGATCCTCAGCGGGTGCCAGCTCGCGCTGCGGCAACTGATACAGCAGCGGCAGGCTCACGCACACCAGCAGGGCGAACCCGGCAGTGGCCCAGCGGTGGCTCAGCGAAATACTCAACAGCTGGCCATAGTGTCGCGTCAAACCAGCAAAGAACTGCTCGGCGGCATGCGCCATGCGCCCTTCCTGCTGTCTGGCTGGCAACAGCAACGAGCTCATGACCGGCGACAGGGTCAGGGCAACCACGCCCGACACCACCACCGCGCCGGCCAGGGTCAAAGCAAACTCCTTGAACAATGCGCCCGTCAGGCCGGCCATCAGCCCAATCGGCGCATACACCGCCGCGAGGGTAATGGTCATGGCGATCACCGGCCCGGCCACCTCACGCGCGCCGATCAACGCAGCGGCGACCGGTGACTTGCCCGCCGCGATGTGCCGATGGACGTTTTCGACCACCACGATGGCATCGTCCACCACCAGCCCGATGGCCAGCACCATGGCCAGCAGCGTCAGCAAGTTGATGCTGAAGCCGAAAGCCAGCATCAAACCTGCGGCGCCCAGCATCGACAGCGGAATGGTCGCCACCGGGATCAACACGGTGCGCAACGAGCCAAGGCACAGATAGATCACCACCACGACCACGAGCAAGGCTTCGAGCAAGGTATGCATGACCTCATCGATCGACGCCTCAATGAACCGCGAAGTCTCGAAGGCCAGTTCGACCTGCACGCCAGGCGGCAGGGTCTGGCGGATCTGCGGCAGCAGCTCCCTGATCCCTGCGACGATCACCAGCGGGTTGCCAGCCGGGGTCGGAAACAGCCCCAGGTGTACCGCGGGCGTGCCATCCATCAAGCCGCTGGTTTCCGACGCTGCTGCTCCCAGCTCGACCGTGCCGACGTCCTTCAACTTCACCAGGCGGTTGCCGTCGTTGTGAATTACCAGCTCGCGAAATTCGGCGACGCTGGCAAGATCGGTATTGACCCGCACGCTCGACACCACGTACTGGCCCTTGACCTTGCCGGGTGCGGCCTGAAAGTTGTTGCGCCGCACAGCCTGCGCGACATCGGCAGCGGTCAACCCACGTGCAGCCAAGCGGTCGGCGTCCAGCCACAACCGCATCGCGAGCCGTTGCCCGCCGAATACCTCGACCTTGGCAACCCCTTCGATGGTGGAGAACATCGGCTCCACCACCCGCGCCAGGTAGTCGGTCATCGCTGGCGTAGCGAGCGTTGCGCTGGAAAAACCAACATAAGCGACGGCGGTGGAGTCGCCGGACGAGCGTTCGATCACCGGGTCATAGGCCTGCGCCGGCAGCTTGTAGCGAACCTGATTGACCTTGGCCATGACCTCGGTCAGCGCCTGGGTCGAGTCGCGGTTGAGCTCCATCCTGAGGGTGACCAGGCTGCGCCCCTGCACCGAGGAGGACGATAGATAGTCAATGCCCTCGACGGACGACACCGCTTGCGCAATCGGCTGGGTAACGAAGCCTTGCATCAGCTCCGACGATGCTCCCGGATACTCGGTCATGACCGTGATGGTCGAGCTTTCCAGCATGGGGTATTGGCGGATCGGCAGCTTGCCCACTGCGAGCAAGCCCAGCAGCAGAATCAGCGTGCTGACCACCAAGGCGAGCACCGGGCGGCGCACGAAAACATCGGTAAATTTCATGGCGACACCTGTGCGATATCGCTGGCAAGCGGATCTGGTGCGGCCAAGGTGTCATGCGTGACCTCCTCGACGGCCATGCCATCGCTGAGCTTGAGCTGCCCGGAGGTGACCACCCGATCTCCTTCGCGCAGGCCCTTGTCGATCTCCACGCGACCATCGCGCCGCTCGCCGGCCTCGACGGCGACACGCTTGACCACCAGCATCTGCTGGTCGTTGCGTTCCGCCACGAATACCGTGTCGCCATAGGCTGTGTAAGTCACCGCCGTTTCCGGAATGGTGAGCACCGGCTGCTTCTCGGCGAGCGCCACCTGGATGCTCGCGTACATACCGGCCTTGAGCAGGCTGTCGGGGTTGGTCAGCGTGGCTTGCACCTGGACCGTACGCGAGCGGTCGATCAACGGATCAATCGCGCTTACCTTTGCCTGGAAACTGCGACCAGGATAAGCATCGACCAGTAGCTCGACCGGCTGCCCGACGTAGAGGCCTGGGCTGCTTTGCTCGGCGAGCGAGAAGTTGGCGTGAAGCGTGCGCGCGTCGACCAGGCTGACAATTGCATCACCAGCGTTCAGGTACTGGCCTTCATGCACACGGCGGATGCCAACCACCCCGGAGAATGGCGCACGAATAGCCTTTTGTGCGATCAACGCCTCATTCTGCCGTAGCGCGCCGAGGGCCATGTCATGTGCCGCGCGTGCGTCGTCGAGCTGCTCCTGGGTCGCGGCGTTTTGCGCGACCAGGCTGCGGGTGCGTGCGAGCGCTGTCTGCGCATTACGCAGCTGTGCCTGAAGGCGTATGCGCTCGGCTTGCTCGGGTGCGTCATTGAGTTGCAGCAGTAACTGACCCGCGGCAACCGCCTGCCCCGAGGTGAACGAGATCATGGTCACCCGACCACCGACCTCCGCCGGCACCTGCACCTGGCGAGCGGCTTCCAGCCCGGCGATTGCGGAGATGCTACTCGAAGCGTTGCCGTGCTCGACGGTAGCGAGCGCGACCTTGGTCAATGCAGTCACTCCAGCTGTGTCTGCAGTGTCTTTGAAATTACCCGCTGCGTAGAGCGCAGCGCACAGGATGAGGGCACACGCTGCGATGGCGAGGGCACGGGTCGTTTTTGTATGCATGGCGAAGAGGCTCTTGGTCTCGGACTTGGTTCGGTTCATGCCCAGCGGCCGTTGAACAGGAAAAAGCTGCCCAACGTCCAGATCAGTAACTCCAGGTGACCGCGTTGCAGGTCGTCTTCGCGAATCCAGTAAGCGAACCAAAGGCCGCCCAGATGCATGGCCAACAGGCAGCCAGTGAAAGCGCTCAGGGCAACGTTGAGCCAAGGACGGGCTTGCTCCAGGCCGCCGCCGATAAGCAACAGGTAACACCCGATCCAGCACGCAAGCAAAGCAACGCACTTCAGCACCAGCAGCACGGACACGGCCAGGCGATGCCAGCGCACGGAGGTCAGCGCACGCTCCGACAGGATCGAATGGATAGCGGGTGGTTGTTGCAGCGACGTCATCGACATCGTCACCCCCACCGCGTGGACCAACTCACGAAACCCGCGCAGGTTATCGATCACAGCGATCGTCAGCCAAATGGCCAGGCCGACTGCGTACAGCGACTGAAACAGCCACACAGAACTATCCAAACTCATAGAAGTGCCTTTATCCGTAGTAGTGCTATTGCCCGTTGCCGCTGCAGACGGCTGCCATTGCAGCCAGCCCGCACGGGAGCACGCGCCGATCCCACGGCGCGCACGCAGATTTGCCAAATGCAGCGCGAGGCACTCTAATACCTCAAGTTATCTTGAGGTCAAGCACCATGGACAAAGAACTGGAATCGATTAGCCCCTACCGGACATTGAGCGTCGGCGAGGTGGCCAGGCGCAGCGGCGTAGCGGTCTCTACCCTGCACTTCTATGAGTCCAAAGGGTTGATCACGAGCACGCGCAGCGAAGGTAATCAGCGCCGCTACTCGGCAATCATGTTGCGCTATATCGCCATCATCAAAGTGGCACAGCGCACCGGGATTTCCCTTGACTCCATCCGCGCAGCGTTCAGCCAGTACCCGGTCGGCAGCAAACTCACCGCGGCGCAGTGGAAGGTGATGTCGTCGCAGTGGAAGGCCAACCTCGATGAGCGCATTGAACGGCTGACGAGATTGCGGAACGAACTGGACAGTTGCATAGGTTGCGGGTGTCTATCGCTGGATGACTGCCCGTTGCGCAACCCAGGTGATGTACTCGGTGAAGCAGGCCCTGGCCCGCAGATTCTGGAACGCTCCTAGTTGCACATTGTAAGCCACGCATAAAAAAACCCCGGATCCTGACGGACACGGGGTTTTGTCATTCAGCTGCAGCAAACGCCCAAGCGGCTTGTGGCCAGCGCTCGCCAGAAGCTGTCAGTGCCTCACGCCAGGACCTCGCGCGGCTTGCCCAGCATCCAGTCGCAAAGCATCGCCGCGCCGAGGGTCAGCGCCGAAGGTACCAACCACGCCAGGCCTTGTTCGCTCAGCGGCAGATGCGCTACGGCATCCGGCAGGATGTGCGCGAGCGAAGTGCCTTTGATCGCGTCGACCATGCCGAACAACAACGACACCGCCATCACCGGACCCATGATACGCACCGGCGAGTTCCAGATCCCTTTGCAGAAGCTCAGCGCCACCAGCACGATGCATGGTGGATAGATTGCCGTCAGCAACGGGATCGAGAACATGATCAGCTTGGTCAGGCCAAGGTTGGAAACCACCAGCGAGAAACCGGCCAGGATCACCACCAGCGTGCGGTACGACAGCGGCAGAATCTGGCTGAAGTACTCGGCACAGGCGCAGGTCAGGCCAACCGCAGTCACCAGGCAGGCCAACGCGATCAAAACCGCCAAGAAGCCGCTACCAAGCGAGCCAAAGGTGTGTTGCACGTAGGCATGCAGCACGGCCGCGCCGTTGGTAGCGTCAGCGGCGATGTCATGGCTGCCGGCACCGAGGCGGAACAGGCTGATGTACACCAGTGCCAGCCCTAACCCGGCGATCAGGCCAGCGATGACTGCATAGCGGGTGATCAGCTTTGGCGACTCTACGCCACGCGAGCGGATCGCGTTGACGATGACGATACCGAAGACCAGCGCCCCGAGGGTGTCCATGGTCAGGTAGCCATTGATGAAACCCTGCGAGAACGGCGCGGCAACGTAAGCCGGCTGTGCTTCGCCGATGGTCCCGGCAGGCAGCGCAAACGCAGCGATACCCAGGGCCGCCAGGGCGAGGATCTTCAGCGGTGCAAGGAAGCGGCCCACGGTATCGAGCAGCTTGCCGGGGTACATGGACACTGCCAGCACGATGATGAAGTAGACCAGGCTGTAGATGAACAACGCCAGCGGGCTTTCACCGGTCAACGGCGCTACGCCCACTTCGAACGACACCGTCGCCGTACGTGGGGTAGCGAACAGCGGGCCGACCGACAGGTAGCAGACCGCCGCCAGCAGGCCACCGAAGAACTTGCCGATCGGGCTGCTCAACGCGTCCATGCCGCCGCCGACCTTGGCCAGGGCAACCACGGTGATGACCGGCAGGCCTACCGCAGTGACGAGGAAGCCCAAGGCTGCCATCCACACGTGCGGGCCTGACTGCAAGCCAACGATCGGCGGGAAGATGATGTTGCCGGCGCCGACGAACAGCGCAAACGTCATAAAGCCAAGCGCCAGAATATCCTGGCCTTTGAGAACTTTCATTTAAGGAAATACCACACTACTGAAATCGGGATTTAGAGAGGGATTTCCCCTTGGATGAGGGAAATATGGGACCGTCCGGGTGGGACAGACCTTTTTGACATACCCGCACCCTTTTGGGGCGCCGACACGAAAGTGGGCGACAGTGTAACCAAGTTGCACCCCGACTGCACGGCTGGCTGACGAGGTGTCTCGCCAATGCAATTGGCTGTCGCGGTTATGAACGACAGCCCCAGTGAGCTGACTTGCGGTACTGCTGAAACGACAAAGGCCACCCGAAGGTGGCCTCTGTGCGCGTGGGGGGTCTAGCGTATTACTTCTTGGCTTCCCAGCCAGTCAGCTCGGCCAGGGCCTTGCCGATGTCGGCCAGCGAACGCACGGTTTTAACACCTGCGTCCTGCAGCGCTGCAAACTTCTCGTCTGCAGTGCCTTTGCCGCCAGAGATGATTGCACCAGCGTGACCCATACGCTTGCCCGCAGGAGCGGTAACACCAGCGATGTAGGAAACGACCGGCTTGGTCACGTTGGCTTTGATGTAGGCAGCGGCTTCTTCTTCAGCCGAACCGCCGATCTCGCCGATCATGACGATCGCTTCGGTCTGCGGGTCTTCCTGGAACAGCTTCAGGATGTCGATGAAGTTCGAGCCTGGGATCGGGTCACCGCCGATGCCGACGCAGGTCGACTGGCCGAAGCCGGCGTCGGTGGTCTGCTTGACAGCTTCGTAGGTCAGGGTGCCGGAACGCGACACGATACCGACCTTGCCTGGCAAGTGGATGTGACCTGGCATGATGCCGATCTTGCACTCGCCCGGAGTGATCACGCCTGGGCAGTTAGGGCCGATCAGGGTAACACCCAGTTCGTCGCACTTGACCTTGGCATCCAGCATGTCCAGGGTAGGAATGCCTTCGGTGATGCAGACGATCAGCTTGATGCCGCCCAGGGCTGCTTCAAGGATCGAGTCCTTGCAGAAAGGAGCTGGAACGTAGATGACCGAAGCGTCAGCGCCGGTAGCTTCTACAGCTTCTTTCACAGTGTTGAACACTGGCAGGCCCAGGTGAGTGGTGCCGCCCTTGCCCGGAGTCACGCCGCCAACCATCTTGGTGCCGTAGGCGATGGCTTGCTCGGAGTGGAAAGTGCCCTGCGAGCCGGTGAAGCCCTGGCAGATGACTTTGGTGTCTTTATTGATCAGGACGCTCATTACTTGCCCTCCGCAGCTTTGACAACTTGTTGAGCAGCGTCGGTCAGGCTGGTTGCAGCAATGATGTTCAAACCGCTTTCTGCCAGTACTTTAGCGCCGAGTTCGGCATTGTTGCCTTCCAGACGGACGACAACCGGTACCTTGACGCCGACTTCTTTCACAGCGCCGATGATGCCTTCGGCAATCATGTCGCAGCGAACGATGCCGCCGAAGATGTTGACCAGTACGGCCGCGACATTGCTGTCGGACAGGATGATCTTGAAAGCTTCGGTCACGCGCTCTTTGGTAGCACCACCACCTACGTCGAGGAAGTTGGCTGGCTTGCCGCCGTGCAGGTTGACGATGTCCATGGTACCCATGGCCAGGCCAGCACCGTTGACCATGCAACCGATGTTGCCTTCCAGCGCTACGTAGTTCAGCTCGAAGCTGGCAGCGTGGGCTTCACGAGGATCGTCCTGGGACGGGTCGTGGAAGGTCTTCAGCTTAGGCTGACGGTACATTGCGTTGGCATCGATGTTGATTTTGGCATCGAGGCAATGCAGGTCGCCGTCGGCCTTGATGACCAGCGGGTTGACTTCCAGCAGGGCCAGGTCGTGTTCTTTGAACAGCTTGGCCAGGCCTACGAAAATCTTGGCGAACTGTGCAACTTGCTTGCCTTCCAGACCCAGCTGGAACGCCAGTTCACGACCCTGGAATGGCTGAGCGCCAACCAGTGGATCGATAGTAGCCTTGATGATCTTCTCAGGAGTTTCGTGAGCGACTTTCTCGATATCCACGCCACCTTCGGTGGAAGCCATGAACACGATACGACGGCTCGAACGATCGACTACAGCGCCCAGATACAGCTCTTTGGCGATGTCAGTGCAGGACTCGACCAGGATCTTGGTCACTGGCTGACCGTTGGCGTCAGTCTGGTAAGTCACCAGACGCTTGCCCAACCACTGTGCAGCGAACGCCTTGGCGTCTTCTTTGCTGCGAACCAGCTTGACGCCGCCCGCTTTACCGCGACCACCTGCGTGAACCTGGGCTTTTACAACCCACTCGGAACCGCCGATCTTGTCGCAGGCTTCTGCTGCTGCTTCAGGGGTGTCGACTGCGAAACCCTTGGAAACTGGCAGGCCGTATTCAGCGAACAGCTGCTTACCCTGATACTCGTGAAGATTCATGCTTTATACCGTCTTCGTTAGGTACTGCGCTTCGGCGCTGCGCCAACAATGGCGCCGCACCACCTGTGACCGTTAAACCTTCGGGTGGTCCCGAAGGTCCGGTCCGGCGGACGTTCCGCGGTGAGTCATGCACGCAGGACTCACGACGGGCGACCCGCCGTGGTTTCTTATAATTAACGCTTCTTGCGGTTGGCGACGTGAATGGCACCGCCATTCACAGCCAGAGCGGCTTCATGCAGCGCTTCGGACAGGGTCGGATGGCTGAACACCATCATGCCGATGTCTTCGGCGCTGGTGCCGAATTCCATTGCGATTGCGCCCTGCTGAACCAGTTCGGCAGCCGATGGGCCAATCACGTGCACACCCAGAACGCGGTCGGTCTTGGCATCGGCGATGACCTTGACGAAACCACCGGTGTCGTTGGCAGCCATCGCACGGCCGCTGGCCGCGAACGGGAAGGTGCCCACGTTAACCTCTACGCCTTCAGCCTTCAAGGCTTGTTCGGTCTTGCCGACCCAAGCGATTTCCGGGTGGGTGTAGATCACCGATGGGATCAGGTCGTAGTTCATCTGAGCCTTGTGGCCCTTGATGCGCTCGACAACCATGATGCCCTCTTCCGAGGCCTTGTGCGCCAGCATCATGCCACGCACCACGTCACCGATGGCGTACACGCCCGGCACGCTGGTTGCGCAGTAGTCATCGACGAAGATGTAGCCGCGCTCGTCGATGTCGACGCCGCTGTCGGCAGACAGCAGTTCGGTGGTCACTGGACGACGGCCGACCGCAACGATCAGCTTGTCGAAGGTGATCTTCTGCTCGCCGTTGGCATCGGTGTAAGTCACTTCGACTTCGTTGCCGTTGACTTGCGAGCCGGTCACGCGAGCGCCCAGCTTGATGTCCAGGCCTTGCTTGGTCAGGGTCTTCTGGGCTTCCTTGGCAACTGCAGTATCGGCAGCCATGAGGAAGGTATCCAGAGCTTCCAGGACAGTTACCTGAGCACCCAGACGCGACCATACCGAACCCAGTTCCAGGCCGATCACGCCAGCGCCGATCACGCCCAGACGCTGCGGAACGGTCTGGAATTCCAGGGCACCGGTGGAGTCGACGATGACGTTCTGGTCGACCGGAGCCGGCGGAATGTCGATCGGACGCGAGCCGGAGGCCAGGATCACGTTTTCGGCTTCGATGATTTCGGTAGTGCCGTCAGCCTTGGTGACTTCGACTTTCTTGCCAGCCAGCAGTTTGCCGTGGCCCTGGATCGAAGTAACGCCGTTGGCCTTGAACAGGGTGGCAACACCGCTGGTCAGGTTCTTCACGATGCCAGCCTTGCGGCCAACCATGGCAGCAACGTCCATCTTCACTTCGCCAGTGGAGATACCGTGAACGTTGAAGCTCTCTTTGGCTTCCTTGTATTTCCAGGAGCTGTCCAGCAGCGCCTTGGAAGGAATGCAACCGACGTTCAGGCAGGTACCGCCCAAGGCCAGTTTGCCTTCGGCGTCGGTGTACTTCTCGATGCAGGCGGTGCTCAAGCCAAGCTGAGCGGCCTTGATCGCGGCAACATAGCCACCAGGGCCTGCACCAATCACTACCACGTCGAATTTCTGGGTCATAAAAGATTCCTTTTCAGCTACAAGCTGCAAGCCTCAAGCGGCAAGCGACGGGCTCGCACGGGAGCCGGCCGGTTGCCGCTTGCAGCTGCGTGTTAGATGTCCAGCAGCAGACGAGCCGGGTCTTCCAGCAGGTTCTTGATGGTGACCAGGAAGGTTACTGCTTCCTTGCCATCGATCAGACGGTGATCGTAGGACAGCGCCAGATACATCATCGGGCGAATGGCAACCTGGCCATTGACCGCCATCGGACGCTGGATGATGTTGTGCATGCCCAGAATAGCCGCCTGCGGCGGGTTGACGATCGGGGTCGACATCATCGAGCCGAATGTACCACCGTTGGTGATGGTGAAGGTACCGCCGGTCATGTCTTCGATGCCCAGCTTGCCGTCACGAGCCTTCTTGCCGAAGGTGGCGATGCCGTTCTCGATTTCCGCCAGGCTCATCTGCTCGGCGTTGCGCAGTACTGGAACCACCAGGCCACGGTCGCTGGAGACGGCAACGCCGACGTCAGCAAAGCCGTGGTAGACGATGTCGGTGCCGTCGATCGAGGCGTTGACTGCCGGGTAGCGCTTGAGCGCCTCGGTAGCGGCCTTGACGAAGAACGACATGAAGCCCAGGCGTACGCCGTTGTGGGACTTCTCGAACAGGTCCTTGTACTTCGAACGCAGAGCCATGACTTCGGTCATGTCGACTTCGTTGAAGGTGGTCAGCATCGCCATGTTCGACTGGGCTTCGACCAGACGCTCGGCGATCTTGGCGCGCAGACGGGTCATCGGCACACGCTTCTCGGTACGGTCGCCAGTGGCGGTCAGTACTGGAGCGGCAGCAGCAGCGGCTGGCTTGGCAGCAGGAGCCGCGGCAGGCGCGGACTTCTTGTTGGCAACGGCGGCAACCACGTCTTCCTTGGTGATACGACCGCCTTTGCCAGTGCCGGCGACGGTAGCCAGATCGATACCACTTTCTTCAGCCAGCTTGCGCGCGGCCGGTGCAGCGATCGGGTCGTCTTCGCCAGCGTCGGCAGCAGCGGCCGGGGCAGCGCCGCCAGCAGCAGGCGCGGCAGCAGCAGGTGCAGCGGCAGCAGCGCCGCCTTCAACGATCGAGCCCAGCAGTTCGTCGGAGAGGACGGTGTCGCCCTCGCCCTTGACGATCGGGCCGAGTACGCCGTCGGCAGTGGCGAGCACTTCCAGGACGACTTTGTCGGTTTCGATGTCAACGATCAGCTCGTCACGCTTGACGGCGTCGCCCGGCTGTTTGTGCCAGGTGGCAACGGTGCCGTCGGCAACCGATTCCGGGAAGGTTGGGGCTTTGATCTCGATAGCCATTAGCAGTGTTTCCTTAAATTCGGTTTCAGGTGCGCGAAAGCATTAAACAGTGAAGGCGTCTTGCAGCAGTTTTTCCTGCTGTTCAGCGTGCTTCGATGCGTAACCACAGGCTGGCGCGGCAGAAGCGTCGCGGCCGGCGTATTCCAGGACCAGTGCCTTGTTGTGGCGGCCCAGGATACGGCGCATGTGGTGCTGGCTGCTGTACCAGGCGCCTTGGTTCATTGGCTCTTCCTGGCACCAGACGGCGGCCTTGAGGTTGCTGTACGGCGCCAGGATTTCGACCAGGTCGTCTTCCGGGAACGGATACAGCTGCTCGATACGCACGATGGCGATATCTTCGCGGCCTTCGGCACGGCGTTTTTCCAGCAGGTCGTAGTAGACCTTGCCACTGCACAGGATCAAGCGTTCGACCTTGGCCGGATCGAGGGTGTCGATTTCCGGGATCACGGTCTGGAACGAGCCTTCTGCCAGGTCTTCCAAGGTCGACACGGCCAGCTTGTGGCGCAGCAGCGACTTCGGCGTCAGGACTACCAGCGGCTTGCGCAGCGGGCGGATCACCTGGCGACGCAGCAGGTGGTAGATCTGTGCCGGGGTGGTCGGTACGCACACCTGGATGTTGTGCTCGGCGCACAGCTGCAGGTAACGCTCCAGACGCGCCGAGGAGTGCTCAGGACCCTGACCTTCGTAGCCGTGCGGCAGCAGCATGGTCAGACCGCACAGACGGCCCCACTTGTGCTCGCCACTGGTGATGAACTGGTCGATGACCACTTGCGCACCGTTGGCGAAGTCGCCGAACTGGGCTTCCCAGATCACCAGCGCGTTTGGCTGAGTGGTCGAGTAACCGTATTCGAACGCCAGAACTGCTTCCTCGGACAGGAACGAATCGTACAGGTCGAAACGTGGCTGGCCCGGGTACAGGTTCTGCAGCGGGATATAGGTGCTGGCGTCCTTCTGGTTGTGCAACACCGCATGGCGGTGCGAGAAGGTGCCGCGGCCGATATCCTGACCGGTCATGCGGATCGGGTGACCTTCGAAGGCCAACGTGGCGTACGCCATGGTTTCGGCATAGCCCCAGTTGATCGGCAAGCCACCGGCCTGCATCTTCTGGCGGTCTTCGTAGATCTTCGACACCTGACGCTGCACGACGAAGCCTTCCGGCATCTCCAGCAGTTTGGCCGACAGGTCCTGCAAGGTCTTGAGGTCAAAACGGGTGTCGTGACGCGCGGTCCAGGCATGGCCCAGGTATGGACGCCAGTCGACGAACAGTTCGCGGTTCGGCTCCTTGACCAGGCTCTTGACCACATGCAGACCGTTGTCCAGTGCGTTGCGGTACTCGTCGATCTTGGCCTGAGCACGCTCGGCATCGACACGACCGGCCTGGATCAGCGACTCGGCGTACAGCTCACGGGTGGTGCGCTGCTTGCTGATCTGCTGATACATCAGTGGCTGGGTGCCGTTAGGCTCGTCCGCTTCGTTGTGGCCGCGGCGACGGTAGCAGACCAGGTCAACCACCACGTCACGCTTGAACTGCATGCGGTAATCGATGGCCAGCTGGGTCACGAACAGCACAGCTTCCGGATCATCACCGTTGACGTGCAGGATCGGCGCCTGAATCATCTTGGCGACGTCGGTGCAGTACTCGGTGGAACGCGAGTCGAGCGGGTTGCTGATGGTGAAACCAACCTGGTTGTTGATCACGATGTGCACGGTACCGCCGGTCTTGAAACCGCGGGTCTGCGACATCTGGAAGGTTTCCAGTACCACACCCTGGCCAGCGAACGCAGCATCACCGTGAATCGAGATCGGCAGTACCTTGTCGCCAACGCTGTCGTTGCGACGGTCCTGACGGGCGCGCACCGAACCCTCCACCACTGGCGAGACGATTTCCAGGTGGGACGGGTTGAACGCCATGGCCAGGTGAACTTCACCACCCGGGGTCATCACGTTCGACGAGAAGCCCTGGTGATATTTAACGTCACCCGAGCCCAGCTCGTTCATCTTCTTGCCTTCGAACTCGTCGAACAGCTCGCGCGGGTTCTTGCCGAAGGTATTGACCAGCACGTTCAGACGGCCACGGTGGGCCATGCCGATCACGACTTCCTTGGTGCCGTAGGAGCCCGAGCGCTGGATCATTTCGTCCAGCATCGGGATCAGGCTCTCGCCGCCTTCCAGACCGAAGCGCTTGGTACCTGGATACTTGGTGCCCAGATACTTCTCGAGGCCTTCACCTGCGGTGACACGCTCAAGCAGATGCGCCTGCACATCAGCGGAAAACTCCGGACGCCCACGCACGCTTTCGAGACGCTGCTGGAACCAGCTACGCTGCTCGGAATCGACGATATGGGTGAACTCGGCGCCGATGGTGCGACAATATGTCTTCTCCAGCGCATCGTGAATTTCGCGTAGGCTCGCTTCCTCTTTGCCGATGAACAGGTCGCCGGCACGGAAGGTCGTATCAAGATCGGCATTGGTCAAGCCGTAGTGATTGATCGACAGGTCTACGGGCGCAGGGCGCTGCCACAACCCCAACGGGTCGAGCTTGGCAGCCTGATGGCCGCGCATACGATAGGCCTGGATCAGTCGCAGAACTTCAACCTGCTTCTTCTCGTGTTCACTGCTCACGCTCCCGGCGGAAACCGGTTGAGCGCGGCGCTGGTTCTTTGCCAGCAGTACGAAATGGTCGCGGATTGTCGAGTGCGATACATCGGTAGCGGTGCTGCCGTCGGCGGGCAACTTCTGGAAGTAGGTGCGCCACTCTTCTGGCACAGCGTTAGGGTCGTGCAGGTAGAGTTCGTAGAGCTCTTCCACATATGCAGCGTTACCACCTGAAAGGTGGGCGCTTTCCCACATGCGCTGCATCACGCTTTCTTGCATGCTTGGTCACCCTCGTTCGGGGACGAATCGGCAAGTACCTCAATACGCATGAGAAAGCCCGAGAACAGCGACCAATCACGCCACCGAGGATCCTGCAGATTTTCCGGGTACCAGCCCGGAAGCCCCTGCTGGTCTCAAATCTTCATAGGTAATGGGCGTGGGCCTTATCGACCCCTGCCCGGGTTTCACCTCCGCGCGGGCTCACCACCCGCGCTTCAGTGTCTTGCACTTGCTACAGCTGTGTATCAGGTGCCGCTTTGCAGCAGCATGTTACGTACGTGACCGATTGCCTTGGTCGGATTCAGACCTTTAGGGCAAACGTTTACGCAGTTCATGATCCCGCGGCAGCGGAATACGCTGAACGGGTCATCCAGGGACGCCAGGCGCTCCTGAGTTTTCGTGTCGCGGCTGTCGGCCAGGAAGCGATAGGCCTGCAGCAGTGCAGCTGGACCGAGGAACTTGTCCGGGTTCCACCAGAACGACGGGCAGGAAGTCGAGCAGCAAGCGCACAGGATGCACTCGTACAGACCGTCCAGCTTCTCGCGCTCTTCTGGCGATTGCAGGCGTTCGATAGCCGGAGCTGGCGAATCGTTCTGCAGGAATGGCTTCACCTTCTCGTACTGCTTGTAGAAGATGCTCATATCGACGACCAGGTCACGGATAACTGGCAGGCCCGGCAGCGGACGCACGACCAATTTGTTACCTTTTACTACGGCAGACAGCGGCGTGATGCACGCCAGACCGTTCTTGCCGTTGATGTTCATGCCGTCGGAACCACAGACGCCTTCACGGCAGGAGCGACGATAGGAGAAACCTTCGTCCTGCTCCTTGATCAGTGCCAGCACGTCCAGCACCATCAGGTCCTTGCCACCGGTGTCGACTTCGAAAATCTGAGTTTTCGGCGCCGAGTCGGTGTCCGGGTTGTAGCGATATACTTCGACTTTCAACATAGCGGCCACCCCTTAGTAAGTCCGGATTTTTGGCTCAAACGCCGGTACGGTCTTCGGTGCGAAGTTGACTGCGCGCTTGGCAACCCGCTTCTCACCTGGGAAGAACAGGGTGTGGCACAGCCAGTTTTCGTCGTCACGATCTTCGAAGTCTTCACGGGCGTGAGCACCGCGCGACTCTTTACGCACTTCTGCGGCGATCGCAGTAGCTTCGGCAACTTCCAGCAGGTTCTGCAGCTCCAGCGCTTCGATCCGCGCGGTGTTGAAGGCCTGGGACTTGTCGTTGATCTTGACGTTGCCAATACGCTCGCGCAGCTGAGCCAGCTGCTCGATTCCCTTCTGCATGTATTCGCCGGTGCGGAACACGCCGAAGTAGTTCTGCATGCAGCTTTGCAGCTCGCGACGCAGGGTAGCCACGTCTTCGCCATCAGTGCGCTGATTGAGCTTGTTCAAGCGGCTCAGGGCGACTTCGATGTCGGTGTCGCTGGCGTCGGTGTAGGTGATGCCGTCGGACAGCGCTTTTTCCAGGTGCAGACCAGCAGCACGACCGAACACCACCAGGTCGAGCAGCGAGTTGCCGCCCAGGCGGTTAGCGCCGTGAACCGATACGCAAGCCACTTCACCCACGGCGAACAAGCCCGGGATGATCTGGTCGACGCCGTCGGCGTCCTGGGTCATGGCCTGACCATGAATGTTGGTGGCAACGCCGCCCATCATGTAGTGGCAGGTTGGTACGACCGGCACCGGCGCGACCACTGGGTCGACGTGGGCGAAGGTCTTGGACAGCTCGCAGATGCCTGGCAGGCGGCTGTGCAGCACTTCTTCGCCGAGGTGGTCGAGCTTGAGCATCACGTGGTCGCCATTCGGACCACAGCCGTTACCGGCGATGATTTCCTTGACCATCGAGCGGGCCACAACGTCACGACCGGCAAGGTCCTTGGCGTTAGGCGCATAGCGCTCCATGAAACGCTCGCCGTGCTTGTTGATCAGGTAACCGCCTTCACCGCGGCAACCTTCGGTGACCAGTACACCAGCGCCGGCGATGCCGGTCGGGTGGAACTGCCACATTTCGATGTCTTGTACCGGAACGCCTGCACGCAGGGCCATGCCGATACCGTCACCGGTGTTGATCAGGGCATTGGTGGTCGACGCGTAGATACGGCCCGCACCGCCA
The DNA here is from genome assembly GCF_014525325.1 of Pseudomonas sp. EZ-C24. Lineage (NCBI taxonomy): Bacteria > Pseudomonadati > Pseudomonadota > Gammaproteobacteria > Pseudomonadales > Pseudomonadaceae > Pseudomonas > Pseudomonas sp. EZ-C24. The sequence goes on along the minus strand of NZ_JACDIU010000012.1, from coordinate 232,392 downwards.
GTCGCCAGTACAGTGGCCTTGGCCTTGATGTACAGGGTTTCGCCGGTTTCGATGCAGATCGCGATCACACCAACGAATGCGCCGTCCTGGTTTTTCACCAGATCGACTGCGTAGTACTCGTTGAGGAAGGTGGTGCCGGCTTTCAGGTTACCCTGGTACAGGGTGTGCAGCAGCGCGTGACCGGTACGGTCGGAAGCTGCGCAGGTGCGCGCCGCCTGACCGCCCTTGCCGAAGTCCTTGGACTGGCCACCGAACGGACGCTGGTAGATACGGCCAGTTTCGGTACGCGAGAACGGCAGACCCATGTGGTCCAGCTCGAACACCGCAGCCGGGCCTTCCTGACACATGTATTCGATAGCGTCCTGGTCACCAATGTAGTCCGACCCCTTGACGGTGTCGTACATGTGCCAGCGCCAATCGTCGTTCGGGTCAGCCGAGGCGATTGCGCAGGTGATGCCGCCTTGGGCGGATACAGTGTGCGAGCGGGTCGGGAAGACCTTGGTGATCACGGCAGTCTTGTGACCGCCCTGGGCCAGCTGCAGCGCAGCGCGCATGCCGGCACCGCCACCACCAACAATGATGGCGTCGAATGAAATCGTTGGAATCATAGCCATGAATCAGATACCCCAGAGAATCTGCACACCCCAGACGAAGTAAGCGAACATCGCAACGCCGCATACCGCCTGGAACAGGAAACGAATCGCAGTCGCCGACTTGCCCAGCGCCATTGGCGTCAGGTAGTCAGTGGCGATGGTCCACATGCCGACCCAGGCGTGAGCGCCAAGGGCCACCAGGGCCAACAGACTGAAGATTCGCATCGCATTGTTGGAGAACAGAGCGTGCCACTGGGCAAACTCGATACCCGGGTGGGCGACGAGGTAGCCGATCAGGAAGATGAAGTAAGCCGCGAGAACGACCGCAGATACGCGCTGCGCCATCCAGTCATAGAGGCCCGAACGCGAGAGGTTCGTGACGTTAGTTACCATATCCAAACTCCTGCCAGCACGATCACCACTACGGAAACAGCGATGATGATTTTCGAGCCCAGTCTTCCGCCTTCCAGTGTCTCACCGACGCCCATGTCCATGATCAAATGGCGCACACCGGCAACCAGGTGATACAGCAGGGCAGAGAGGAGACCCCACGCCACGAACTTGGCCAGCGGACTGGTCAAGCACGCCTTCACCTCGCCGAAACCTTCCTCCGAACCCAGGGATTTGCTCAATGCGTAAAGCATGATCGCCAAGCCCAGGAAGAGAATGATGCCGGAGACACGGTGCAGGAATGACGTAATACCGGTAATGGGGAGTTTGATGGTCCTTAGGTCTAGGTTTACAGGTCGTTGGCTTTTCACGGCTTTTTTCACACTGAAGAGCCCCAAGCTAACAGGGCAAAGTTGTTGGTAAGTGTACTGGTCAGGTACCCACCACCCAGAGAACGGCGACCCCCAGCAATCGGGCTTGCAAGCCCTTGGCGGTCGGCTGCCGAGTATAGACAGTTAGGCTGCTTATGACAACGTGATGGGCTAGCCCAAATAGCGCATTGCCTTTAGCGAACAAAAGGCGTAAACGGGCGCCAATTTCTTGAAAAATCAGGCCTTAGGGGGTGATTCAACCCACCTTTAGGCAAATTGACATCTGAATTTATCCCTCTATAGTGGTGCGGGCCCTGCGTGGGGGGTCTGTCTGATGATTTCAAGCATTAATAGGAGGCCACATGGCTGACAAAAAAGCGCAGTTGGTCATCGAGGGCGCAGCCCCCGTCGAGCTGCCCATTTTAACCGGCACCGTTGGTCCCGATGTAATCGACGTCCGCGGGTTGGGGGCTTCTGGTCACTTCACCTTCGACCCAGGTTTCATGGCGACTGCCTCGTGCGAGTCGAAGATCACCTACATTGACGGCGACAAGGGCATCCTGCTGCACCGCGGCTACCCGATCGAGCAGCTCGCCGAGCAATCGGACTACCTCGAAACCTGCTACCTGCTGCTCAACGGCGAACTGCCGAATGCTGAGCAGAAGGCGCAGTTCGTCAGCACCGTCAAGAACCACACCATGGTTCACGAGCAGCTGAAGTCGTTCTTCAACGGTTTCCGCCGCGACGCTCACCCGATGGCGGTGATGTGCGGTGTGGTCGGCGCCCTCTCGGCGTTCTACCACGACTCCCTGGATATCAATAACCCGCAACACCGCGAAATTTCCGCGGTGCGCCTGGTCGCGAAAATGCCGACCCTGGCAGCGATGGTTTACAAGTACTCCATGGGCCAGCCGATGATGTACCCGCGCAACGACCTGTCGTACGCGGAAAACTTCCTGCACATGATGTTCAACACCCCGTGCGAGATCAAACCGATCAGCCCGGTGCTGGCCAAGGCGATGGACCGGATCTTCATCCTCCATGCCGACCACGAGCAGAACGCTTCGACCTCCACCGTACGTCTGGCCGGTTCGTCGGGTGCCAACCCGTTCGCCTGTATCGCAGCCGGCATCGCCGCGCTGTGGGGCCCGGCACACGGCGGCGCCAACGAAGCCGTACTGACCATGCTCGATGAAATCGGCGATGTTTCCAACATCGACACTTTCATCGCCAAGGCCAAGGACAAGAACGATCCGTTCAAGTTGATGGGCTTCGGTCACCGCGTCTACAAGAACCGTGACCCGCGCGCCACCGTGATGAAGCAGACCTGCGACGAAGTCCTGCGCGAGCTGGGCATCAAGGACGACCCGCAACTGCAACTGGCCATGCGCCTTGAAGAGATCGCTCTGACCGATCCGTACTTCATCGAGCGCTCGCTGTATCCGAACGTCGACTTCTACTCGGGGATCATCCTCAAGGCGATCGGCATTCCGACCAGCATGTTCACCGTGATCTTTGCCCTGGCACGTACTGTCGGCTGGATCTCGCACTGGAAAGAAATGCTCTCCAGCCCGTACAAGATTGGCCGTCCACGCCAGCTGTACACCGGTGAGCCGCAGCGCGATATCGTCAACCTGACGGATCGCAAGTAAGCATCGCTGGTTTAATGCTGAATGCGTAAAAAAGGCTGCCCTCGGGCAGCCTTTTTGCATTTGCCGATCAGGGCTTCTCGGCGCGCTCGCGCAGCGCCTGCAGGGTATTGAACGGTGCATCCACGACGAATTTGTTGGCGAGCCAGGACGGCACGCTGCCACCTGGTTCGGTGTGCACCTGATAGGTCACCTCAGTGCTGTCACCCTTGGGCACCAGCTTCCAGAAGCCTTCAACCTTGGCCACCCGCACAAAACCCTTTTCTGCCGGCAGATAATCGGGCTTTTCTTCCAGCGTGCGCAGCAGGCTGCCGTCCGCTTGCTGAGTGGTGGTAACCAGCATCACCGAGTCGCGCGGGGTAACCAGCGGCGGCGTATTGAAGCGGCTGTAAGTCCAGGTTTGATCACCCTCATGCTTGAGCAGCTTCTGCGACTCGCACTCATGGATCCAGGCACAGGCCCCGGCGACGTCTTCCTGCAGCGCCTTGACCTTGGCCAGCGGTGCCTTGATCACCGTCACGCCGCGGTAGGCCTTGTACTGCGATCCTGCCACCTCGCTGAGCGACACGGTGATGCCGTCCTTGTCCTTGGCCACCTGCCAGTTTTCTGCCCAGGCGGCCGGAGCCAACAACACACCCATGCCACACAGCAGTGCAATACGCTTGAACGATCTCATCATGCTTATCCTTGTTGTCGAAGATACCGTGTCACGCCGCCGTCATCTGCTCCAGCCAGCCAAGAAGCCTGATTGCCTCGTCACTGTCACTGCCACACACCTCGACATCGGCCTTGAAGCCACCACACACTGCGGGGCGCTCCGGCCTGCCGAAAAGCTCACAGAGATTGCTCGGCGTCAGGTGCAGGCAGCGCTCACCGGCCGGCTTGCCATGTGGCATGCGCGGCATGGGCGAGCTGATCGAAGGGGCGATGCAGCATGCACCGCAACCCTCTCGGCATTTCATCAAGTCTAGACTCCTGGAACAAAACGGGACGAACGTCCCTGATAGTAACGACTCAAACATTCGTTTGAAATTGCTGGCCAGATGAAATCTGCCGTGACCCGGCAGTCAGTTGCAGTTACTGGCGGAATTGAAAATCGATGGCAGCGCCTTCGACTTCACGCCGGCTGTCATTGCGCAACTGCAGCTGCATCTCGTTGTTGATCAAGCGCCCGTTGAGCTGAAATGGGCTGTCATCCGCCGGCGGGTTCTCCGGGAACATCGACGGCAGCAGAGGCTTGCGCCGTTGCGACGACAAGGTATTCACCTCCGGCTCCAGCTTGTCGACCAAGTGCGTAGGCAAGCTGAGGTCGAGCTTGGTCTTGGGTACCGGTTTGGCCACAGCCTTGCTGACTGCCTTGCGCTTGTTTCTCGCCACAGGCTTGGCCTTGGCCTTCTTCCGTACCGCAGCCTTTGCCGGGGGCGTGCTCGCCTTGCCAGCGGTGGCTTTGCTGGCCGCCTTGGCCGGGGCAGCGACGGGCGCTGTGGACGCAGCCTGCAGCGCACCGCTGGAGAAACACAGCGGAGCCAGGCAAAACAACAGGGCAAAACAGCGAAGCGCTTTCATGAACTCCATAAACACCGCTGAATGACAGGACTATGCTGGCGGTTCCGCCTGAGTCTGGCAAGACTAGAACAGTGAACTGGCCGAGTCTTTGCACAATTGATGGGCCAGCAGGCCAAGGGTGATCACGGCGCGCTCGGCTTCCTTGTTCCACGGGATACCGCAATTGAGCCGAATACAGTGGTTGAACTGCTCGGTATTACTGAAGATCAACCCTGGCGCGATACTGATGCCCTGCTCCAGCGCGCGCACATGCAACTCCTGGGTGTTGACCCGCCCAGGCAGACTCACCCAAAGGATGAAACCGCCGGTTGGCCGGGTCATTTGCGTGCCCTCAGGGAAGTGCTGCTGCACCGCCAACTGATACGCACTGAGGTTCTTGCGGTATTCCTGGCGGATAAAGCGCAGGTGGCGGTCATAGCCGCCGTTTTCCAGGTACGCCGACACCCCCATCTGAGTCACGCTGCAAGCCGAGTGGGTAGTGAAAGTCTGCAAGCGCTGGATCTCGGCCTGATAACGGCCGGCAATCATCCAGCCCACCCGTACGCCGGGCGATAAGGTCTTGGAAAAGCTCGAGCAGTAGATCACCCGATCCAGCCGGTCGTAGGCCTTGAGTGCCTTGGTGCGGCCCTGTTCGAACATCAGCTCGCCGTAGATATCATCCTCGACGATCTGGATGTCGAAGTCCGACGCCAGCCGCAGCAGCTGCTTCTGGCGCTCTTCCGGGATGGTGCCGCCAAGCGGGTTGCTCAATCGCGCAGTCAGTACCAGCGCCTTGATCGACCACTGATTGGCCGCCAGCTGCAATGCCTCAAGGCTGATGCCGTTGGCAGGGTCGCTGGGGATCTCGATGACTTTCAGCCCAAGCAGATCAGCCAGTTGCAGCAGGCCGTAATAGGTCGGCGACTCGGCTGCGATCAGGTCGCCCGGCCGGGTCAGCACGCGCAGCGACATCTGCAGCGCATCGACACAGCCATGGGTCACGATGATCTCACTCGGGTCGACCAACACACCGGCATCACGCATGCGAATGGCTATCTGTCGACGCAGTGGCTCGAAGCCCGGGCTGAACATGTAACTGAACGCGCGCGGGCTATGAAAACGGGTGACCTTGGCCAATTGCTGGTGTAGCGCTCGTACCGGCAGATAGTCGACATGCGGCACGGCAGCGCCGAACGGGAATACGCCATCCCGACGTGCCTCGGTCAGTACCTGCTGGATGATGGTCGCGCGGGTGACCAGGCCAGGCCGCTCGACGCGGGCGATGTCCGGCGTCTGCGCAGTCAACGCTGGCGTCTGGTGCACATAGTAGCCGGACTGCGGCCGTGCGCGGATCAGCCCCTGGTCTTCCAGGTTGGCGTAGGCCTGAAGCACGGTTGCGTGGCTGACATTGAGCTGCGCGCTCATCTTGCGCACCGACGGTACTCGCTCCCCGGGCTGGTAGACACCGCGACGGATGTCCTCAGCCAGTTGCTGGGCGATGCGCTGGTACAGCAGCAGGTTGGTCATGACGGATTCTCGAAGCGCGGACGGGTCGTTGTTTTTATGCGACTCACTGATAGGCAGAATACCGGAACAGTTGCAAAGTGTACGGGGACAGATTGCAGAATAGTCGACATTACAGTTACGTGACCAGCACCCTTTCAGGGTTTATCCACGCCAGCTCACGGGGCCATGCAACGGCCCCGCGAGCAGCATCCGTCAGCGTGGCGCGGCGAGTTTGCCCTTGTCGTCCGAGAAGACGATCTCGACTCGGCGGTTCTGCGCCCTGCCCCGCTCCGAAGCATTGACGTCGATCGGGTACTGGTCGCCGTAACCCTCGACCTGAATACGCTTCTCGTCGATACCCAGATCGACCAGCATATCGGCCACGGCCTGTGCACGATCACGCGACAGCTTGAGGTTGTCTTCCGGCGTACCAGTGCTGTCGGTGTAACCCTCGATGCGGATCACACGGCGCGGATTGAGCTGGAGAAACTGCACCAGCTTGAGCACGGTGCGACTTGCCGAATTCTTCAGATCAGCCCGACCGGTGTCGAACAGCACATCGCCGAGGGTCATCACCAGGCCGCGTTCGCTCTGCTCGGAGGCCAGCGCGCTGATCTGCGCTTCGACCCACTTGCCTTGCTGCTGCACACTGGCCAGCTTGGCCTCACGTAGCGCCAATTGCAGGCGCTGACGCTCCAGATCAAGCTTGGCGATGCGCTCCTGATTCAACGACAGCTTGGCGTGCTCGGCAGCGATCTCGCTGTAGCGCTGGCTCAGATAAGCGTAGTGGCGCACATCGGCACCGGTGCCGATGTAGCTGGACAAGCGCTCGGCCTTGGCAAGCGACTCGCCGGCGCGGATCACGTCGCGTGGCGCACTGCGCAGCACGTTGGAGTCATCCTTGACCTTCTGGAACGCCGCGCTGGCGTCCTCCAGGGCCGACTCGCTGCGCTGGCTGGCACAGCCCTGCAGACCGACCAGCGCCAGCAATGCCAGCGCCGCGATTGGCGTAGTGCGATTCATGGCTGCGCCTCCAATTGCTTGCGCAAGCGCTTGACGCGCGACTGCAGCACGGTCAACTGCTCTTCGCTCTTGAGCGTCAATACCTGTGCCTCGGCCAGGCGCGCATCCAGTTCGGCCTGCTCAGCGCGCATGCGTGCATCGCGATTGTCCTGGCTGAGCAGATTGGCTTTGGCGCGAGTCAGTTTTTCGTCTGCCAGCTTCAGCGCTTCGACCTGATCGGTGGCACCGACGGCCTTGGCCTGCTCCAGCGCCTGCTCGGACAGCCGCAGTTGTTCAGTGGGCGCCGGATCATTGGCACAGCCAGCCAGGCTGGTGATGGCCAGGGCCAGCATCAAGGGTTGGATTCTCAACACGGTCTTCCTACTGTTTGGGGGCATCCTGGGGCACCAACATCTGCGCCTTCCAGCGTTCGACGTTACGTTGCAGCACCGTTTCGGATGCACCGGAGATCGGCAATTCTGTCAGTTTTTTTGCCAGTTGTCCGCGCAACCAGGCGTCATTGCAGGCCGAGTTGTGCGACACCGCCAGGTACAGCCCGGGGCGGTCCACCGGCAGGCCACGGGCGATCAGGTCATTGGCCATGCCCAGGCCCTGGACCATGGCCATGCCCGAGTAGCGCCCGGCCAGCACATAATCAACCTGACCGAGCACCAGCTTCTGGAACGCCTGAGTCAGGTTCTGCGCCGGCACCAGCTTGAGCTGCGCCTTGGCAAAGGCCTCGAAGGCCGGGGTCAGCCGCGCCCGCTCGGACAAAGTGCCCTGATAGCGAGCCAGATCAGCCGGCCCGTCGAACACCACGGCGCCGTCATGCCGGGTCCAGACCAAGTATTCATTGAGCTGCAGCGCAGGGTGGATGTAATCCAGGGCATCCAGTTGGGTTACCTGCATGGGCGTATCGAGCAACAGGTCCATACGCCCGCTGCGCACCTCTTCCAGCGCTTGATCGCGGCGGCCGGCGTGCAGCACTTCAAGCTTCAGGCCAAGCTCGGTCGCCACCTGGCGCAGCAGGTCGACGTTGGCCCCGATCAGGTGCCGCGGGTCTTGCGGGTCCTGCCATGAATAAGGCGGCGCATCCGGGCTGCCGGTGGCGACCAGGCGCTCGCACTTGCCGGCCGCCATGACCGCAGGCGACATCAGCGCGGCCAGGCAGACCAGCGCCCTGCCCGTTCTGCGAAAATTCATCCACCACTCCTTATGAAAAAAGCCCGGCCCTCATGTCGAGGGCCGGGCTTCTTTATAAGTGAAGCAGGCGGATCAGACCAGCTTTTCCAGCTCCGGAACTGCTTCGAACAGGTCCGCGACCAGGCCGTAATCAGCTACCTGGAAGATCGGCGCCTCTTCATCCTTGTTGATCGCAACGATCACTTTGGAGTCTTTCATACCGGCCAGGTGCTGGATCGCGCCGGAAATACCGACGGCGATGTACAGCTGCGGCGCGACGATCTTGCCGGTCTGACCGACCTGCATGTCGTTCGGCACAAAGCCTGCGTCTACCGCAGCGCGGGATGCACCAACGGCGGCGCCGAGCTTGTCGGCCAGGGTGTACAGGTGCTTGAAGTTGTCACCGTTACCCATGCCGCGGCCGCCGGAAACGACGATCTTGGCAGCAGTCAGCTCGGGACGGTCCGACTTGGCCAGCTCTTCGCCAACGAACGCCGACTTGCCGGCATCGTGGGCAGCGCTGACGGCTTCGACAGTGGCCGAACCACCTTCGGCAGCAACCGGATCGAAGCCGGTGGTACGCACGGTGATGACCTTGACGGCCGCGCTCGATTGCACGGTGGCAATGGCGTTACCAGCATAGATCGGGCGCTTGAAGGTGTCGGCAGACTCGACCGCGATGATCTCGGAGATCTGGTCGACGTCCAGCAGTGCAGCAACCCGTGGCAGGATGTTCTTGCCGTTGGTGGTGGCCGGAGCCAGCACGTGGCTGTAACCCTTGCCCAGCTCGGCCAGCAACGGCGCGACGTTTTCCGGCAGCAGGTGGGCATAGGCGGCGTTGTCGGCTACCAGCACCTTGGCCACGCCAGCGATCTTGGCTGCGGCTTCGGCGACAGCACCAACGTTGGCGCCGGCGACCAGTACGTGGACTTCACCACCAATCTTGGCGGCAGCAGCAACGGTATTGAGGGTGGCCGGGGCAACAGCGCCGTTCTCGTGTTCAGCGATAACCAGGATAGTCATTTAGATTACCTTCGCCTCGTTCTTCAATTTCTCGACCAGTTCAGCCACCGACTTGACCTTGATACCCGCGCTGCGTGCAGCCGGCGCTTCGACTTTTACGGTCTTCACAGTGGAGGCGGTAGAAACGCCCAGCGCGTCCGGAGTAACAGTCTCCAGTGGCTTCTTCTTGGCCTTCATGATGTTCGGCAGCGACGCATAGCGCGGCTCGTTCAGGCGCAGGTCGGTAGTGACGATCGCCGGCAGGTTCAGCGATACAGTCTGCAGGCCGCCATCGATTTCACGGGTGACATTGAGCTTGTCACCGGCCACCTCAACCTTGGAGGCGAAGGTGCCCTGGGCGTAGCCAGTCAGCGCCGCGAGCATCTGCCCGGTCTGATTGTTGTCGCTGTCGATCGCCTGTTTGCCGAGGATCACCAGTTGCGGCTGCTCCTTGTCGACCAGCGCCTTGAGCACCTTGGCCACGGCCAGCGAGTTCAGTTCATCACTGGTCTCGACCAGGATGGCACGGTCAGCGCCGAGGGCCAGCGCGGTGCGCAGTTGCTCCTGGGCAGCGGTCGGGCCGACTGCAACGGCGATGATCTCGGTCGCAATGCCCTTTTCTTTCAGGCGTACGGCTTCTTCCACCGCGATTTCGCAGAAGGGGTTCATGGACATCTTGACGTTTGCAAGGTCGACGCCGGAGTTATCCGCTTTGACGCGAACCTTGACGTTGTAGTCGACCACTCGTTTGACAGCTACAAGAACCTTCATGGATTCCTCGTTACTCTCCGGTGAAAAGAAACTCGCCTGGGGACAAAGGCCCGGCGATTGCGCGTGGGTACAAGGGCACCTCTAAAAACGAATCGGCCAGAGGATTATTCACTGTGACTGATAAGTCCTGTAGCGACTGCCGAGGCAGAACCTGCGGGTCATTTTCTGTGGTGGCGTGTAAACTCCACTACATGACGGCTTTCAGCCCGAAAACCCTGCTCTACACCTGGTCTTTAGGGGTGCTCCTGCGCCCATCGATCAGCCTACGGCGAGCGTAAAACCGCTCGTATCTTGACCGTAACACCCAGCCTGGTCAATACGGCAAATCGGCCAGCCTCCAGCCGCCTCCCTGTGGTTTTACTGGTCTGCGGCAAATTCAAACAAACGTTTGTATTGGACCGTTGGAGTGGTGTAGATATAATGCGCGGCATGACCCAGCGGTGTAGTCCGTGTTCGGTAAAGCTACAGCCTAGATAGCTACCGGTGACTGCCCGTCCCCCCGACAAGAAACAGCGATGAGCCTTGAGTAGGAGAGAACCAGTGGAACGCGAATACATGGAATTCGACGTGGTCATTGTCGGCGCCGGGCCGGCAGGCCTGTCCGCCGCCTGCCGTCTGAAGCAGAAGGCCGCCGAAGCCGGTAGCGAGATCAGCGTCTGCGTGGTCGAGAAAGGCTCCGAAGTCGGCGCTCACATCCTCTCTGGCGCGGTGTTCGAACCGCGCGCGCTGGACGAGCTGTTCCCTGACTGGAAAGCGCTCGGCGCCCCGCTCAACACCGCGGTCAAACGCGATGACATCTATGTCCTCAAAGATGCCGGCAGCTCGACCAAGGTGCCTGACCTGTTCGTGCCCAAGACCATGCACAACCAGGGCAACTACATCATCTCGCTGGGCAACCTGTGCCGCTGGCTGGCCCAGCAGGCGGAAAACCTCGGCGTCGAGGTTTATCCAGGTTTTGCCGCTCAGGAAGCGCTGATCGATGACAACGGCGTAGTCCGCGGCATCCTCACCGGCGACCTCGGCGTCGACCGCGAAGGCAAGCCGAAAGATGGCCTGTACACCCCAGGCATGGAACTGCGTGCCAAGTACACCCTGTTCGCCGAAGGCTGCCGCGGGCACATCGGCAAGCAGCTGATCAAACGCTTCAATCTCGACAGCGAGTCGGATGTGCAGCACTACGGCATCGGCATCAAAGAGATCTGGGAGATCGACCCGAGCAAGCACGAGCAAGGCCTGGTGGTGCATACCGCGGGCTGGCCGCTGGATGTGGTCAGCAACGAGAACACTGGTGGCTCGTTCCTCTATCACCTGGAGAACAATCAGGTGGTGGTTGGCCTTATCGTCGACCTGTCCTACTCCAACCCATACCTGTCGCCGTTCGATGAGTTCCAGCGTCTCAAGCATCACCCGGTGATCAGCCAGTACCTTGAAGGCGGCAAGCGCATCAGCTACGGAGCCCGCGCAATCGCCAAGGGCGGCTTCAACTCGCTGCCGAAGATGGTCTTCAATGGCGGCGCACTGATTGGTTGCGACCTGGGCACGCTGAACTTCGCCAAGATCAAGGGCAGCCATACGGCGATGAAGTCAGGCATGCTCGCCGCTGATGCGGTGGCTGCTGCGTTGCTGGCCGGGAGTGAAGGCGGTGATGTGCTCAATAGCTACGTCGATGGCTTCAAGGCCAGCTGGCTGCATGACGAGTTGTTTGCCAGCCGTAACTTTGGCCCGGCGATGCACAAGTTCGGGCCGCTGTTTGGTGCTGCCTTCAACTATGTCGACCAGAACTGGTTTGCCGGCAAGCTGCCGTTCACCCTGCGTGATACCAAGCCTGATTATGCGTGCCTGAAACTGGCGGCAGACTCGAAGAAGATCGATTATCCGAAGCCGGATGGCAAGTTGAGCTTTGACAAGCTGAGTTCGGTGTTTCTCTCCAGCACCAACCATGAAGAGGAGCAGCCTTGCCACTTGAAGCTGGCTGATCCGAGTGTACCGATTGCCAGTAACCTGCCGTTGTATGACGAGCCGGCGCAGCGATATTGCCCGGCTGGGGTGTATGAGGTGGTTACGCAGGAAGATGGCGCCAAGCGGTTCCAGATCAATGCGCAGAACTGTGTGCATTGCAAAACGTGTGATATCAAGGATCCGGCGCAGAATATTACCTGGGTTACGCCTGAGGGTGCGGGTGGGCCTAACTATCCCAATATGTGATTTTTTGGGGTTGGTTTGAGGTTGGGGGCTGGGGCTTATCCGTTTGCTTTATGGGTAGGTCCGGCCCCTTTCGCCCTTACGGTGAGTCAATTTTGTGGAAAACGCCCGGGGGTCTCAAAAAAGTGACTCCCCGTAAGGGCGAAAGGGGCCAGAACTATCTATAAATCAAATGGATAAGCTCAAAAGACCCGCGATCAACCCGAAGACAGCCAAGCCTAACTAAGCAGCCCCCTCGCGACACAAAGCCGCCCCTGAAGCAGAACTATCACCTGCAAACACCAACGACTCCCGCCCCTGAAAATACAGCGCAGTCACCACCCCAACCACCCCCATCACCAAACAGAACCCCACACAAACCCAAGGACTCCAAGGCATCAAGGCGATCAAAGCCAAAGGCGTAGTACTTGCCCACAATGCATATGCCACGTTATAGGTAAAGGAAATCCCGGAAACCCGAATCTGCGCCGGAAACAACCCGACCATCACCGAAGGCACCACCCCCACCACCCCACAGCAAAGACCCGCCAGCGCATAGGCCGGCCAGATCATCCCCCACTGCCCCACCAGACTCGCATACAACGTGGCAATCCCCACCGGCAGCGCCAGGCTATAAACAAGCAACGCCCGCCACGCCCCGATGCGGTCAACCAGCAACCCCGCCAGCACGCAACCAATATTCAAGAACACGATCCCGACACTGCTCAAGGCAAAGGTATGCCCAGCACTGATAGCAAAGCGCTGCTGCATCACTGTAGGCGTAATCACCACCAACACCACCACCGCCGAAGTCAGCACACAGGTCAGCAGCGCCGCCGGCAGCAACGCCCGCCGATGCTCGCGCAACACCTGGCGCAACGGAAACGCCACCGGCTGCTCACGCCGCTCACGCAGCGCCAGAAACACCGGCGTCTCACTCAACCAACGGCGCAGCCAAACCCCAATCACGCCGAACACCCCGCCAAGCAAGAACGGGTAACGCCAGGCGTAATCAAGGATCTCCTGCGGGGTAAACAGCTGCGCCAGCAAAGTAGCCGTAAGCGCGCCGAGCAAATAACCAAAGGTCAATCCAGCCTGCAAAAAGCCCAATGCGTAGCCGCGCCGGCCATCCGGCGCATGCTCGGCAACGAAGGTCCAGGCGCTGGGCACTTCACCGCCCACTGCCGCGCCCTGCAGAATCCGCAGCGCCAATAGGATCAACGGCGCGGCGTAGCCGATGTCGGCGTAGGTCGGCATCACCCCGATCAGCAGGCACGGCAGCGCCATCATCAGGATGCTCAGGCTGAACACCCGCTTGCGGCCCAGATGGTCGGCAAAATGCGCCATCAAGATACCGCCCAACGGCCGCGCCAGGTAACCAGTCACAAAAATCCCGAAGCTCTGCAACAAACGCAGCCACTCAGGCATTTCCGGCGGGAAAAACAGCTGGCTGAGGGTCAGGGCAAAGAACACGAAGATGATGAAATCGTAGATTTCCAACGCGCCGCCCAGCGCCGCCAGACCCAGGGTCCGGTGGTCAGCGCGGGTAAACCGCGGCGCAGGCGCGCTATCGATGGCTGTCATGGCAGAGTCCGCAGATCGGCAAAGGGCGAGAGAATAACAAACCCTGCAGCCATCAGGCGCATCCAGGCTTAGCGGTTGAACACGGTCTGGGCGAAGTTGCGCCGCAGTCTTGGATAGCCCGAGCCTGGGGAAAGCCCGGGCGGCAGCGGCAACTGGCCGACCACCATCGGCAGGTCGATGATTGCCATAAAGGACTCCAACGCCTCGCTGTCAGGCACTTTCGGCAGGCTGATGCTCACCGCCTTGCGCTCGGTCTGCGGCACCGCCGGCACTTTCAGGCGCTGCGAGTGATACAGCAGGGCATGCTGAATCTGCGAACTGACCCGACAGAAACGCGCCAGATCAACACCGGCGTGGCTAGCCAGCTCGATGTTGCCAATCAACAGATTGAACGGCTGCAGCGCGCTCTGCACCAGGCGCTGCAAGTCTTCGAAGTTTTCCACCGGGGCGATCCGGTAATACCCCATGGCATTAAGCATCTTCTCCAGCTGCAAACGCTGGGACGGGTGCTCGTCGGCGATGAGGATGCGCAAGGATTTATGAGGCATCGATCGAACCTGGGCAGAGGTAAGGACACACGCTCCATGACCATACTGCGCCAGTTCAGGCATGCCCGGTGACTACCAGGCGGGGTCTTTACTGATACTCGTCGCTAAAACGCGAGAAATCAAGGTGCCAGCACGGGGATTTTCACTGGCCGCCGTTCACGATTCCCACTGGCGCATGCGCACGCGGCAGTGCTTCATGGCATTGACGATGTGCTTTTCCACAAGACTGCGGGAAATACCCAGACGCTCGGCAATCTGCGGATGCGACAGACCGTCGATCTTGCGCAGCAGAAAACACTCGCGACACGGCGCGCTGAGTTCATCCAGTGCGCGCTGCATCAGCGCCAGGCGCTGGCCAAGCTGCATGCTCTGCGACGGCGCCGGGCTGTGCCAGCGCTCATCGCTGTCGAGCACATCGAGCGATTCGGTCTGGCGGATCAGGTGGCGGCGGTGGCGGTCAATCACCAGGTTGAGCGCAGTGCGATAAAGGAACGCGCGGGGATGCTCGATCTGCTGCGTATCGGTACGCTCCAGCACCCGCAGATAAGCGTCGTGAGCCACGTCTTCAGCGGCCTGGCGATTGCCCAGACGCGCGCAAAGAAAGCTCACCAACTCGCGATAATAATGTTCCACAACGGCACCTGGCGTCTCCCTGCTGGGCAATATGCACTGCATTGACGCGGGACTGAGTGATATCAGAGTGCGATCTTACAAATTATAATTATTCTCAGCAACAAGCACGCGATCACCTTTTCCGGCTAAATCCGGATAGAGCGCTTTCGTCTATCTGGCACCTCCGTGCGCGCCCTGATTGGCAGCGTGTGGCCAACCTCACTGGCTGGAAGTTCGCATGAGTCGCTCAACCACCACCCGCCACCGTGTTTTGCTCGGTGGCCTCGGCCTGCTGGCACTGGGCAGCGTACTGGCCTGGGCCAGCTTGCCCTTGGCTGGCGCGCCAGTCAGCACCGTCGCGGTTACCCGCGCCGACATCGAAAGCAGCGTCACCGCGCTGGGTACCCTGCAGCCACGCCGCTACGTCGACGTGGGGGCGCAGGCGTCGGGGCAGATCCGCAAGCTGCACGTCGAAGTCGGCGACCCGATCCGCCAGGGTCAGCTGCTGGTCGAAATCGACCCCTCGACGCAACAGGCCAGGCTCGATGCCGGGCGTTATTCGATCGACAACCTCAAGGCGCAACTGGCTGAGCAACGCGCGCAATTCCAGCTAGCCCAGCAACAACAGCAGCGCCAACGTGCACTGGCTGCCGCCGGCGCCACCCGTGCCGAAGACCTGCAAAGCGCTGACGCCCAGCTCAAGGTCACCCAGGCGCGCATCGACATGTACCAGGCGCAGATCCGCCAGGCCCAGGCCAGCTTGCGCAGTGATGAAGCCGAGCTTGGCTACACGCGTATCTTTGCCCCAATGGACGGTACGGTGGTGGCGCTGGACGCGCGCGAGGGCCAGACCCTCAACGCCCAACAGCAGACCCCGCTGATCCTGCGCATCGCCAAGCTGTCGCCGATGACCGTCTGGGCGCAGGTCTCGGAAGCCGACATCGGCAAGGTCAAGCCGGGCATGAGCGCTTACTTCACCACCCTCGCCGGCGGCAAGCGCCGCTGGACCAGCCAGGTAAGGCAGATCCTGCCGATCCCGCCCAAGCCGTTGGATCAGACCAGCCAAGGTGGCGGCAGCCCGGCCAGCGCCAGCGCCGGTACCACCGGCAGCCAGGTGGTGCAGTACACGGTACTGCTGGATGTCGACAATCCCGACGGCGCGCTGATGGCCGAGATGACCACCCAGGTGTTCTTCGTCGCCGGCCAGGCCAGCCAGGTCCTGACCGCGCCATTGGCCGCCTTCGACGAAGGCAAGGCCGAGGGCCTGCGCCTGGCGCAGGTGGTCAAGCGCGACGGCAAGATCGAGCAGCGCGAGGTCCGCACCGGCCTCAGTGATCGACTGCGCGTGCAGATCCTCGACGGCCTCGCCGAAGGCGAGCAACTGGTCATCGGCGCGCCCAGCGCCAGCGGAGGTTGAATGTCTGTGCCTCTGATCGAGCTGAACGGCATCTGCAAAGTCTACGGCGGTATCGACAGCCCTGAAGTGCAGGTATTGCGCGGGGTCAGCCTGAGCATTCATCCGGGTGAATTCGTCGCCATCGTCGGCACCTCCGGTTCCGGCAAATCGACCTTGATGAACATCCTCGGCTGCCTCGACCGGCCCTCCTCCGGCAGCTACCACTTCGCTGGCAAGAACGTTGCAGAACTGGACAGCGATGAGCTGGCCTGGTTGCGCCGCGAAGCGTTCGGTTTCGTCTTCCAGGGCTACCACCTGATCCCGTCTGGCTCAGCCCAGGAAAACGTCGAGATGCCTGCCATCTACGCCGGGACCGCGGCCGCCGAGCGCCATGCCCGCGCCGCCGCCCTGCTCGACCGGCTGGGCCTGGCCAGCCGCACCGGCAACCGTCCGCATCAGTTGTCGGGCGGCCAGCAGCAGCGAGTATCGATTGCCCGCGCCCTGATGAACGGCGGCCATATCATCCTGGCAGACGAGCCGACCGGTGCGCTGGACAGCCACAGCGGCGCCGAGGTGATGAACCTGCTCGACGAGCTGGCCAGCCAGGGCCATGTGATCATCCTGATCACCCACGACCGCGAAGTCGCGGCCAGGGCAGCGCGGGTGATCGAGATTCGTGACGGGCAGATCGTCAGCGACTCGGCGGCTGGCCAGCCGCCTGTGGTCATACAAGGGCTGCAGGCCGATGACCTACGCCAGCGTCTGGATCAGGGCGCCGTCGAGCGCGGCGCCTGGAAAGGCGAGCTGGTCGAAGCCTTGCAAGCCGCCTGGCGGGTGATGTGGATCAACCGCTTTCGCACCGCACTGACCTTGCTTGGCATCGTCATCGGCGTCGCCTCGGTGGTGGTCATGCTCGCTGTAGGCGAAGGCAGCAAGCGCCAGGTCATGGCGCAGATGGCCGCGTTTGGCTCGAACATCCTCTACCTGAGCGGGCGCCACGCCACCCTGCGCGAACCGGGCGGCATCGTCAGCCTCGATGACGTTGCCGCGGTCGCGCAACTGCCGCAGGTCGAGCGGATCATGCCAGTCATTGGCGGCGAGCTGATGGTCCGTCATGGCAACAACAATCAGCAGTTCTATGTCGGCGGCAACAATATCCAGTTCCCGCATATTCTCAACTGGCCGGTGGTGGCCGGCAGCTTCTTCACCGAGGCCGACGAGCGCTCCGGCGCCGCTGTGGCGGTGATCGGGCAGAAGGTCCGCGACAAGCTGCTCGCCCCGGGCAGCGATCCGATCGGCCAGTACCTGCTGATCGGCAACGTGCCGTTTCAGGTAATCGGCATGCTCGCGGCCAAGGGTGCCAGTTCCGGCGATCAGGACAGCGACGAGCGCATCGTGGTGCCCTATACCGCAGCGGCGATCCGCCTGTTCGGCAGCCACGACCCTGAGTACGTGATCATCGCCGCCGCCGATTCGGCCAGGGTCAGCGCCACCGAAGCAGCCATCGAGCGTTTGATGCGCCAGCGCCACCAGGGCAAGGCGGATTTCGAACTGACCAACGACGCGGCGCTGATTCAGGCCGAAGCACGCACGCAGAACAGCCTGTCGCTGATGCTCGGCGCCATCGCCGCGATCTCGCTGCTGGTCGGCGGCATCGGCGTGATGAACATCATGCTCATGACCGTGCGCGAGCGCACCCGCGAGATCGGCATCCGCATGGCCACCGGTGCCCGTCAGCGCGACATCCTCCGCCAGTTCCTCAGCGAGGCGGTGATGCTGTCGATGGTCGGCGGCGTGACCGGCATTGTCCTCGCCCTGGCGATTGGCGGCGGCCTGCTGCTGGCCGACATCGCCGTAGCCTTCGCCCTGCCGGCCATTCTTGGCGCCTTCGCCTGCGCCGTGGTGACAGGCGTGGTGTTCGGCTTTATGCCGGCGCGCAAAGCCGCCCGCCTCGATCCGGTCAAAGCCCTTACCAGCGAATAATCCATGACCTTGCCCAGCCGCATCAGCCTGTTATCCCTGAGCCTTGCCCTCGCCGCCTGCAGTACCGCGCCCGCCCCCGAGGCCAACCTTCCGGCACCGTCGGCCTGGCAAGGCGGCAGTGAGGTTAACAACCACCCGCTGCCAAATGCCCGCTGGTGGCAGGCGTTTGCCAGCAGCGAGCTGGACGGTCTGGTCGAGCGCGCCCGGCTCAACAGCCACGACCTTGCCGGCGCTGCCGCACGGGTACGCCAGGCGCAGGCGCGAGCGGTGATTGCCGGCGCGCCGTTGCTGCCGGACCTGCAATACGGCCTCGACGCCAGCCGCCAGCGGCTGCTGCGTGGCGAGGGTAACGACCAGCTCGACGCCAGCAGCAGCGAGCGCACCAGCACCGCCTTCGATGCACGCTTGAACGCCAGCTACGAGGTGGACTTCTGGGGCGGTGTGCGCGCCGCCCGCGACAGCGCCCTGCGCGAGGTCGACGCCAGCCGCTTTGATCGGCACACCGTCGAGCTGACCCTGACCAGCGCCGTTGCCGACAGCTACCTGCGTGGCCTGACCCTGCAAGAGCAACTGCGCATCGCCCGCCTCAACCTGGCCAACGCGCGCGATGTGCTCGGCGTGGTCGAGGCGCGCCAGGGTGCGGGGTCTGCCACTCGCCTGGAGCTTGCCCAGCAGCGCAGTCTGGTCGCCGCTCAGGAACGGCAAGTGCCGTTGCTCGAACAACAGTGGCAAGACAACCGCGTGACGCTGGCCACACTGCTCGGCGAACCGGTCCAGAATCTGCCGCAGACCAGCGCCAGCATCAGCGCCGTGCGCTGGCCGCAGATCGGCAGTGGTGTGCCCAGCGACCTGCTCGGCCGCCGCCCGGACATCGCCGCCGCCGAAGCACGTCTGGCCGCCGCCAGTGCCAATGTTCAGGTCGCCCGCGCTGCACTGTTGCCGCGGCTTACCCTGGGCGCCGAACTGGGCAGTGGCGCGCGCACCTTCGCCGACATCCTCGACAGCCCCTACTACACCCTGACAGCCGGGCTGATCGGGCCAATCTTCAATAACGGCCGCCTCAGTGCGGCCCGCGACCTGGCCACGGCCGAGCAGGAGGAACTGCTGGAGAACTACCGCAGCAGCATCGTTGCCGGCTTTGCCGATGTGGAAAAGGCGCTCAACGCGATCAGCGGGATAGACCGTCAGCGCCAGTGGCAGGATGAGGAACTCACCCAGGCCAGGCTGGCTTTCGATATCGCCCAACGCCGCTACAGCGCCGGCGCCGAAACCCTGCTCAGCGTGCTCGAAACCCAGCGCACGCTGTACCTGGCCCAGGACCAACAGGCGCAACTGCGTCTGGCCCGCCTGCAAGGCAGCGTAGCGCTGTACAAAGCCCTGGGCGGTGGCTGGCAGGTCGAGCAGTAGGCGAACGCCCGGGGCCGCGGCCCCAGGCCGGCTTCAGACGATATTCTTCAGCGACAAGTGCCGCGCATACCAAGGCCGCCGCGGCACCTTGCGCACCAACCCGGCGAGCGTGTCGTCTTCAGCAAAAGTGATGCGCAGAGCCAGCTTCATGGTCTCTACGTCCATCTCCACCGACTTGCCCACGCGCAGGCCGGGCGTGCTGCTGCAACCGTGGGTGTCCGGCCCCAGCCACGGATCGCCGACCTCGACGAAGCGTCCAGGCGCAAACCACTTCACCCCGCTCACCTCAAGCCGGCGCACCTGGCCCGGGTGCAGCCGCTCATGGGCCTGATACCAGTCCTCGATGCGCTCGTCGATCCAGCCGTGAAAGCCCCAGAACACTGGGTTGACGTGGGATGAAAACGGATCGCCAAGAAAATCGTTGTCGGCACCGAACCAGCGCGGAGCAAAGTCGCTCGGATCACGGGCAAACGGCACCGGAGCGCCGTTGCTTGGGTCGCGCGGGACCGAGGCCCAGCACATGTGCAGCCAGTCGTGCAGGGTCATTTCCATTTCCGAACCAAGCTCGCCCAGGCTGAGCCTGGCCAGGTACTGCGGGTCCTGATACTGCGACTCCCACACCTGGAAGTTGCTGCAGAACGTTTCGCTGGCCTTGATCGCTGCAACCCACTGGCCATACGGCTCGTCGCCCGGCGCCTGCCAGCTGGGCGGCACACAGCAGCCGTCGTGGTTTTCGTGGTAGCGGGCAAAGCCCTGACGGTCGAACTCGACGTTGGGCTGCGGCAGCGGAAACTGCTGCCAGGCGGGCAAGTCCTGCAACTGCCGCGCTGCCGCGAGCATGTGCCGGTGCATGAACAGAAAGTCGATACCCGAGCCATTGCGGTGCTTGCGCGGGCCGCGGGCATCGCGCTCCTGCTCACGTGGGCCGGGCTGCCAACCGAGCCCACGCAGGGCGTTGCGCTTGTCTTCGGGGAGCTTGTGCCACTGGTCGCGGGTGGCGTGCCAGAGCTGATGGAACAAGCGATGTTCGGGGCTGATCACCCAGGCCTGCATCGCCGCGTTGTACTTCAGGCGCTCACGTGCTTCGGGGAAACTGCGTTTGATCGCAACGAAGCGGCTGTCCGGCACCGGCAGGGTCAGCGAGCGGTCGACCCGTTGCAAGCGGCCACTGAGGCTGGCGTTGCCGGCATTGGCGAACTCGCCCCAGACCTCATCCAGGGTGGCGATGCACTCGTAGCCGGGGCCGCCGCGCAGGCTGATCAAACGCCAGCGCACCTGCCGCGAATTGGCCCCGACCAGGTCTCCGAGAATGCGGTAGGCGGCCACGCCGTCAGCGCGCAACTGCTCGCCGGTATCGACAAAACCACGCAGGCCACGGCCCTTGGTGGCGACGTCGATAAACGCCTGCACGCCCGTGAGTGGCAAGCCCTCGAGGCCGCCATCAACGCCCTCGAAGCGCAGGTCCCAAACACCGCGCATCTGCTCGGCGAGCACCTGGCCGGTGAAATCGGCAGGCTCCACCGTCGCTTCGCCGGGGGTAACGATGTCGTCGGCCGGGTCGTGGGTCAGCTCCCTGTGCGCGTAGTAAGCCGCCGTGCCAGTAGCCCCCGCCAGCGCCAGGCCAGCGATGAAGCCGCGTCGAGAAATGGTCATTGCGCCTCTGATCAAATGCGATGGTGCTGCAGGTGGTGTCCAAGCTAGAACGGATAACCACAGGTTGAATTTAACGCTCGGCCAGGCGCCGGCGAGCGGGCGACCAGCGCCCGCCCGCCGCAGCTGTCAGAAGCCTTCCAGCTCGGCCATCAGGTCGCTCAGGCGGTCGACCTTGTCGTCATCCAGCACACTGCCCTGCAGCCCTTCGACATACAGCGCCAGTTCCTCGACCGTGCTGCACTCGAACATTGCCCGCAGCGGCACGTTCAGTTGCAGCTGCTTCTGCACCCGCGAGGCGATCTGAGTGGCCAGCAGCGAGTGGCCGCCAAGCTCGAAGAAGTTGTCGCGCACGCCTACCCGCTCGCTGCCAAGCACATCGGCCCAGATCGCGGCCAGGGTCGCTTCCAGCTCGCTGCGCGGCGCCAGGTAGTCCTGGCTGTGCTGAGCACCGATATCGATGGCTGGCAGCGCTTTGCGATCGAGCTTGCCGTTGGCGTTGTGCGGCAGGCTGTCGAACCAGCCCCAGTGCAACGGCACCATGTACTCCGGCAGGTCGCTGCGCAGGCGCTGTTTGACCTGTTCAAGCAAGGCTGCATCGGCCGTCACGCCGTGATGCGCCACCAGATAGCCGACCAGGTGCTTGCCGTTGACGCCCTCCTGCACGCCGACGGCGGCGTCGCGGATCTCGCCCTGCTCATGCAGGCGCGCTTCGATCTCGCCCAGCTCGATCCGATAACCGCGGATCTTCACTTGGTGGTCGATGCGACCGACGTATTCGAGCACGCCGTCTACCCGGCGCCGGGCCAGATCACCCGTGCGGTACAAGCGCTCTCCCGGCGCGCCGTATGGATGCGGTATGAACGCGAGGGCCGTGCGCACCGGGTCGCCGACATAGCCGCGGCCCACCCCGGTGCCGGCCACGCACAACTCGCCCACTGCACCCAGCGGCACCAGGGTCTGTTCTTCACCCAGCAGGTACAGCCGGTTGTTGTCGGTCGGCGTACCGATCGGCAGGTAGCTGCCTTCGGTCGACGCTGCATCGACACGGAAGAACGCCACGTCATCCGAGCACTCGGCCGGGCCATAAGCGTTGACCAGGCCAATTGCCGGGTAGCGTTGCAGCCATTGCGCGGCCAGCTCGGGCGGCATTGCCTCGCCGGTCGGCAGCATCCAGCGCAGCCGGTCCAGGTGCTGCTCGGGGTTGGCGAGCATGCCCTGAATCAGCGACGGCACGCTTTCCAGCACGCTGATCCCGCTCGCCTGCACATGGCTGAGCAAGCCTTGCGGGTCATGCGCGATGGCGTTCGGCACGATCTCCACGCGGGCCCCGAACAACGGCGCGGCGAGGAACTGCCAGACCGAAATATCAAAACTTTGCGACGCGGTCTGGGCGATCACGTCGTGCTCGTCCAGCCCCAGGTACGGCACCTTGCTCAACTGGTTGTTGAGCATGCCACGCTGCTCGACCATCACCCCCTTGGGCAAACCGGTGGAGCCGGAGGTGTAGATCACATAGGCGAGGTTGTCCGGGCCGCTGTAGACGCCTGGGTTATGGCTAGCCACGGCGCTATGCTGAATTTCTTCCCACACCAGCAAGGTTGGCCGTACGGCACCGGCCAGCTCATCCAGCAGTTGCCGCGCCTGTTCGGCGTGGGCGGCGGTGCACACCAGCAGCGGCGTGCGGCTCATCTCGACGATGCGTTGCAGGCGCGCCGCTGGCAGCCCGGGGTCGAGCGGCAGATAGCCCGCGCCGGCCTTGAAGCTGCCGACGATCATGCCCAGCAGCGGCAAGCCACGCTCGGCCAGCAGGGCTACGGGTTGATCGATGGCGACGCCCGCTGCGAGCAGCGCGTGGCCCATGCGGTTGGCGGCCAGGTTGAGCCCGGCGTAGTAAAAACTGGCCTCCAGGCAGCGCGCCACGACCCGCTGCGGATGCGCGGCGACGCGCGCTTCAAACAGCTCGACATAGCTCTGTTCAAGGCTGTAGGCATGCTCGCTGCGGTTGCAGTCTTCGAGCAGGAAGCGTTGTTCTTCAGCGCCGAGCAACGCCAGCGCGCTGACCTCGCCGTCAAAGCCCTCGACCAGCGCCAGCAGCAGGCGCTTGAATTCGGCCAGCAAGCGCTCGACCGTGGCGTGATCGAAATAGCGCTGGTCAAACGACAGGTGCAGGCCTAGGTCATCACCGGGGTAGCACACCGCGGTCAGCGGAAAGTTGGTGTGGGTCCGGCCCGAGTCAGAGCTGGCGTTGAGGTGCTGGGCGTGGTCGAGCACGGCCGTTTCCACTGGCGCGTTCTCGAACACGAACAGGCTGTCGAACAGCGCCTGGCCCTTGGGCAGTTCGCTGCGCTCCTGGATCGCCACCAGCGGCAGGTACTCGTATTCACGCAGCTCCATGTTGCGCTCGAGCAGGCCCTGCAGCCACTGCCGCACACTTTGCCGCTGCCCCGGCGCCGGCAATTGCACACGCAGGGCCACGCTGTTGATGAACAGGCCAACCGTGCGCTGCATCTGCGGCATGCTCACCGGCCGCCCAGCCACGGTAACGCCGAAGACCACGTCGCGCTCGCCGCTGAAGCGCGCCAGCACCAGTGCCCAGGCCGCCTGGGCGAAGGTATTGATGGTCAACTGGTGGGCCTGGGCCAACTCACGCAGGCGTGCGCCCTGCTCGACCTGCAGCCGGGTATAGCAGTCGCCGACGATCATGCCGTCGCCGGCATGGTCGTGGCGCAGCGGTCGGTCGCTGGGCAGCGCCGTGGCGCGCTCGAATCCGGCCAGGTTGGCTTGCCACCACTGGCGCGCTTCATCGAGGTCCTGCCGTTGCAGCCAGCCGATGTAATCGCGATAGCGCGGCGGCACTGGCAGTTGCGCCTGGCGGCCCTCACCGAGCGCCTGATAGATCTCGAAGAAGTCGTTCATCAGCAACGAGCGGCACCAGGCATCGATCAGGATGTGGTGATTGCTCATCATGAACCAGTAACGCTCGTCGGCCACGCGCACCAGGCGCAGGTGAAACGGCGCCTGGCTGAGCAATTCGAAGCCCGCTTCGCGTTCCTGCTTGTGCAGCGCTTGCAGGCGTTGCTCCTGGGCCTCTTCATCCAGCTCGCGCCAGTCCTGATAGTCGACCGCGGTGTGGCCCGGCTTATGGATGATCTGCAGCATCGCTTCGCCGGCGCTCCAGCTGAACGAGGCACGCAGGGCTTCGTGACGGGCGACTACCGCCTGCCAGGCCTGGGCAAAGCGCTGCGGCTCGAGCGCGCTGTTGATGCGATAGCGGTCCTGCATGTAGTAGATGCCGGTGCCCGGCTCGAGCAGGGTATGCAGGAGCATGCCCTCCTGCATCGGCGTCATCGGGTAGACGTCGTCGATTTGCGCAGCGGGTAACGGGCAGGCTGTCGATCTGCTCCTGGCTCAGGTGAGCGAGGGGGAAGTCCGACGGGGTGAAGCTGCCGTTGCCATCGGCCAGGCAATGGGCAACCAGCGCCAGCAGTTCGCGGCGATAGTCTTCGGCCAGCGCGGCGATGGTGGCGTGCTCGTAGCGCTCGCTGCTGAAGTTCCAGCGCAGTTGCAGGGCACCGCCGTAAACCTGGCCATCGACGCTGAGCCAGTTGGGCAGCGCCGCGTCGAGGTCGTGGGCCAGGCCCGCCGGCGCATCCAGCGGCTGGAACAGCGCATGCGCATCGAACTGCTGGTCGAACTGGCCGAGGTAGTTGAAGGTGATCCGCGCCTGCGGCAGCGCTGCCATGCTTTCGCGGCTGGCGGCGTCAGCGAGGTAACGCAGTACGCCGTAACCGATGCCCTTGTGCGGCACCTGGCGCAGTTGTTCCTTGATGCGTTTGATCGAGCTTGCCTGGGCCTGATCGTGTTCGCCTGGCTCGATGGCCAGGGCCAGTGGATAGGCATTGGTAAACCAGCCGACGCTGCGGGTCAGGTCGAGGTCTTCGAACAAGCCTTCGCGGCCGTGGCCTTCCAGTTGCACCAGCACTTCGCGGTCGCCGCTCCAGCGGCACAGGGTGCGCGCCAGGGCGGTCAGCAGCAGGTCGTTGACCTGGGTGTGATAGGCCGCCGGCGCCTGCTGCAGCAGCTGGCGGGTTTGTTCGACCTCAAGGTTGATGCTCAGGGTCTGTGCATGTCGGTTGAGGTTGCCGCCCTGAGGATGATCACAGGGCAGCTCACGGCGCACGCCAGCCAGTTGCGTCTGCCACCAGCCAAGCTCATCGCGCAGCGAGTCGCTGCCGGCATAGGTAGCCAGGCGCGCTGCCCAGTCGCCCATGGCGTGGGTCTTGGCCGCGAGACTGGCGCCGCGGTACAGCGCCTGCAAGTCCTCGAGCAGCACCCGCCAGGACACGCCATCGACCACCAGGTGGTGGATAACGACCAGCAAACGCTGCTGGCCTTGTCCATCACTGACCAGCAAGGCGCGCAGCAGCGGCCCTTGCTGCAGGTCGAGGCTGCGTTGCACATCGGTATACAGCGCCTGGCAGTCGTCCAGATCGGCGACCGTTGCCGTCCACAGCAGTTGCTCGCTGGTCGGCTGTTGATACTCGCCGTGCCAGCGACCGTTCACCTGATTGAAGCGCAGCCGCAAGCTGTCGTGCTGGACCAGCAACGCGGCCAGCGCCTGTGCCAGGCTCGCCGCCAGCAATGGCTCACGGACCTGCAACAGCACGGCCTGGTTCCAATGCTGCGGCTCGACCACTTCACTGTCGAAGAACCATTGCTGGATCGGCGTCAACGCGCTGCTGCCGACCCGCGCGCCCTGCTCGATCACGCTAGGCGCATCGCTGTGCCTGACCACCGCGGCGAGTGCCTGGATGGTTTGGTGCTGGAACAGGTCGCGCGGGGTGAACTGCAGCCCCAGCTGGCGGGCCCGGCTGACTACCTGGATCGACAGAATCGAATCGCCGCCCAGCTCGAAGAAGTTGTCCTGCACGCCAACTCGGGTGACGTTGAGCACCTCCCGCCAGACCTGCGCCAGTTGCTCCTCGAGCGCATTCGCCGGGGCTTGATAATGCAGCTGCACCAGCTCCAGATCCGGCGCTGGCAAGGCGCGGCGGTCGAGCTTGCCGTTGCCCATCAGCGGCAGCTGGGCGAGCAGCACCAGGTGTGCGGGGACCATATAGTCCGGCAGGTGCCGGCGGGCATGAGCCTTCAGCGCTTCGCGCAGATCGGCCTGGGTAGCCGCGTCGGCGTTGGCCTGAGCGCAGACCAGATAGCCGACCAGCTGCTTGCCGCCGGGCAAGTCCAGCGCCAGCACCACTGCCTCGTCGATATCGGCGTAGGCTTGCAGGCGGCTTTCGATTTCACCCAGTTCAATCCGGAAGCCACGGATCTTCACTTGCTGGTCGGCACGGCCAACGTATTCGACCAAGCCATCAGCACGCAGGCGCACGCGGTCGCCGGTGCGGTACAGGCGGCCGCCGTCGCCGCTGAATGGGTCGGCGACAAAACGCTCGGCAGTCAAACCGGGGCGGTCGTGATAACCCTGGGCCAGGCCGGCGCCGCCGATGTACAGTTCGCCGATGCCGCCCTGGGGCAACAGCGCCAGATCGTCATCCAGCACGTACGCGCTGCGAGCGCCGATCACTTGGCCGATCGGCACGCTGCCAGCGTCGGCCGGCAGGGTCGTCGGCGCCAGACACGCGAGCGGCATGACTACGGTTTCGGTCGGCCCATAGGCGTTGAACAGCTGCTGCGGAACAAACGCCTGGCGGATCCGCTGCAGGTGCTCGCCGGTCAGCGCTTCACCGCCGGTGATTACCAGACGCACTGGCAATTGCTCGGCGCTGCTGGCCAGGTACTGAGCCAGCTGGCTGCCGTAGCTTGGGGTGAAGCCAAGAATGTTCACCTGCTGCTCGCGCACCAGCTGGCAGATTTCCTCGGCGCCCCACTGCCCTTGCCCGCGCAAGACCACCCGCGCACCGCACAACAGCGGCGCCAGCAGGCGCTCACTGGCAGCATCGAAGTTGATCGAATAGAAGTGCAGCTCGCAGTCGTCGCTGCGCATGCCGAACGCGCTGATCACGGCCTGGCAATGCATGGCGATTTCGCCGTGGCTGACCACCACGCCCTTGGGCTGGCCGGTCGAGCCTGAGGTGTAGATCAGGTAGGCCTGATGCTGCGCCAGGCTGAGGTTGGTCAGCGCTGCATCGCTGTAATCAGCCAAGGCCGCGGCATCATCCTCAAGGCACCAACGGCCGACAGTGGCCGGCAACTCGCCGAGCCGTTCGAACAAATCGCGCTGGCCGAGCAGCAGGCCGATGCGGCTGTCTTCGATCATGTATTGCAGGCGTTGCAGTGGGTATTCCGGGTCGAGCGGCACATAGGCACCGCCGGCCTTGAGGATTGCCAACAGGCCAACGACCATTTCCAGCGAGCGCTCAAGTGCCAGGCCAACCCGCACTTGCGGGCCGACGCCACGCTCGCGCAGCACCCGCGCCAGGCGATTGGCCTGCTGGTCGAGGGCGGCATAGCTGAGGTGTTCACCGGCAAAGGTCAGCGCCAGCGAATCCGGGCTGCGCTGGGCTTGCACGCTGAACAGACCGTGCAGGGTGTGTTGCAGCTCGCCAGCAGGCTCGCCCTGCAATTGCTCAAGCAGCGCCTGTTGCTCGGCCGCGGCCAGCATCGGCAGCTCGCACAGACGCTGCTGCGGGTCGGCGATCAGCCCAGCCAGCAGCTGTTGCCAGTGCTCGGCCATACGGGCGATGCGCGGTTCATCGTACAGGTCGCGGCTGTAGGTCAGGCAGCAGCCGAGGCGGCCGTCCAGGTCGGTAACTTCCAGGTACAGGTCGAACTTGGTCGCACTGGCGTCGTTGAGCAGGTAGTCGACCTGCATCCCGGCCAGCTCGCGGCTTTGCTGGAAGGCCCAGCGCTGCACGTTGCACATCACCTGGAACAGCGGGTTGTAGGCACTGCTGCGCGCCGGTTGCAAGGCTTCGACCAGTTGCTCGAACGGCAGGTCCTGGTGCGACTGGCCGGCCACGATGGTGTCACGCAGTTGCTCGAGCAGGTCGCCTGCACGCATCTGCCCGTCCAGCTCGCAGCGCAGTACTTGGGTGTTGAGGAAGGCGCCAATAAGGCCTTCGCTTTCCGGGCGAATCCGGTTGGCCACCGGCGCACCGATACGCAGGTCGCGCTGGCCGCTGTAGCGGTGCAGCAAGGCCGCCAGAGTGGCGGTCATGGTCATGAACAGGGTCAGGCCGCGCTCGCCATTGAACGCATGCACCCGCGCCGCCAGTGCCGGGTCGAGGTCGAAGCGGTACAGCCCGCCCTGATGGCTCTGCACCGGCGGCCGTGGGCGGTCGCTGGGCAGTTCCAGCAGCGGCTGTTCATCGCCCAGCCGGGCCTGCCAGTAGGCCAGCTGGCGCTCGCCTTCGCCGCCTTCCAGCCATTGCCGCTGCCACACGCTGTAGTCCAGGTACTGCACTGGTAACGGCGCCAGCGGCGACTCGCGATCATCGACAAAGGCTTCGTACAGCTCACCCAGTTCGCGGGCAAAGATGTCCATCGCCCAGCCTTCGGTGACGATATGGTGCAAGGTCAGGACAAAGTAGTGCTCGCGCTCGGCGGCCTTGACCAGGCAGGCGCGCAGCAGCGCACCGCGCTCCAGATCGAACGGCTGGTGCGCCTGTTGATCGGCCAGCGCTTGCAGGCGCTGTTGGCGCTGCTCGGCAGCCACCGCGCTGAAGTCATGCCACTGCACCTGCAATGGGCTGTGCTCGGCGACGCACTGGTACGGCACGCCATCGATGCTCGGGAAGGTGGTGCGCAGGGTTTCGTGACGGGCAATCAACGCATGCAGGGCGCGCTCGAAGGCATCCACGTGCAAGGTGCCGCGCAGGCGCGCCATGCCGCCGACGTTATAGGCCGGGCTGTCCGGCTCCATCTGCCAGAGGAACCACATGCGCTGCTGCGAATACGACAGCGGCACCGCCTGGCGCCGGTCGACCCGCGAAATAGCGCCTTGCTGGTTATGCTCGCCGCGCTCGCGCAGCCCGGCAATCTCGACACAGAATGCGCCCAGCTGGCTGGCATCGAACAAGGTCTTCAACGGCAGTTCGACGTCCAACGCCTGGCGTGTGCGCGAGACGATCTGGGTGGCCAGCAGCGAGTGGCCACCGAGGGCGAAGAAGTCATCCTGCAAGCCCACCTGCGGCACGCCGAGCACTTCGCGCCAGATTGCCGCGACCTGCTGTTGCAGCGCAGTGTGCGGCTCGACGTGCTGGCGTTGTTGCCAGACCGGCGCCGGCAGCGCCTTGCGCTCGACCTTGCCGCTCGGGCCGATGGGCATCTGAGCAAGGTGGATCAATTGCGCCGGGACCATATAGGCCGGCAGGCGCTCGCTCAGTGCGGCCAGCAGCGCCTCGCTCTGCTCGTTACCGGTGTAATAGCCGAGCAACTGCGCACCAACCGCGTCCTGATGAATCAGCACCACCGCCTGAGAGACGCCCAGCTGAGCCAGCAGGCAGGCCTGCACTTCTTCGGGTTCAACCCGGAAGCCACGGACCTTGACCTGCTGATCGAGCCGGCCCAGATATTCCAGCGCCGCATGCTCGGGCAACCAACGGACGCGGTCGCCGCTGCGGTACAGGCGCGCGCCGTTGCCATCGGCCTGCGGCACGAAGCGCTCGGCGGTCAGCCCTGGTCGGCCCAGGTAACCCCGAGCCAGGCCGACGCCACCCAGGCACAGCTCGCCCGGCACACCTGGCGGACTCAGCTCGAGCTCGTCATCGAGCACCTGGCAGAGCACGTTGGCCAGCGGCCTGCCAATCGGTGAACGCTCGCCATCGCTTGGCTGGCAATGCCAATGGGTTACGTTGATTGCGGTTTCGGTCGGGCCATAGCGGTTGTGTAGGTGCACCTGCGGCAGTACCTGCAGAACCCGATCACGCAGGCTGGCCGACAACGCCTCGCCACCGGAGAACAGCCGGCGCAGGCTCGTGCAGCTCGCAGCCAGCGGCTCCTCGACAAACACCTGCAGCAACGGCGGGACGAAGTGCAGCGTGGTCACGCCAAACTGCTGCACCAGCTCGGCGATGCGCTGCGGATCACGGTGCTCGCCGGGGCCGGCGAGGACCAATGGGCAACCGGTGAGCAGCGGCCAGAAGCACTCCCACACCGACACGTCAAAACTGATCGGTGCCTTTTGCAGCAGCACATCGCTGGCCTCCAGCGCATAGCTGGTCTGCATCCACTGCAGGCGCTCGGCCAATGCCCCATGGGTATTGCCGACGCCTTTGGGCTGGCCGGTGGAGCCTGAGGTGTAGATTACGTAGGCGAGGTTGTCGCCTTCCAGATGCAGCCCCGGCGCATGGCTTGGCCAGCTGTCCAGGTGCAGCTGGTCAAGGGCGATCACGCTGACCTCGGCACGCTGCGGCAGCTGTGCCAGGCAGTCGCTGTGGCTGAGCAACAGGCTCGCGCCACAGTCGGCGAGCATGAACGCCAGCCGCTCGGCAGGGTAATCGACGTCCAGCGGCACATAGGCGCCACCGGCCTTGAGGATCGCCAGCAAGCCGACCAGCAACTGTGGCGAGCGCTGCAGGGCAATCGCGACACAGGTATCGGGGCCGACACCTTTGTCGCGCAGGTAATGCGCCAGGCGGTTGGCCTGCTGGTGCAGGCTGGCGTAATCGAGGCTGCCGCCGTCCCAGAGCAGAGCCGGCTGTTGCGGGGTCAGGCGCGCCTGTTCGTTGAGCTGCTCGACCAGCAAGCGCTGCGGCGCCGGCGCTGCGCACTGGCCCCACTGCAGCAGTTGCGTGCGCGAGGCGGCATCAAGCAACTGCACATCGCCCAGCGCCAGCTGCGGTTGCGCGCTGACCTGTTCGAGCAAGGCCAGCAGGTGCTGCGACAGGCGCCGCACGGTGGCCGCGTCGAACAGCTCGGCGGCATAGTCGAAGGCCAGGCTGAGGCGGCCCTGCTGGTCTTCTTCGCTGTGCAGTTGCAGGTCGAACTTGGCTTCACGGCTGTGCCATGGCAACTCTTCGGCGAGCAAACCAGGCAGGCGGCGCAGCGCTGACAGGTCGCGTTGCTGATGGTTGAACATGACCTGGAACAGGCCCTGCTCACGCGCCTGCGGCAGTGCTTCAAGCAGTTGCTCGAACGGCAGGTCCTGATGCGCCTGCGCCTCGATCGTGGCCTGACGCACCTGGGCCAGCAACTGGCTGAACGGCTGGCGGCCATCGAGCTGCGCACGCAGCACCTGGGTATTGATGAAGAAGCCAACCATGTCCTGAGTTTCCAGGCGTGGGCGGTTGGCATTGGGCACGCCAACGCGGATGTCGTGCTGCCCGCTGTAGCGGTGCAGCAAGCCCTGCCAGGCAGCCAGCAGGATCATGAACAGGCTGGCCTGTTGCTGCTCGGCAAGCTGCTTGAGCGCGGTGGTGAGCTGGGCCGGGACTTTTACGCTGAGGCGCTCGGCGCGCAGTGTGCGCTGGCTCGAACGCGGCTGATCGGTGGCCAGATCGAGCACCGGCAGATCATCACCCAATTGCGCTTGCCAATATTCAAGTTGTGCTGCAGCCGCGCCCTCGGCCAGCCACTGGCGCTGCCAGATGCCGTAATCGGCGTAGCCCAACGGCAGTGCTGGCAGGCTGACGTGCTGGCCCTGGCAGCGGGCCGCGTACAGGCGAGCGAACTCATCCAGCAGAATGTTCAGCGACCAGCCGTCAGCGACGATGTGGTGCAGCGTCAGCCACAGCTGGTGCTGCTCATCATCCAGCCGCGCCAGAGTAGCGCGCAGCAGCGGCCCATTGCCCAGATCGAACGGCTGCTGCGCCTCGGCTTCGCGGCGGGCCGTAACCTGCGTGGGTTCCAGCCCATGCAGGTCAAGCTGAGCGAGCTCCAGTTGCAGCTCAGGCAGCACCCGTTGCAGGGCCTGGCTGTCGACTTCGCTGAACACCGTACGCAACGATTCATGCCGGCTGACCAGCGCTTGCAGGCTGTGCTGCAGCGCGGCAACGTCGAGTTCGCCGCGCAGGTGCAGGCCGGCCGGGATGTTGTAGGCTGCCGACTGCGGTTGCAGCTGCCATAGCAGCCACAGGCGGTTTTGCGCCAGCGACTGCGGCAGTGGCTGAGCGCGGTCGCGCACGTCGATATGAGTGCGCTGCTGGCCGCCGTCAGCCAGCAGTGCAGCTACCGCTGCGCTGTAGCCAGCCAGCACCGGGGCGTCGAACAGGGTGCGCAGGCTCAGCTCGATGCCAAGCTCGTCTGCCAGTTGCGCGGTCGCCTGCGTGGCGGCAATCGAGTTGCCACCCAGCAGCAGGAAGTGGTCATCGGCCGCCACCGCTTCGACCTTGAGCAGGTCACGCCAGATGGCAGCGATGCGCGCTTGCAGGGGCTCTGTCACAGAGGCCGCCGACGCCACGCTGCTGATCGCCGGGAAGCGCGCGTAGAGATCAAGGCTGCCGTCATCCATGCGCAGGCGACAGGCCGCGCGTTGCAGCTTGCCGCTGGAAGTCTTCGGTAGCGCGCCGGGGTTGAGCAGCAGCACTGCCGCCGGTGCCTGCCGACAGGCATCGGCGATCACCTGGCGCAGGGTCTTGATCAGCGCCTCGGGAGCGGTCGACTTCTGCACATTGCGGCTCACTTCGACAGCGACACCGATGCCCTCCTCGCCGTTGTCGTCGACGGCGAATACCGCCACCCGCCCCTTGCGCAGCCCTTCGACTTCGCGCTCGAGGGTCTGCTCCAGGTCCTGCGGGTAGAGGTTTTGCCCGCGTACGATGAGCATGTCTTTCAGGCGCCCGGTGACGAATATCTCGCCGTCGCGGATAAAGCCCAGGTCGCCCGTGCGCAGCCAGGTCTGGCCGTTCATCTCGACGAAGGTGCGTGCCGTCGCTTGCGGGTTGCGCCAATAGCCACGGGCGATGCTCGGGCCGGCGGCCCAGATTTCCCCGACCTGGTTATCCGCCAGCAGCTGTTGCTGCTGTGGTTCGACGATGCACACGGCGTGCTCGGGTTGCGGATAGCCGCAGCTCATCAACACACTGCCCTCGCCGCTTTCGATACGGTGCTCGGCCAGCGCCTGGGCATCGACCTGCAGAGCAGCAATGCCATGAGCGCGACGGCTGCCGCTGACGAACAAGGTGGCTTCGGCCAGGCCGTAACTGGCGAAGTAGCTGCTGCGCTCGAAGCCGCATGGCTGAAACTTGCTGGCAAAGGTTTCCAGGCTGTCCTGACGGATCGGCTCGGAACCGGAATAGGCCACCCGCCAGCGGCTAAGGTCGAGCCCGGCCAAGGCCGCTTCGCTAACCCGTTCACTGCACAGGCGATAGGCAAAATCCGGCCCGCCGCTGATGGTGCCGCCGTACTCGCTGATCGCCTGCAGCCAGCGCAGCGGCCGGGCCAGGAAGTATCCCGGCGACATCAGCACACACGGCACGCCACTGAAGATCGGCTGCAGCAAGCCGCCGATCAAGCCCATGTCGTGGTACAGCGGCAGCCAGCTGACGATGACGTCGTCGGGGTTCAGGTCGATGCCAAAGCCCTGGCGAATCAGTTGCTCGTTGGCGACCAGGTTGGCATGGCTGACCTGCACGCCCTTGGGCAATGCGGTAGAGCCTGAGGTGTACTGCAAGAAGGCGATGTCATCGCCCGCCAACTGCGGCTCGCGCCACTGCGCCGCCAGCGCCGGGTCTAGCTGGTCGACCGCCAGCAACTGCGGCGCGCCGTCAGCAGCGAGCGCGTCAAGTTGCTGCAGGCTGTCGCGCAGTGTTTCCACGGTCAGCAGCAAGCGCGGCTGGGCATCGTCGATGATCGACAACAGGCGCTGTTGATGATGGCGCTTGGCAGATTCTGGCGGATAGGCCGGCACGGCAATCACACCCGCATACAGGCAGCCGAAGAACGCCGCGACGTAATCGGCACCGCTGGGGAACAACAGCACTGCCCGATCACCGAACTCGGCCCGCGCCTGCAGTGCTGCGGCGATGGTCCGCGCCC
This sequence comes from Pseudomonas sp. EZ-C24, assembly GCF_014525325.1. Classification (NCBI taxonomy): domain Bacteria; kingdom Pseudomonadati; phylum Pseudomonadota; class Gammaproteobacteria; order Pseudomonadales; family Pseudomonadaceae; genus Pseudomonas; species Pseudomonas sp. EZ-C24. Next base: position 198,081 of record NZ_JACDIU010000012.1, on the reverse strand, counting down.
GCGCATCCAGCGCCTGATAGGTCAGTACTGCCTGCTCGCGCGGGTCATCGGCCAGAAAGCGCAAGGCGATCCGCTCGGGGGTCTGCTTGGCGCGTTGCGCCAGGGCCTGGACCAGCGAGTGCGGGAGTTCGAAGGCGTCCGTCATGGGTGTTCCTGCCAGTGTCTGGGTAAGTCGGGCCTGGCCGTTGCCTCGCTGAATGCGGGCGGCGTAGGCGGCCTTGGGTACACAGGGGAACGGATGGGCAGGGCAAATAATTAACAGTGCGGGCAGCGAGGGTGATGACTGCGCGAGGGCAGGCTTAGATCAAACACGAATAGATACTCATTAACTTTCGTATTTGACAACCATTATCATTCCGCCTAATTTGTCGCTCGTCGCAGGAAGCGCCCTATCCAAAAGCGCTCCTATTCCTAAAAGAGCTAAGGTGATTTCCATGGCGGAACAACTATCCACAAGTAAGTGCGATTCACCCTTACTCCAGGCGTTCGTCGACAATCGCAGCATTCTCCTCAAAATAGCCGCACGCATCACTGGCTGCCGCTCGCGTGCCGAGGATGTTGTTCAGGACGCCTTCTTCCGGCTCAACGCCGCACCGCAGATCACCTCCTCGATCAAAGCTCAACTCAGCTATCTGTTCCAGATCGTGCGCAACCTGGCCATCGATCACTATCGCAAACAGGCGATGGAGCTGAGGTATTCGGGCACCGAAGAGGAAGGCATGAACGTGGTGATCGTCAATGCATCGCCCGAGCACACCCACATCAACCTGGCTGCGCTTGAACATATCGCCGATGCATTGAATGAACTGCCCCAGCGCACCCGTTATGCCTTCGAGATGTACCGGCTGCACGGCGTCCCGCAGAAAGACATCGCCAAGGAACTTGGCGTCTCGCCGACGCTGGTCAACTTCATGATTCGCGACGCCCTGATCCATTGCCGCAAAAGCGCCCAGCCGCACGCTTGAGGGCTACTGCGGGCTGGTCGTCTGGATCTGATAGGGCTGAAAAATCCGCGTCAATTCACCGTTGCTGCGCAGTTGTTGCAATAGCGCGGCAAATGCCTGCGGGCTGATCGGTGCATTCGGGCGCAGCAGTGCGTAATGATGATAAAGCTGATCGACGCGTTCCGAGCCCATCAACTGCTCGCGGCTGGCAGGGTTGCGAGCAAGAAAATCATTGAAGTACGAGCGCGTTACCAGGGCAATGTCGGCGCGCCCTCGCTGGACCATTAAAAGGTTGCTGTCATGCGAGTAGGTCAAGGTCGCATGGTAGTTCGCACTGAGCTGCTGTGGGTCGGCGTTGAAGTCGGCGAAGGCGTAATGATAGCCGTGGTAAACAGCCAGACGCTTGCCATGCAGCTCAGCGAAGTAATTCTGGTCCCTTCCCGGCTGGCGCCGCGCGACAAAAATTTCGGCATCTTCCAGGCCCATGTCGACGGCCTGGTGGGGGACCTGTTGCCAGCCCCACTGAGGGTTCTCGAAAATCGCCATGTCGGTGCGCCCTTGCTCCAGGTCGGCAAAGCGCCGCGGAATCGAGGTGGGCACCAGAACGAAGAAGTAGTCCTTTTGCAGCGAGTTGAGCGCCTGTGTCAGTTGCGGCAGCAGGCCACTGTCGGCGCCCCGCTCCGGGCGTTCGGTATAAGGCGGAAAATGCGCCGCACCGATGCGCACCTCGATGCCTGCCTCGGGTTCGGCACAGGCAGGCGCGACGTGCCCCAGCAGAGCAACCAGCAACAGCGACGAGAAGGCCTTGAGCCTGGGCAGTGGAATCAACACAGACACTTGCAGACACACCAAACCTTGATGCGCCTAAGCTAGGCGTTTTCTGCAAGCGGCACAACCAGCACATATGCCAAAGTGCCATAGGGTGCCTGTTTGGCCGAGTTTGGCTACTCTCTAGCGAGTCTTGCAAGGGAGCCTGCCATGGCCCATTGGTTAGTGATCGACCTGGAGGCCACCACCGACGACGGTGGCTGGCCGCTCACAGAGATGGAAATCATTGAAATCGGCGCCAGCCTGGTGACGCGGCAAGGCCATGAGGTCGACCAGTTCCAGTGCTTCGTCAAACCGAAAAAACGCCCGCAGTTGACTCCGTTCTGCCGCCAGCTGACCCACATCAGCCAGGCGGACGTCGACGCCGCCGCGTGTTTTCGTGAGGCCTGGGCTGGGTTCGAGGGCTGGCTGAGGACGCATGCCGATGAACTGCAAGCCTGGGTCAGCTGGGGCGACTATGACCGCCGCCAGCTGCTGCAGGAATGGCACGACTATAAAGTGCGCAGCGTGCTCCAGGACACCGCCCACATCAACCTCAAGCAGCGCTTCGCCAAGGCCCGCCACCTGCAACGCCCGGCCGGGCTCAACAGCGCCCTGCAACTGGCTGGCCTGCAGTTCAGCGGCCAGCAGCACCGCGCCCTCGAAGATGCGCGCAACACCGCGCGTTTGCTGCCGCTGAGCCTGCCGGCCGAGAGCCCCTGAAAGCAGATGACGACACGCTGGGGCTTGGGCATACTGGCCAGCCCCTTTTTCATCCCCCCTTTACAGGAGTCGCCCCCATGTTCAAGGTCAACGAGTACTTTGATGGCACCGTCAAGTCGATCGCTTTCGAAGGCACTGAAGGCCCGGCCACCGTCGGCGTCATGGCCCCGGGCGAATACGAGTTCGGCACCGCCAAGCGCGAAATCATGCACGTGGTTTCCGGCGCCCTGACCGTCAAGCTGCCGGGCAGCGACAACTGGCAGGAATTCATCGCTGGCAGCCAGTTCAACGTGCCTGCCGACAGCAAGTTCCAGCTCAAGGTCGCAGTTGCAACCGCTTACCTGTGCGAATACCGCGACTGATCCAGCAATCGCATTGGCTCAGCAGGCGCGGCGCCTGCTGAGTTGCTGCTCAGCGCTGGATGAAGCGGGCAACCCGTTCTGCAGTGGTTTGCAGGTGCTGCTCATGGGTGAAGCCCGACGCTTTCAGCGGCTTGAGGTCATGATCCGACGCCGCCAGCCAGCACAGTTCGATGGCTGGCGACAGCTGGTAGCCCGCGACCGTTTCCCGGTTGCCCAGGGCATCGCGCTCGCCCTGCACAATCAAGGTCGGTGTCTGCAGTTCCGCCAAGTGCGCGACCCGCGGCTTTTCCGGCTTGCCCGCTGCGTAGAACGGATATCCCAGGCACACCAGTGCATCTACCTGCAGTTCATCGGCCAGCAAACTGGCCATGCGCCCGCCCATTGACTTGCCGCCAATCGCCAGCGGCCCTGTGACCAATGGTCGCACCTGTTGATACACCTCGCGCCAGCATTCAAGCAAAACCTTCTGCGGGTTAGGTGGCCGCCTGCCGCCTGTTGCGCGCCGTTGGGCCATGTACGGGAACTCGAAGCGTAGCAGCGCCAGCCCTTGCCCTGTCAGCCTTTGCGCCATGTCGTTCATGAACCCGCTGTCCATCGGTGCGCCAGCGCCGTGGGCCAGGATCAAACACCCCACATAGCCCTGCTCGCCACCGGCTTGCGGCAGATCGCAGCGCAAGCCTGAAACATTTGTCACTTGCGCCCATTGATCCCCGTCAATACCGGCATTTTGCCCATCTCTCATTCTTGCCTCGCTGTTTAGTCTGCCTATAACCGTGGATGGGAACCCATACATGAACACAACACCCAGAACCGCCTACAACTACAAGGTGGTCCGCCAATTCGCCATTATGACGGTGGTGTGGGGAATCGTCGGGATGGGGCTCGGCGTTTTCATCGCTGCCCAACTCGCCTGGCCTGCCCTCAACTTCGACCTGCCGTGGACCAGCTTTGGCCGCCTGCGACCGCTGCACACCAACGCAGTGATCTTCGCCTTCGGCGGCTGCGCGCTGTTTGCCACCTCGTATTACTCGGTGCAGCGCACCTGCCAGACCACCCTGTTCGCGCCGCGCCTGGCGGCATTCTCGTTCTGGGGCTGGCAACTGGTGATCGTGCTCGCCGCGATCAGCCTGCCGCTGGGCTACACCAGCTCCAAGGAATACGCCGAGCTGGAATGGCCGATCGACATCCTGATCACCATTGTCTGGGTGGCCTACGCGATCGTGTTCTTCGGTACGCTGATCAAGCGCACCACCAAGCACATCTATGTGGGTAACTGGTTCTTCGGTGCGTTCATCCTCACCGTGGCGCTGCTGCACATCGTCAACAACCTGGAAATCCCGGTCAGCCTGACCAAGTCCTACTCGGTGTATGCCGGCGCAACCGACGCCATGGTGCAGTGGTGGTACGGCCACAACGCGGTGGGCTTCTTCCTGACCGCAGGCTTCCTCGGCATGATGTACTACTACGTGCCCAAGCAGGCCGAACGCCCGGTGTATTCCTATCGGCTGTCGATCGTGCACTTCTGGGCACTGATCACCCTGTACATCTGGGCCGGCCCGCACCACCTGCACTATACCGCCCTGCCTGACTGGGCGCAGTCGCTGGGCATGGTCATGTCGCTGATTCTGCTCGCGCCAAGCTGGGGCGGCATGATCAACGGCATGATGACCCTGTCGGGCGCCTGGCACAAACTGCGCAGCGACCCGATTCTGCGCTTCCTCGTGGTGTCGCTGGCGTTCTACGGCATGTCGACCTTCGAAGGGCCGATGATGGCGATCAAGACCGTCAACGCCTTGTCGCACTACACCGACTGGACCATCGGCCACGTCCATGCCGGCGCGCTTGGTTGGGTAGCGATGATTTCCATCGGTGCGCTGTACCACACCATCCCGAAAATCTGGGGCAAAGAGCGCATGTACAGCATTGGCTTGATCAATGCGCACTTCTGGCTGGCGACCATCGGCACCGTGTTGTACATCGCCTCAATGTGGGTCAACGGCATCGCCCAGGGCCTGATGTGGCGCGCGGTCAACGCCGACGGCACCCTCACCTACTCGTTCGTCGAAACCCTGGTGGCCAGCCACCCAGGCTTCATCGTGCGCTTCGTCGGTGGTGCGATCTTCCTCAGCGGCATGTTCCTGATGGCCTGGAACACCTGGCGCACGGTGCGCGCACCGGATGCAGCCGCCGCCCCTGCGAACGCCCAGTTGGCCTGAGGAGAGTTGCCTGATGAAACATGAAGTCATCGAGAAAAACGTCGGCCTGCTGGCGGTGTTGATGGTGTTGGCCGTCAGTATCGGCGGCCTGACCCAGATCGTCCCGCTGTTCTTCCAGGACGTCACCAACAAGCCGGTCGAAGGCATGAAGCCGTACACCGCGCTGCAGCTGGAAGGCCGCGATATCTATATCCGCGAAGGCTGCGTCGGTTGCCACTCGCAGATGATCCGGCCGTTCCGCGCCGAGACCGAGCGCTACGGGCACTACTCGGTCGCCGGCGAGAGCGTCTGGGACCACCCGTTCCTGTGGGGCTCCAAGCGCACCGGGCCGGACCTTGCCCGAGTCGGCGGGCGCTACTCGGACGACTGGCACCGCGCGCATCTGTACAACCCGCGCAACGTCGTCCCCGAGTCGAAAATGCCGTCCTACCCATGGCTGGTCGCCGACCAGGTCGACAACAGCCACACCGAGACCAAGATGCGCGCCCTGCGCACCCTCGGCGTGCCTTACACCGACGCGGATATCGCCGGTGCCCGTGACGCCGTCAAGGGCCATACCGAGATGGACGCGCTGGTCGCCTACCTGCAGGTGCTCGGCACTGCGATCAAGAACAAAAGGTAAGCAATGGAACTGTCAATTGACATCGGCATGATCCGCGGCCTCGGCACCCTGGTGGTGATGATCGCCTTCATCGGCCTGAGCCTGTGGGTGTTCAACCGTCGCCGTGACCGTGATTTCGCCGAAGCGCGCCTGCTGCCCTTCGACGATGACCGCCTGCCCCCTGCCGGGCAGGAGCCTGCAATGAGGAGTAACGGGCAATGACCACCTTCTGGAGTACGTACATCAGCGTACTGACCATCGGCAGCCTGATCGGCCTGACCTGGCTGCTGCTCAGCACCCGCAAGGGCCAGAGCAAGGACACCACCGACCAGACCATGGGCCACAGCTTCGATGGCATCGAGGAGTACGACAACCCACTGCCCAAGTGGTGGTTCTGGCTGTTCGTCGGCACCCTCGCCTTCGGCGTCGGTTACCTGATCCTGTACCCAGGCCTGGGCAACTGGAAGGGCATCCTGCCGGGCTATGAGAATGGCTGGACCCAGGTCGATGAATGGCAGCGCGAGATGGACAAGGCCGACGCCCGCTTCGGGCCGATCTTCGCCAAGTTCGCCGCCATGCCGGTGGAAGAAGTGGCCAAGGACCCGCAAGCGCTGAAAATGGGCGGTCGCCTGTTCGCCTCGAACTGCTCGGTGTGCCACGGCTCGGACGCCAAAGGTGCCTACGGCTTCCCCAACCTGACCGACAGCGACTGGCGCTGGGGCGGCGACCCGGAAACCATCAAGGCCTCGATCATGAACGGCCGCCACGGCGTCATGCCGGGCTGGGCGGAGGTGATCGGTGAACAGGGCGTGGCGGATGTGGCGGCGTTCGTGCTGACCAACATGGACGGCCGCAAGCTGCCTGAAGGGGTCAAGGCTGATCCAGCCAAAGGCCAGCAGATCTTCGCCAGCAACTGCGTCGCCTGCCACGGACCGGAAGGCAAAGGCACGCCAGTGATGGGCGCACCTGACCTGACCCATCCACAGGCGTTCATCTATGGTTCCAGCTTCGCCCAGTTGCAGCAGACCATTCGCTACGGCCGCCAGGGTCAGATGCCAGCCCAGGCTGACATTCAGGGCCACGACAAGGTCCACCTGCTGGCAGCCTACGTGTACAGCCTGTCGCAACCGCAACCGGCGCAGACCGTGACCGCCAAGTAACACCCTCGGGGCCGTTTCACGGCCCCGGCTTCCCCGCTTCTCCCCACCGCCCACCTCGCTTGCACCCCCTCCGAACACAACTAAGCTTGATGCCAAGGCGGCAACGCCCTACTCGCACGTCCCATAGCGCCTGACGCCGGGCCGACTTTGGGCGGTTCAAGCTACGGCTTTGGAAGGGTATCCGACCTACCCAGACAGGCCCGAAAAAGCCTGACCAATCGATCAGAAAAAGTCGAGAAACGGTACACATAACAAATATTTATTTGTGTACAATCATCCAGACCCAAGCGCTGCGGGACGGCAGCATGCAGGGTTTGGACACGGGTCGGCGCGAGGAGCCTTGCGTTGCCATACCCCCAGGGGTTACCGATACTGGCGCCGATTTTCAACCAACAAGAATATTCAAACCGTGGAACCTTAGAATGAGCACAGCAATCAGTCCGACTGCTTATAACTATAAGGTCGTCCGCCAGTTCGCCATCATGACGGTGGTCTGGGGGATCCTTGGCATGGGGCTCGGGGTGTTCATCGCCTCGCAACTGGTCTGGCCGCAACTGAACCTCGACCTGCCCTGGACCAGCTTCGGCCGCCTGCGCCCGCTGCACACCAACCTGGTGATCTTCGCCTTCGGTGGCTGTGCGCTGTTTGGCACCTCGTATTACGTGGTCCAGCGCACCTGCCAGACGCGGTTGATTTCCGATAGCCTGGCGGCTTTCACCTTCTGGGGTTGGCAGGCGGTCATCGTCAGCGCCTTGATCACCTTGCCGCTGGGTTACACCACCACCAAGGAATATGCCGAGCTTGAATGGCCAATCGCGATTCTGCTGGCGATTGTCTGGGTCACCTACGGCGTGGTGTTCTTCGGCACCATCGTCAAGCGCAAGACCAAGCACATCTATGTCGGCAACTGGTTCTACGGCGCCTTCATCGTCGTCACCGCGATGCTGCACATCGTCAACCACATCTCGCTGCCGGTCAGCCTGTTCAAGTCGTACTCGGCCTATGCCGGTGCGACCGACGCGATGATCCAGTGGTGGTACGGGCACAACGCGGTGGGCTTCTTCCTGACCACGGGCTTTCTCGGCATGATGTATTACTTCGTGCCCAAGCAGGCCGAGCGGCCGATCTACTCGTATCGCTTGTCGATCGTGCACTTCTGGGCGCTGATCACCCTGTACATCTGGGCCGGCCCGCACCATTTGCACTACACCGCCCTGCCCGACTGGGCGCAGTCGCTGGGCATGGTCATGTCGATCATCCTCCTGGCGCCGAGCTGGGGCGGCATGATCAACGGCATGATGACGCTGTCCGGGGCCTGGCACAAACTGCGCACCGACCCGATCCTGCGCTTCCTCGTGGTGTCACTGGCGTTCTACGGCATGTCGACCTTCGAAGGGCCGATGATGGCGATCAAGACGGTCAACTCGCTGTCGCACTACACCGACTGGACCATCGGCCACGTACACGCCGGCGCGCTCGGCTGGGTGGCGATGATCTCGATCGGGGCCATCTACCACATGATTCCCAAGCTCTACGGCCGGGCGCAGATGCACAGCGTCGGCCTGATCAACGCGCACTTCTGGCTGGCCACTATCGGCACCGTGCTGTACATCGCCTCGATGTGGGTCAACGGCATTACCCAGGGCCTGATGTGGCGTGCGATCAACGATGACGGCACCCTCACCTATTCGTTCGTCGAGGCGCTGCAGGCCAGCCACCCGGGCTATATCGTCCGCGCAGTGGGCGGTGCGTTCTTCGCCTCGGGGATGTTGCTGATGGCCTACAACGTGCTGCGCACTGTGCGTGCAGCGGATGCCACAGAAGCTGAAGCCGCCGCCAAGATCGTCGTTGTGGGAGCGCACTGATGAAGCATGAAGCAGTCGAGAAGAACATCGGCCTGTTGGCCTTCTTCATGGTCATTGCCGTCAGCATCGGTGGCCTGACCCAGATCGTCCCGCTGTTTTTCCAGGACGTCACCAACAAGCCGGTCGAAGGCATGAAGCCGCGCACCGCGCTGGAGCTGGAAGGCCGCGATATCTATATCCGCGAAGGCTGCGTCGGCTGCCACTCGCAGATGATCCGGCCATTCCGCGCCGAAACCGAGCGCTACGGGCACTACTCGGTGGCCGGGGAAAGTGTCTGGGACCACCCGTTCCTGTGGGGCTCCAAGCGCACTGGGCCGGACCTGGCCAGGGTCGGCGGGCGTTACTCGGATGACTGGCACCGCGCGCACCTGTACAACCCGCGCAACGTCGTGCCCGAGTCGAAGATGCCGTCCTACCCGTGGCTGGTCGAGCACAAGCTCGATGGCAAGGACACCGCGAAAAAGCTCGAAGTGCTGCGCACCCTGGGCGTGCCGTACACCGATGCCGACATCGCCGGCGCTGCCGACGCGGTCAGGGGCAAGACCGAGATGGACGCGCTGGTGGCGTACCTGCAAGGCCTTGGCACCATCATCAAAAGCAAACGGTGACGCTGATGGATATTGGAATGATCCGCGGCCTGGGCACCGTGGTGGTACTGGTGGCGTTCGTCGGCCTCGCCCTGTGGGTGTTCAGCCCACGGCGCAAGCGCGACTTCGACGAGGCCACGCAACTGCCTTTTGCCGATGACCCCGAAGCCAGCCAGCACGTCGAGCAAGCGCAAGCAAAAGCGTCTAGGAGCAAACAACAATGACTACCTTCTGGAGCCTGTACGTCAGCGTGCTGACGTTGGGCACGATCTTCGCCCTCACCTGGCTGCTGCTGTCGACCCGCAAGGGCCAGCGCGAGGACATCACCGACGAGACCGTCGGCCACGCCTTCGACGGCATCGAGGAATACGACAACCCGCTGCCCAAATGGTGGTTCTGGCTGTTCGTCGGCACCATCATCTTTGCCCTTGGTTACCTGGTGCTGTACCCAGGCCTGGGCAACTGGAAAGGCATCCTGCCAGGCTACAGCTACCTCGATAACGACAAGCAGACCGAGTTCAGCAACGGTGAGGCGGGCTGGACCGGCGTGCACGAGTGGGAAAAGGAAATGGCCAAGGCCAATGCCCGCTTCGGGCCAATCTTTGCCAAGTTTGCCGCGATGCCGATCGAGGAAGTCGCCAAGGACCCGCAGGCGCTGAAAATGGGTGGCCGGTTGTTCGCCTCCAACTGTTCGGTGTGCCACGGTTCCGACGCCAAGGGCGCCTATGGCTTCCCCAACCTGACCGACAGCGACTGGCGCTGGGGCGGCGAGCCGGAGACGATCAAGGCCTCGATCATGAACGGCCGCCACGGCGTCATGCCGGCCTGGGCCGAGGTGCTCGGCGAGCAAGGTGTGGCTGATGTGGCCGCCTTTGTCCTGACCAACCTGGACGGGCGCAAGCTGCCCGAGGGCATCAAGGCAGACCCTGCCAACGGCCAGAAACTGTTCGCCACCAACTGCGTCGCCTGCCACGGGCCCGAGGCCAAGGGTACGCCGGCCATGGGCGCACCTGACCTGACCCATCCGCAGGCGTTCATCTACGGCTCAAGCTTCGCCCAGTTGCAGCAGACCATCCGCTACGGCCGTCAGGGCCAGATGCCGGCCCAGGCCGAGTTGCAAGGCAATGACAAGGTGCACCTGCTGGCCGCCTATGTGTACAGCCTGTCGCAGCAGGAAGCCGCCGAGCCTGCCAAGCCGTAATCCAGCCAGGTCAGCCGAGGCGTTTGCACCTCGGCTGACCTGGATCAATTGACAATCGCACTTACACCATTTCACAGGCAAACCCAACGCGACATAACGTCGCAGCACGGTCCGACCTCGCCAGCACAGGCGTATCATAGGCCGCAGAGCGTCAGCACCAGGCGCACGACCGCGGCCGGCATGCACTGGCCGCGGCACTTCTCCACTGCCGTGGGACTCGATGATGAGCAAGCACATTCCGGTACATGACGTGACCCCGCCTGCCAACAAGGGAAAGGATTCCGTCGACCTCTATGCCTCCCGTGCCAAGATCTACACCCGCGCCTTCACCGGCGTGTTCCGCAGGCTGCGCATGGTCGGCGGCGCGCTGCTGTTCCTGCTCTACTTTGGCACCGTGTGGCTGAACTGGGGCGGCCACCAGGCTGTCTGGTGGAACCTGCCCGAGCGTAAGTTCTACATCTTCGGCACCACCATCTGGCCGCAGGATTTCATTCTGCTGTCGGGCATTCTGATCGTCGCCGCCTTCGGCCTGTTTTTCATCACCGTGTTCGCCGGGCGCATCTGGTGCGGCTACACCTGCCCGCAGAGCGTGTGGACCTGGGTGTTCATGTGGTGCGAGAAAATCACCGAGGGTGACCGCAACCAGCGCATGAAGCTCGACAAGGCGCCAATGAGCGCCAACAAGCTCGCTCGCAAGACCGCCAAGCACAGCCTGTGGCTGCTGATCGGTTTCGTCACCGGGGTGACCTTTGTCGGTTACTTCTCGCCGATCCGTGAACTGCTCGTGGAATTCTTCACCGGCGAAGCCGATGGCTGGGCCTACTTCTGGGTCGGCTTCTTCACCCTGGCCACCTACGGCAATGCCGGTTGGCTGCGTGAACAGGTGTGCATCTACATGTGCCCGTATGCGCGTTTCCAGAGCGTGATGTTCGACAAGGACACCCTGATCGTCTCGTATGACCCGCGCCGCGGCGAACTGCGCGGCCCACGCAAGAAAGATGCCGACTACAAGGCACAAGGCCTGGGCGACTGCATCGACTGCACCATGTGCGTGCAGGTGTGCCCGACCGGCATCGACATCCGTGACGGCCTGCAGGTCGAGTGCATCGGCTGCGCTGCCTGCATCGACGCCTGCGACACCATCATGGACAAGATGAACTACCCACGCGGCCTGGTCAGCTACACCACCGAACACAACCTGTCCGGGCAAAAGACACACATGGTGCGGCCGCGCCTGATCGGTTATGCAGTAGTCCTGCTGGTGATGATCGGCGCCCTGGCCACGGCCTTCGCTACCCGTTCGCTGGTGGGGTTCGATGTCAGCAAGGACCGCGTGCTGTACCGCGAAAACGCCCAGGGGCGGATCGAGAACGTGTACAGCCTCAAAGTCATGAACAAGGACCAGCGCGATCACGTCTACGTGCTCGAGGCCAGCGGCCTGCCAGACCTGCAACTGCAAGGCCGGCGCGAGATCCGTGTCGAGGCCGGTGATATCGTCAGCCTGCCGGTGCAGCTGTCGGTGGCCCCCGAGCAGTTGCCGTCGACCACCAACGAAGTCATCTTCACCCTCAAGGACGCCGACGACAACGGCACCCAGGTTGAAGCCAAGAGCCGTTTCATCGGCCCGCAAATTCGCTAAGGAACCCGCTCCATGCCTGCTACTGCCGCCAGCCCCTGGTACAAGCACCTCTGGCCCTGGATCCTCATCGGCATCCTCACCACCTCGGTGTGCCTGAGCCTGACCATGGTCAGCATTGCCGTGCGCAACCCAGACAACCTGGTCAACGACAACTACTACGAGGCCGGCAAAGGCATCAACCGCTCGCTCGACCGCGAACTGCTGGCGCAGACTCTCAACCTCAAGGCCAGCGTGCTCCTCGATGAGCTGACCGGCGAGGTCGAGCTGCGTCTGAGCGGCAACAGCGACCCGCAGACGTTGGAACTCAACCTGATCTCGCCGACCCAGCCGGACAAAGACCGCAAAGTCCAGTTGGCGCGCAGCGAAGCGGGCCGCTATGTTGGCCAACTGGACGACAAGGTCGAGGGCCGGCGCTTTGTCGAGTTGCTGGGCAGCCAGGATGGCCACATCTGGCGCTTGTTCGAGGAAGAGAAAGTCGAGCACGGCGTAACCCTCCAGCTCGGCGATGAAGCCATCCAGGGCGCCGAGCACCTGTAGGAGCGGCCTTGTGTCGCGAAAGGTCAGCGAAGCTGGCCCGGCAATTGTGGCCGCGGCATCAATCCTGGGGCCGCTTCGCGACCCTTTCGCGACACAAGGCCGCTCCTACGGGGATGCGTGCAACTTTGCGGTTTTTGTAAGGCCATGATGTGATGACTCAGCCCAACCCGTGCTACCACTGCGCCCTGCCGGTCCCTGCCGGCAGCCGCTTCAACGCCAAGGTGTTGGGCGAGCTGCGCGCATTCTGCTGCCCCGGTTGCCAGGCCGTTGCCGAATCCATCGTCGCTGGCGGCCTTGAGCACTACTACCAGCACCGCAGCGAAACCAGCGCCAACCCAGAGGCCCTGCCCCAGCAGTTGCAGGACGAACTGGCGCTGTACGACCGCAACGATGTTCAGCAAGGCTTCGTCCGCCATGACCATGGCCATGCCGAAGCGGTGCTGATGATCGAAGGCATCAGTTGCGCCGCTTGCGGCTGGCTGATCGAGAAACATCTGCGCAATGTGCCAGGCGTGGCCGACGCCCGCCTGAACCTGTCCAACCACCGCCTGCTGCTGAGCTGGGACGACCTGCAACTGCCGTTGTCGAAGCTGATGGCCGAGCTGCGCCAGATTGGCTACGCCGCCCACCCGTATCAGCCCGACCAGGCCGCCGAGCAGCTTGCGCGGGAGAACCGCAGCGCCCTGCGCCGCCTCGGTGTGGCCGGGCTGTTGTGGTTCCAGGCGATGATGGCGACCATGGCCACCTGGCCGGAATTCAACATCGACCTCAGCCCCGAGTTGCACACCATCCTGCGTTGGGTTGCGCTGTTTCTGACTACGCCGATCGTGTTCTACAGCTGCGCGCCGTTTTTCAAAGGCGCTGCGCGCGACCTGCGGACCCGCCACCTGACCATGGACGTATCGGTGTCGCTGGCCATCGCCCTGGCCTACTGCGCCGGGATCTGGACGGCGATCACCGGGAGTGGCGAGCTGTACTTCGACACGGTCGGCATGTTTGCCCTGTTTCTGCTGACTGGCCGTTACCTTGAACGCCGCGCCCGCGAGCGCACGGCGGCGGCCACTGCGCAACTGGTCAACCTGCTGCCGGCCTCGTGCTTGCGCCTGGACAGCGAGGGGCGCAGCGAGCGTATTCTGCTGGCCGAACTCAACTGCGGCGATCGGGTGCAGGTGCTGCCCGGCGCGGTGATCCCGGCGGACGGGCGGATTGTCGAGGGCCGTTCGAGCATCGACGAGTCATTGCTCACCGGCGAGTACCTGCCGCTGGCGCGCAGCCCGGGCGATCACGTCACCGGCGGCACCTTGAACATCGAAAGCACGCTGAGCGTCGAGGTCCAAGCGCTGGGCCAGGCCACGCGCTTGTCCGCCATCGTCCGGCTGCTGGAACGCGCCCAGTCCGAAAAGCCGCGCCTGGCGCAGATCGCCGACCGCGCCTCGCAGTGGTTCTTGTTATTCACGCTGTTGGCCGCAGTCGCCATCGGCCTGCTCTGGTGGCAACTGGACCCGAGCCGGGCATTCTGGATCGTGCTGGCGATGCTGGTCGCCACCTGCCCCTGCGCCCTGTCGCTGGCCACGCCGACCGCGCTGACCACCGCCACCGGCACCCTGCACAAGCTTGGCCTGCTGGTGACCCGCGGGCATGTGCTGGAAGGCCTCAACCAGATCGACACGGTGATCTTCGACAAGACCGGCACGCTCACCGAAGGCCGCCTCACCCTGCGCAGCATTCGCCCCTTGGGCACGCTAGGCAGCGACCAGTGCCTGGCCCTCGCCGCCGCCCTGGAAAACCGCTCGGAGCACCCGATCGCGCGTGCCTTCGGCCGCAGCACGCGGCCCGCCGAAGAAGTGCAGAACGTGCCCGGGCTGGGCCTGGAAGGCCAACTCGACGGCCAGCACCTGCGCATCGGCCAAGCCAGTTTCGTCTGTGCCCTGAGCGGCAGCGAGCCACCGCTGCTGCCCGAGCCGCGTGGCCAGTGGCTGCTGCTCGGCGATGCACACGGCCCGCTGGCCTGGTTTGGCCTGGACGACCGCCTGCGCGATGACGCCCAGGGTTTGCTCGACGCCTGCAAGGCGCGCGGGTGGCAGACCTTGCTGCTGTCGGGCGACAGCTCGCCGATGGTCGCTGAGGTGGCCGCGCAACTGGGCATCGATGAGGCGGTTGGCGGCCTGCGCCCCGACGACAAGCTGGCCCGCCTGCGCGCCTTGCAGGCCGCAGGGCGCAAGGTGTTGATGCTCGGTGATGGGGTCAATGACGTGCCCGTGCTGGCTGCAGCGGACATCAGCATTGCCATGGGCTCGGCTACTGACCTGGCAAAAACCAGCGCCGATGCGGTGCTGTTGTCCAACCGCCTGCAAGCGCTGGCCCAGGCGCTGCTGCTGGCACGCCGCACGCGGCGGATAATCGTCGAGAACCTGGCCTGGGCAACCTTGTACAATGGCCTGATGTTGCCGTTCGCGGCGCTGGGCTGGATCACCCCCGTGTGGGCCGCCATCGGCATGTCGGTCAGCTCGCTGGTGGTGGTGCTCAATGCCCTGCGCCTGACCCGCCTGCCCGACCCCGCGCCCGCCAGCACCGCCCGCGTCGAGGCGGTTGCCGGCGCGACCATCCTTCACTGAGCGATACCGCCATGCCTGCGCTGTACATCATGATTCCCGCAGCCCTGCTGATCGTTGGCGTGGCCATCTACATCTTCTTCTGGGCCGTCGACAGCGGCCAGTACGACGACCTCGACAGCCCGGCGCACAGCATCCTCTTCGATGACCAGGACCCAGGTCATCAAGCGGCGGTCAAGCATGAGACCAAGCCCGCGGATGAGGACACCCCGCCCCGTGGCTGAGCTGCTGCCCCTGCTGGGCTCGGCGCTGGTGCTCGGCCTGCTTGGCGGCGGCCACTGCCTGGGCATGTGCGGCGGCCTGATGGGCGCGCTGACCCTGGCCATCCCGGCACAACAACGCGGCCGCCGGCTGCGCTTGTTGCTGGCCTACAACCTCGGCCGGGTGCTCAGCTATGCCAGCGCCGGCCTGCTGCTGGGCATGGCCGGCTGGGCCGTGGCCAGCAGCCCGGCAGCCCAGGTGTTGCGGGTAATCGCGGCGTTGCTGTTGATCGCCATGGGCCTGTACCTGGCGGGTTGGTGGAGCGGGCTGACCCGCATCGAAGCACTCGGCCGTGGCCTGTGGCGGCATATTCAACCGCTGGCAACTCGCTTGTTGCCGGTGTCGAGTTTGCCGCGGGCGCTGCTGCTCGGTGCACTGTGGGGCTGGCTGCCGTGCGGGCTGGTCTACAGCACCCTGCTGTGGGCAGCGAGCCAGGGCAATGCCGGCTACAGCGCGGCGCTGATGCTGGCATTCGGCCTCGGCACCTGGCCGGTCCTGCTCGCCACCGGGCTGGCCGCCGAGCGGGTCAATCGGCTGCTGCGCAAACGCAGTGTGCGCGTGGCCGGTGGCCTGCTGGTGATGGTGTTTGGCCTGTGGACCCTGCCCGGCCCGCACCAGCACTGGCTGATGGGCCACTGAGGGCGCCTCGCGAGGCGCGTTGATACAAATCAAAACAGATTCCTACAGACGCCCATAGACTTCGGACACTGCTGCTCCTATCCGGGGACTATTCCACATGCTCGACGAACTTCGTTGGGACGCCGACCTTATCCGCCGTTACGACCTGGCCGGCCCTCGCTACACCTCCTACCCAACCGCTCTGCAACTGCACAGCGAAGTGGGTTCGTTCGACCTGCTGCATGCCCTGCGCGAGAGCCGCCGCGCGGTACGGCCGCTGTCGCTGTATGTGCACGTGCCGTTCTGCGCCAACATCTGCTACTACTGCGCGTGCAACAAGGTCATCACCAAGGACCGCGCCCGCGCCCTGCCCTACCTGCAGCGCCTGCAACAGGAAATCCAGCTGATCGCCTGTCATCTGGAACCTAAACAACGTGTTGAACAGCTGCACTTTGGTGGCGGCACGCCGACCTTCCTCAGCCATGTCGAATTGCGTCAGCTGATGGCGAGCCTGCGCGAGCACTTCAACCTGCTCGACGACGACTCCGGCGACTACGGCATCGAGCTTGACCCGCGTGAAGCCGACTGGTCGACCATGGGCCTGCTGCGCGAACTGGGCTTCAACCGGGTCAGCCTCGGTGTGCAAGACCTCGACCCAGTGGTGCAACGTGCGGTCAACCGCCTGCAGAGCCTGGAGCAGACCCGCACCCTGATCGAGGCGGCGCGTACCTTGCAGTTCCGCTCGGTCAACCTGGACTTGATCTACGGCCTGCCCAAGCAGACCCCGGAGGGCTTCGCCCGCACCGTCGACGAAGTGATCCGACTGCAGCCCGACCGCCTTTCGGTGTTCAACTACGCACACCTGCCAGAGCGCTTCATGCCCCAGCGGCGTATCGACAGCAACGACCTGCCGGCCCCGGCAGCCAAGCTGGAAATGCTCCACGCCACCATCGAGCAACTGACCGCAGCGGGTTACCGCTACATCGGCATGGACCACTTTGCCCTGCCCGACGACGAGCTGGCCATCGCCCAGGAAGAAGGCACCCTGCAGCGCAACTTCCAGGGCTACACCACCCACGGCCATTGCGACCTGATCGGCCTCGGCGTGTCGGCCATCAGCCAGATCGGCGACCTGTACTGCCAGAACAGCAGCGACCTGAACACCTACAAGGAGCTCCTCTCCAACGCACAACTGGCGACCCAACGCGGGCTGCTGTGCAACCAGGATGATCGCCTGCGCCGGGCGGTGATTCAGCAATTGATCTGCCACTTCGAGCTGGACTTCGAGCAGATCGAACGCACTTTCATGATCGATTTTCGTGGTTACTTCAATGAGCTGTGGCCGCAACTGCAGGCGATGCACCGCGACGGTCTGATCCGTCTCGACAGCAAGGGCATCAAGGTCCTGCCGGCCGGGCGCCTGTTGGTCCGCTCGGTATGCATGGTGTTCGATGCCTACCTGGCGCAACACAATCGCCAGCGTTTCTCGCGGGTGATCTGACGCGACCAAGCAGCGCATGGACTTCCCTGTGGGGCAGGCACATCATTGGCTGAGGACGGGCTGCGCGACACCACGCTGCAGCCCCGCCAGCCTGCACAAAAAAAGTGCAGGCTGGCCCTCAAGCCATGCCGTCGGTTATCCTTACGGCTTATGTGTGATTTCCCACAAGGATCGATTGAAATGTCCGAGCCAGTAAAACTGCGCACACACAACCAGGCCCACTGCAAGGATTGCAGCCTGGCCCCGTTGTGCCTGCCATTGTCCCTTAACCTTGAGGACATGGATGCGCTGGATGAAATCGTCAAACGCGGCCGCCCGCTGAAAAAGGGGGAATTCCTGTTCCGCCAGGGCGACGATTTTGGCTCGGTCTATGCAGTTCGCTCCGGTGCCCTGAAGACCTTCAGCCTGAGCGACAGCGGCGAGGAGCAGATCACCGGCTTCCACCTGCCGAGCGAGCTGGTCGGCCTGTCGGGCATGGACACCGAGGCCTACCCGGTATCGGCCCAGGCCCAGGAAACCACCTCGGTATGCGAGATCCCCTTCGAGCGCCTCGACGAACTGTCGGTGCAACTGCCGCAACTGCGCCGCCAGCTGATGCGAGTGATGAGTCGGGAGATTCGCGACGACCAGCAAATGATGCTGCTGCTGTCGAAAAAAACCGCTGACGAGCGCATCGCCACCTTCCTGGTCAACCTGTCGGCGCGCTTCCGCGCACGCGGTTATTCGGCCAACCAGTTCCGTCTGAGCATGTCGCGCAACGAGATCGGCAACTACCTGGGCCTGGCTGTGGAAACCGTGTCGCGGGTGTTCACGCGCTTCCAGCAAAACGGCCTGATCACGGCCGAGGGCAAGGAAGTGCATATCCTCGACCCGATCCAGCTGTGCGCACTGGCCGGCGGCGCTATCGACGCCTGAGCCAGTTGACGGGGTATACTTGCGGCCAGATTTCTCAGGATACCCCTCATGTACAGCGACACTTTCGACCTCAAAGCCCTGATCCGCCCGGTAGTGGACTTCCCCAAGCCGGGTGTGATCTTCCGTGACATCACCCCGTTGTTCCAGTCGCCGCGCGGCCTGCGCTATGTGGCCGACCGGTTCATCGAGCGCTATGTCGAGGCCGAATTCAGCCATATCGGTGCCATGGATGCGCGCGGTTTTCTGATCGGGTCGATCATTGCCCACCAGTTGAACAAGCCGCTGATCCTGTTCCGCAAACAGGGCAAGCTGCCGGCGCATGTGCTGTCCGAGGGCTATCAGACCGAGTACGGCGAGGCGTTTCTTGAAGTGCACGCGGACAGCCTGTGTGAAGGCGACTCGGTGCTGATCTTCGATGACCTGATTGCCACCGGCGGCACCTTGCTGGCAGCAGCCAACCTGGTCCGGCGCACCGGCGCGCAAGTATTCGAAGCGGCGGCGATCATCGACCTGCCGGAGCTGGAAGGCTCGCAACGGCTGCAGGACGCAGGCGTGCCGACCTTCTGCCTGACCGAGTTTTCCCTGAGCGAATACTAGGGGCCTGCCTGATCTGCGCTGGCCGCTGGCGGCCAGCGCATCTCGCCGTGTAGGTCAGCCTGTGTAGATCAACGCCCGCCTGGCGAGACGATGATCTTCACATTCTGCTCCTTGTTGTTGACCAACTCCTCAAAGCCCAACTCGACGATCTGCTCCAGGCCAATGCGCCCGGTCACCAGTGGCTGAATGTTCAGGCGGCCATCGTTGATGAAGGCGATCACATCGGCAAACTCGCCGTTGTAGGCCAAGGCACCCAATACCTGTTTCTCGGTCGAGACCAGATCGAAGAAGTTGAACAGGCTCGGCTCCTCGAAAATCCCCACCAGTACGCACTTGCCGGCTTTGCGAATCGCATCGATGGCCAGCTTGGCGGTGTTCTTGTTGCCGATGCACTCGAAGCTGACATCAGCACCCAGCCCGCCGGTGAGCGCGCGGATTTCAGCCAGCGCGTCGCACTGGCTCGGGTCGAGCACGGCACTGGCGCCGACCTCAAGGGCCTTGGCCTTGCGCGCCGAGGACATCTCCAGGGCGATGACCTGAGCCGCACCTGCGGCCTTGGCGCACATGATGGTGCACAGGCCGATGGTGCCAGCCCCGACTACCACTACGTTCTGCCCAAGCAGGCTGCCGGCCTTTTTCACCGCATGCATGCCCACCGCCAGCGGCTCGATCAGCGCGCCGGCTTCGCGCGGGAAGCCTTCGGGCAGGCGGTAGAGCAGATTGGCCGGGACGTTCACTCGCTCGGCGAACGCACCGTTGTTCATCAGCCCGGTAAAGGCCAGTTTTTCACAGATGTTGTACAAGCCATGGGTGCAGTAATAGCAGGTGCCGCAGTGCTGGCAGGCATCGGCAGCAACCGGATCGCCAACGGCGTAGCCGCTGACACCCTCGCCGAGCTTGGCGATCTCGCCGCAGAATTCGTGGCCTAGAATGCACTGGCCCTGAATACCGGTCAGCGGGTGCGGTGCTTCGACCGGGATAAATACCGGCCCGGCCACGTACTCGTGCAGGTCCGAGCCGCAGATGCCGCACCAGTCGACCTTGATCTGCACCCAGCCCGGCGGTGGGTCTGCCGGCAGCGGTACCTGTTCGACGCGAATGTCATTGCGCCCATGCCAGACGGCGGCGCGCATATGGGAGTGGCTGAGGTCGTT
This sequence comes from Pseudomonas sp. EZ-C24, assembly GCF_014525325.1. NCBI lineage: Bacteria > Pseudomonadati > Pseudomonadota > Gammaproteobacteria > Pseudomonadales > Pseudomonadaceae > Pseudomonas > Pseudomonas sp. EZ-C24. The sequence continues at coordinate 177,781 of NZ_JACDIU010000012.1, read as the reverse complement.
CATTGTTGTTTTCTCCAGGCTCACGGGATCAGTGCTTGCGGACAAAGTCCTGCAGCAGCTGGTTGATCTGCTCGCCAGCTTCCATCTGCACCATATGGCCAACCCCTGGCAGCACCACCGCTTCGGCCTCTACGCCTTGGGCATGGCTGGCCGGGATGATCGCGTCTTCGCTGCCCCACAGCACCAGGGTCGGCTGTTGGGCGATCACGCCGCGCAGGTCATGGCGTTGCCGGTCGCCATCGGCAATCGCTGCGGCCAACAAACGCAGGGCAGCGTCGACGCCTTCGAGGCGCTTGAACTTGAGCATGTCCTCGAGCATCTGCCGGGTGACCATGCCCTGGTCGGCAAACAGTTGGCTCATGGCTGGTTTCAAGCCATTGCGATTGGCCGCTTCGACAAAACCGCGCAGGTAGTCGCCATTGATCTCCCGGCCCAGACCAGCGCTGGCGATCAAGCTCAGGCTGGCCACCCGCTGCGGCGCCAGGCGGGCCAGGTTCAAGCACACCGCGCCGCCCATGGAATGCCCGGCCAGGTGCGCGCGGGTGATATCGAGGTGGTCGAGCAAGGCCAACACGGCGCCGCTGAGCTCGTCCAGGTCACCATGCTCAAGGGTCTTTGCCGACTCGCCGTGACCGGGCAGGTCCAGCGCAATCACCCGCCGCTCGGCGGCCAGGGCCGGGTGGTTGAACAGCCAGTTGTTGAGGTCGCCGCCAAAGCCGTGCACCAATACCAGCGGTGTACCGCCCTCGCCCAGTTCGAACCAGCGCAGCAGGCGCCCGCCGACCTCGGCTTTCTGCGGTGCCGGGCCTTGCGCCTGCTCACTGGCAGCGCTGGCGACGAACTCGGCCTGGAAGCGCTCGACCACCGCGTCGATCTCGGCCTCATCGGCCTCGCCGTCGACCAGCACGGCGAGCAATGCGCCGACTGCCAGGGTTTCGTCCGGCTGGGCGACCTGGCGGCGCAACACGCCGCTGAACGGCGCCTCGACGCTGCTGCTGATCTTGTCGGTCTCGACATCCAGCACTTCGTCGCCCTTGTTGATCTGCTCGCCTTCCTGCTTGAGCCAGGCGTCGACTCGGCCCTCGGTCATCGACAGGCCCCACTTGGGCATGGTCAGGGTATGGATCTGGCTCATGCAGCACTCCTTGAGGCGTCCATGACTTTGCGCACGGCGGCTTCGATCTTCGCCGCATCGGGGATGTACAGGTCTTCGAGGGCATCGGAGAACGGCACTGGCGTGTGCGGCGCGGTAACCATCTCGATCGGCCCCTTGAGCGCGGCAAAAGCCTTTTGCGCGACCAACGCGCTGATGTCAGTGGCCAGCGAGCAACGCGGGTTGGCTTCGTCGATCACCACCAGCCGGCCGGTTTTCTCCACGCTTTCAAGGATGCTGTCCTCGTCCAGCGGGCTGGTGGTGCGCAGGTCGAGCACCTCGCAGTCGACGCCCTGGCGGGCCAGGTTGTTGGCAGCTTCCATGGCCAGATGGACCATGCGCCCGTAGGTCACCAGGGTGATGTCGTCGCCGTCGCGCAGGTAATTGGCCTCGCCGAACGGCACGGTGTAGAGCTCTTCGGGTACGTCGCCCTGCATGCTGTAGAGCAGCTTGTGCTCGCAGAAGATCACCGGGTCGTTGTCACGGATGGCCTGGATCAGCAGGCCCTTGGCGTCATACGGTGACGACGGGCAGACCACCTTCAGGCCTGGGATATGGGTCCATAGCGAGGTGAGCATCTGCGAGTGCTGGGCCGCTGCGCGCAGGCCGGCGCCGACCATGGTGCGCATCACCAGCGGTGTCACCGCCTTGCCGCCGAACATGTAGCGAAACTTCGCCGCCTGGTTGAGGATCTGGTCCAGGCAGCAGCCGGCAAAGTCTACAAACATCAGTTCGCAGACTGGGCGCAGGCCTTGGGTGGCAGCACCGACGGCGGCACCGACGTAACCGATTTCAGACAGCGGCGCATCCAGCACCCGCCCCGGAAACTGATGATAAAGGCCCTTGGTCACGCCAAGCACGCCACCCCAGGCGTCCTGCTCACCCGGCGCACCGGCGCCGCCGGCGACGTCTTCGCCGATGATGAACACAGTGCTGTCGCGGCGCATTTCCTGGGCTAGGGCCTCGTTGATGGCCTGCTGGTAACTGATCTTTCTTGCCATGGTGATTGTCCTGTCGTTGTTATTGTCGGGGGCTCACGGGTAGCTGACGTAAACGTCGCTGAGCAGATCGGCGGGCTGTGGTTTGGGGTCGGCCTTGGCGCGGCGTACGGCGTCCTCGATCAGGTCGTCGACGCGGCCATCGATGGCGTCCAGTTGCGCGGCGCTGAGCAGGCCGGCACGGGTGGTCTTGTTGCGAAACTGCAGTAGGCAGTCGCGGGTTTCGCGCAGGTTCTTGACCTCGTCGGGGGCGCGGTAGGTTTGTGCGTCGCCCTCGAAGTGGCCGTAGTAGCGGGTCAGCTTGACCTCGATCAGCGACGGCCCCTGGCCGCTGCGCGCACGCTCGACGGCGGCGCCTGCGGCTTCGTGCACGGCAAAGAAGTCGTAGCCGTCGATCGTCACCCCGGGCATGCCGAAGCCGGCGGCGCGGTCGGCAATATGGTCGCAGGCCACCGACCATTTCGACGCGGTGGCTTCGGCGTAGCCGTTGTTCTCGGCGACGAAGATGCACGCCAGGTTCATCACCGAGGCCATGTTCATGGCTTCGAACACCGCGCCTTCGTTGGAGGCGCCGTCGCCGAAGAACACCACCGAGACGTCATCGCGGCCCTTGAGCTTGGCTGCCAGCGCCGAGCCGGCCACCAGCGGCGCGCCGGCACCGACGATGCCGTTGGCGCCGAGCATGCCCTTGGACAGGTCGGCGATGTGCATGGAACCGCCCTTGCCGCCGCAGACGCCGGTCTTCTTGCCGTAGATCTCGGCCATCATCCCGTACACATCGACGCCCTTGGCGATGCAGTGGCCATGGCCGCGGTGGTTGGAAGCGATGCAATCGGAATCGCGCAGGTGCGCCATGACCCCGGCCGCCGAGGCCTCTTCGCCGGCATACAGGTGGACGAAACCGGGGATCTCGCCGGTGGCAAACTCGACATGCAGGCGCTCTTCGAAGGCGCGAATGGTGCGCATGACTTCATAGGCATGCAGCAACTGCTCGGAGCTGAGTTGGGTGGACATCTTGTTGTTCTCCAGGGTTGTCTCAACGCAGGGTTGCAGGGGTGTGCCGCTGGTCGCGGGGGACGACCAGCAGATGGTGGCGGGCGGCATGCGCCAGCACTGCCTCGACATCGACCGAAAGTGGGCCGTGCAGGTCGAGGGTGATGGTTGGGGTGTCTTGCTCGGCAAACTCGATTTCACGCTCGCCATCCAGCGCCAGGGTGCCGCTGCGCAGGCTCAGCGGATACGCCACGCCCGGCTGCAGCGGGCCACTGGCGGTCACCCCGCAGCCTTGCAACAGGCCCGGCGCGAGCGGCGCCAGCAAGACCTGTGTGGCGCTGGTATCGAGGCGCACCCAGGCGCCCTGCTCGGCCTGACGTGAAACCGGGCACCACAGCCCGCAGATGGCCGACAGGCCGATGGCGTGTGGCTCGGCAAAGCAGGCGAACACTTCTGCCAGGTCTTCGCTGCGGCTCAAGGCGCGGGCGCCGACAAAGCGTTGAGGTGAAACCGCGACCTCGACCAACGCCCATTCGCACAGCTGCTGTTGCGGCACCCGCACCAGCAGCCGCTTGTTGCGGCGCAGGCCGATGGCTGCTGGGATCTTCCCGCTGGCCAGCAGGCCACCGGCGAGGCCCGCGCTGGTCGCTTCGCGCAGTTCAGGGAAGGCGTTGTTGGTGCCGGTCGACAAGGTCAGCAACGGCGTATCGCCGGCTTCGGCGGCGACCGCCTTGTGCGTGCCGTCGCCGCCCAGCACAGCGATCATCGCCACGCCCTGCTCGACCATCTGGCGAGCCGCGAGGCGGGTGTCGGCGACGGTTTGCGTCAGAGGCAGATCGAGCATCTGCAACGCCGGCCAGCGCTGCTCACGGGCCATCGGGCCAGTGCTGGCCTTGAGCACCGCGGCGGCGATGCCGGTCATATCGGTTGGCAGCAGCACCTGGGCAATGCCGGTGGCGCCAAATGCGGCGAGCAGGCGCTGGATCGCCGAGGCTTTGTCGGTGCTGGAATACAAACCGGCATTGGCCGTCAGGCGGCGCAGGTCGCGACCGGAGGCAGGGTTGGCAATGATCCCGATGATCGGGCCGGGCTGGCGCATGGCGCACCTCGTTTTATTGTTTGAGAAGAGCCAGAGCAAGGCCGGTGCCAGCTTTTGATCTGAACGCTGCAAGCCCTGTGGCAGAGCGGTTTCAGCTATTGTCCAGCGCACGTTAGCGGCTTGCCGGCGAGACGCCGGGTGCCGCGCCAGCAGCGCCGACCGCGAGACGCTGAGACGCCGCGTCTCAGCCTCGCCGCCAATCAAGCAGCGCTTGTCGCGGCTTTCGCACGGGTGCTTAATGGCTCGATAAAGACAAGAACGAGAGACCCGGAGGCCCGAATGCTCGCCGCGAACTCCAGAGCCCATGTCGACTGCGTCAGCCGCGTGCTGAAAAACGCCGAACGCCAGCCACAGGTGCCGGTACCCGCGCTGATCCTCGATTCGTGGCGGCGCTCGATGGAGCTGCATCACCTCGACCCTGGCTCGCAGCAGGGTCCACGCATCCTTTCGCCAAACCTGCTCAACGAATGCCGCGAGCGCGCCGAGCTGTTTCTGCGCATCGCCAGCGACGCCGTGGCGCGCCTGCACGCCCAAGTGCGCGGCGCCGACTACTGCGTGCTGCTGACCGACGGCCAGGGCCGCACCATCGACTACCGGGTCGACAGCAGCATCCGCACTGACTGCCGCAAGGCCGGCCTATATCTGGGCACCTGCTGGTCGGAAGTGGAAGAAGGCACCTGCGGCGTGGCGGCGGTGCTGACCAGCAAGGCGCCGGTGACCGTGCACAAGCGCGATCACTATCGCGCTGCATTCATCGGCCTGACCTGTACCGCAGCGCCGGTGTTCGACCCGCTGGGCGAACTGCTGGGGGTGGTCGACGTGTCCGCGCTGAAGTCGCCGGATGATCGGCGCAGCCAGCACCTGATTCGCCAGCTGGTCGAGCAGACCGCTCGCGAGATCGAAAACGCCTTCTTCATGCACAGCAGCCAGGGCCACTGGGTGATGCGCGCCCACGGCACCCCCGGTTATGTCGAAAGCCAGCCCGATTACCTGCTCGCCTGGGATGCCGAAGGCCGCCTGCAAGCGCTCAACAGCCTCGCCCGCGAGCATCTGCTGGCACGCAACGGGCGCCTGCCGCAACACATCGGCGAGCTGTTCGACCTCGAGCAACTGCGCCGCGCCAGCGAGGCCAGCGCCCAGCGCCTGCCAGGTTTTGCCTTGTATGGGCGAGTCAGCGCGCCACAGCGGCGCAGCACGCCATCAGTGCCCACGGCGCCAGCCCAAGACGCGCGCATCAGCCAGCACCTGCGGCTGGCCACGCGGGTCAAGGACTGCAACCTGGCGGTGCTGGTGCAAGGTGAAACCGGGGTCGGCAAGGAAGTCTTCGCCCGCCAATTGCACCAGCTCAGCCAGCGCGCAGCAGGGCCGTTTGTCACGCTCAATTGCGCGGCGATCCCGGAGTCGCTGATCGAAAGCGAGCTGTTCGGCTATGTTGCCGGAGCGTTTACCGGCGCCTCCAGCAAAGGCATGCAGGGCCTGCTCCAGCAAGCCGATGGCGGCACGCTGTTTCTCGACGAGATCGGCGACATGCCGCTAAGCCTGCAAACCCGGCTGCTGCGGGTGCTAGCCGAGGGCGAGGTGGCGCCGCTGGGTGCGGCCCGGCGCGAGCGCGTCGATATCCAGGTGATCTGCGCCACTCACCGTGACCTGGCAACGATGGTCAGCGACGGGCGCTTTCGCGAGGACCTGTACTTCCGCCTAGCCAACGCCCGCTTCGAACTGCCGCCGCTGCGCGAGCGCGACGACCGCCTGAGCCTGATCCACCGCCTTCTGGCCGAGGAGGCGCAGGCCTGCGGGGTTGAGGTGCTGCTCACCGATGCGGCACTGGAAGCGCTGTTGAGCTACCGCTGGCCGGGCAACCTCAGGCAGCTGCGCCAGGTGCTGCGCTATGCCTGCGCGGTGTGTGATGGTGGCCAGTTGCGCCTGGATGATCTACCGCAAGAGTTGCGCGGCGCCGGTCAGGACGCGCCGGCGCTGACCAGGGTCTCCAGCCCGGCCCGGCAGATGATTCTCGATGCGCTGATTCGTCATCGCTGGAAACCGGCGGATGCAGCTCAGGCGCTGGGCATTTCCCGGGCAACCTTGTACCGGCGCGTACACGAGCACCGGATTGAAATGCCGCGGATGAAGTAACCGGCTGGGGGGCAGTCAGTTACAGCGCAATCGGCCGGCGCCCGGCAAAGGCATGGGCCAGGGTGCCGCCATCGACCAGCTCCAGCTCGCCACCGAGCGGCACGCCATGGGCGATACGCGAGGCAACCAGGCCCTGCTCGTGCAGTAACTGGGCGATGTAGTGCGCGGTCGCCTCACCTTCTACGGTCGGGTTAGTGGCGAGGATCACTTCGGTGAAGCTGCCCTGCTCGGCGATGCGCGCCATCAGCTGCGGGATGCCGATAGCCTCAGGCCCGAGGCCATCGAGCGGCGACAGGTGCCCCTTGAGTACGAAGTAGCGACCGCGGAAACCAGTCTGCTCCACGGCATACACATCCATCGGCCCCTCGACCACGCACAGCTGGGTGTCGTCGCGGCGCACATCGGCGCACTGCGGGCACAGCTCCTGTTCGGTCAAGGTGCGGCACTGGCGGCAGTGGCCGACCCCTTCCATCGCCTGGGTCAGGCTCTGCGCCAGGCGCAGGCCGCCGCTGCGGTCACGCTCGAGCAACTGCAGGGCCATGCGCTGGGCGGTTTTCTGGCCGACACCGGGCAGGATGCGCAGCGAGTCGATCAGTTGGCGGATCAGTGGGCTGAAGCTCATCGGAGAGGCCTGACAATACAAATTAAGAGGCGGTTTATACCGGCCACGGCAGGCAGCGTCAAATCAGCTACAGCCGATACCGACAAGGCCTACCTGTGTTGTGGTTGACCCTCGACCGCGCCTGCGGGTTCGGTCGGCTGCGGTTACTGGCCAGGGTTTACCCAGCGCAAAAAAAAACGCCCGATCAACGGGCGTTTTGTCCTGCAGGAAAGCCAACGCCTTAGAAAGGCATCTTGAAGCCTGGCGGCAGTTGCATGCCAGCGGTCATGCCGCCCATCTTGTCCTGGCTGTTCTGCTCGACTTTGCGCACGGCGTCGTTGACGGCGGCAGCGATCAGGTCTTCGAGGACTTCCTTGTCTTCCTGCATCAGGCTGTCGTCGAGGCTGATGCGCTTGACGTCATGACGGCCGGTCATGACCACGCTGACCAGGCCGGCGCCGGACTGACCAGTGACTTCGGCGCTGGCCAGCTCTTCCTGCATCTTGGCCATTTTTTCCTGCATTTGCTGAGCCTGCTTCATCAGGCCTGCCATGCCACCTTTCATCATGGGGGTATACCTCGATTGGTTCATATGATGCGGCCTGGCGCAGTGCCGGTCGCATGGATATCGGTTTATTGCCCCTGGCTGACCAGAGGCTCTACGGGCTCAATAGTATCCTGCCGCACGGTCGCGCCAAACTGGCGGATCATCTGCTGGATGAGCGGATCCTGCTCGATCGACACTTCGGCATCGTGCTGACGCTCGGAACGCTTGCGCGCTGCGGCCTGGGCCGGGGTTTCCTGCTCCGGGCGAATCAGCTCGATGCTCAGCTGCAGGGTGCGCCCGAGGTGCTGGTTGAGCGCGTCGTTCAAACGCCGCTGCTGGGTCGAGTTGAACAGCGCGCCCTGCGCCGGGTCAAGGTGCAGCAGCCAGTTGTCGCCGTCGACGGCAATCAACGTACAGTTTGCGGCGATGTTGCCTGTCATCCCCGATACAGGCAACTGTGGGCATAATTCCAACCATTGCAGGGCCAGCCCGGTTGCCGGCTTGGAGGCTGGCAGCGGCTCGGGCGGCGGCGCCTGCTGGTCTTCCTGAACGTGCTCGGCGAGTTCGTCGAGGTAGCTGAAACCAACCGGGTCGGCCTCGCCGGCATAATAGTCTTCGTCCAGCGGCGGCTCGTCGTCACGTTCCATACCGACGCCATCGTAAGCAGCCGGGTCGAACGGCGGCGCGTCGTCACGTGACGGCGCGTGCTGTGCTTCGGGTTGCGGCTCGGGCTTGGCTGGCGGCTCAGGCGCAGGTGGCTTCGGCGCAGCGACAGGCGCTGCCTGCTCTTCCCATGGCAGGTCGATGGCTTGCTCGGCAACTGGCGCTGGCGCAGCAGGTTCTGGTTCTGGCTCTGGTTCCGCAACAGGCTCCGCGACTACTGGTTCGGCAACCGCAGGGGCCACCGGCGCAGCCGGGGCCGGCACCTCTGCAACCGCGCTGACGGGCGCTGCCGCTGCCACCGCTTTTGCTGAATCAGCTGTGGCCTGGCTGATCCCCACTGGCTTTAGCTGCGGTCTCGGCGCGTCATCGTTGTCCGCCGGGCGGAATGCCAACATGCGCAGCAGAACCATTTCGAAACCGCCGCGCGGGTCTGGTGCCAGCGGCAAGTCGCGCCGGCCGATCAAACCCATCTGATAGTAGAACTGCACGTCCTCGGCAGGCAGCGCCGACGCCAGCGCCAGGACTCGATCACGGTCGCCCTGACCATTGTCGACCGCCTCGGGCAGCGCCTGGGCGATGGCCACGCGGTGCAGCACGTTGAGCATCTCGGCGAGCACGCCGGACCAGTCCGGGCCTTGCTCGGCCAAATCGCGCACCGCCTCCAGCAGCGCTCGCGCATCGCCTTCGAGCAACGCCTGCAACACGCCATACACCTGGCCGTGGTCAAGGGTGCCGAGCATCGCCCGCACATCGGCGGCCAGTACCTGGCCTTCGCCAAAGGCGATGGCCTGATCGGTCAGGCTCATGGCGTCGCGCATCGAGCCATCGGCAGCGCGCCCGAGCAGCCACAGTGCGTCATTCTCGAACGGCACGCTCTCGGCAGTCAGCACGTGATTCAGGTACTCTACCACCCGCTCCGGGCTCATGTTCTTCAACGAGAACTGCAAGCAGCGCGAGAGGATGGTGGCCGGCAGCTTTTGCGGGTCGGTGGTGGCGAGGATGAACTTGACGTAGGGCGGCGGCTCTTCCAGCGTCTTCAGCAAGGCGTTGAACGAGTGCGTCGAGAGCATGTGCACTTCGTCGATCAGGTAGACCTTGAAGCGGCCACGGCTCGGTGCGTACTGCACATTGTCGAGCAGCTCGCGGGTGTCTTCGACCTTGGTTCGGCTGGCGGCGTCGATCTCGATCAGGTCGACAAAGCGCCCCTCGTCGATCTCCCGGCACACCGAGCAGGTGCCACAGGGCGTCGAGGTGATGCCGGTTTCGCAGTTCAGGCACTTGGCGATGATCCGCGCGATGGTGGTCTTGCCGACCCCGCGGGTACCGGTAAACAGGTAGGCGTGATGCAGCCGCTGGTTGTCCAGCGCATTGATCAATGCCTTGAGCACATGGGTCTGGCCGACCATTTCGCGGAACGAGCGCGGACGCCACTTACGTGCAAGAACCTGATAACTCATCAAAAACCATCGCAAACTGAACCAGCGGAAGATCGCTAATGCTAGCGGAGCGGGGCCGAAATTGCACCCGGCCAATCTCGTCTACGCTAAGCCATGCACGGTTCGACGCAGATCAAGGAGGAATACACGTGCGCCGACTACTGGCCAGCCTGCTGTTATGCGCCACGCCCAGCTGGGCCGAGCAACCGGTGCTGCGCTTCGCCATTGCCGAGAGCTGGAGCATGCCGCTGATCCGCATCGAGCAGGGTCAGCCGGTCGAAGGCATTCTTTATGACTTGATGCAGTCTGCCGCGCGCGAAGCCGGGGTGCGGCCTGAGTACCACGTGTTGGCCCGCCTGCGCATGCAGCAAGCCATGGAGGACGGCGATGTCGACGTGCGCTGCCACCTCGCAACCAACTGGTTGATCGAGCGCCCAGGCGAGTACATCTGGAGCGTGCCGCTGATGGTCCAGCGCGATCTGCTGGTAAGCCGCGCCGGCCTGCTCGACCCCGTGGATGCCTCGCGCCTGCCGGCTCAAGCCATTGGTACGGTCCTCGGCTATAGCTACCCAACCCTGCAACCCCTGTTCAGCCGAGGACAATTGCACCGCGAAGACAGCCGTAGCCAACAACTGGCCCTGCAGAAACTACAGGCCGGGCGCTACCAGTACGCAGTGAGCAATGAGTTATCGCTACAGTGGTTCAACCGCCAACTGCCAGCCGAAGCGCAATTGCAGAGCCGCGCGCTGCTGGAAGAGCAAAACCTCGGTTGCGTGGTCCGCAGCGACTCGTCGCGCCCGACCCAGGCGCTGCTCAGGGCGCTGGTGCGGATCAAGCAGTCCGGCGAGATGGACCGCATTGTTCAGCACTACGCCGCGCCCACTTCGCCAGCGCCGATGGTGATCGGCTCACACCAGTGAAAGCAGCAACGCCGTGGCGTACAAGCCGCTGCCGACCACCAGCGTGGAAATCAATAAAACCGTAACGCCCATGAATACACCCTCGCAGATTGACGAAAAACCCGATCGCGACATGCTCAGGGCCAAGGCGGACGAAATCGATGAACAGGTCAAACGCTTGCAGGCCATGAGCAAAGGGCTGCGGCATGCGGCGGCGTGCCCTGAAGACGATCATCTGGCGTGTCCGACGTTTCAGCGGTTGATGAAGGTTGCGGCTGCAGGGGTACGTGTACGCGAGCGGCGCTCGAATAACTGAGGGGAGTTGGGTTGGACAGCGAAGGGAGATGCTGAAGCAGGCGCGTCGAAAGATTTTCCGACCCCTGAAATGGAGGCAGCCCCACCAGCCACACCCCGGCACTCAATGTCCCCGCCTTGGCTGCTTCCTTCCGGATCTGACCAGGTCAACGGGTAATCAATGCGGAGGGACCGATAGGGCCACCATAACGCGACTTGCCATGTGACAAGCCGCGCCATTGTACCGCTCTGGGACGAAGTTACAACCTCTGCATCAAGAAAAAATCATCATTTCTCAATGACTTGTCCCGCGAGGCAGTCAGATGTCGATGCCGTGGCCGGCCAAAAAGCCGACAAAGGCGTCTTCATCGAGCACCTTGACCCCGAGTTCGCTGGCTTTGGCCAGCTTCGAGCCGGCGCCGGGGCCGGCGACGACGCAGTGGGTCTTGCCAGAGACCGAACCGGCGACCTTGGCGCCGAGCTGTTCGAGCTTGTCTTTGGCGATGTCGCGGCTCATGCGCTCGAGGCTGCCGGTAAGCACCCAGGTCTGCCCGGCCAGGGGCAGGCCTTCGACCACGCGCTTCTCGCTGGCCCAGTGCATGCCGAACTTCAGCAGCTGCGCTTCGATAGCGCGTGCCAGCTGTTGGTTGGCCTCGACCTTGAAGAACTCGCGCACGGCTTCGGCTTGCTTGGCCGCCAGGGCCTGACGCAGGTCGATGCCGTCGGCCTGGATGATCTGCTCGAGGCTGCCGAGCTTGGCCACCAGCTTCTCGGCGCCAGTCGGGCCGACCGACGCGATGTCGAGCTTGGCGATCAGCCCGGCGAGGGTAGTGCTGGCGGCGAACTCGGGGGCCAGCTCGCCCTCCTCCTGCAATTGCATGCCGCTGTCGAGCAACTGCTGGATGACGTCGCGGTTGTGCTGGTCTTCAAAGAAGTTGTGGATCTCGTGGGCGACTTCCAGGCCGATATCGGGCAGGTAGGTGAGCACCTGCGGCAGCGCCTCCTGCACCCGCGCCAAGCTGCCCAGCGAGCGCGCCAGGACCTTGGCGGTCTCTTCGCCGACATCGGGGATGCCGAGGGCGTAGATGAAGCGCGCCAGGTTTGGTCGCTTGCTGTTGTTGATGGCCTCGAGCAGTTTGTTGCTGGAAACCTCGGCAAAGCCTTCGAGGTCGACGATCTGCTCGAAAGTCAGCTTGTACAGGTCAGCCGGCGAGCGGATCAGCCCCTCATCGACCAACTGCTCGACGCTTTTTTCGCCTAGACCATCGATGTCCATGGCGCGGCGCGAGACGTAGTGGATGATCGCCTGCTTCAGCTGCGCGGCGCAGGCCAGGCGGCCAACGCAGCGGTAGACCGCACCTTCACTGGTGGTCTCTTTGCCTTTGCTGCGCTTGATCAACTGGGTACGCTCGACCTGCGAGCCGCACACCGGGCATTCACTCGGCACCGGCACCGGACGGGCGTCAGCCGGGCGGCGCTCGAGCACCACCTGCATGACTTGCGGGATGACGTCGCCAGCGCGACGGATGATCACCGTATCGCCGATATGCACGCCGAGCCGGGCGACTTCGTCCATGTTGTGCAGGGTGGCATTGGATACGGTGACGCCGGCGACCTTGACCGGCTTGAGGCGCGCTACAGGCGTGACTGCGCCGGTACGACCGACCTGAAACTCGACGTCGAGCACTTCGGTCAGCTCTTCCATGGCCGGGAATTTATGGGCGATCGCCCAGCGCGGCTCGCGTGCACGGAAGCCCAGCTCGCGCTGTGCGGCCAGGCTGTTGACCTTGAACACCACGCCATCGATCTCGTAGGCCAGCTCGTTGCGGCGAGCGCCGATGTCCTGGTAGTAGGCCAGGCATTCTTCAATACCAGCGGCGTGCTTGAGCTCGCGACTGATCGGCATGCCCCAGGTCTTGAGCTTCTCGAGGGTGTCGATGTGGCTGTCGGCGATGCTTTCGGAGGTTTGCCCAATGCCATAGCAGCAGAATTCCAGCGGGCGGCTGGCGGTGATCTTCGAGTCCAGCTGGCGCAGACTGCCGGCGGCGGCGTTGCGCGGGTTGGCGAAGGTCTTGCCGCCAATGGCAGCCTGGCTGGCGTTGAGGCGGTCGAAGCCGGCCTTGCTCATGAACACTTCACCGCGCACTTCGAGCACCGCTGGCCAGCCGCTGCCCTGCAGCTTGAGCGGGATGTTGCGTACGGTGCGCACGTTGCTGCTGATGTCTTCGCCGGTGGTGCCGTCGCCACGGGTGGCACCTTGCACCAACTGGCCATCGCGGTACAGCAGGCTGACCGCAAGGCCGTCGAGCTTGGGCTCGCAGCTGTAGTCGACGGCGCCGGGCTGATCGAGGCCGTCGACCACGCGGCGATCGAATTCGCGCAGGTCGGCCTCTTCGAAGGCGTTGCCCAGGCTGAGCATGGGCACTTCGTGGCGGATCTGGCTGAAAGCCGCCAGGGCACTGCCGCCGACGCGCTGGGTTGGCGAGTCAGGGGTGACCAAGTGCGGGTGTTCGGCTTCGAGGGCTTTGAGTTCGTTGAACAGGCGGTCGTATTCGGCGTCGGGGATGCTTGGCTCGTCGAGGACGTAGTAGCGGTAGTTGTGCTGGTCGAGTTCGGCGCGCAGCTGATGGATGCGGGTTTCGGCGGTCATGGGGGGTCTCTTGCTGGGCACAAGAGCGGCTTTGGGTGGGTTTGGCGGATGGGGGCCCGCTATGCGGCCCTTTCGCGACACAAGGCCGCTCCTACAGGGGACCGCGCATGCCTAAAGAGCGGCGGGGACCGCACTGACCTCAAGGGCAACGGGATCCATGTAGGAGCGGCCTTGTGTCGCGAAAGGGCTGCGCCGCAGCCCCAATCCAGGCACCGCCGCACTCGCCTGCCCCACTCAACCCCAAAGCTGCTCTAGCGCAAAAATCACTGCGGGCAGGATCACTATCGACCCTGCCCGCACAGTTAAATCAACGTTTCTGAGTCAGCGCGCGACGCTCGAACTCAACGATGCGCTGGCGATAATGCTCGATGGTCTGCGCCGTCAACACGCTACGCTGGTCATCCTTGAGTTCGCCATCGAGCTCATGGGCCAGCTTGCGCGCAGCAGCGACCATTACGTCGAACGCCTGCTTGGGGTGGCGCGGTCCTGGCAAGCCGAGGAAGAAGCTCACCGCACGGGTGCTGAAATGGTCGATGTCATCCAGGTCAAACACCCCTGGCTTGACCGCGTTGGCCATCGAGAACAGCACTTCGCCGTGACCGGCCATGCTCTCGTGACGGTGGAAGATGTCCATTTCGCCAAAGCGCAGACCGCTCTCGAGAATGTTCTGCAACAGGGCCGGGCCGCGGAAGCCGGTTTCGTCACGGGAGATCACGCTGATCACCAGCACTTCTTCAGCCGGTGGCAGCTCCTTGACGCTGCTGCTGGACGAGCTCGAGGAGAAACCGCTGGTGCGGTTGTTGTCAGTCTCGTAGGCGTTGTCAGGCTCGGCGAACAGGTCGGGCTCACGCGGCTCGGCCGCCAGGCTCAGATCGCCTTGATGCGGCTCGCTGTTGCGCTTGCCGCGCTTGGCGGCCTTGACGGGTTTGGCTTCGCGCTCGCGCTCACGCCCTGCGCTCATCGACGGCAGGTCGGTTTCATCCAGCTCGGGCTCTTTGTGCTGGCCTTCCAGCACGCGTGCCGGGCCGAGCACTTCCGCGCCGCCTTCTTCGTCCGCAACATTGGAGTAGCTGCGATCGAGACGGAATTTCAACTTGCCTTTGCCACCACGCATGCGACGCCAGCCGTCGAAAAGAATACCGGCGATGACAATGATGCCGATGACGATCAGCCACTCGCGCAGACCGATTTCCATTTAATCCCGTGCCTCTATAAAAAATATGCTTGAAAACAAAGGGTTCAAAGCCCTTTAACACGTGGCGCCAACTCTATGTTCTGACAGGCGTTTTACCCACGCAGAATACACGTGACGGTAAAGCTAGCACGACCAAAGGCAACTTTACACCGTCTGTCACACATGACAGGCGTTTTAGCTGCTGAAAACGCCTCAGCGTCGCTTATCAGGCGTCTACCATGGCCATTGCCGCCTCTACATCAACTGCAACAAGACGTGAACAGCCTGGCTCGTGCATCGTCACCCCCATCAGTTGATCGGCCATCTCCATGGCGATCTTGTTGTGGGTGATGTAGATGAACTGCACGGTCTCGCTCATTTCCTTGACCAACCGGGCGTACCGCCCGACGTTGGCATCGTCCAGCGGCGCATCGACTTCGTCGAGCATGCAGAACGGTGCCGGGTTGAGTTTGAAGATAGCGAACACCAGCGCCAGCGCAGTCAGGGCTTTCTCGCCACCCGACAACAAATGGATGGTGCTGTTTTTCTTGCCAGGCGGGCGCGCCATGATTGTCACCCCAGTATCGAGTAAATCTTCGCCCGTCAGTTCCAAGTAAGCGCTGCCACCGCCGAAAACTTTTGGAAAAAGTGCCTGCAAACCGGCATTTATCTGATCAAAGGTATCCTTGAAGCGGGTGCGGGTTTCCTTGTCGATCTTGCGGATGACGTTTTCCAGGGTCTCGAGCGCTTCCACCAGGTCGGCGTCCTGCGCATCCAGATAGCGTTTGCGCTCGGACTGCTGCTCGTACTCTTCGATGGCTGCCAGGTTGATCGCACCCAGGCGCTGAATACGCCCTTCGATTTGTTCGAGCTGCTGTTCGGTGGTCGCTTCGCTGGCCTCGGGATCGAGCGTGGCAAGCACGCCTTGCAGGTCAAAACCGTCGGCCAGCAGTTGTTCCTGCAAGGTGCTGCGACGCAGGTTCAGGCCTTGCGATTCAAGCCGTGACTGCTCCAGCTGACCGCGCAGCAAAAGCGACTGCTGCTCGGCCTGGGTGCGGCGTTTTTCGGCGTCGCGCAGTTCGCGGTCGGCGTCGTCCATGTGCAGCCGGGCCAGGCGCATTTCTTCATCGACGCTCATGCGCCGTTCGAGCAGCTCTTCAAGTTTCAGGCGCAGCTCTTCCTGCGGCGCTTCGCCCTCTTCCAGATTCAGGCTCAACTGCTCCTGGCGCTCGCTCAGGCGCTCGGCTTGCTGCTCCAGCCGCTCCAGCGCCTGCCGGGTGGAATCATGCTGGGCGCGCAGCGAGCCCAGGCGCACGGCCAACTGGTGGGCGTGGTCCTTGTGCTGGCGGGCTTCCTGGCGGATGCGGTCGAGGCCTTCGCGCAGGGTGTCGCGGCGGGCCAGCAATTGTTCGCGCTGCTCGGTGTCCTCGGCCATCAGGTCAAGGGCCTCTTGCAGGATCAGCCGCGCCTCACCGAGCTGTTCGTGCTCGATGGCGCGCTGCTCACCGAGCTCGCTTAATTCTTCTTCAAGACGGCGGCGACGCAGCTCAAGCTGCTCGGCGCGGGCGCGACCGGCAGACAAACGCGCCTTGAGCTCACCGTGCTGACGGTTTTCGTCCTGGCTACGGCGGCGCAGTTGTTCGCGCTGCTCTTCAAGGTCACGCTGTTGCTCGCGCTGGCTGTGCAGGCGCTGCTCGAACTGGTCCAGCTGCTCCTGTTGCTGCAGTTGCTGCTCGGCCAGCTGTTCGATCTCCTGCGCGCGGGCGAGCACGCCGCCTTGCGCTTCGCTGCCGCGGCTGACGCGCAGGAAATGCCGGCCCACCCAGTAGCCATCGCGGCTGACCAGGCTTTCGCCAGCCAGCAGACTTGCGCGCTGGCTCAGCGCCTGCTCAAGGGTCTCGACCGGACGCACCTGGCCCAGCCAAGGGCTGAGGTCGGTGCGCCCTTCGACCTTGTCGAGCAAGCTGCCGGGCACCCGAGCGCCCTCGCCGGCCGCCAGCAACAGGCGCAAATCACCTTGTTCCAGCGTGGCAAAGTCCAGCTGGCTGAAGTCGTCGACCAGCACTGCCTGCAAGTCAGCACCCAGCACCGTCTCGACGGCCAGCTCCCAACCTGCCTCGACGCGCAAACCCTCGGCCAGGCGCGGACGCTGTTGCAAACGTTGCTCGCGCAGCCACTCGCCAGCACCGGCAGACGGCTCCAGGGCGGCTTGCTGCAACGCCTCCAGCGACGCCAGCCGGCCGCCCAGACGCTGTTGCTCGCCCTGCAACTGCTGATGGCTCTGGTTGAGCTGCTGCAGTTGCTCACGCACAGCTTCGAGGCGTTCGAGCACGTCCTGCTCGCTGAGCTGCAGTTCTTCCAGCAGCAGCTCACTGCTGGCGACCTGCTCGGTCAACTCGAGCATGGCTGCATCCTGCGGGTCGGCGCTGAGCTGATCACGCTCGTCAGCCAGCTTGCGCTGGCGTTCAGCCAAGCGCTCGAGGCTGGTTTCCAGCTGCTGCAAGCGCGACTGCTGGACTTCGGCCTGGCGCCGCGGCTCCGCTGAGCGGGTATTGAAACTGTCCCACTGCTCCTGCCAGCCGTGCATGCCCAACTCGGCTTCTTCGAGCACGGCAGCCGCTTCTTCGGCTGCCGCGAGGGTCATCTCCTGCTCAGGCTCAAGCTGCTCCAGCTCTTCGCCGAGGGTCGCCAGCAGGGTGCGGTCATGGCCCAGGTGCGACTCGGTCTCCAGCCGTGTGCGCTCGGCTTCCTTGAGGTCATCCTGCAACTGGCGCAGGCGCTGCTGGCCGTGCTGAATGCTCTGCTCGACCCGGGCAATGTCACCGGCCACCGAATAGAAGCGGCCCTGGACCTGATTGAAGCGTTCGGACAATTCATGGTGGCCGTCGCGCAGGCGCTCGATGCTGGCATCGGCATTGCGCTGCTCGGCCACCAGCGCCTCGAAGGCTACTTCCTGATCGCCGATGACGGCGCCGCGTTGCTGCACCTTCTGGTCCAGCTCACGCCAGCGCAGGGCCGACAAGCGCGCCTTGAGCAGACGCTCTTCAGCTTTGTACTCGCGATACTTTTCTGCGGCCTGGGCCTGGCGGTGCAAACGCTCGAGCTGGCGCCCGAGCTCATCGCGCAGGTCGGTCAGGCGGGCGAGGTTTTCCTGGGTGCGGCGAATTCGGGTTTCGGTCTCGCGGCGGCGCTCCTTGTACTTGGAGATGCCGGCGGCTTCTTCGATGAAGTTGCGTAGCTCTTCTGGCTTGGCCTCGATCAACTTGGAGATCATGCCCTGCTCGATGATCGAGTAGCTGCGCGGGCCCAGCCCGGTTCCGAGGAAGATATCGGTAATGTCGCGGCGACGGCATTTGGTGCCGTTGAGGTAGTAGGTATTCTGCGCGTCGCGGGTCACTTTGCGCCGGATCGAGATCTCGGCATAGGCGGCGTACTCGCCGACCAGGGTGTTGTCGCTGTTGTCGAACACCAGTTCGATACTGGCCTGGCTGACCGGCTTGCGGCTGGTCGAGCCATTGAAGATGACGTCGGTCATCGACTCGCCGCGCAGGTTTTTAGCCGAGCTTTCGCCCATCACCCAGCGCACCGCATCGATGATGTTGGACTTGCCACAGCCATTGGGCCCGACCACGGCGGCCATGTTGCTGGGGAAGTTGACCGTGGTCGGGTCGACGAACGACTTGAACCCGGCCAGGCGAATGCACTTCAAGCGCATCGATCAGACCCGTGCCAACGCAGCCAGCACCAGCTCGCAGCTGCGCTGGCAGTAGGCAACCAGCACTTCGCGAATACGTGCAATGTCGCGCGCAACCACGGCTTGGAGCAGGCGATCGAACAGGTCGAGGTAGTCGAGCATATTCGCCTGGCGCTGATCCAGCGCGAGGTAATAGGCGCGGCTCATGGCGGGCTGCAGGTTCTCGACGGTTTCCTGCAGGTACGGGTTGTCGGCGAACGGATACGCAGCGCGCATCACTGCAAAACTCTCGGCGACGAAGGTCTTGATGTCGGTGGCGGCGTAGGCCTGTTGCAAGCGCTGCTGAATGCCCAGAAACGGCATCAGGTCGGCATCGGTGCGCCATTTCTGGGCAACGGCGTTGCCGAGCAGAATGTAGAACTCGCCCATCAGCGCACACAGGCTACGCACACTGCGCTCGTCAAGACGGGTCACGTGGGCGCCCCGCCGCGGCAGGATCGCCACCAGATGGCGACGCTCAAGGATCAACAGCGCCTCGCGTACCGAGCCGCGGCTAACGTTCAGGGCCTGAGTGACCTTTTGCTCCTGGATCCGCTCACCCGGGGCAAGCTCGCCGCGGATGATCCGCTCGGCCAGATGGTGGGCAATCTGCTCGGAGAGACTGTCCGGCGCCTTGAACGTCATGGTTTTCCTTCAAAATCATTGAACTGGGCACAAGCGGCGGATTGTAGCGCACTTGCCAGGCAGTCGCGCAGAGGTGCGCTGCGCTTTATTCGTTGCAGGCGGCCGTGGGACTCAGGCGCGATCTATGCTTAACAAAAGACACACTGTTCGGTGCGGACTCGCTGCGCGCGATTTCTTGACCTTTGAGTCAGAAAATCATTGACCCGGCGATCAAGCCTGCTTAGAGTCCGCCGGAACAACAATAAAACCATTGCGAGGCCTTCCCCGTGATCCAGTTTCTCGTAAACCAGGAGCTGCGTAATGAGCACGCCCTGGACCCGAACATGACCGTGCTGCAGTACCTGCGCGAACACCTTGGCAAATCCGGCACCAAGGAAGGCTGCGCCAGTGGCGACTGCGGCGCCTGTACAGTGGTGGTCGGCGAGCTCGAAGAAGACGGCCAGAGCCTGCGCTACCGCAGCCTCAACTCGTGCCTGACCTTCGTTTCGTCGTTGCACGGCAAACAATTGATCAGCGTCGAAGGCCTCAAGCATCAGGGCGAACTGCACAGTGTGCAAAAAGCCATGGCCGACTGCCACGGCTCGCAATGCGGCTTCTGCACTCCCGGCTTTGTCATGTCGCTGTTTGCCTTGCAGAAGAACAGCAACGGCGCCGACACCCAGCAGGCCCAGGAAGCCCTCGCCGGCAATCTGTGCCGTTGCACCGGCTACCGGCCGATCCTCGCCGCTGCCGAACAGAGCTGCGCCACACCGTGCCGCGATCAGTTCGATGCGCAGCAAGCGCAGACTATCGCCCGCCTCAAGGCCATCGCCCCGTCCGAAACCGGCGAACTGAACAGCGGCGACAAGCGCTGCCTAGTGCCGCTGACCGTTGCCGACCTGGCCGACCTGTACAGCTCGCACCCAGAAGCGCGCCTGCTTGCCGGCGGCACCGACCTGGCGCTGGAAGTGACCCAGTTCCACAAGACCTTGCCGGTGATGATCTATGTCGGCAACGTCGCCGAACTCAAGCGCATCGACAAGACCGCCACTCATCTGGAGATCGGCGCAGCGACGCCGCTGACCGACTGCTACGGCGCGCTCAGCGATGAATACGCCGATTTTGGCGCCCTGCTGCACCGCTTTGCGTCATTGCAGATTCGCAACCAGGGCACCCTCGGCGGCAACATCGGCAATGCCTCGCCCATCGGTGATTCGCCGCCGCTGCTGATTGCCCTGGATGCCCAGGTGGTACTGCGCCAGGGCCAGCGCCAGCGCGTGCTGCCACTGGAAGACTACTTCATCGACTACCGCATCACGGCCCGCCAGGACAGCGAGTTCATCGAGAAGATCATCGTGCCGCGGGCCAGCAACGACTGGACGTTCCGCGCCTACAAGGTCTCCAAGCGACTGGACGACGACATCTCGGCAGTTTGTGCAGCGTTCAACCTGAGCATCGAAAACGGTGTGGTCAGCGGCGTGCGCATTGCCTTTGGCGGGATGGCAGCGATTCCCAAACGCGCCCGTGCCTGTGAAGCCGCGCTGCGCGGCAAGCCGTGGAACCAGGCCACCCTTGAACGTGCCTGCCAGGCGCTGGGCGAAGACTTCAGCCCGCTTTCGGACTTCCGCGCGAGCAAGGAATACCGCCTGCTGACCGCACAGAACCTGCTGCGCAAGTACTTCATCGAACTGCAATCGCCGCACATCGAAACCCGGGTGACCGACTATGTCTAATCATCATGCCGTCAAGAGCCAGGCCGAGATGGCCGAACTGTTCCGCCAGGACCTGACCACCGGTGTCGGCCGCAGCGTCAAGCACGACAGCGCCGACAAACACGTCAGCGGCGAAGCGGTGTATATCGATGACCGCCTCGAATTCCCCAATCAGTTGCATGTGTATGCGCGCACAGCTGACCGCGCCCACGCGCGCATCCTGAGTATCGATACCGCGCCGTGCTACGCCTTCGAAGGCGTACGCATCGCCATCACCCATGAAGACATCCCCGGCCTCAAGGACATCGGCCCGGTGGTCGCCGGCGACCCATTGCTGGCGATCGACAAGGTCGAGTTCTTCGGCCAACCGGTGCTGGCGGTAGCTGCCCGCGACCTGGAAACCGCTCGCCGTGCGGCGATGGCGGCGATCATCGAATACGAAGACCTCGAACCGGTGCTGGATGTGGTCCAGGCGCTGCGCGACAAGCACTTCGTGCTCGACAGCCACACCCATCAGCGCGGTGATTCGGTTGCCGCCCTGGCCAGCGCCCCGCACCGCTTGCAGGGGACCTTGCATATCGGTGGCCAAGAGCACTTCTACCTGGAAACGCAAATCTCCTCGGTGATGCCGACCGAAGACGACGGCATGATCGTGTACTGCTCGACGCAGAACCCGACCGAAGTGCAAAAATTGGTCGCCGAAGTGCTCGATGTGCCGATGAACAAGATCGTCCTCGACATGCGCCGCATGGGTGGCGGTTTCGGCGGCAAGGAAACCCAGGCCGCCAGCCCGGCATGCCTGTGCGCGGTGATCGCGCGCCTGACCGGCCAGCCGACCAAGATGCGCCTGCCACGGGTCGAAGACATGACCATGACCGGCAAGCGCCACCCGTTCTACGTCGAGTACGACGTCGGCTTCGATGACGACGGCCGCCTGCACGGCATCCAGTTCGACCTCGCCGGCAACTGCGGCTACTCGCCTGACCTGTCCGGCTCGATCGTCGACCGCGCCATGTTCCACTCGGACAACGCCTATTACCTTGGCGACGCCACCGTCAACGGCCACCGTTGCAAAACCAACACCGCCTCCAACACCGCCTACCGCGGTTTCGGCGGGCCGCAGGGCATGGTCGCCATCGAGCAGGTGATGGACCACATTGCCCGTCAGCTCGGCCGTGACCCGCTGGATGTGCGCAAGGCCAACTACTACGGCAAGACCGAGCGCAACGTCACCCATTACTACCAGACCGTCGAACACAACCTGATCGAGGAAATGACCGCCGAACTGGAGGCCAGCAGCGACTACGCCGAGCGGCGCAAGTCGATCCGCCACTTCAACGAGCACAGCCCGGTATTGAAAAAAGGCCTGGCGCTGACCCCGGTCAAGTTCGGCATCTCATTCACCGCCACCTTCCTCAACCAGGCCGGTGCACTGATCCACATCTACACCGACGGCAGCATCCACCTCAACCATGGCGGCACCGAGATGGGCCAGGGTTTGAACACCAAGGTTGCACAGGTGGTAGCGCAGGTGTTCCAGGTCGAGATCGACCGCATTCAGATCACGGCGACCAATACCGACAAGGTCCCCAATACCTCACCGACCGCTGCATCCAGTGGCGCCGACCTGAACGGCAAGGCGGCGCAGAACGCGGCCGAGATCCTCAAGAAGCGCCTGGTCGAGTTTGCCGCCCGGCACTGGAATGTCACCGAGGAAGACGTTGAATTCCGCAACGGCCATGTGCGCGTGCGTGAGGAACTGATCAGCTTCGAGACGCTGGTGCAGCAGGCCTATTTTGCCCAGGTGTCGCTGTCGACTACCGGCTTCTACCGCACGCCGAAGATCTTCTACGACCGCTCACAGGCGCGCGGCCGGCCGTTCTACTACTTCGCCTTCGGCGCAGCCTGCGTCGAGGTCATCGTCGACACCCTGACCGGCGAGTACAAAATGCTGCGTGCCGATATCCTGCATGACGTCGGCGACTCGCTGAACCCGGCCATCGACATCGGTCAGGTCGAAGGCGGCTTCATTCAGGGCATGGGCTGGCTGACCACCGAAGAGTTGGTGTGGAACGCCAAGGGCAAGCTGGTTACCAACGGCCCGGCCAGCTACAAGATCCCGGCAGTGGCCGACATGCCGCTGGACCTGCGGGTCAAGCTGGTCGAGAACCGCAAGAACCCGGAAGACACCGTGTTCCATTCCAAGGCCGTCGGCGAGCCGCCGTTCATGCTCGGTATCGCTGCCTGGTGCGCGATCAAGGACGCCGTCGCCAGCATCGCCAACTACCGCGCGCAACCCAACATCGACGCGCCGGCCACGCCTGAGCGGGTCCTGTGGGGCTGCGAGCAGATGCGCCAGACCCTGGCCGTGCAGCAGCCTGCTGAACAGCACGTGGAACCTGTCACATCGTGACCGCAGGCAGCCCCGCGCAGCCCTGTGCTGCGCGGGGCTGAGTTGAAGCCAACTGAGGTTTTGTATCATGCACCAATGGATCAACGCCCTCGCCGACCTGCAAGCTCGCGGTGAACCCTGCGTGCTGGTGACCATCATCGAAGAGCGCGGCTCGACCCCGCGCAATGCCGGCTCGAAGATGGTCGTCAGCGCCCGCCAGCTGTTCGACACCATCGGCGGTGGCCACCTTGAGTACAAAGCCCTGCACATCGCCCGGCAGATGCTCGACGAGCAGCGCAGCACCCCGCATCTGGAGCGCTTCAGCCTCGGCGCGAGCCTTGGCCAATGCTGCGGCGGCGTTACCGTGCTGCTGTTCGAGCCAATGGCGGCCGTGCAGGCCGAGATCGCCGTGTTCGGTGCGGGCCACGTCGGCCGGGCTCTGGTACCCTTGCTCGCTGCCCTGCCCTGCCGGGTGCGCTGGATCGACTCGCGCGAGCAAGAATTCCCGGAGCTGATCCCCACCGGCGTGAGCCGCATCATCAGCGAGGAGCCGGTCGACGAAGTGGCTGCGCTGCCGCCAGGCAGTTACTGCATTGTCATGACCCACAACCACCAGCTCGATCTCGAGCTGACCGCGGCGATCCTCAAGCGCAACGACTTCACCTGGTTCGGCCTCATCGGCTCGAAGACCAAACGCGCCAAGTTCGAGCATCGCCTGCGTGATCGCGGCTATGACGATGCGGTGCTAGCACGCATGCGCTGCCCGATGGGCCTGGCCGAGGTCAAAGGCAAATTGCCGATCGAGATCGCCGTGTCGATTGCCGGCGAAATCATCGCCACCTACAACGCCTGTTTTGGCCAGCACGATGCTGCGGTCAATGCCGGCCCCATTGCTCAGTTGCTGCCGCCGTCCCGCCGCAGCCACGCCAAATGACGAGAGTGTTATGAGCGCAACCCGCAAAGCTTACCGATCCGCCATCCTGCACAGCGTTGGCGACCCCGCCGAAGTCGGCCTGGAGGCATCCTGCGAGTACTACCCGGACGGCCTGCTGGTGGTCGACGAAGGCCGCATCAGCGCCCTTGGTCACGCCAGCGACCTGTTGCCGACGCTGGATGCCGACATCGACGTGGTGCATTACCAGGATGCCCTGATCACCCCGGGCTTTATCGACACCCATATCCACTTCCCGCAGACCGGCATGATCGGCTCCTATGGCGAGCAGTTGCTGGACTGGCTGAACACCTACACCTTCCCCTGCGAAAAGCAGTTTGCCGATAAGGCGCATGCCGACAAGGTCGCGAAGATCTTCCTGCAGGAGCTGCTGCGTAACGGCACCACCACCGCGCTGGTGTTCGGCAGTGTGCATCCGGAGTCGGTCAACGCGCTGTTCGAAGAGGCCGAGCGGCTGGACCTGCGCCTGATCGCCGGCAAGGTGATGATGGACCGCAACGCGCCGGATTATCTGACCGACACGGCAGAGTCGTCCTACACCGAGAGCAAGGCGCTGATTCAGCGCTGGCATGGCAAGGGCCGGCTGCACTATGCGGTGACGCCGCGCTTTGCCCCGACCAGCACGCCCGAGCAATTGGCGATGGCCGGCCAGTTACTGAAGGAGCATCCGGGGGTGTACATGCATACGCACCTGTCCGAGAACCTGCAGGAGATCGACTGGGTCAAGGGCTTGTTCCCGGAGCAGAAGGGTTACCTGGACGTCTACGATCACTTCGAGCTGCTGGGGGAGCGGTCGGTGTTTGCCCATGGCGTGCATCTGTGTGATGAAGAGTGTCAGCGGCTTTCGGAGACGGGCTCGGCGGTGGCGTTCTGCCCGACCTCGAACCTGTTCCTGGGCAGTGGCTTGTTTAACTTGCCGCAAGCTGAGAAGTTCAAGGTCAATGTCGGGCTGGGCACGGATGTTGGCGCGGGGACCAGTTTTTCGCTGCTGCATACCTTGAATGAGGCTTACAAGGTGATGCAGTTGCAGGGCGCGCGCTTGCACCCGTTCAAGTCGTTGTACCTGGCGACGCTGGGTGGGGCTCGGGCTTTGCGGCTGGAGGATCGGGTGGGAAGTTTGCGTCCGGGTAATGATGCGGACTTCGTGGTCCTCGATTATAAGGCTACGCCTTTGCTTGAGTATCGCCTGCAGCAATCGGGGGGGATCGAGGAAACGTTGTTTGTGTTGACGACGCTGGGGGATGATCGGACGGTACTGGAGACGTATGCGGCTGGGCGGTGTGTGCATCAGCGGTAGCGCGCTGGCGCAGGGCGGGATTGTTGTGGCTGCCCGAGCTTTGATTGGTTTGAGATTGCCGGGGCTGCTACGCAGCCCTTTCGCGACACAAGGCCGCTCCTACAGGGGCCGCGTACCATCGACATGCGCGGTCTGTGGGAGCGGGTTCACCTGCGAAGGGTCGCGTAGCGGCCCCGGCAATCTGACGGCCAACCACCATCGCGAAACCCACTTTGACCCGCTCTGCGCCAGCGCAGCGAAGGGGCCGGATGTGGAGCCAAGACCTTGTTTGGGGCGTTTGCCAAAAAAGTGACTCGCCGTAAGGGCGAAAAGGGCCCGATCAAACCACACATCAATCGGATAAGCCCCAAGCCGACAACCAACCAATCAACCTTTAGCCGAAGTAGCCCGAGCAGGCTTCTTCTGCAACAAGTGCGAAAACACCGCATGCAGATCGTCCGAAGCACTCTCCTCATCGAGGTTCAGCTTGCTGTCGATATGATCCATATGATGCATCATCAAGCTAACCGCCTGCCCCGCATCCCTCGCCTCGATCGCATCGATCAGCTGCATATGCTCATCATACGAACAGTGCGACCGGTTCCCGCTCTCATACTGAGCAATGATCAGCGATGTCTGCGACACCAGACTACGCTGGAAACTCACCAAAGGTGCATTCCCAGCAGCCTCGGCCAGCTTCAGGTGAAACTCCCCGGAAAGCCGAATCCCGGCCCCACGATCACCCCGCGAAAAGCTGTCGCGCTCGTCACGCACCATCTGCCGCAGCTCGTTCAGCTGCTCAGCCGTAGCATGCTGCACCGCCAACTCGGTAATCGCCCGCTCAACCATCCGTCGCGAAAAGAACACCTGCCGCGCCTCTTCAACCGTCGGACTGGCAACCACGGCACCGCGATTGGGCCGCAGCAACACCACGCTCTCATGGGCCAGACGCGACAACGCGCGACGAATGATGGTGCGGCTGACGCCAAAGATCTCGCCCAGCGCTTCCTCGCTCAACTTGGTGCCCGGCGCCAGCCGCTGCTCGAGGATCGCCTCGAAAATATGCGCGTAGACGATGTCGTCCTGGGTACCACTGCGCCCGGCCTTGCCGGTGCGTACAGGTTTCTTGAGAGGCTGCAGCTGTTCGTTCATGGGCACTCGAGCATGGGAATCCGCCAATCGGACCTTGACTGTACTGCCTGTCAGAGGGTGGCTGGCAAGCCCTGGTTGGAAATAAGAAGAAAGGTACTGGCCCATTGTACACAGGCTGACCCGTTTCTGCAGGTGGCCATTTCGGCATATAGCCACTATTTACAAGATTGTACCCAGGAAAGATAAAACATTATTTGCATTATTTGTACACAAACGCATAATCCAGCGAGCAACTTCTTGACCCATGAGTCAACAAAAACGGTCAGACGTCTGCCTCACCCTCGCGGAATCACCAAGTGCATAGCGCAGGACACTGGTTCCGAACAACAAGAAAGACTTGAGGAGTACTCGCTGTGGACACCCGCAAATCCGACGCCTCTACGCTGGATCTCACCCCGCCGCTCGAAAGGAGCTGGCTGGAGCGGATTTTCAAACTCAAGCATCACGGCACCACCGTCAGGACCGAAATGATCGCCGGGGTGACCACCTTCATCACCATGGCCTACATCATCTTCGTCAACCCCAACATCATGGCTGACGCCGGCATCGATCATGGTGCGGCGTTCGTCGCCACCTGCATCTCGGCCGCGCTCGGCTGCCTGCTGATGGGGCTTTACGCCAACTGGCCGGTTGGCCTGGCGCCGGGCATGGGGCTCAACGCCTTCTTCACCTACACCGTGGTCGGCACCATGGGCTACACCTGGGAGGCGGCGCTGGGCGCCGTGTTCGTCTCCGGGGTGCTGTTCATGTTCCTGACCTTGTCGCGGGTTCGCGAATGGCTGCTCAACAGCATTCCGCTGAGCCTGCGCCATGCCATGGGGGCCGGCGTCGGATTGTTTCTCGGGCTGATCGGCCTGAAGACTGCGGGCATCGTCGTCGACAGCCCGGCGACCCTGATCAAGCTCGGCTCGCTGCACGAGGCCGGGCCGCTGTTGGCGGCGGTGTGCTTCCTGATGATCGCGGTGCTCAGCTATCACCGAGTGTTCGGTGCGATCCTGATCGCCATCATCAGCGTTACCCTGGCCGGCTGGGGCTTGGGCCTGGTGCAGTACGGCGGGGTGTTCTCGCTGCCGCCGAGTCTGGCGCCGACCTGGATGGCCATGGACGTCGCCGGCGTGTTCAACGTGAGCATGATCAGCGTGGTGCTGGCGTTTCTCTTCGTGCACATGTTCGACACCGCCGGGACCTTGATGGGGGTTGCCCAGCGCGCCAACCTGGTGGCGCCGGACGGCAAAATCGAAAACCTGTCACGGGCGCTGAAGGCCGACAGTGCCTCGAGCGTGTTCGGCGCCGCCGTTGGCGTGCCGCCGGTCACCAGCTACGTCGAGAGCGCTGCGGGAGTGGCCGCAGGTGGCCGTACCGGGCTGACCGCCGTGGTGGTCGGGGCACTGTTCGTCGCGGCGATGTTCTTCGCCCCGCTGGCAGGGATGATCCCCGCCTACGCCACCGCTGGCGCGCTGATCTACGTGGCGATGCTGATGATGGGCAGCATGGCCCATATCAACTGGGACGAAGCCACCGACAGCATTCCGGCGATCGTCACGGTGATCATGATGCCGCTGACCTTCTCGGTGGCGGACGGCATTGCCCTGGGCTTCATCAGCTACGTGGTGCTCAAGGCCGGGACGGGCAAGTACAAGGAGATTTCGCCCAGCCTTTGGGTACTCTGCGTGATCTTCATCGCCAAGTTCGTATTCCTCTAGGGCCTCTTGCAGTGGCCTGTCATTTTTGACAGGTCACTGCAGAAAAACCCCACGTTAGACTCGGGTCTCATCTTCTCCATGCCGAGACCCGAACATGCTCCCCAACACCACCCCACCCTCCGTTTTGCCCCCGGCGCTGCGCTTCTACCAAGCGTCATCCCTGGCGACCGAGCTTCAAGGTGAGCGATGCGTCACGCTGCTGCGCCATGGCGAGTCAGCCTTGGCGCAGCTGGACAACACCACGGCCACCTGTCCGCTCGGCGTCGATCAGCAAGGATCGATTGTGCGGCTGCAGGGCGCCGCCAGCAGCGCGAGCATCGCCTACGCCGCCTATGGCCACCACCCCCAGGAGGCTGACGCCAGCCTGCTGTCGTTCACCGGACAAAAGCGCGAACCGGTAACCGGCTACTACCTGCTCGGCAACGGTCATCGCGCCTATAGCCCGTCGCTCATGAAATTCCTCAGCCCGGACAGCCTGAGTCCGTTCGGCAGCGGTGGGTTGAATGCCTATGCCTACTGCCTGAATGACCCGATAAACCTTACCGACCCCACTGGGAAAACCCCTTGGGCGCTTACGTTCATGAGAAAACACGTCCAACCGAAAATTCAGGTTGCAAAAAAGTCAGTAGACCTGGCGAGCAAAGCACTCTTCCCGGATCCAACCTCGCAGGAATCACCAAGGTTGGGAAGGGCAGTAATCCGTAAATTTGCCAGTGACCAAGTGGACAGCACACCCTTTACGCAAAAGCTGTTCAAGGTCAACGACAACCTGACGAGTCACAACGACGCCACGCTGACCACTGAGCACGCGGG
The DNA here is from genome assembly GCF_014525325.1 of Pseudomonas sp. EZ-C24. Classification (NCBI taxonomy): domain Bacteria; kingdom Pseudomonadati; phylum Pseudomonadota; class Gammaproteobacteria; order Pseudomonadales; family Pseudomonadaceae; genus Pseudomonas; species Pseudomonas sp. EZ-C24. The sequence continues at coordinate 148,784 of NZ_JACDIU010000012.1, read as the reverse complement.
TATATACCGCGATATAGCCACGCAAAATCTCAGCGGTCAGATCTCGAACACGTCGGCTCACCTCGAGGCCGCACGCGTATGGGTGACCACTGAGAAAGGCGCTGAACGCATCGTCGGGGCCACATTCAATTTCATGGGCGCCATTGCTGCTGGCGCCGAGGACAAGGCCGGCTATGCGACTGGCCGAGTACTGAAGCAGAACAACCAGGCCGTGCGAAAACACACCTGAACAAAGACCAGCGATGGTCACAAGGCCTCAGAAACACCAATCTCCAGACGAAAAAAAGCCCGCCAGTGTGAGAGCGGGCCAAAGACCTACGAAGATTCTTCTAGCGACCAACTAGCTTCCACGATAGGTCGAGTAGCTGTAAGGCGAGATCAGCAGCGGCACGTGGTAGTGCTCCTGCTTCTCGTCGACCCCAAAGCGCAGCACCACAACATCCAGGAACGCCGCTTCTGGCAAAGCCACGCCCCGAGCTCGATAGTAATCCCCGGCACTGAACTGCAACTGGTACACGCCGGTGCGGTAATCGTCACCCTGCAGCAACGGCGCATCGACGCGGCCATCGCTGTTGGTCAGCGCGGTATTAACCAATTCCAGCTGCTGGCCTTCGACACGGTACAGCTCGACCTTGATCGAGCTGCCCGGGCAGCCATGCGCAGCGTCCAGTACGTGAGTGGTCAGACGTCCCATGTGCGTGTCGCCTCTTGTTCAGTTCGTGGGCAGAAAATACCCAGCAAGCACCGTAAGAGGGCCTGCCGTGTGCGGGAATGAGCTCATTAAGACACTTTCTCAATAAATTGTACACAATTTTTTAGACCCTTCAGCGCCACTCCGCCACACGCTCGCGAAAACCTGCTATGTATCGCCAGATATAGGCTGTATAAGCAGGCCCAGGTCATTAGCTGACCAATCAGGCAAGTTTCTTGCAAAGCAGTCTCACGCGACAAAAGGGCAGAAATGCGGAAAAACAGGCTTACAAAAGATTTCAGAAGTTGTATACAATCAGCCCATCCGGTGAGTGCGACAACCCGACGCGGGTCCACCACCCCTCGCACAACGTACAAGAAGGAAGACTGCAGTGAGCGCTGACTACCCTCGCGACCTGATCGGTTACGGCAACAACCCACCTCACCCGCACTGGCCGGGCAACGCCCGCATCGCCTTGTCGTTCGTACTCAACTATGAGGAAGGTGGCGAGCGCAACATCCTCCACGGCGACAAAGAGTCCGAAGCCTTCCTGTCTGAAATGGTTGCCGCCCAGCCCCTGCAGGGCCAACGCAACATGAGCATGGAGTCGCTGTACGAGTACGGCAGCCGCGCCGGCGTCTGGCGCCTGCTCAAGCTGTTCAAGGACACCGGCGTACCGCTGACCATCTTCGCCGTGGCCATGGCCGCCCAGCGCCATCCGGATGTGATCCGCGCCATGGCCGAAGCTGGCCATGAGATCTGCAGCCACGGCTACCGCTGGATCGACTACCAGAACATGGACGAGGCGCAGGAGCGCGAGCACATGCTCGAAGCCATCCGCATCCTCACCGAACTGACCGGCGAGCGCCCACTGGGCTGGTACACCGGTCGTACCGGCGCCAACACGCGTAGGCTGGTGATGGAAGAAGGCGGTTTCCTCTACGACAGCGACACCTACGACGACGACCTGCCCTACTGGGAGCCGAACAACCCGACCGGCAAGCCGCATCTGGTGATCCCGTACACCCTCGACACCAACGACATGCGCTTCACCCAGGTGCAGGGCTTCAACTGTGGCGAGCAGTTCTTCCAGTACCTCAAGGACGCCTTTGATGTGCTCTACGAAGAAGGCGCCGAAGCGCCGAAGATGCTCTCGATCGGCCTGCACTGCCGCTTGGTCGGTCGCCCGGCGCGGCTGGCAGCGCTGAAGCGCTTCGTCGAATACGCCAAGAGCCATGACCAGGTCTGGTTTGCCCGTCGCGTGGACATCGCCCGCCACTGGCACACCACCCACCCGTACCAGAACGAGAACGCCTGATGACCGCCTTCAAGACCCTGACTCCTTCGACCCTGAGCCGTGACGCGTTCGTCAGCGCCTTTGCCGACATCTACGAGCACTCGCCGTGGGTGGCCGAGAAGGCCTATGACCTCGGTCAACTGGCCGAGCTGGACCAGATCGAAGCCCTGCATCAGCGCATGAGCGACATCCTGCTCAGCGCCAGCCACGCCGACCAGTTGGCCTTGATCAACGCTCACCCGGACCTGGCCGGCAAAGCCGCCGTCCAGGGCGAGCTGACCGAATCGAGTACCAATGAACAGGCTGGCGCCGGTATCCACCAGTGCACTGCCGAAGAGTTCGCCCGCTTCACCGAACTCAACGATGCCTACAAGGCCAAATTCCAGTTCCCGTTCATCATGGCGGTCAAGGGCAGTAACCGACACCAGATTCTGGCGGCGTTCGAAACCCGGATTCACAACGATGCCGATGCCGAATTCAAAGAGGCGCTGGCGCAGATCAACCTGATCGCGCTGTTCCGTCTGCTGCAGCTGTAAGGCTTGCCACAAGGTCTGGCCCGAGTCCGCCACGCGAGCGTACCCAGGGCCTTCCGGCAAGCGCACCACCACATTAGCCAGTCATAGAAGAAGAGATAACAAGCATGCGCACACTAGTGATCGAGCCCCTGAGCAAAGAAGCCTTCGCCCCCTTTGGTGACGTGATCGAAACCGACGGCAGCGACCACTTCATGATCAACAACGGCTCGACCATGCGCTTCCACAAGCTCGCCACGGTTGAAACCGCCGAGCCTGAGGACAACGCCATCATCAGTATCTTCCGCGCCGACGCGCTGGAAATGCCGTTGACCGTGCGTATGCTCGAACGCCATCCGCTGGGCAGCCAGGCTTTCATTCCGCTGCTCGGCAATCAGTTTCTGATCGTGGTCGCGCCAGTTGGCGATGCACCTGTATCAGGTTTGGTCCGTGCCTTCCGCAGCAACGGCAGGCAGGGCGTCAATTACCATCGCGGCGTTTGGCACCACCCGGTGCTGACGATCGAAAAGCGGGATGATTTCCTGGTGGTTGATCGCAGTGGTTCAGGCAACAACTGCGATGAGCATTACTTCACCGAGGAACAGATGTTGATCCTCAATCCCCACCAATAAGAAAAGGTCGGTCATCCACGGCCTGCATGAAATACTCGGTGTCGCGATAAACCTGCTGCTCTCGCAGCCTGCTTATCGCGCGCAAAGTCGCGTGCAGCGTTCAAGCTGGTGATCGGCAAGAGGTACATACTGTGGAAGCACACCTTCACGAATGGCTGAACCTGAGCATTCGCTGGGTTCACATGATCACAGGCGTCGCCTGGATCGGTGCATCGTTCTACTTCGTCTGGCTGGAGAACCACCTCAACCGCAGCAACCCGCGCGATGGGTTGTCGGGTGATCTCTGGGCCATCCACGGTGGTGGTATCTACCACCTGGAGAAGTACAAGCTGGCGCCGCCGAAAATGCCCGAGAACCTGCACTGGTTCAAATGGGAAGCCTACTTCACCTGGATGTCCGGGATCGCCCTGCTGTGCGTGGTGTTCTACTGGAACCCGACCCTGTACCTGCTCGCCCCGGGCAGCTCGCTGAGCGGCGCCGAAGGCGTGGCCATCGGTATCGGTTCGCTGGTAGCCGGCTGGTTCATCTACGACATCCTCTGTGACTCACCATTGGGCAAGCGCCCTGCCCTGCTCGGCGGCGTGCTGTTCGTACTGATCATCGCCGCATGCTGGGGCTTCAGCCTGGTGTTCAGCGGTCGTGGTGCGTACCTGCACACCGGTGCGATCATCGGCACCATCATGGTCGGTAACGTGTTCCGCATCATCATGCCGGCCCAGCGCCAGCTGGTCGCGGCGATCGAAGCCAACCAGACGCCCGACCCGCTGTTGCCGGCCAAAGGCCTGCTGCGCTCGCGGCACAACAACTACTTCACCCTGCCGGTGCTGTTCATCATGATCAGCAACCACTTCCCGAGCACCTACGGCAGCCAGTACAACTGGTTGATCCTGGCCGGGATTGCAGTGGCTGCGGTATTGATCCGTCACTACTTCAACACCCGTCACGACAGCAACAAATACGCCTGGACCCTGCCCGTCGGCGCTCTGGCGATGATCTGCCTGGCCTATGTCACCGGCCCTAAACCTTTGCCAACTACTCCTGAGCAGGCTGCGGCGAAGATCGAGTATCAACCGCTGCCAGCCACGGCCGTAGGCGGCAAGACCGCTGCCGAACAGCGTGCTGCCGATGCGGCCAAGGCGGCTGAAGCACCGGCCGCTGCTGCACAGGCTCCGGCCCAGGCCACAGCCCAGTCGGGTGACACCTTCGACACGATTCACAACGTGATCCAGGAACGCTGCACTGTGTGCCACTCGTCCAAGCCGACCAGCCCACTGTTCAGCACGGCGCCAGGTGGCGTGATGTTCGATACCCCGCAGCAGATCCAGGCCCAGGCCGCGCGCATTCAGGCGCAAGCGGTTGCCAGCCAGATCATGCCGCTGGGCAACATCACCCAGATGACCGTTGAAGAACGCAAACTGGTCGGTGACTGGATCGCCAAAGGCGCCCCCGTCAACTGACCCCACGCATCGCCAGGCTTGCTCCTGCACCGGGACCACTTCCCGTGCAGGGCACGCCTGCGCCATGCGCACTACGCAACAAGCAAGCATCGAGCGCAAACCCGCAGCGTGAACCCCTGGCTTTTACCCAAAGCCTGGCGCTGCAGGTTGACCGCTTGGATCCGAGAATAAAAACAAAACTCGAGGTGCTGCATGTCAGAGTCATCCAAGGCGTACATCCCTGTTGCGCCGCCACGACAGCCCCTGCCCCTGTTTCAGCTGATCCTGGTGGGTCTGCAACACGTGCTGCTGATGTACGGTGGTGCGATCGCCGTGCCGCTGATCATTGGCCAGGCCGCTGGCCTGTCGCGTGAAGAAGTCGCCTTCCTGATCAACGCTGACCTGCTGGTCGCAGGCGTTGCCACAATTATCCAATCGTTCGGTATCGGCCCGGTCGGCATTCGCATGCCGGTGATGATGGGCGCAAGCTTTGCCGCAGTCGGCAGCATGGTGGCCATGGCCGGCATGCCCGGCGTGGGCCTGCAGGGCATCTTTGGTGCGACCATCGCCGCCGGTTTCTTCGGCATGCTGATCGCACCGTTCATGTCCAAGGTGGTGCGCTTCTTCCCGCCGCTGGTCACCGGCACGGTGATCACGTCGATCGGCTTGTCGTTGTTCCCGGTGGCGGTCAACTGGGCCGGTGGCGGCCAGCAGGCGGAGACCTTCGGCGCGCCGATCTACCTGATGGTGGCCGGTCTGGTGCTGGCCGTGATCCTGCTGATCAACCGCTTCATGCGTGGCTTCTGGGTCAACGTGTCGGTGCTGGTTGGGATGGGCCTGGGCTACATCGTCGCCGGTTCGATCGGCATGGTCGACCTGTCCGGGCTGGGCGCTGCGCCATGGCTGCAAGTGGTCACGCCGCTGCACTTCGGCATGCCGACCTTCAGCCTGGCGCCGATCCTGTCGATGTGCCTGGTGGTAGTGATCATCTTCGTCGAGTCCACCGGCATGTTCCTCGCCCTGGGCAAGGTGACTGATCGCGAAGTAACCCCGGGCATGTTGCGCCGGGGTCTGTTGTGCGATGCCGGTGCGTCGTTCATCGCCGGTTTCTTCAATACCTTCACCCACTCCTCGTTCGCCCAGAACATCGGCCTGGTGCAGATGACCGGCGTGCGTTGCCGCTACGTCACGGTCATGGCCGGGGCCATGCTGATCGGCCTCAGCCTGCTGCCCAAGGCGGCGTACCTGATCGCCTCGATTCCACCGGCCGTGCTTGGCGGTGCGTCGATTGCCATGTTCGGCATGGTTACCGCCACCGGGATCAAGATCCTCCAGGAGGCGGACATCTCCGACCGACGCAACCAGTTGCTGGTTGCGGTGAGTGTCGGCTTTGGCCTGATCCCGGTGGTCAAGCCGGAGTTCTTCGCGCAGATGCCGCAGTGGATGGAACCGATCACCCATAGCGGGATTGCCATGGCCACGGTCTGTGCCCTGGTGCTCAACGTGCTGTTCAACATCCTCGGTGGTGCTGACCGGGCGGCGCACAACGACGCCTGTCACCAACACTGAGTCGACGGGGTGGCCAGGCTGGCTACCCCGTTGATTGCAACGCTCTCACGCTCACGCAGTACCGCTACACCGTCGGCCCGCCGGAATGGGCCGTTCGGGGCGCCCTTGCGCCGAAAAAACCCCAAAAAAAACAATAAGTCCGGGAATCACGACATGAAGCGCATCACCTCGTCCCTCTTGCTCGGCAGCAGCCTGCTGGCGACCGTCCCCGCCTACGCCGGCGAATGGCTGCAGTGGCACGGCGAAAGCCTGACCTACCTGTACGGCAAGGATTTCAAGGTCAACCCGAATATCCAGCAGACGGTGACCTTCGAGCACGCCAACAAATGGAAGTACGGCGACACCTTCCTGTTCGTCGACAAGATCTTCTACAACGGCAAGGCCGATGCCAGCAAAGGCGCCAACACCTACTACGGCGAGTTCAGCCCACGCCTGTCGCTGGGCAAGATCACCGGCCAGAGCTTTGCCTTCGGCCCGGTCAAGGACGTGTTGCTGGCCATGACCTACGAGCGTGGCGAGGGCGACAACGAAGCCTATTTGATCGGCCCTGGCTTTGACCTAGCGGTGCCCGGCTTCAACTACTTCACCCTCAACTTCTACTTGCGCAACACCGAGGGCAGCCGCCCCGGTGACAATGTCTGGCAGATCACCCCGGCCTGGTCCTACACCATCCCGGTCGGCCGCTCGGACGTACTCATCGATGGCTACATCGACTGGGTGGTCGACAACGACCAGACCCGCCGCGGCACCTACCACGCCAACCTGCACGTCAACCCACAGGTCAAATACGACCTCGGCAAAGCCCTCAACTACGGTGCCAAGCAGCTGTATGTCGGCTTTGAGTACAGCTACTGGAAGGACAAGTACGGCATCGACAGCCGCGGCAATCTGGACAGCAACCAGAGCGTAGCCAGTGCGCTGGTCAAGGTGCATTTCTGAGAAGCTGACCGAACGCCCAACTTTGGTTCCACGTGCTCCAGGACGGAGCACTTGAGGCGCAGCGCGCAACTGAGTAATCTGCGCGCCCCCTCGCTCAGGGCAGAATGATTTCTGCCCGCGTTTACTGACCGCTCAGTCAATGAATTCGGGTGGTTGGTCTGCGTGTTGCCAGCCGTACAGGACCGTTTTCAGCCGTTCAGCAAGACGTCGAGCAGGAAGATTGCGACCAACGACAAAAGTTGGCGCAGCTCTTGCCAAACAGCTGTGGTCAATCGAAAAAAGTTGACTCAAAAGACAAAAACAGCGCCACCACCGAGCGCTGACAACAGATCCGAATCAAGGGAGCGACACACGCGATGCGTACCATCAACAGCCTGATCCTCGCCGGCAGCCTGCTGGCCTCCGGGACCACCTTCGCCGGTGACCTGCTGCAGTGGCAAAGCAACAGCCTGACCTACCTTTGGGGCAAGAACTTCAAGGTCAACCCGGAAATCCAGCAGACCTTCACTTTCGAGCACGCTGATGGCTGGAAGTACGGCGACAACTTCTTGTTTGTCGACAAGATCTTCTACCAGGGTAAAAAGGACGCCGGCAACGGCCCCAACACCTACTATGGTGAGATCAGCCCGCGCCTGTCATTGGGCAAGATCCTCGACCAGAAGATCGCCTTCGGCCCGGTCAAGGACGTGCTGCTGGCGATGACCTACGAGTTTGGTGAAGGCGACAGCGAGTCGTACCTGATTGGCCCTGGTTTCGATCTGGATATCCCAGGCTTCGATTACTTCCAGCTGAACTTCTACCAGCGCACCACCGACGGCAGCCGCGCCGGCGACAACGTCTGGCAGATCACCCCGGTGTGGGCGTACACCATCCCGGTCGGCTCTTCGGACGTGTTGATCGACGGCTTCATGGACTGGGTAGTCGACAACGACCAGAACCGTCGTGGCACCTACCACGCCAACCTGCACTTCAACCCACAGATCAAATACGACCTGGGCAAGGCAATGCATCTGGGCGAGAAGCAGTTGTACGTGGGTATCGAGTACGACTACTGGAAGAACAAATACGGGATCAAGGATTCCGACGGTTTCACCACCGACCAGAACACCGCCAGCCTGCTGGTCAAGGTGCACTTCTGATCTGATCAGGCGCGGCGTATGAGTCCGCTCCAGTCAGGATGATCCCTGCTGGAGCGGTACCAGTTCGATCAGTTGCTCGCCAGTTTGCGCACCCGCGATACCCCGCCGACGACCACCGCAGCGACAAAGCCGGTGATCGCGCCAACCACACCGTACAGGCCGAACTTCGCCACCGCGCCCCAGCCCGCGCTCGCGCTAACCAGCGCCTCGATCAGGTGTTCAAGCGGCTGGATACCCTCGGCAACGAAGGTGCCGCCGACCAGAAACATCGCCAGCGTGCCGATCCACGACAACGCCTTCATCAGGAACGGCGCCGCAGCCACCAGGCCGCGCCCGAATTTCTTGACGAATGTGCCCCAGGCGCCCTGAGCTTTCGACTTCGCGAGAGCAAAGCCTGCGTCATCCATGCGTACGATGCCGGCGACCAGGCCATATACGCCGACCGTCATCGCCAGCGCGATCACCACCAAAGTGATGATCTGCTGATACAGAGGCGCATCGGCAACCACGTTGAGGGTGATGACGATGATTTCGGCACTGAGGATGAAGTCGGTCTTGATCGCGCCCTTGATCTTGCGCTGCTCGTACTCGGCCAGCGCTTGTGGGGTTTTCGGCACAGGCTTGTGTTCAGCGTCCGCTGCTTCATCGCCGCCACGCGAAAGCTTGTCCTTGATTGCCTCATAGCCCTCATAGCACAGGTAGATCCCGCCCAGCATCAACAGCCACTTGATCGCGGCCGGCAACAACGCGCTGAGGATCAAGGCGCACGGCACCAGGATCGCCTTGTTCTTCAACGAGCCCTTGAACACCGCCCATACCACCGGCAGTTCACGATCGGCCTTCATGCCGGTGACCTGCTCGGCGTTCACCGCCAGGTCATCGCTGAGCACGCTCGCCGACTTCTTCGCCGCGACCTTGCTCATCAGCGCAATGTCATCGAGCAACGCCGCGATATCATCCAACAAAGCAAAAAAACTGCTGCCAGCCATTCCATTGATTCCTAAAGGTGTCCGCAGCCACCCAGGCCTGAGCCCGCGCGACTGCGATAAAGACGTGATTGCCGACAAGTTGGCATAGAGACCCTAGCCACGCTGAACAGTTCTGGCTGGGCTACCCAGCGCTACAGCAGCGGCGTCGTCGCCAACACCACCAGCGGCATCGCCAGCGCCGCCAGCAGCGTCTGCCCGGCGATGATCGCCGCCATCAGTGGCGCATCACCGCCCAACTGCCTGGCCATGATGTAGGCGGACGACGCGGTGGGTAAGGTCTGGAACAGCACCGCCGCCAGCGCCGCCTCGCCTTCAAGGCCGAACAAGCGGCAGATCAACACCGTCACCAAGGGCATTGCCACGAACTTGATCACTGACGAAGTGCCGATCGGCTTGAGCCAGCCGCGCACACTGCGCAGGTGCAACGCCGCCCCGATGCACAGCAGGCCCAACGGCAGCGACGCCTGCCCCAGCGCCTGCAGTGCCGGAGCCAGGCCCGGCGGGATGGCAAGCCCGCTGCCCCGTAGCAGCATGCCCAGCGCACAGGCCAGCAGCAGCGGGTTGAGCGCCAGCTGCTTGAGCACGCTGGCCAAGGTCGGGCGACTGCCCGCGCCATATCGGGCAAACACCAGCACGCAGAGGATATTCACCGTGGGCACGATCGCAGCATTGGCGATGGCAGCCAAGGCGATGCCATGGGCGCCGAAAATCCCCGCCGCAGCGGTCACCCCGACATAATTGTTGAAGCGCACACCACCCTGGAACAGCGAGGTAAATGCCGGGTCATCGGCCGGGAACAACCGCCGCGCCAAGACCATCACCGCAGCCACGGCCACCGTCGACACCACCAGCACGCTGACCATCGCCTGCACCGGCAGGTCGCCCAGCTGTGCGGTTGCCAGGCTATGGAAGAACAGTGCCGGCAGCAGCACGTAATAACCGAGCTTTTCGGCATACGGCCAGAACGCTTCGCCGACGAAGTTCGCGTGGCGCAGCCAGAGCCCAAGCATGATCAGCAAGGCAATCGGCACCAAGGCGAGAATGAGCGCGCTGGTCATTGGCCAGCCGCCGGCAAAATTGACAACGTTCGCCGCAACACAGAAACCTCCTCCATAACAACAGCCCGGGACTATAAACTGAATAACCAACAACGCGCGGCGATTTATTATTCCGAGGATACAAAACAATAGATGCCCTTGCCTCCATTACTCGGGCCACGGCAGAACTGATCAACTGGTCAAGTTAATAACGGTGGCGCGTAGCACGCGATTCATCAATCCCTGGCAAACGTTTGCTACCATGCGCGCGACCCCGCACTTGAGCGGCGTGCTTGTCATCTGCACCGGCCATGATGCGCAGTAAACCGCGAGTGGCGTGGTCTATGATTATTAGTGCGCGCAACACCGCAACTCCATCAGTGGAACTGGCCAACGTGAAGATCACATCAATTCAAGCGAGCAGGCGTTGGATGGCTCGCAAGTTCCCTGACACGTCGCAGTGGCCACGCATCCAATTGCTCCTTCGCTTCAGCGGCGTCGCCTGCATTTTGCACGGCACGTTATGGGGCGTTTATTACGCGACCCATGCCATGTTGCTGCTGGCAGTGTTGCTGTTCACCGTGGTGCTGTCTGGCCTGGCCTGCCTGTACCTGGCGACTCAGCCGACACAGCGCGCGCTGCCGGCCTTGGCCCATTGCCTGCTGATCGCTACCGTGATTGCCAGCCTGGCCGACTCGGCGACGGCCGACACATCACGCTCGGCCAACCTGTTTCTGATCCCTATCGGCGTGGCCGCCTTTCTGCTGTTTCGCAACAGTGGCATCTACCTGCGCTGGGTGTTTCCGTGCCTATGTTTCGCAGGCCTGGTGTTCTTCGCCAACAGCCCATTGACCTTTAGCCGGCTGGAATTGCTGCCATCAGACATCAGCCAGTTCGGGCATGCCCTGAACAGCATCACCGCCATGGCCCTGACCCTGGGCGTGCTGGCGATATTCCGCGATGAGCAGAAATTCAAGGTCGAACTGCACAGTGCGCTGGCACGGGCACTGGCCCGCCGCGAGCTGTGCACTTACCTGCAGCCACAAGTCTGCGAACAAGGGCGGGTGATCGGCGCCGAGGCCCTGCTGCGCTGGGACCGCCCCGGACACGGCATTCAGTCGCCCGCCGAATTCATTCCCGTTGCAGAGCAAAGCGGCCTGATCCACGACATCGGCCTGATGGTGCTGGAACAAGCATGTCGCCAGCTAAGTGAGTGGTCCGAGCACAGCGATGCACAGCACTGGAAGTTGTCGGTAAACGTCAGTCCGCTTCAACTGACTTCGTCAACCTTTGTTGAAGAAGTTCGAGAGATAGTTCACAAATTTAATATTCCTGCCAATCGACTTCGCCTGGAAATAACCGAGTCGGTATTTGCCAGTGATCTGGTGGCAACTGTGATGAAAATGGAAGATCTGCGCAGCGACGGCATATCGTGGTCACTGGATGACTTCGGCACGGGGTTTTCTTCATTGGCCCTGCTGCGCGAACTGCCACTGGATGAGTTGAAAATCGATCGCTCATTTATCGCCGGTATTGAGAGTGACGTGGGCAAATATGAACTGATCAGAAAGATCATTGAAATTGCCGAGATACTGAACATATCGACGGTTGCCGAAGGCGTTGAGACCGAGGCCCAGTTCGATTGCCTGCAAGCGATGGGCTGCACTGCCTTCCAGGGTTTTTACTTCGGCCGGCCGATGATCGCGGCGCAGTTCATCGGCAAATACGCGGCCAGCTAAGCGCAAACCGCGGCATGGCTTACTGGCCCGGTTCACCTTGGGCAGGCGCAGTGCCCAGTGAAAGCAGCCGGCTGATGCGGCTGGTTGCAAGCTTCATGTGATCAACCAATGCCGCTAGATCGCAATCCTGCTTGCGGTACTGCGGAATGGTGGCCGAGAGCGACCCTGCCACCTGGCCGTCGACAAAGAACGGCACGCCGATACCAAAGGCGCCGAGGACTCGCTCGCCGTCCCCCTGCGACCAGCCGCGTTCGCGAATGGCGAGCAAATCCGCCTGCAGCGCCGAATGCGAGACGATGGTGGCCTCGGTGAATCTGTTCAGGGTCAGGCCGTCAGCGAACTCGGGGGCCAGGTGCGCCAATACAGCCTTGCCCGCAGCACCGGCATACAGCGGCACTTCAACACCGGTTTCGAGTTTGTACTGGATGGGCTTCCAACCCTGAGCCACTTCGATGAATTGCGCCGTGCTGGAGCACGCATCGAAGCTGAGAAAGGCCACCGTTTCGCCGGTCTGCTTGACCAACGCCTCAACGATCGCTCGGCACAGTTTTGCCACAGGGAAGCGGTTGTCGCCGAGCACCGCCGCCCACTGGTACAGGCGCGCCGCAGGGTATAGCGCCTGGCTGCTGGCAAACACCAGGCTGGCCTGTGCAGCAGACTCGACGATCTTGCGCGCCGTGGCGCTGTTGCACTGCAGCTCGGCGGCAATCCCCGCCTTGCAGGGGTAGCCGTCGGGTACCGCACAGAGGATTTGCAGCAATACCTCCAGCCGAGCCGCAGTGGCGCTGTCCTCGTCGCAACCCCGCACCTGCGGACAGGCTCGCGCGGTGACGGGCAATCCCTCGAGGTGGTTCAAGACCTGTTCGACTTTGCGCAACGCCGCACTGGCGCTGCTGCCACCGCCAGCGCCCAGGTCGTGCAGCGACACCGTCACCAGCAGCCCTTGCGGCAAGCACCGGGTGGCCAGGGCCACCGCTGCGGGGAACTCGGATTCGGCCATCGCCTGCCCGTTGTCGGCTGGCACCGGCAGCTGTTGCTGGTCAGGCTGCGCGCCGCTGTTCAGATGATCAGCGAAGGCTCGGCCGATATCGCCAAAACCCAGCGGATAGATCGCGCCAAGCTGCGGCCTGAAGGCCAAGGTGGCCGCTGCCTCGCCGCAACACAGCACGAAGTAGCCGTCACAGTGCGGGGCATACACCGAGAGCAAGGCTGACTGCTTGGCATCGCCGGCCAGCTCATCGAGCAGCTTCCCAGCCGCATTCCACACGGCGCTGTGCGCACTCACCGCCTGCATCAGCACCCGCAAGCGTGGCCCGACCCGATACTTGCCCGCACCATCTTCCGCTGCAAGGTCACGTTCGACCAGTGCCGCCAGGATCCGATTGATAGTGCTGCGGCTCTCGGCGAGCTCGCTGGCCAGCTCCCTGACACCCCACGGCTCACCCTCCGCTCGTCTGACCAGTGCGTCCAGTACCTCGATCAAACGACCGTGGCTGGAGGTGGCGGCAACCGCGTGGCTGGCCGCGGGTTCAGGGCGTGGGTTAGGCATTTCAGAGGCTTGGCATGCTGCTACGGGAGCCCATTCTGTGCTCAAGGCCACAACCAAAGCAATTAGCCCGCCTGTTGACAACCAGGCTGGGCACGAGGATGCTTGGAAAAAACAAAACAGGACACTGTCCCATTTTTTAAAATGGCCGTGACCAAAACGCTGGAGTGACCTATGAATAACAACAATACGTTGACCGAGCCCGTCGCCATGTCCGAGCCTGTCGCCGAGCGCAAGACCAAGGCTAAGAAAGCCACCGCCGCCGCCGTGTTCGGCACCTTCGTCGAGTACTACGACTTCAGCATCTACGGTTATCTGGCGGCCACCCTGGCGCTGGTGTTCTTCCCGTCCGATGACCCCACCACCGGCCTGCTCAACACATTTCTGGTATTCGGCTCGGCGTTCCTCGTGCGCCCGCTCGGCGCCGTCGCGTTCGGCTGGCTGGGTGACAAGGTGGGCCGCCGCACCAGCCTGATTGCCAGCATCACCTTGATGGGCATCGCCGCGACCTTGATCGGCCTGCTACCCGGTTATGCGCAGATTGGCGTGTGGGCGCCGATTCTGCTGGTGGCGCTGCGCATGCTTCAGGGCTTTTCCGCCGGCGGCGAAATCGGTGGCGCAGCGAGCTACATTCGCGAGTGGGCACCGGCCAATCGGCGTTCGCTGTACATCTCCTTCCTGCCCTCGATCGCCCAGTTCGGCAAGGGCCTGGCAGCGGCCATCGCTGGCCTGGCCGCAGCCTGGCTGACCGACCCGCAGATGGCCGACTGGGGCTGGCGCGTGCCGTTCCTGCTGGCTTTGCCGCTGGGCATCATCGGCCTGTGGATGCGCCTGGGCATTGAAGACAGCCCTGAGTTCGAGTCGAACAAGACCACTGACGCCGAGCCGAAGAGCGCGCCCTTCGCCGAGCTGGTGCGCGATTACATGCGCCCGCTGACCAAGGTCATGATGATCTCGCTGGTGCAGAACATCGGCACTTACATCGGCACGGTATTCATCGCCGCCTACTTCAGCTCGATCCTCGGCTACTCAAAAGGTCAGGCCTCGACCATCGTCCTGGTGGCGGTGAGTTTTGCCGCGCTGATGATTCCCCTGGCCGGTCACCTCGGCTCGATCATCGGCAGCAAGGCCGTTCTGCGCCTGGCCTATCTCGGCTACGCCACCCTGTCGATCCCCTCCTTCATGCTCATGCAGCAAGGCCAGGTGAGCCTGGCCATGGTCGGCCTGGCCCTGGGCATGGTGCCGTACGCGCTGTGCCTGGCCGGCACCTACTCGGTGATGCCGGAGTTCTTCCCGACCCACGTTCGCCACACCGGTGTCGCCTTCGGCCACAGCGTCGGCGCGGTGATCGGTGGCGGCATCGGGCCGTTCATGGCGACCTGGCTGATCGGCGCCAGCGGTAACCAGTCGGCACCCGCTTTCATCCTCTGCGGCGCTGGCGTGCTGGGCCTGATCGTGCTCAGCACCGTGCGCAACAACGCTGCCGCCGACGCCAATCGCCATCAATTTTCCTGAGTACAGACCATGCCTCTGATCTACGTCACCAGCCCCATTCACCCGCGCGTGCTCGCCGGCCTTGCTGACCTTGGCGAGGTGCGTCTGGGCTATGGCGCCAACGCCGTCAGCTATGACGAAATCCACAACCAGGTCGACGCGGTGTTTCTGCGTGGTGGTCATGTCAGCGCCGAGATGATCGCCGCCTCGCCGAAACTGCGCATCGTCGCCCGCCATGGCGCAGGCTACGACAACGTTGATTACCAGGCCGCCGCGCAACATGGCGTGTGGGTCACCAACACTCCCGGGGCCAATCAGCGCAGTGTTATCGAACATGTCTTCGCCTTGCTGCTGTCGCTGTGCCGCAAACTGCCCATGGCCAGCGAGCAGACGCGTAATCGCAACTGGGCGCAGGACCGCCTGGCACTGACCGGCATCGAGCTCGAAGGGCGCACCCTGGGCCTGGTCGGCTTTGGCAACATCGGCGCAAGCGTTGCGCCCGTGGCCGAGGCCTTTGGCCTGAAGGTGATCTTCACCGACCCGGCAATCGCACCAGGCACCGATCCGCGCTGGGTCGACCTCGACACCCTGCTGGCCACTGCCGATGTGATCAGCCTGCATGTACCGCTGCTACCCACCACCCGCAACCTGATCGGTGCCAAGCAGTTCGCCCGGATGAAAGACGGCGCGCTGCTGATCAACACCAGCCGGGGCGGCGTGGTCGATGAGCAGGCCATGGTCGCAGCGCTGAACAGCGGCAAGCTGGCCGGCGCGGGGGTGGATGTGCTCGACGCGGAGAATCTCGACATGATCAACCCTTTCAACCACCCCACTCCGGCCATCGCCGAAACGCCGAACCTGATCGTCACCGCCCATGTGGCCGGGCAGACCGACGAATCGTTGATGCGGGTTGGCATGAGCGCCCTGCAGGCGATTACCGCCGTGCTCCAGGGGCAAGCCCCGGCGCACCCGGTCAACCAACCTGTGGCGAAGTCGTTCGACTGAGCGCCGGCGAATCTGGAGGTTTCATATGTTCATCAACGTGTCCGACGACTCGATCAGCGTCAATAGCCAGTGGCAACGGGCAGACTTGGCGCTGATTGGCGAGATCGCCCGTTACCCGGTCGCCCTGATCGGTGACGTTCTGCAGCGCATGGGCATGATGGCTTCGGCCATCCGCCATACCGCTGGCAAGCCGAGTTTTTTCGGCACCATCCTACCGCTCAATACTCGCGAGGGTGACAACCTGGCGATCCACCGAGCCCTCGACGAAGCGCAGCCCGGCGATGTGCTGGTGATCAATGGCAACAGCGAGGTCAACCGCTCGGTGTTCGGCGATCTGCTTGGCGAAATCTGCCTGGCCCGGCAAGTGGCGGCGGTGGTCATCGACGGCGCCGTGCGCGATGTGGCAGAACTCGACAGCATGGGTTTGCCGGTCTATGCCCGCGCGGTCAACCCCGCAGGGCCGTCGAAATGGGGCCCGGGCCAGGTCGGCATCGCCGTGGCGTGCGGCAATGTCGTGTGCCATCCGGGCGATGCGATAATTGGCGACCGCGACGGCATCATCGTCATCCCGCGAAGCCGTCTCGCCTCGCTGGCCGAGCAGGTGAGGCTGCAGGACGGTTACGAGAACAGCTTTCGCGACAAGGTGCGGGCAAGCGTGCGCTGAGCGCCGGTCGGGTAGCAGCCTAGGCACTGCTGCCTGACATTTCCCCTCTGCGATGCTCATCACCCCGGTTGCCCCCAGACCAGCTCCCTCATCCCTTGCGCAAACAGCCCGCCTTGAGCCTCGCTCCGGGCCGGTGCTACCATGCCCGATCCCTCCTAGAGGCGCCCTTTCCGAGGAAGATCCCTGCAATGAGCACCATTCGCGAGCGCAACAAGGAACTGATCCTGCGCGCGGCCAGCGAGGAATTCGCCGACAAGGGCTTCGCCGCCACCAAAACCAGCGACATTGCGGCCAAGGCGGGTTTGCCCAAGCCGAACGTCTACTACTACTTCAAATCCAAGGACAACCTCTACCGCGAGGTGCTCGAGAGCATCATCGCGCCGATCATGCAGGCATCGACGCCGTTCAATGCCGACGGTGATCCGAAAGAAGTGCTGAGTGCCTACATCCGCTCGAAGATCCGCATCTCGCGTGATCTGCCCCATGCCTCGAAGGTGTTCGCCAGCGAGATCATGCACGGCGCGCCGCACCTTTCGCCGAGCCAGGTCGAGCAGCTCAACGAGCAGGCCCGGCACAATATCGAGTGCATCCAGCGCTGGATTGAGCGCAAACAGATCGCCCCGGTCGATGCCCATCACCTGATGTTCAGCATCTGGGCGGCGACCCAGACCTACGCCGACTTCGATTGGCAGATCGCCGCCGTCACCGGCAAGGCCAAGCTCGCCGACAGTGATTACGAGGCCGCTGCGCAAACGATCATTCGGCTGGTGCTCAAGGGCTGTGAGCCAGAGCTGGCTTGAGCTGAATCAGAAAGGGCCGCAGCGCGGCCCTGGGTGCAGTGATCAGGCCGCGACACCGGCATCTGCGGTCAGGCCCGCCGCTTCGATGGCGCTGATTGCGCACTGCTCATCGATATCCGAAGTATCGCCGCTGATCCCCACCGCACCCAGCACCCTGCCCTGCTGATCACGAATCAGCACGCCCCCTGGCGCCGGCACCACCGGCCGCTCGCCCAAACCATTCAATGCGGCAAAAAACGCCGGTCGCTGCTGCGCATCCAACGCCAGCAGACGCGAGCCCTTGCCCAGGGCAATTGCACCCCAGGCCTTGCCGGTCGCTACCTGCGGGCGCAGCAGGCTGGCGCCGTCTTCACGCTGCAAGGTCAGCAGATGCCCGCCGGCATCCAGCACCGCCACGGTCAGCGGCGCAGCGTTGATCTTGCGGCCTGCGGCCAGCGCGGCGTTCACCAGGCTGACAGCGACTTTGAGGGTCAAAGTGGTCATGGAAAGGTCCTCTTCTTGTTGTGAGAAGCCCTGAGGGCAGTTGAAATCCAATGGCATAAATAGAACACAACTACGATTATCTTTGTATACAATATTTTTAGACGATCGTGCACGATCAGACGAAACGCCGTTTTCACGGGCATTCCGACCGAAGCGTTTGCTGCCGACGAAAATGGATTGACCTAGGCCACCGAGCGTGAATACACTCTGGCCAAGAGCAAGTTGTATACAATTACAAAATCGATGAGGCACAACCCATGAGCAAAATGAGAGCAATCGATGCAGCCGTTCTGGTCATGCGCCGGGAAGGTGTAGATACCGCATTCGGCATCCCAGGGGCCGCTATCAACCCGCTGTACTCGGCCCTGAAGAAAGTCGGTGGCATCGATCACGTCCTCGCTCGCCACGTCGAAGGTGCCTCGCACATGGCCGAGGGTTACACCCGCGCCAACCCGGGCAACATCGGCGTGTGCATCGGCACTTCCGGCCCAGCCGGTACCGACATGGTCACTGGTCTGTACAGCGCCGCCGCCGACTCCATCCCGATCCTGTGCATTACCGGCCAGGCGCCGCGTGCACGTCTGCACAAAGAAGACTTCCAGGCCGTCGACATCACCAGCATCGTCAAGCCGGTGACCAAGTGGGCAACCACCGTGCTCGAGCCAGGCCAGGTCCCTTACGCATTCCAGAAGGCTTTCTTTGAAATGCGCAGCGGCCGTCCAGGCCCGGTGCTGATCGACCTGCCGTTCGACGTGCAGATGGCCGAGATCGAATTCGACATCGACGCCTACGAGCCACTGCAGATCAACAAGCCAGGCGCTACCCGCGTGCAAGCGGAAAAAGCCCTGGCCATGCTCAATGACGCCGAGCGCCCATTGCTGGTGGCCGGTGGCGGCATCATCAATGCCGACGCCAGCGACAAGCTGGTCGAGTTCGCCGAACTGACCGGCGTGCCGGTCATCCCGACCCTGATGGGCTGGGGCACCATCCCGGACGATCACCCGCTGATGGTGGGCATGGTCGGCCTGCAGACCTCGCACCGCTACGGCAACGCGACCCTGCTCAAATCGGACATGGTGTTCGGTATCGGTAACCGCTGGGCCAACCGCCACACCGGTTCTGTCGATGTCTACACCGAAGGCCGCAGCTTCGTTCACGTCGACATCGAACCGACCCAGATCGGCCGCGTGTTCACCCCGGACCTGGGCATCGTTTCCGATGCTGGCAAGGCGCTGGATATGTTCCTGGAAGTGGCCCGCGAGTGGAAAGCCGCCGGCAAGCTCAAGGACCGCAGTGCCTGGTTGGAAGACTGCCAGCAGCGCAAGGCCAGCCTGCAGCGCAAGACCCACTTCGACAACGTGCCGGTCAAGCCGCAGCGCGTCTATGAAGAGATGAACAAGGTATTTGGCAAGGACACCTGCTACATCAGCACCATCGGTCTGTCGCAGATCGCTGGCGCGCAGCTCCTGCACGTGTACAAGCCGCGTCACTGGATCAACTGCGGCCAGGCCGGCCCGCTCGGCTGGACCATCCCGGCGGCCCTCGGTGTGGTCAAGGCCGACCCGCAACGCAAGGTCGTCGCGCTGTCTGGTGACTACGACTTCCAGTTCATGATCGAAGAGCTGGCCGTTGGCGCGCAGTTCAATCTGCCCTACGTCCACGTGCTGGTGAACAACGCCTACCTCGGCCTGATCCGTCAGTCTCAGCGTGGCTTCGAGATGGACTACTGTGTACAACTGGCGTTCGAGAACATCAACTCGACCGAAGCCGGCAGCTACGGCGTCGATCACGTTGCAGTCGTCGAAGGTTTGGGTTGCAAGGCCCTGCGTGTATTCGAGCCAAGCGAAATCGCCCCTGCCCTGCTCAAGGCGCAGAAGATGGCCGAAGAGTTCCGCGTACCGGTCGTGGTTGAAATCATTCTCGAGCGCGTCACCAACATTTCCATGGGCACCGAAATCAACGCGGTCAACGAGTTCGAAGACCTCGCCCTGGTGGGCAACGACGCCCCTACCGCTATTTCGCTGCTCGACTGATTGCCTGACGCCCCCGCGCCGGTTGTGCCGGGGGCTTTCATTTGCAAGGAGATCACCATGCCTCGCTTCGCTGCCAACCTGTCCATGCTGTTTACCGAGCAGGACTTTCTGGCCCGCTTCAAGGCCGCCGCCGACGCTGGCTTCAGCGGTGTCGAATACCTCTTCCCGTACGATTTCAGCGCCGCTGAAATCAAGGCGCAACTGGACGCCAATGGCCTGACCCAGGTGTTGTTCAACCTTCCTGCGGGCGATTGGTCGACAGGTGAGCGCGGGATTGCCTGCCACCCCGACCGCGTCGAAGAATTCCGCGCCGGTGTCGACAAGGCCATCGCCTACGCCAAGGTGCTGGGCAATACCCAGATCAACTGCCTGGCGGGCATTCGCCCACAGGGTCTGGAATGCGCCACCGTGCGCAAGACCTTTGTCGACAACCTCAAGTTTGCCGCCGACAAGTTGCAGGCCGCCGGGATCCGCCTGGTCATGGAAATGATCAACACCCGCGACATCCCTGGCTTCTACCTGAACACCACGCAGCAAGCACTGGACATTCAGACCGAGGTCGCCAGCGCCAACCTGTTCCTGCAGTACGACATCTACCACATGCAGATCATGGAAGGTGACCTGGCGCGCACCATCGAAGCCAACCTGCCGCGGATCAACCACATCCAGCTGGCCGACAACCCTGGCCGCAACGAACCCGGCACCGGTGAGATCAACTACCGCTTCCTGTTCGAGCACCTGGACCGCATCGGCTACAAGGGCTGGGTCGGCGCCGAGTACAAGCCGCTGACCACCACTGAAGCGGGCCTGGGCTGGCTGAAGACGCACAACGCGATCTGATCGGGCTGCGCCTGGTTCATCGAGATTCGACAATTACAAAAGAGGGTATCTCTCATGGCTAAAATCGGTTTTATCGGCACTGGCATCATGGGCAAGCCCATGGCCCAAAACCTGCAAAAAGCAGGTCACAGCCTGTTCGTTTCGACCCATCACGACGCAGCACCGGCTGACCTGATCGCCGCTGGCGCGGTGGCCCTGGCCAATCCAAAGGAAGTGGCTCAGGAAGCTGAATTCATCATCGTCATGGTCCCGGATACCCCGCAGGTCGAAGCTGTCCTGTTCGGTGAAAACGGCGTTGCCGAAGGTGTTGGCCCGAACAAGATCGTCATCGACATGAGCTCGATCTCGCCCACCGCGACCAAAGCCTTTGCCGAGAAGATCAAAGGCACTGGCGCGGCCTATCTGGACGCCCCGGTGTCCGGCGGCGAAGTCGGCGCCAAGGCAGCCACCCTGAGCATCATGGTCGGTGGTTGCCCGAAAGCCTTCGAGCGCACCCTGCCGCTGTTCGAGCTGATGGGCAAGAACATCACCCGCGTCGGCGGTAACGGTGACGGCCAGACCGCCAAGGTCGCCAACCAGATCATCGTCGCGCTGAACATCCAGGCAGTTGGCGAGGCGCTGCTGTTCGCCGCCAAGAACGGCGCGGACCCAGCCAAGGTGCGTGAAGCACTGATGGGCGGTTTCGCTTCGTCGAAGATTCTTGAAGTGCATGCCGAGCGCATGATCAAAGGCACCTTCGATCCAGGCTTCCGCATCAACCTGCACCAGAAGGACCTGAACCTGGCCCTGCAAGGCGCCAAGGAGTTGGGCATCAACCTGCCGAACACCTCCAACGCGCAGCAAGTGTTCAGCACTTGCGTAGCACTGGGTGGCGGCAACTGGGACCACTCGGCATTGATCAAGGGCCTGGAGCACATGGCCAATTTCTCGATCCGCGACGAGAAGTGATTTGAATTGATTTGAATCCGGGGGTTTGCGACGCAGCCCCCAGGGGTCTCTGACCCGCAACCGAGCAACACCCGCCCCTGGTTCAGCCTGCACGGAGGTCGTTCCGGGGGCGTTTTTTTATTACGCATAACAACAAGAATTTTGGGAGCCTGCCATGTCGGTCGATCCGCAACAATTTCTGCGCGAGCTGTTCGACACAGCCATCGCCGCCGCCCACCCAAGCCAGGTCCTCGAAGCCTACCTGCCTGCCGACCGTAGCGGCCGGGTCATCGTTATCGGCGCCGGCAAGGCCGCCGCAGCCATGGCCGAAGTGGTCGAAAAAACCTGGCAAGGTGAAGTCTCCGGGCTGGTCGTGACCCGCTATGGGCACGGCGCCAGCTGCCAGAAAATCGAAGTGGTCGAAGCTGCCCATCCTGTTCCCGATGCCGCCGGCCTGGCCGTGGCCAAGCGCGTGCTGGAGCTGGTCAGCAACCTCACTGAAAGCGACCGGGTGATCTGCCTGCTGTCTGGCGGCGGCTCTGCCCTGCTCGCCCTGCCAGCCGCAGGCCTGTCCCTGGCCGACAAGCAACAGATCAACAAGGCCCTGCTCAAGTCGGGCGCGACCATCGGCGAGATGAACTGCGTGCGCAAGCACCTCTCGGCGATCAAGGGCGGCCGCCTGGCCAAGGCCTGCTGGCCGGCCACGCTGTACACCTATGCCATTTCCGATGTGCCCGGCGACCTCGCCACCGTGATCGCCTCCGGCCCGACGGTGGCCGATCCGAGCACCTCGGCGCAAGCGCTGGCGATCCTCAAACGCTACAACATCGAAGCGCCGCAAGCGGTCATCGACTGGCTCAACAACCCGGCTTCGGAAACCGTCAAAGCCGACGACCCGGCCCTGGCCCGCAGCCACTTCCAATTGATCGCCAAGCCCCAGCAGTCGCTGGAGGCGGCAGCCGTGAAAGCCCGCCAGGCCGGCTTCAGCCCGCTGATCCTCGGTGACCTTGAAGGCGAGTCGCGCGAGGTGGCCAAGGTGCATGCCGGCATCGCTCGGCAAATCGTCCAGCACGGCCAGCCGCTGAAGGCGCCCTGCGTGATTCTCTCCGGCGGTGAAACCACCGTGACCGTGCGCGGCAATGGCCGTGGCGGGCGCAACGCGGAGTTTTTGCTCAGCCTCACCGAAAACCTCAAAGGCCTACCGGGCGTGTATGCCCTGGCCGGCGACACCGACGGCATCGATGGCTCGGAAGACAATGCCGGTGCCAGCATGACTCCGGCCAGCTATGCCCGCGCCGCCGCCCTGGGGCTTTCGGCCAGCGATGAGCTGGACAACAACAATGGCTACGGCTACTTCGCCGCGCTCGACGCCCTGATCGTAACCGAGCCGACCCGTACCAACGTCAACGACTTCCGCGCCATTCTGATTCTCGAGACTGCCCAATCATGACGCCTGATAAAAAAGTCAAAATCCTCGCCACCCTCGGCCCTGCCATCAACGGCATCGACGATGTACGCCAGCTGGTCGCAGCCGGGGTGAATATCTTTCGCCTCAACTTCAGCCACGGCGAGCACGCCGACCACGCCCTGCGCTATCAGTGGATCCGCGAAGTCGAGCAACAGCTGAACTACCCGCTGGGCATCCTCATGGACCTGCAAGGGCCCAAGCTGCGCGTCGGTCGCTTTGCCGAAGGCAAGGTCCAGCTGCAGCGTGGCCAGGCCCTGCGCCTGGACCTGGACAGCACCCCGGGCGACAGCCACCGGATCAACCTGCCGCACCCGGAAATCATCGCTGCATTGCAGCCAGGCATGGACTTGCTGCTCGACGATGGCAAGCTGCGCCTGCGCGTAACCGCCAAGCATGACGACGCCATCGATACCGAAGTGCTGGCCGGCGGCGAGCTGTCCGACCGCAAGGGTGTCAACGTGCCGCAGGCGGTGCTCGAGTTGAGCCCGCTGACCGCCAAAGACCGTCGCGACCTGGCCTTCGGCCTGGAGCTTGGGGTGGACTGGGTGGCGCTGTCGTTCGTGCAGCGCCCTGAGGACATCATCGAAGCGCGCGAGCTGATCGGCGACCGCGCTTACCTCATGGCCAAGATCGAGAAGCCGTCGGCGGTCGACCAGCTGCAGGCCATCGCCGAGCTGTCCGACGCAATCATGGTTGCCCGTGGCGATCTGGGCGTGGAAGTCCCCGCCGAGAGCGTGCCGCAGATCCAGAAGCACATCATCAACACCTGCCGCCAGCTCGGCCGCCCGGTGGTGGTGGCAACGCAGATGCTCGAATCGATGCGCTTCTCGCCTGCGCCAACCCGCGCCGAAGTCACCGACGTCGCCAACGCGGTCGCCGAAGGCGCCGATGCGGTGATGCTGTCGGCGGAAACCGCCTCCGGTGACTATCCGCTGGAAGCCGTACAGATGATGAGCAAGATCATCCGCCAGGTTGAAAACGGCCCGGATTACCAGGCACAGCTCGACGTCGGCCGGCCAAGAGCAGAGGCCACCACCTCGGATGCGATCAGCTGCGCAATCCGCCGTATCAGCGGCATTCTGCCGGTGGCGGTGCTGGTCAACTACAGCGAGTCCGGGGCCTCGACCCTGCGCGCCGCCCGCGAACGGCCACGGGCACCGATTCTCAACCTGACGCCAAATCTGGTGACGGCGCGCCGCCTGAGCGTGACCTGGGGCGTGCATTCGGTGGTCAACGACCGCCTGCGCCAGGTCGACGAAATCTGCTCGACCGCACTGGAAATCGCCCAGGCGCAAGGCATGGCCAGCATCGGCGATACGCTGCTGATCACCGCCGGGGTGCCGTTTGGCAAGCCGGGCACGACCAACACGCTGCGCATCGAGACTTTGATCTAGGACCGTATTGGGCTGCTTTGCAGCCTTCGCCGGCAAGCCCGCTGCCACACAAAACCCTGTGGGAGCGGGTTCACCCGCGAAGGCCGCAGAGCGGCCCAAAAGACCAACCGCGGAACCGAGGCCCAAAGAGGCCCACCGCCAACTTCAACCTACTGACTGCCCATGTACACACAAAATTTCGTCACCCCGTGCCCCGACTGGGCCACGGCGCTTCTCAACGGCTTCAGCCAGGTATTGCTGCAGCGTAGCCCGCTGTGCGGCCTGTGTTGTCTGCTCGCCATCCTCCTGACCGCCCCGCAGTTGGTCGGTGGTGCCCTGCTGGGCGCGCTGGCAGGGTTGCTCACGGCGCAGCGGCGCGGCTACGACCGGGCTGATCGCCAGGCCGGCCTGTACAGCTACAACGGCGTCCTGATCGGCATCCTGTTCAGCGCAGTGTTGCCATGGTCAGTGATTCTGCCGCCGCTGATCATCGCCGCCAGTGGCCTGTCGAGCATCCTCGTCCATCAATGGCGCAAACGCGGCGCCTGCCTGCTGCCGGCCTATACCGCACCGTTCGTCCTGCTCGGCTGGGCCGCGCTGCTGGCTGCGCAGCCGTCTGCCGCCGGCACAGCGGTCACTGCCGAGCCTCTGCAGGCACTGGCGCGTGGCCTGGGCCAGGTGTTTCTGCTGGAGCAGCCGCTGGCGGGGCTGCTGATCGCCATCGGTTTGTTCCTGTCCAATCGCAGCGCTGCACTCTGGGCTTTGTTCGGCTCAGGCCTGGGCGCCTGCGTTGCGCTGCTCATGGGCGATGTCCACAGCGCCGGGATGGGCTTGCTCGGTTTCAATGCCGCGCTGGCGGCACTGGCCTTTTGCGGCCAGCGCGAACGGCCGTGGCTGCCGCTGCTGGCGATCATCCTGGCCATCGCCTTGCAACCGCTGTTCAACCTGCTGCCGGTGGCCGCCTTGACCGCGCCGTTTGTGGCCGCCTGCTGGTTGCTGCACCTGAGCAGCCGCCTGCCGCGCGGGCTGGCGGGCGGTAAACCACGCCGCTTGCACAGCTGAGGGGCAAGCCCTAGGCTCTGCCCATTGCATAATGGAACGCGCCCCATGAACTCCCCGGCGAGCCTGCGCGAGCGGCTCTACATTCTGGTTTTTCAATCCGACACCACCGCTGGCAGACGCTTCGACAAGACCCTGCTGCTGATCATTCTGGCCAGCCTGGTGGTGGTGATCCTCGACAGTATCGATGAGGTTCACCAGAACTATTCAGGCCTGCTCGCCGCCATCGAGTGGGGCTTTACGGCGATCTTTCTCGCTGAATACCTGACCCGCCTGTACTGCTCGCCCAAGCCGCTGCGCTATGCCTTCAGCTTCTACGGCCTGGTCGATCTGCTGGCCATCGTGCCGGGCATCATCGCCTTGTATTACAGCGACGCCCAGTACCTGCTGATCATCCGCGTGATCCGCATGCTGCGGATCTTCCGCGTGCTCAAGCTGAGCCCGTACCTCAAGCAGGCCAACTACCTGATGAGCGCGCTGCGCGGCAGCAAGCAGAAGATCATCGTGTTTCTGGTCAGCGTATCGACTCTGGTGACCGTGTTCGGCACCTTGATGTACGTGGTCGAAGGGCCCGAGCATGGCTTCACCAGCATCCCCAAAGGCATCTACTGGGCGATCGTCACCCTGACCACCGTGGGCTTTGGCGATATCGTGCCGAAGACGCCGCTGGGCCAGGTGCTGTCGTCACTGGTGATGATCACCGGTTACTCGATCATCGCCGTGCCGACCGGCATCTTCACCGCCGAGCTGGCCAACGCCATGCGTGGCGAACAACTCCAGCACGACTGCCCGACCTGCCGTAAAAACAGCCATGAGCACGGCGCTGCGTTCTGCTCGCGCTGCGGCAATGCGCTGTTCCCCAGGAAGGAATAACCAAAGCGTATTTCGTTCTTTAAACGCTTGGGAAACACCCGCTATAGTCGCAGGCACTCTGCCATTAACTGTTTCAAGAACAAGGATCGCGTCGTGAAAAAACTGTTTACCGCCTCGCTGCTCGCCGCAGGCTTGACCCTGGGCAACCTGGCCCAGGCCGCGCCGACGCTGCTCAACGTTTCCTATGACGTGATGCGCGATTTCTACAAGGACTACAACGCCGCTTTCCAGAAGCACTGGGAAGCCGAGCACAAAGAGAAGATCAACCTGCAGATGTCCTTCGGCGGTTCGAGCAAGCAAGCGCGCTCGGTGATCGATGGCCTGCCGGCTGACGTCATCACCATGAACATGGCGACCGACATCAATGCCCTGGTCGACAACGGCAAGCTGGTCCCGGACAACTGGGTCACGCGCCTGCCAAACAACAGCGCGCCGTTCACCTCGGCCACCGTGTTCATCGTGCGCAAAGGCAACCCGAAAGCGCTGAAAGACTGGCCTGACCTGCTCAAGGACGGCGTCCAGGTGATCGTGCCCAACCCCAAGACCTCCGGCAACGGCCGTTACACCTACCTCTCGGCCTGGGGCTACGTGCTGAAAAACGGCGGCGACGAAAACAAGGCCAAGGACTTTGTCGGCAAACTGTTCAAGCAGGCGCCAGTGCTCGACACCGGTGGCCGGGCGGCTACCACCACGTTCATGACCAACCAGATCGGCGACGTGCTGGTCACCTTTGAAAACGAAGCCGAAATGATCGCCCGCGAATTCGGTCGCGATCAGTTCGAAGTGGTCTACCCAAGCGTATCGGCCGAAGCCGAGCCGCCGGTCACCGTGGTCGACAAGGTGGTCGACAAGAAGGGCACCCGCGCCGCCGCCGAAGAGTATCTGAAGTACCTGTGGTCGCCACAAGGCCAGGAAATCGCTGCCAACAACTACCTGCGCCCGCGTGATCCAGCGGTACTGGCCAAGTACACCGACCGCTTCCCGAAAGTCGACTTCCTTTCGGTAGAGAAGACCTTCGGTGACTGGCGCACGGTGCAGAAGACCCACTTCAACGACGGTGGCGTGTTCGACCAGATCTACACCGGCCAGTGATCGACTGACGCTTGCCAGAGCAATCCGGGCCAGGCCATGGCCCGGATTGCATCGAACTTCCCTCGCCTTCGGCAATCAGTTCCTTGAGTAACCCCCCACGCCCGCCACGGCCCAAGGAGTACTCCAGTGCTGCGCTTGCTAACCCCGCTACTTCTCAGCCTATTGCTGAGCACTTCACTCTACGCCGCTGACCCCGCGCCTGCCGAAGCTCCCGCCGAAGAACCTGCTCCGGTGTTGCAGGGTGGCTTGCTGGGTGCCCTGGCCGATGGCCTCGACAGTGCAGCCAAAGACCTCGACCTCGATGCCCATGTGCTGGACACCTGGCGCCTGCGCACCGACCGCGCCAGCAAAGAGGTGGAGCGCCTGGTCGACCGCCACTCGGGGCACGACGGCCTGCAACTGATCGGCGATTTTGTTCTGCTGACGATAGCCTGGGCCGCCAGTTTCTCGCTGCTCAGCCTGCTCGGCCGCTGGCTCGCCGCCCGCTGCGCGCGCACCGCCCTGCTGCAACGGCGCAAGCGCCTGCGTGGCTTGCTGAGGTACTTGCTGCCCTATACCTTGCCGGCCCTGGCGAGCTTGCCGCTGACGCTGTATGCCAGCCGCTTTCTCGACCCATCGATTGCCCGCGCACTCGGCCTGAGCCTGGCCTACGCGACCAGCAGCGGCCTGTTCTCGACTTCGATCATCCTCTGCCTGATCACCCTGTTCGATGCAGGCCACAAACGCCCTGCCGTCGCCGTGATCAGGCAGATGGCACCGCGTGCGTTGTTCATGATCGGCTTTCTCGCGGCCTGGAGCGACGCGCTGACCAGCCCGCAGATCGCTCGCCAGGTCGGCGGCAATATCACCGCCAGCATCGCCGTGATCACCGGCCTTATCGCCACCTTCATCTTTGCCAGCCTGGTCCTGCGCCTGCGCCGGCCGGTGGGTCACCTGATCCGCAACCGCGACCTGCATGATCGCCTGCACCACCGTGCAGTGCAGGAGACCCTGCGGATCTTCTCCAAGCTGTGGTACCTGCCGATCCTGATGATGATTCTGGTCTCGGCGATCAACCTGATCGGTGCCGGCGAAGAGAGCCAGAAAGCCCTGCAGAATGCCCTGCTGACTACCGTGCTACTGGTGGCCACGCTGTTCCTCAGCACCCTGCTGCAACACCTGCTGGCGTCACGCAAGGTTGATACGCAGCAGAAGGTCCGCCCCTACAAGGAGCTGCTACGCAGCCTCGCCCATGCGCTGTTGCGCATCGCCATGGCGATTACCTTTATCGAGCTGCTCGGGCGCATCTGGGGTTTCTCGGTGATCGACTTTGCCCTGAGCAACCGCCTCGGCCAGGCCATCAGTAACTCGATTTCAAGTATCGGCCTGATCCTGCTGGTGACCTGGCTGCTGTGGGTGGTGCTCGACACCGCCATTCAAGAGGCGCTGAAGCCACCCGTCGGCAAGCGCAGCTCGCGCCAGCCCAGCACTCGCGTGCGCACCATCCTGCCGATGCTGCGCAATGCGGTGAAAGTTATCCTGGTAGTGATCTGCACCATCACCACCATGGCCAACCTGGGCATCAACGTTGCGCCGCTGCTGGCCGGTGCCGGGGTAATTGGCCTGGCCATCGGCTTTGGTTCGCAGCAGTTGGTGCAGGATGTGATCACCGGGCTGTTCATCCTGATCGAAGACACCATTTCGATCGGTGACTGGGTGGTGCTCGACTCCGGCCACGCCGGCACGGTCGAGAGCCTGACCATCCGCACCCTGCGCTTGCGCGACGGCAAGGGCTTCGTCCACTCGGTGCCGTTTGGCCAGATCAAGGCGGTTACCAACCAGTCGCGGCAGTTTGCCTATGCGTTCTTCTCGGTGCAGTTCACCTACGACAGTGACGTCGATCAGTCGCTGGCGTTGATTCACGAAGTGGGCAAGTCGATCAGCGAAGACCCACTGCTGCGGATCAACCTGCAAGGGCCGCTGCAGGTGTTCGGCGTCGACCGTATGGACCTTAACGGGTTCGTCCTGACCGCGCAGTTCCGAACCATTTCCGGTGGCCAGTACGCGGTCAGCCGAGCCTTCAACGAACGCCTGAAAAAGCGCGTCGATCAAACCGACAACGTCGCTTTCGCCCAGGTCTACCCGATGCCCGCCCAGGCCCGCGCATTGCCTGCCTGAAACCTGCCAAGCACTGTCGCCCTCGCTGTCGAGGGCGGCAGCTCATAGTTGGCGGAACACCAGCGCCTTCAAGCCACCCTCAGGATCAGCATCGGCAAACTCCGGCGGATTCTGCAGACGCTCGATGAACTGCAAGCCCGGTGCCTGTTCGGCCATGCCCTGGATCAGGAAGTCCGAGCCAATCGCCGGGTCGTTGACACACGCCAGCACCGTGCCGCCTGCGCTGAGCAACTCGGGCAAGCGGCGCAGGATTTTCGCGTAGTCCTGGGTCAGCACAAAGCTGCCGCGCTGGAACGTCGGCGGGTCGATGATGATCAGGTCATACGGCCCGTACTTGCGCACTTTGCCCCATGACTTGAACAGTTCATGACCCAGAAACGCCACCTGGCTCACATCATGGCCATTGAGCCGATGGTTCTCGCGTCCACGCGACAGTGCCGACTTGGCCATGTCCAGATTGACCACCTGAGCAGCGCCGTTGGCGATTGCCGCCACCGAGAAACCGCAGGTATAGGCGAACAGATTGAGTACCCGCTTGCCAGCGGCGTGCTCACGCACCCAGCGCCGGCCATAGCGCATGTCCAGAAACAGACCGTTGTTCTGGCGCACGCCCAGATCGAGCAGGTAGGTCAGGCCGTCTTCGACCACCTCACGCTGCTGCACCGGCTCGCCGAGCAACCACTGGCCGGGGCTGTCGGGCAGGTAACGGTGCTGAATCAAAATCGCCTCGCCGGTCCACAGTGGGCGCTCGGCCAGTGCCCGCAGCATCGCCTCGAGCTCAGCCAGCTGGCCCTCGGGTGGCTCGCGGAACAACGCCACCAGCAACACCCCCTGCAGCCAGTCGACCGTGATCTGCTCAAGCCCTGCCCAGCAGCGGCCACGGCCATGGAACAGGCGCCGGGTTTCCAACGGAGCAGGGTCGAGAGCGGTGAGCAGGTGCTGCTCGAGGGTATCAATCACGGAGGTCATGGGCGCGTCGCTGAGGCTCAAAAGAGGGCATTCTACCCGCTTCAACTGCGCTCAGTCGCATGGGCTTGGCGCCGCTTTGACCGGGGCGCGAAACCACCAGCCTTGTTGCATGCCGGCAGCGGCCAGCAGAATCAACGCCACCCCCAGCCACTGCAACGGCGCCAACCGATGGCCAAAGGCGAACCAGTCGACCAGGATCGCCGCAATCGGGTAGATGAACGACAGCGCGCCGGTCAATGCAGTCGGCAGACGTTGGATCGCGCTGTACAGCAGCACATACATCAGCCCGGTATGGACGATGCCCAGGGTCAGCAAACTGGCCAGCGCCGGCAGTTCAGCGGGCAACCCGCCAAGCTTGACCCACGGCGCCAACAGGACGATGCCGGTGCTGACCTGGATCAGCGCGATCAAGTGCGGCGGCGTACCGCTCAGGCGCTTGATGATCAACGCCGCAACCGCATACAGCAACGCCGCCCCAAGGGCCAGGGCAATCCCCAGCAGATAGTCGCTGCCACTGCTCTGGCCGTTGCCGTGGGCACTGACGATGGCCAGCATGCCGACGAACGCCACCCCCAGCCAGCTCAGTTTGGCCAGGGTGATCTTCTCGCCGAGAAACACCGCAGCCAGGCCGACCAACAGAAACGGCTGCACGTTGTATACCGCAGTACCGATGGCAATCGACGCCCGCGAATACGAGGCGAACAGCAGCACCCAGTTACCGACGATAGCCACCCCGCTGACAATCGCCAGCAACACGGCGCCGCGGCTGATCACGCCGGACTTGAGCAGGCCCAGGCTCGCGCAGATCACCAGTAACGCCCCCGCGCCGAACACACAGCGCCAGAACACCACCTCCAGCACCGGTTGCCCGGACACCAGTACGAACCAGCCAATCGTCCCGGAAATAAGCATGGCAACGATCATTTCCAGCGAACCACGGCGTATTGAACTGTCCATCGGCCACCTCCGTTGATGATGTCAACAGTATGACGAGGGCAAGCTGCCGCCTTCTAGCGGATAACCAAGGCAAAAATCGCCATTCACCTTTACGATCAAGGCAAATTAGAGGCTTTACCTAACGAGGTGCTTATGACCGATGCCATCGACCAACTGCTGATCACCGCCCTGATGGAGGATTCGCGTCGCTCGCTCAAGGCGCTGGCGCAGATCAGCGGGCTTTCAGCGCCCAGCGTCAGCGAGCGGCTGCGCCGGCTGGAAGAGCGCGGCGTGCTCCGCGGTTACACCGTCGAGATCGACCCGCGCTGTTTCGGCTATCAGTTGCAGGCGATTGTGCGCATCCGCCCACTGCCCGGCCAACTGCAGGAAGTCGAGCGCCAGATCATCGCGATTGCCGAGTTCACCGAGTGCGACAAAGTGACCGGCGAGGACTGCTTTATCGCCCGCCTGCATGTGCGCTCGATGGAGCAACTGGACAGCTTGCTCGACCGCATCAATGTCCTGGCCGAAACCAACACCGCAATCATCAAGAAGAGCCCGGTGAAACGCCGCCTGCCGCCGATGGCCGAGTGAGCGGCTTTCCTGCAGACCGGCACGGCCAGATTGTGCTGCTTATTTTTTGTACACAGGATTGTCACCTAAGGTGCCATTTTTGTGTGCACTTCTGGGAAGCACAGCACCAAGACGTTACACGCGCGGCGCGAGATAATTTGACCGATTGATCAGTAATGTAAGTTGGTAAAAAATTTAACTTGTTCAATCGGTCAACTTATAAACAAATTAATTCAGTAAGTTAGAGATTTAAATAAAGAGTTCACGGAACAGTAAATTGTGAACTTGCACACCCGATGGCATGGAACTGGCTTTGCTGTGCTTGTGTTTTGTATACAACTTGAACAAAACCTAAATACACAACAACGCGCAGCGCCTGCCCCAAGCAGGCCGCAGCCTCCAGAACCCAGTGATGCCAAGGTTCAGCCGTGACCAGACGAGACCGTGCACTCTCGCCCCTCACTGCAACCTGCGCATCAGGAGCCGCCGGAATGAGTAGCAGCCTCGACATTGCCCCTGAACTATCCGTCGCCAGCACCGCCCAGCCGTCAACCTTGACCGGCGCATCGCCGGCCCTCGAACTCAGCCCGCGCCTGCACAACCGCGACCTCGCGCCGACCCGTCTCGAGGGCCGACGCTGGGGCGGTTACAGCATCTTCGCGCTGTGGACCAACGATGTGCACAACATCGCCAACTACTCGTTCGCCATGGGCCTGTTCGCGCTCGGCCTGGGTGGCTGGCAGATTCTCCTGTCGCTGGCGATCGGCGCAGTGTTGGTGTACTTCTTCATGAACTTGTCTGGCTACATGGGGCAGAAGACGGGTGTGCCCTTCCCGGTCATCAGCCGCATCGCCTTCGGCATCCACGGCGCACAGTTGCCGGCATTGATTCGCGCCGTGATCGCCATCGCCTGGTTCGGTATCCAGACCTATCTCGCCTCGGTGGTACTGCGGGTATTGCTCACCGCCATCTGGCCGCAGGTGGCCGCATACGATCAAGACAGCATCCTTGGCCTGTCGAGCCTGGGCTGGGTGTGCTTCGTCGCGATCTGGCTGGTGCAGCTGGTGATCCTTGCCTACGGCATGGAAATGGTGCGCCGCTATGAAGGCTTCGCCGGCCCAGTGATTCTGCTGACAGTCGCGAGCCTGGCCGGTTGGATGTACTTCCAGGCCGACACACGCATCGCCTGGTCGGTGTCCGAGCCGCTGACCGGATACGAAATGTGGCGCAATATCTTTGCCGGTGGTGCCTTGTGGCTGGCGATCTACGGCACCCTGGTGCTGAACTTTTGCGACTTCGCCCGCTCATCGCCGTGCCGCAAGACCATCCGCGTCGGCAACTTCTGGGGCCTGCCAGTGAACATCCTGGTGTTCGCTGTGATCACCGTGGTGCTCAGCGGTGCACAGTTCAAGATCAACGGCCACATCATCGACAGCCCCACCCAGATCGTTGCGACCATCCCTAATACGCTGTTTCTGGTACTGGGTTGCCTGGCGTTCCTGATCGTCACCGTCGCGGTGAACATCATGGCCAACTTCGTCGCCCCTGCATTTGTCCTGAGCAACCTCGCCCCGCGCCACCTGAACTTCCGCCGCGCCGGCCTGATCAGCGCCACGCTGGCGGTACTGATCCTGCCGTGGAACCTCTACAACAGCCCACTGGTGATCGTCTACTTCCTGTCCGGCCTGGGCGCCCTGCTCGGCCCGCTGTACGGGGTGATCATGGCCGACTACTGGTTGCTGCGCAAAGGCCAGATCAACGTGCCTGAGCTGTACAGCGAGAACCCGGCTGGCGCCTATCACTACACCCGCGGCATCAACTGGCGGGCGATGGCGGCCTTCGCACCGGCGGCGCTGCTGGCCATCATCCTTGCGCTGGTACCCAACTTCCACGGCGTGGCGCCGTTCTCCTGGTTGATCGGTGCGGGCATCGCGGCTGCGCTGTACCTGCTGATTGCCCCGCGCAATCGCCAATACCACGACGTCAGCGGCGAGTGCATCGCCGTCGACCACAGCAGCCATTGATCAAGGAAGAATCTGCATGCGCATTCTTATCGTCAACGTCAACACTACCGCAGCCATCACCGAGGCTATTGCCGAGCAAGCCCGCAGCGTCGCCGCGCCAGGCACCGAGATCGTCGGCCTGACGCCGTACTTTGGCGCCGAGTCGGTGGAGGGCAATTTCGAAAGTTATCTGGCGGCCATCGCCGTGATGGACCGCGTACTGGCTTACGACCAGCCCTATGACGCGGTGATCCAGGCAGGCTACGGCGAGCATGGCCGCGAGGGGCTGCAGGAGCTGCTCGATGTGCCAGTGGTAGACATCACTGACGCCGCCGCCAGCACCGCCATGTACCTCGGCCACGCCTACTCGGTGGTAACTACCCTGGACCGCACCGTACCGCTGATCGAAGATCGCCTGAAACTCTCCGGGCTGTATGACCGCTGCGCCTCGGTACGGGCCAGTGGCCTGGCGGTGCTGGAGCTTGAAGAGGACCCTCAGCGGGCAGTGGATGCCATCGTCGAACAGGCCGAACGCGCTGTACGCGACGACAAAGCCGAGGTGATCTGCCTTGGTTGCGGCGGCATGGCCGGCCTCGACGAGCAGATTCGCCAGCGCACCGGGGTGCCGGTGGTGGATGGTGTCAGCGCTGCGGTAACCATTGCCGAGTCGCTGGTGCGGCTTGGCCTGAGCACCTCCAAGGTACGCACCTACGCGACCCCGCGGGTGAAAAAGGTCGTCGGCTGGCCAATGCGCCTGGGCCGCTGATCAGCCCTGCCCGGCTCAGGTCGGGCAGGCCTTGTTGCCACCATCCAGACCCTGACGCACGTTACGGCTGAGCATGCTCGCCTTGCCGTCGTGCCAGGTCAGGGTAATCACATACAAACTGTCGAAATCCTCGTTGCTCCAGTCCTCGGTGATGACTCGCTCGTCACCCAGGGCCTTGCCGGCCACGGCATTGATCAGATCAGGCAGGTAACCGTGCGACCAGGCGGTGTAGACGGTGGCGTTGCGGTACTTGTCGGTCAGCAGCTCGTCGGCCAACTCGTCGTAGTCATTGGCGCCGAAGTCGATATTGACCGGCAGACCGAGGCGAATGGCGCTGGGGCTGATGGTCATCAGCGGGCGAATGTAGCTGTAGCGCTGGTCCTGGCTACCCTCTTCGACGTGCCGCGAGGGGTTGGCAGCGAAGACATAATCGGCATCGCCGAACCGCTCCGGCAGCACACTGGCCAACTCGATGGCCCGATTCAGACCCTGGCAATTCAGCTGGCCAAGACCTTCGCCAGGCTTCTCTGCGTGGCGCAGAAACACCAGAGTCTGGGTGCCATCGACCGGCTCTTCATGGTTGTGCACCACGGCATAGGTCAGGGGCACCAGGACTGCCGCAAACGCAGTGGCAAGGTAGAGATGACGGCGTCGCAAGGACTGCAGCAACTTCATGGCGATGGACTCATCCGACAAAAGAAGGAAGGCGTCCGTGCCTGCATTTCGTGATCACCTGCACAGGCTGGCGAGCCAGCCGTGCAAGCGGGACCATCTTGACCTAGAAATGTGAACGAAATTCATTCGCCGGGGCAAACTTGCCGGGTGAAGTTGTTACAGTTTCAGTCGTCGCGGGTCAGCACTTCGAGCAATTCGATCTCGAAGGTCAGGTCGGAATTGACCGGAATCGCGCCGACGCTGCGCTCGCCGTAGGCCAGGTGCGCCGGCACCTGCAGCTTGCGCTTGCCGCCGACACGCATGCCCATCAGGCCCTGATCCCAGCCTTTGATCACCCGGCCGCTGCCGATCACGCACTGGAACGGCTTGCCGCGCGACCAGGAGGAATCAAACTCGCTGCCATCGGCCAGCCAGCCGGTGTACTGGGTGGTGATCAATGCGCCCTTGACCACAGCCTTGCCGTCGCCTTCGAGCAGGTCGGTGATCTGTAATTCGTTGTTCATGAAGCTCCTTGGGAAAGCTGCGCTGCACTCAGATGAACACGCTGCCCTTGAGGTACAGCGCGCCGTGGCCGCTGATGATAACCCGGCCGTTGCCGAGCACCTCACAGTGCAACTGGCCTTTGCGCGCACCGCCCTGCTCGCAGCGCAGGCTGCTTTGCTCCAGACGCTGCGCCCAGTACGGTGCCAGCGAAGTGTGCGCCGACCCGGTCACCGGGTCTTCATTGACGCCCACCCGAGGGCCGAACCAGCGGGTGACGAAGTCAAAACCGCGGCCCGGCGCAGTCACCGCAATACCGCGCACATCGAAGGCTGCCAACGCGGCGAAGTCCGGGCGCAGGGTCTCGATCAACGACACGTCGTCAATCGCCACCAGGTAGTCATCGCTGCGGTACACCTCACGTGCGCTGTCCAGACCGAGCGCCTCCAGCAAGCCTGGCGGGGTCGCTACCGGCTGCGGCTGCTTGGCCGGAAAGTCCATTTCCAGCATGCCGTCAGCGCCACGGCTGACCCGCAGCTCGCCGCTGCGGGTACTGAAGCGCAGCACCTCAGCCTGCTCGCCAAGTTGCTCGAACAACACCCAGGCCGAGGCCAGGGTGGCGTGCCCGCACAGGTCGACTTCCACCGCCGGGGTAAACCAACGCAGCTGGTAGCCGTCGCCGTGCTTGACGAAGTAGGCAGTCTCGGACAGGTTGTTCTCTTCGGCGATGCGCTGCAGGGTGGCATCGTCCAGCCACTGCTCCAGCGGGATCACTGCTGCCGCGTTACCGCCGAAAGGTTTGCTGGAAAAAGCGTCTACCTGAAAGATCTCGAGTTGCATGCAATAAGCTCCACTGTCCATGACTGGCCGGGTAAAAATTCAGCTGCGAACGGGGGTCAGCACCGGTTCGCCAGCAAAAAACGCCTGCAGATTGCGCAGCACCAGGGTCACCGTATCGCGTGCGGCCTCGGGCGACTGCCCGGCCACATGCGGGGTCAGCACGGTGTTGCCGAGTGCCTTGAAGGCGTCGGGTACATTGGGTTCGTCGTCGAATACATCGAGTGCCGCGCCAGCGATCCAGCCCTGCTCCAGCGCCTCGAGCAAGGCGGCGCTGTCGACCACACTGGCGCGGGCGATATTGACCAGGTAGCCCTCTGCACCGAGTGCTTTGAGCACATCGGCGTCGACCAGATGCTGCGTCGCAGCGCCGCCGGGTGTAGCAATCACGAGGATGTCGACCGCCTCGGCCAGACGCAGCGGGCTGTCGTACCAGGTGTAGGCAAGCTCTTTACGAGGTGTACGGCTGTGGTAGCTGACCGGCATGTCGAAGCCCAGCGACGCGCGTTTGGCAATCGCCTGGCCAACAGCACCGAGGCCGATGATGCCCAGGCGCTTGCCCGACACCGACGGGCTGATCACCCGGTTCCACTCACCGCGGCGAGTGCTTGCGTCAGCGTTGGGGATATTGCGCAACAAGGCCAGCAGCAGGGCCAGGCTGTGATCGGCGACTGCTGCAGCGTTGGCGCCGGCGCCGTTGGTGACGGTGATGCCACGAGCTGCAGCGGCGGTCAGATCGACCTGTTCATAGCCGGCACCGATCACACAGATGATCTGCAAGTGTGGCAGCGCCTGAATCTCGCTGGCAGTCAGACCAAGTGGGCCGCGGGTGAGCACCGCGTCGATCTCATCGGCCTGCTGAGCGATGGCCGCAGCGCGCAGCTGCGCATTCGGCGCACGAATCAGTCGATAGCCCGCCTGCTCCAGCAGCGGCAGGTAATCGTCGACGGTTTCAACCAGTACCAGGACTGTCTTGCTCATGCACCCTCCGGCTCTATGCGAGGAGGGATTATGCGGGGTCAGGGGCAAGTACAGTCAATCGAAGAATTGCCCTTCAACTGTACTGTACCGGCCCTGGTAGAGAGGGGCTGCAGATGCTTATTGCGCGAAGGCGCGACCCAGGCCACCGGGCACACCGCTGCTGTCGGTTTCCTGCCATGGACCTTCCGGGCTCAGCGACCAGCTCCAGCCGCCGTCATAGCGGTAATAGGTGCGCTGACGGTAGAAGGTGTTGGTTTTTTTCTCCAGCACATACACGCCCATTTTCGGGTCCCAGTGGCTGGCACCACCTGGCGGTGGCGCGAAGCTGGCCGAAGTGCGCGGCATGGCCTTCGGCGCTGGGGTTGGCTTGCTCGGCTGCGTACCCGGCTTGCTACCCGGCAATGGCGTGACCGCCGGCCCTTGGCGCGGCGGCACGCCTTCGACCGGTGGCAGCGGCTGCTGGACCGGCTCGCGCACCGTACACGCAGACAGACCCAGGGCCAGGGTGATCAGGGTCAAGCGGACGGCATGCTTCATGGTGGGCTCTCTTATTGGTCAGGGCTGTCGATTGTCAGGTGCTGAATGCCCGGCGTGCGATTGCTCATCGGCGCGCTCTGGCCGATCCATTCGCCTTGAGTCGGCTGGCCTGCGCGGGACACCCGTGCAACCAGTTGGACTTCGGCAAAATCGGACAGTTTCATCTGCGCCATCATGGCATCAGCGTCTGACAGTTCAACTTCGATCGGCAGCTGGCCCACCGTCACCCGCTTGGCCGCCAACGGCATCGGCGGGCCGCTTTTGGCGCGGGCGAAGATGAACACCGTGTCGCTCGGCTGAACCTTGCCCTGCAGCGCTGTGGCCAGCTCGACCCGTACCTGCAAGCGCGCGGGCGATACAGCTGGTGCGGCCGCTTTGCCTGGCGCGGCGCTGAGCTTGTCGGCGGCGCGATCGATGCCGCCCTGCAACGCGGCGCGCGAGGCATCACCCTCAGGCAATTGCGCCAGCAGGCGCTGCCAGTAGTCGATGGCCTCCTGATAGCGTTCGCCTTCGAACGCGGCGATGCCGCGCAGGCCGAGGCTGGTGACTTCCTTGGGGTCAGCCTTGAGCGCTTCGTCGGTAAGCTCCTGCAGTTGTGCGCTCCATTGTTTGTCGGCAGCAAAGTACAGCGCCTGGGCCCACTGCCCGAGCAGCTCTGGCTGGCGACCAGCAAGGGCGACGGCACGCTCGAAGATCTTCGCCGCATCAGCCGGGCGCTGGTCAGCCATGTACGCACGACCGAGGAAGTACAGGCCTTCAGCTGAATCCGGCTGGGCCTGCACCGCGCGCTCGAGGCGGCTGGTCATCTCGTCCATGGTTTTCGGTGCCTGGGCAAACTCACGGGTCAGCTCGACCTTGTCCGCAGCACCAAAATGCAGATACAGCCCCACCGCCATCACCGGCACCAGCAACGCTGCCAACAGCGGTACCGCCCGCCCCAGATGACCCTGGCGCGGTTCGCTGGCGCCTTCGGTATCGGCCAGCAGTTCCCGCGCGGCTTCATCACGGCCGCTGGCCAGTTGCTCGGCATCGAGTACGCCGGCAGCCTGCTGCGCGCTCAGTTCGGCGACACGTTCCTGATACAGCGCCACGTTCAGGGCGGTACGGTCTTGTTCCTGCTGGCGGCCACGGCCACGCAGGATCGGGATCAGCAGAAAGCCGAGGGCGGCGAGCAACAACAGGCCCGCGCCAAGCCAGAATTCAGTCATGGGTAGCTTCTTTATCCAACAGTTTGGCGAGACGTTCGCGTTCTTCCACCGACAGCTGCGCGCTGCCGCTTGCCACCGGCTGCCGGCGCCGGCGGACAATCACCGCCAACATGACAAAGCCCCCCGCCAGCAGAATTGCCGGGCCGAACCAGAGCAGCCAGGTGCGCCCGCTCAAGGCCGGTTTGTAACGGACGAAGTCGCCATAGCGATCAACCATGAAGGCAACGATCTGCTGATTGCTCTGGCCTTCGCCGAGCATGCGGAAGATCTCCCGACGCAGGTCGGCGGCAATCGGCGCATTGGAGTCAGCGATGTCCTGGTTCTGACACTTGGGGCAGCGCAGCTCCTTGGTCAGTTGCTGATAGCGCTCGCGCTCGGCGTCGTCACGAAACTGATAGGTGTCGATCGCGGCCTTGGCCACGCTCACCAGGCTCAGGCCGAGCACGGCTGCTGCCAACCAGCGCTTCATGGCTTGACCTCATCGACCAGGCCCTGGTACAGCGGCGCCAGCTGCTCGCGCCAGACCGTGGCATCGACGATGCCGACGTGCTTGTAGCGGATGATGCCCTTGGCATCGATCAGAAAGGTCTCCGGCGCACCATACACACCAAGGTCCAGACCCAGAGTGCCCTGCTCGTCGCGGATATCCAGCTGATACGGATTGTGGAACTCGGCGAGCCACTTCAACGCCGCAGCGTTATCGTCCTTGTAGTTGACGCCATGGATGACCACGCCCTGCTCGGCCAGCTTGTTCAGATAAGGATGCTCAACCTTGCACGACGGGCACCAGGTGGCCCACACGTTGACCAGCGCCGGCCGGCCGAGCAGGTCGGCCTGGGTCAGGCTGCGCTCGCCTTGGGTGGAGGCCAGCGAGAAGGCCGGGAATGGCTTGCCGATCATCGCCGACGGCAGCTCATCGGGCTTGAGGAACAAGCCCTTGTAGAGAAACACCGCCAGCAGTAGAAACACCGCCAACGGCAGGACCATCATCCAACGCTTCATGCAGTTGCTCCAGTCGCGCCGAGGGCTTCACGCACGCGGCTCTTGACCTTGACCCGGTAACGCCGGTCGAAGGCTGCCAGTAGCCCGCCCAGGCCGGTCAGCAGACCGCCCAGCCAGATCCAGCGAACATACGGTTTGATGTGCACGCGCACGGCCCAGGCGCCGTTTTCCAGCGGCTCGCCGAGGGCCACGTAGAGGTCGCGGGTGAAACCGGCATCGATCCCGGCCTCGGTCATCATCGACTGCTGCACGGTGTACAGACGCTTCTCGGGGTGCAGCACGCTGACCTCGCGACCGTCCTTGGAAACCCGCACGGTGCCACGGTCGGAGATGAAGTTTGGCCCTTCGAAGTGCTTGGCGCCTTCGAACAGGAAGTGATAGCCGCCAAGCTCGACCGTCTCGCCCGGCGCCATGCGCAGGTCGCGCTCGGCGCTGTTGTTGCTCGACAGCACCACGCCCAGGGCGCACACAGCCAGGCCCAGATGCGCGACCTGCATGCCCCAATAGCTGCGGGACAGGCCGCGCACGCCCTTGCCCAGGCCTTTGTGGCGGGTCTTGTCGAAGATGTCGCGCAGGCCGGCGAGCACTACCCACGCCGCCAGGGCAAAGGTCGCCAGCGCCGGCCAGTCGAAGTCATCGGCAATCAGCCCGGCAATCGGCGCCAGAATTGCGCTGCCAATCAATACCGGTGTGAGCATGCCCGCCAGCCATTTGCCCGGCGTGTCCTTCCAGCGCACCAGCACGCCGATCCCCAGCACCACCATCAGCAATGCCATCAACGGCAGGAACAGCGCATCGAAATACGGCGGGCCGACCGACAGTTTGGCCCCGGTCAGGGAATCGAGCACCAGCGGATACAGCGTACCCAGCAGAATCATCGATGCAGCCACCACCAGCACCAGGTTGTTGGCCAGCAGCAAGGTTTCTCGCGACCACAGGGCAAAGCCGACCTGGCTTTTCACCACCGGCGCGCGCAGAGCGAACAGGGTCAGCGAGCCACCCACGACAAACAGCAGGAAGATCAGGATGAATACACCGCGCTCCGGGTCGGCGGCAAAGGCGTGCACCGAGGTCAGCACGCCGGAGCGCACCAGGAACGTGCCGAGCAGGCTCAACGAGAATGCGGCGATCGCCAGCAATACCGTCCAGCTCTTGAACACGCCGCGTTTTTCCGTGACGGCCAGCGAGTGGATCAGCGCGGTGCCCACCAGCCAGGGCATGAACGAGGCGTTTTCGACCGGATCCCAGAACCACCAGCCGCCCCAACCAAGTTCGTAGTACGCCCACCACGAGCCCAAGGTGATACCGACCCCGAGGAACGCCCAGGCGACGATGGTCCATGGCCGCGACCAGCGCGCCCAGGCGGCATCCAGGCGGCCACCGAGCAAGGCGGCGATAGCGAAGGCGAAGGCCACCGAGAAGCCGACGTAGCCCATGTACAGCATTGGCGGATGGACGATCAGGCCAAAGTCCTGCAGCAGCGGGTTGAGGTCACGGCCGTTGCCCGGCACCTGCGGCAACAGGCGCTGGAATGGGTTGGAGGTGACGATCAGGAACGACAAGAAGCCCACGCTGATCATGCCCATCACCGCCAGTACGCGGGCGAGCATGACTTGTGGCAACTGGCGCGAGAACACCGACACGGCGAAGGTCCAGCCGCCCAGAATCAATGCCCACAGCAGCAACGAGCCTTCATGCGCGCCCCACACTGCGCTGAATTTGTAGTACCACGGCAAAGCGGTATTGGAGTTGCTGGCAACGTACGCTACCGAGAAATTGTCGGTCATGAACGCATGGGTAAGGCAGCCGAACGCAAACACCAGAAAAGCGAACTGGCCCCAGGCGGCAGGTCGCGCCAGGCTCATCCACAGGCTGTCGCCGCGCCAGGCGCCGAGCAGCGGCACGCTGGCCTGAACCACGGCGAAACAGATCGCCAGGATCATCGCCAACTGACCCAGTTCGGGCACTATCAGGGCAGCATTCATGGCTTCTGCTCCGCGCCGCTGGCCGCCTGGCCGCTTTCCTTGAGTGCTTTGGTCACCTCAGGCGGCATGTACTTTTCATCGTGCTTGGCCAGCACTTCATCCGCCACCACCACGCCATCGGCATTGAGCTTGCCCAAGGCAACGATGCCCTGCCCTTCACGGAACAGGTCCGGCAGGATGCCGCGATAGGTGATCGGCACCGACTTGTTGAAGTCGGTGACCACAAAGCGCACGTCGAGCGAGTCA
This sequence comes from Pseudomonas sp. EZ-C24, assembly GCF_014525325.1. Taxonomy (NCBI): domain Bacteria; kingdom Pseudomonadati; phylum Pseudomonadota; class Gammaproteobacteria; order Pseudomonadales; family Pseudomonadaceae; genus Pseudomonas; species Pseudomonas sp. EZ-C24. The sequence continues at coordinate 105,792 of NZ_JACDIU010000012.1, read as the reverse complement.
GCCGAGCGCTGCACCGAGCCCTTCTCGACCATGCCACCGGCGCGAATGCGCGTGTCCAGCGGCGCTTCGCCGGTGGCGATCTGGGTCGGGGTGTAGAACAGGTTGATGTTCTGCTGCAGGGCACTCAGGGCAAAGCCAACGGCGACGCCGACCCCGACCAGCAGGGCGCCGATGAGCAACAGGCGTTTCTTGCGCTGCGGATTCACTGATTGTTCTCCCGGCGCAGACGACGCGCCTCTTCTTGCAGATAACGACGGCGGGCCAACAGTGGTGCGGCGACATTGAGCGCCAGCACTGCCAGGCAAATGCCGTAGGCCGACCATACGTACAAGCCGTGGTGGCCCATGGCGAGAAACTCGCTGAACGAGGCAAAATTCACGATGCTGCCCTCCGCCCCAGGCTGTTCAGCACTTCTTCACGAACCCAGCTGGCGCGGGCCTCGCGCTTGAGCACCTCGAGGCGCATGCGCAGCAGCAGCACAGCGCCGAAGAAGCAGTAGAAGCCAAGCCCGGTGAGCAGCAGCGGCAGCCACATTTCTGCGGGCATCGCCGGCTTTTCGGTGAGGGTGAAAGTCGCGCCCTGGTGCAGGGTGTTCCACCACTCCACCGAATACTTGATGATCGGGATGTTGATCACGCCCACGATCGCCAGCACCGCACAAGCCTTGGCCGAGCTGTCACGATTACTGATCGCCTGGCCCAGCGCAATGATGCCGAAGTACAGAAAAAGCAGGATCAGCATCGACGTTAGGCGCGCATCCCAGACCCACCAGCTACCCCAGGTCGGCTTGCCCCAGATGGCCCCGGTGACCAGCGCCACGGCGGTCATCCAGGCGCCGATGGGCGCAGCGCACTGCAGGGCAACGTCGGCGATCTTCATCTTCCACACCAGCCCGACCACACCAGCCACCGCCAGCAGCACATAGCAGGACTGCGCCAGCATGGCCGCCGGCACATGGATATAGATGATGCGGAAGCTGTTGCCCTGCTGATAGTCCTGCGGCGCAAAGGCCAGGCCCCAGACCATGCCGACTGTCAGCAACAGCACAGCGGCCACCGTCAGCCAGGGCAGCATGCGCCCGCTGATGGCGTAGAACCATTTGGGCGAGCCGAGCTTGTGGAACCACGTCCAGCTTATTTTCATCAGGTACATCCGGTCTTGGCTGGGCCTTGAGCATTCTGCCGTAGGCCCAGATCTCGTTATTCGCCGACGCTGATCTTCAGGCCGGCCGCTATCGCAAAGGGTGCCAGGGTCACAGCCAGGGCAGTCAGGCTGGCCAGCCACAACAGGTGGCCAGTGGCGGGCATATTCTGCAACGCCGCTTGCAAGGCGCCACTGCCCAGGATCAATACTGGGATATACAACGGCAAAATCAGTAGCGCCAGTAACAAACCACCGCGTTTGAGGCCCACGGTCAGCGCCGCGCCCACTGCACCGAGCAGGCTCAGCACCGGCGTGCCCAGCAGCAGCGAGGCCAGCAGCACCGGCAGGCAGCTCGACGGCAGGCCCAGCATCAGCGCCAGCAGCGGCGCCAACAATACCAGCGCCAGCCCGGAAAAGATCCAATGCGCCAGCACCTTGGCCAGCACCAACAACGCCAGTGGATGCGGCGACAGCACCCATTGCTCCAGCGAGCCGTCTTCAAAATCGCTGCGAAACAAGCCGTCCAACGACAGCAGTACCGCAAGCAGCGCGGCTACCCAGACCAGGCCAGGCGACAAGGTTTGCAACAATTGCGTCTCGGGGCCGACGGCAAGGGGGAACAACGCCACCACAATGGCGAAAAACACCAACGGGTTGGCCAACTCGGCCGGGCGGCGGAACAGCAGGCGCGCTTCGCGGCGCAACAACAGGACGAATACACTCATGCGGCCCACTGCCCCACATTCAGTTCACGATAGCCGGCAGGCTTGAGCGTGAGACTGTGGTGCGTGGTCAACACCACTGTGCCGCCCGCCTCGCAGTGCGCGGCCAGGTGCGCTTCAAGCTGCGCAACGCCCTGTTTGTCGAGGGCGGTGAACGGCTCATCGAGAATCCACAGTGGCGGCCCGGCCAGGTACAGCCGCGCCAGCGCCACCCGCCGCTGCTGGCCGGCGGATAGGGTGTGGCAGGGCACATCTTCAAAACCGCGCAGGCCGACTGCGGCCAGGGCCTGCCAGATCGCCTCGACACTGGCCGGCTGATGCAGCGCGCAGAGCCAGGCGAGGTTCTCTTCGGCCGTGAGCAAATCCTTGATACCCGCCGCATGACCGATCCACAGCAGGATGCTGGCCAGTGCCTGCGGCTGCTCGGCCAACGGCTGGCCATTGAGCTGGATCTGCCCGGCGGTGGGCTGCATCAGCCCGGCCAACAGCCGCAGCAGGCTGGTTTTGCCGCTGCCGTTGGGGCCGCTGATCTGCAGCATGTCGCCTGGGCCCAGCTGAAAATCCAGGTGTTCAAACAGCAGGCGCCAGTCGCGCTCGCACGCCAGGCCGGTGGCTCGAAGGTCAAGGGTCACGGTACCGCCTTATTCTGTGTGGAGCCTGAGTCTCAAGTCGCCCCCTGGCCTGCCGTTATACTGACAGTGGTGGGCGACGTGGCCGGCATTATTACACGCGCCGCCGCGCTGCCAAGAGGGCTGCTTCGACAGGTTGTATACAATCATGACTGAAATCAATAGTCTCGGCGCACAAAGCGCAATCGCCCCGCAGGCAGCCAAAGCTGCCATGACCGGCGAACTGCTGCGCCTGCTGCAACCGCAGCCCGGGCTGATCGCGCCCGGCGAGACTGCCAAGGCCGAGGTCATGTCGCTGCGCCAGCTTGGCGTCGACTTTCAGTTGCTGCTGCGCCTGACTGCCGCCAACGGTACTCAGACCCAGGTCCAGACCACCGCCAGCCAACCATTGGCTCCGGGCAGCCAGCTGCTGCTGAGCCAGGCCGACAGCAATCGCCTGGCAGTCATGGTGCAGCAGGCCAACGCCAACAATGTCAGCACCCTCACCCGCCTCGACACCAGCCAGGTGCCGATCGGTACCCTGCTGCAGGGCAAGGTCCTGAGCAACCAGGCATTGCCAGTCAACCCCGGTGAAACTGCCAGTTTTCGCGCGTTGGTCAGCCTGCTCAACAGCAGCCAGGCCGGCGCCACCCTGAGTATCGACAGCCCGCGCCCGTTGCCGGTGGGCAGCCTGCTCAGCGCTTTGGTGCAGGGCGACCAGTCACTGCGCTTCGTGCCGTTGAGCGGGCGTCAGGATCAGTTGCTGATCAGCCAGCAACTGGCCAACCAGCAGGCTCGGCAAGCTTCGCTGCCCGGTGTGCTCAGCGCATTGCAGCAGCTCGCCAGCGATCCCGACACGGGCAGCCTACTGCGCGCCAGCGCCGAGCGCCTGCTGGCTAGCCTGCCGGATGCGCGCCAGCTCAGCGATCCCAAAGGCGTGGCGCAGGCATTGAGTAACAGTGGTGGTTTTCTTGAGGCGAAGCTGTTGGCCGGTTTGCCTGCGGGTATCGCCCCAGACCTCAAAGCGCAGTTGATCAGGCTGGTTGCGCAGGCGCTGCCGAACGCCGCCAACCCCATGAGCAACCCCACCGTTGCTGCCAATACTTTGGCGCAGGTGATGCCCGGCTTCGCCCGCAGTGCACTGGGCATGCTTGACCGGGTCAGCCCCCGACCGCAACCAGGCAGTTTCCCGCTACCGTCACGGTTGCTGCAGAGCCTGGAGCAGGAAGGCGATCTGGAGCAACTGCTGCGTCTGGCTGCGGCTGCCGTGTCGCGCTTGCAGAGCCACGCCCTGAGCAGCCTGCAACAGACCGGTGTGAGCGAAAACGGTAACCTGCAGACCACCTGGCAGGCCGAAATCCCGATCCGCCACGGCCAGGAGTTCATCCCTTTGCAAGCCAAGCTGCAGCGCGAAGAAACCCCGCAGCAACAGGCTGACGGCCAGCGCGAGCAACGCGATCCGCTCGAGTCGTTGTGGCGCATCGAGCTGGCCTTCGACCTGCCGCCGCTCGGCCCGTTGCAGGTGCAGGCGCAGCTCAGTCAGGGCCGCTTGTCCGGGCAATTGTGGGCGGAGCTTGCGCAGACCGCGCAATTGATCGACAGCCAACTGGGCAGTTTGCGCACACGCCTGCTTGATCGCGGTCTCGAAGTCGGTGACCTGCAATGCCACACTGGCACGCCGCCACAGGGTCCGAAAACACGTGTCGAACAACGCTGGGTGGATGAGACCGCATGAGTGACAAGCAATCACGTCAGGCCATTGCCCTGAGCTATGACGGTCAACAGGCACCGACATTGAGCGCAAAAGGTGACGATGAGCTGGCTGAGGCGATCCTGGCGATTGCCCGCGAGCACGACGTGCCCATCTACGAGAACGCCGAACTGGTGCGGCTGCTGGCACGCCTGGAACTGGGCGAGCAGATCCCCGAGGCGCTGTACCTGACCATCGCCGAGATCATTGCCTTTGCCTGGCAGCTACGCGGCAAGGTCCCGGTCGGGTTTGCCGAGGCTGATGCGACACCGCGCGACATCACCCCGCCCACTGCCCTGCTGGCGCCGCCGGCCAAACGTGGCTGAAATACAGCTAGGGGACCTGCCAGCAGACATAATTAACGCTGGCTGACAGCACAGTTCAGTCACCGTCGTGCCTCAATTCTCTGAGGCCTGCATCATGCCCATCCCCAACCTCGGCCAGGACGGCATCCAGTTCGTCCGCGACCATCTTGCCAAACTACCGCGTGCAGACCGCGCGGCCACCGCCGAACTGCGTCAATGGCTGCAAGCCAAGGGCATCCAGCATCCGCCGGAACAGCTCGACGTGGTGACCTTGCATTATCAGCTGGGCGCCGATTATGGCTGGACCGGCGTGGTAGCGCAGAAACTCAGCTTGACCGAGGCCTTGCTCTGCAACTACCAAGCACCTGAAAACAACGCGCTGCCGCACATGCTCGAAGACAATCAGCCGGCGGGTTCGGATCGCATCATCCGCCTGGTCGACAAACTGCGTCCTCCGCATCAGCCGGGCGCGATCAACTACTACGTGTTCAGCGGCATCTTTCGCCGGACCCAGCCACAAACCTATGAACACGCCACGCACATTCCTGTGCAGATGCAGGACTTGCAGGCTTTTGTCTGGGATCTGGACTTTCACACACACTACACCGCAACGCTGAAGAGCTACTGGCGCCAGCATCTGGAGGAATTTGGCCAATGTCTTAAGCTGAACTTCATCGCCGCCTGCAACAAACAGGCGGCCGAGGGCAGCCTGAGCGAGGACGCGGTCAGGCTCGCCTGGCAAGTGGCAAGACTGGAAGAAACCGCCCCGGCAACCGTGCAGGCGCGGATACTCAACGTCTACGGCTACCCCGCCACAGACCTCGTCTGCTTCAAACGCAGGGATGTCGACCGAGTCCTGCTGTACATCCCCGGCAACACCTCACCGCTGCACGAGTTTGCCTCCCACGGCGAGTTACAGGACTGGTTTGCACAGCAATGCCAGGATCCAGCCAAACGCCTGGCGCTGCAGGCCCACTTCAATCAGGCAGACACGCCGGATGGCCTCAGTTTCAGCGGTCTGAGCACGGCGCTGGAAGGCCTTGGAGCCTACCCGCAAGTACTACCTCTGGACGCCAATCGCCCTGGTTTCACCACAGCAGGCCCTTGGCCGCCGCGCGATTACGTCAATTACAAAGGTAAAACCTACAGCCCGCGCCTTGAAGGCCCTTTATTTGCAACGCTGGCCAAGCGTTATCGCCAACGCAGCTTCCAGGATGCCGACTTCCTGATCAAAAGCGACAGCGATGTGAGCAAGGCCAGATGGCGCGGGTATCTGGATTCAACCTTGACTTACCTGGCCCCACTGGCGCTGGCAGTGCCTGAACTGTGGCCGTTGTTTGCCATAGGTGGCGTTGCCCAGTTCGGCCTGGGCCTTGATCAGGCGATCAACGGCAAGTCACTACAGGAGCAAGCCGAAGGCGTCAGCGCCGCCGAGTTCGGCCTGCTCAATGCCCTGCCGCTGGTCGAGCAGTTGGCCAGCGACAAGCCGCTGTTGTTCGCCTTCAAGCAGGATCGCTTCGTCAGGCCGAGCCGGATCAACGAGCAGTGGGGATATCCGCTCAGCCCGCTCGACCCGCCACGGCTGCCGCCGGCAGATGCCAGTGAGTTCTTCCGCAGCGACAACACCATTGCGCCGTTGCCAGGTGGTGACGACAACGTGGCAGGTGCGGTGATCAGGACCTCCCACTACACCGGCGAGCCAGATACGCTGCAAGCCTCACTCTATGGCTACTCGATCGAGGTGCTGTATGACGTCGAGCAGGATGCGTTCATTACCGGAAGCGATCTCAACGAGGTCAATCCCACCTACATGACCGCCCCCACACAGGGGCGCGACCTGATCTCGGTCGACCGCGCCACGCGAACGGTCAGCGATGCAACGCGCATGCGCACCTTGCGCGCGCTGGGGGTGGATCTCGAGTTGCCGGTCCAGTTGCCACTGCCGACTGCCGACAGCCTGCAGCCGATCCCCAGACAAGTCTTGAGTGTCTGGGTGGGCAACGACCCGATTCCGCCTCAGCTGTTGAGCAACATTGCCAACAACGCGACCAGGGTTGAACGCAGCGGCTGGGCGTTCCGTCTGTATCTCTCCAGCGCCGACAGCGATGCCTTCAGCGGCAATCTGCGGCAATTGACGGAGCAGGCACCGAGCCTGCGCGTGTTGCCTCTGGAGGAACAGCCATTCTTTGCCACATTCCGCAGGTCACCCGCCTACCGCCAGTACGAAGCCGCTCTGCAGGGCAACGGCGGGGTCGCCCGCAACTACGCTTCGGCGGCAGATGTGCTGCGCTATCCGCTACTCAACGAGGAAGGTGGGCTGTACATGGATATCGACGACCGTTTGTTTGCTCCCGGCGAACATCCTGCAGACCGCCAGCCGGCTGGCGCCGAGCCGATCGAACCACTGAATCAATTCGAGCTGGCGACCACTGTCGATGGCCTGCTGCTGTCGACACCGATGTCCAACGAGAAGATGGGCATGGACTGCCTGTACAACAACAGCTTTCTCGGCAGCCGCGCAGGCAATCCGACCTTGGACGCGATCAGTGCAGAAATGAATGAGCGGTTTCTCGCACAGCCGGAGTTTTACAACAGCAAGCCACGGCTGGAAGAGGACCGCCGGGCGTTTTACCAATACGCCAATACCCTGTCCCGCTTGACCGGGCCGGCGCTGCTGAGCACGGTCGTTGATCGGCAGTTGCCGGCGATGCGCACATTGCGCAACTTGAACAATCTTTACAGCATGCGCCCGCAGAACTTCTGGAGCCTGCTGAGCATTGAGCAGTACCAGAGCGCGGTGCAGAGATATCTGCCGCTGAACCGGATTGCCGAGACTGGGGGGTTCAATTCCTGGGCGCACTGACAGGACTTGGCGGCTGGATTGGGGCTGCTTTGCAGCCCTTTCCGACCGGTCCGACGCTATCTTTCAGTCACTGCCATGCAACTTGCGCATCAGCTCGGCCTCGGCCTGGGTCAAACCACAGGTCTGAGTCAGCTCGCTGACACTGGCGCCCATGCCAACCAGCTTGGCCGCCTGGGAAAAGGTCACATCATTGGGATCGCGCTGCTCCAGTTGTTGCAGCTTGTCCGGCAACGGCGCGACCACAGCGCGCAATTCATGGATCGCCTCGCCCATGCGCACCGTGCCGTTCTGGTAATCGTCCACCCGCTTGGCCAGCTCCTTGATGCGCTGGTCACGCACGGCGTCACCTTGAGCCTGTTGCGCAGCCAGCTCACGCTGGCGCTTGCTGTAATTGAGAAAAAACCACAGGCTCAGCGCCCAAAGCAGCGCCAGGAAGATGACAGCAGCTTCGAAAATCAACTCAGATATTCTCCAGCTCTGACCATTCTTCCTCGGTCATCATCTTGTCCAGCTCGACCAGGATCAACAGCTCGCCGTTCTTGTTGCACACGCCCTGGATGAACTTGGCCGACTCTTCGTTACCCACGTTCGGCGCGGTTTCGATTTCCGACTGACGCAGGTAAACCACTTCGGCAACACTGTCGACCAGAATGCCGACCACTTGCTTGTCGGCTTCGATGATCACCACACGAGTATTGTCGGTGACCTCGGTCGGCACCAGGCCAAAGCGCTGGCGGGTGTCGATCACGGTGACGACGTTGCCGCGCAGGTTGATGATGCCCAGCACATAGCTCGGCGCACCCGGCACTGGCGCGATCTCGGTGTAACGCAGAACTTCCTGCACCTGCATGACGTTGATGCCGTAGGACTCGTTGTCCAGACGGAAGGTAACCCACTGCAGAATCGGATCTTCAGAACCCTGTGCGGACGACTTTTTCATTCCCCTACCCTCAAATGCCGCCAGCGGCGGTGTGCTCGGTGCGGCCGTGGCCGCGAATTATTGGTGTTTGGCGTGCATCTGCTTGACGGCGCCGCTGGCGATCAACTCGGCCAGTTCAGCGACGTCGAGCAACGCACACATGTGTTCGATGACCGTGCCAGCCAGCCAGGGCCGCTGCCCGCGCTGACTACGCCACTTGATCTCGTTGGGGTCCAGGCGCAACGAGCGGCTGACCTGGTGCACCGCCAGCCCCCATTCGTAGCCCTGCACCGAAATCACGTACTGCAAGCCCTGGCGGAAGTCGTCGCGGTAGCGATCGGGCATCACCCAACGCGCCGTATCGAGTACCTTAAGGTTGCCCGCCTGGCAGGTGAGGATGCCCAGGAACCAGTCCGGCTGACCGAACAGTGGGGTCAGCTCCTGCCCGGCCAGGGTGTAGATCGAACCCAGGCACACCAGCGGCACCGCGAGGGTCAACCCGGCTACATCGAACAACAGGCATTCGAACGGCTCCGCGGCCCAGGCCGGACGACCATCGCTGGTCGTAGGCGGCGTCGGCACATTGGCTGCCGGCAAGTGCACTTCGACCAGCGGCGCGGCCGGCTCAGGCGCTTCGACCTCGGTCAGCAACGGAATGCTCGCCTCGGCCACCACCGTAGTCTCGACAACGCTGAGCAGCGGTTCTGGCGCTGCCACAGCGGGGGCCAGCACGGTCGGCAGCAGCTTGGCCTGCGGCTCGGCAAACGGCCTGGCGCCAGCTACGTCGACAACAGCAGCCTTGCGCTGGGCATCACGTGCCTGCTCTTCGCGCACGGCGGCTTCGAAGTCGCTGCTTGGCGCCTCCTCGACCACTACCGCTGGCAGGTCAAGGTCGAACGGCTCGGTAGCCTCCTGCAACAGGCCATCGAGGTAACTCTGCAAGGCCAGTTGCGGTTTGCTGGCAAGCTGTTGCGCGTGTTTCATCAGGCCACCTGCAATGCGGGTTTGTAGGTGAGCATATGTTTGAGCAAGGCCCGATAGGCCACTACGCCGCGGCTCTTGCCATCGAACTGCGATGGCGTGACCCCGGCCCGGCTGGCATCGCGCAGGCGCGTGTCGACCGGGATATAGCCCTGCCAGACGCTGTCGGCATAGGTATCACGCAGCACCTTGAGGGTGCCCAGTGATGCCTGGGTGCGACGGTCGAACAGGGTCGGCACGATCTGATACGGCAGCGCCTGCTTGCGCGAGCGGTTGATCATCGCCAAGGTGCCGACCATGCGCTCCAGGCCTTTGACGGCGAGGAACTCGGTCTGCACCGGGATCACCAACTGCTGGCTGGCAGCCAACGCGTTAACCATCAGCACGCCGAGCAACGGCGGGCTGTCGATCAGGGCAAAGTCGAAATCCTGCCACAGCTGCGCCAGACTCTTGGCGATCACCAGGCCCAGGCCACTCTGGCCCGGCGACTGCCGCTCGAGCACCGCCAGCGCTGTGCTCGACGGCAGCAGGGAGATACGTTCGTGGCTGGTCGGCAGCAGCAACTGCCCCGGCAAGCCCTCGGGCACCGTGCCCTTGTGCAGGAACAGGTCGTAGCAGCTGTGCTCCAGCGCATCCGGGTTATGCCCGAAATAGCTGGTCATAGAGCCGTGCGGGTCGAGATCGACAACGACCACGCGCTTGCCCGCATCGGCCAGCAAGCCGGCCAGGGCGATGGTTGTGGTGGTCTTGCCGACGCCACCTTTTTGATTGGCTACTGCCCAGACTCTCATGGTGCGCTGCTTCCTCCCGGTATGGCCGCCTGCCCTCCCGGGAACGGTGTGAAATTCTGTGACGGGGATTTGACGGGGCTAGCCCCCTCCCGCCGCTACTGCGCTTGGCGGTGCACTTTGTGTGCCAGCACGGCGCATCGCCGCATCCGGGGTCGCATTGGCGCTGCCGGTTGCGGTCAGGCTGCGGCGTACTTCCAGGTTGCGCGAAATCACCAGCACGACCCGTCGATTGCGCGCACGGCCTTCGGCCGTATCGTTGCTGGCGACCGGTTGATACTCGCCATAGCCGACCGAGGCCATGCGCCCGGGATTGACGCCGTTCATGGCCAACAGGCGGACGATACTGGCCGCACGCGAGGCCGACAGTTCCCAGTTGGTCGGGTACTGCGCAGTGCGGATCGGCAGGTTGTCGGTAAAGCCCTCGACGTGCACCGGGTTGGCGAACGGCTTGAGGATATTCGCCACCTTCTCGATGATCGCGAATGCAGCGTCGCTGGGCATGGCATCGCCACTGCCAAACAACAGCGCCGAATTGAGCTCAACCTCGACCCACAGTTCGTTGCCGCGCACAGTCATCTGGTTGGAGCTGATCAAATCGCCGAAAGCGCTGCGCACATCATCGCTGATGGTCTGCAGCGGGTCGGCGCTGGTCTGGCCGAGGCCCGCATCGGTCTGCTCGCTGTCTTTGATCAACGGCTCGGCTGGCTTGATGCTGAGCGGCTGTTCTTCGCCGATCGGGATGGCCCGCATGGCCCGCTCAGGGTCATTGAACACGCCGAGCAAGGCCTGCGAGACGACCTTGTACTTGCCCTCGTTGATCGAAGAGATCGAATACATGACCACGAAAAAAGCAAACAGCAGCGTGATGAAGTCGGCGTACGACACCAGCCAGCGCTCGTGATTCTCGGGTTCTTCGGTATGGCGACGGCGACGCATGGCTTACTCCATGAAGCCTTGCAGCTTCAGCTCGATCGAGCGTGGGTTTTCGCCTTCGGCGATCGACAGCAGGCCTTCGAGGAGCATCTCGCGGTAGCGTGACTGACGCATGACGATGGCTTTGAGCTTGTTGGCGACCGGCAGCAGGATCAGGTTGGCACTGGCCACGCCATAGATGGTGGCGACAAACGCCACGGCGATGCCGTTGCCCAGTTGGGACGGGTCGGCCAGGTTGCCCATGACATGGATCAGGCCCATCACAGCACCGATGATGCCGATGGTCGGCGCATAGCCGCCCATGCTTTCGAACACTTTTGCCGCCTGGATATCGCGGCTTTCCTGGGTCAGGAAATCCACCTCGAGGATGCTCCGGATAGCCTCCGGCTCGGCGCCGTCGACCAGCAGTTGCAAGCCCTTGCGCGCATACGGATCAGGCTCGCCGTCAGCCACGCCTTCCAGGCCGAGCAGGCCCTCCTTGCGTGCGGTCAGGCTCCAATTGACTACCCGATCGATACCACCGGCCAGGTCGACCCGCGGCGGGAAGATGATCCAGCGAGCGATCTGCAGCGCACGCTTGAACGACGGCAGCGGTGCCTGCAGCATGGCCGCGCCGAGGGTGCCGCCGAGCACGATCAACGCAGCTGGCGCGTTGAGCAGCGCACCGACATGCCCGCCCTCGAGGAAGTTGCCGCCGACAATGGCGACGAAAGCGAGGATCAGGCCGATCAGGCTGAGTACGTCCATCAGACGCAGGCCTCGACCAGGTGCCTGCCGATATCGTCGAGACTGTACACCGCGTCGGCCAGGTTGGCCTTGACGATGGCCATGGGCATGCCATAGATCACGCAGCTGGCTTCGTCCTGCGCCCACACCGTGCTACCGCCCTGCTTGAGCAGGCGCGCACCTTCACGGCCATCCGCGCCCATGCCGGTAAGTACTACCGACAGGACCTTGTCACCGTAGGACTTGGCCGCCGAGCCGAAGGTGATATCCACACATGGTTTGTAGTTGAGGCGCTCGTCGCCCGGCAGGATTTTCACCATGCCGCGGCCATCGACCATCATCTGCTTGCCGCCAGGCGCCAGCAGCGCCAGACCTGGGCGCAGCATGTCGCCGTCTTCGGCTTCCTTGACGTTGATCCGGCAGAGCTTGTCGAGGCGTTCGGCAAAAGCCTTGGTGAACGCCGCGGGCATGTGCTGGATCAACACGATCGGTGCCGGGAAGCTGGCGGGCAGTTGCGTCAGGACACGCTGCAGCGCAACCGGGCCACCGGTCGAGGTGCCGATCGCAACCAGCTTGTAGGGCTTGCGCTTGGGCGCCGGCGAATGCGCCACAGCAGGCGCTGCCGGGCTACGCACGGGAGCAGGCGTCGGAGAGCGCGGTGCAGGTGTGTGGCCAAGGCTGCTGGCCGGTGCAGGGCTGCTCGCGGCTGGCGCGGGCGCCGGTGCGGCGTAGCTGCTCAGGCGGCGGTTGCTGCGCGAGATGGTATGTACCTTCTCGCAGAGCATCTGTTTGACCTTTTCTGGGTTACGCGAAATGTCTTCGAAGTTTTTCGGCAGGTAGTCGACCGCCCCGGCATCCAGCGCGTCGAGGGTTACCCGGGCGCCTTCATGGGTCAGCGACGAGAACATCAACACCGGCGTCGGGCAGCGCTGCATGATGTGCCGCACCGCGGTGATGCCGTCCATCATGGGCATTTCATAGTCCATGGTGATGACATCGGGCTTGAGCGACAGCGCCTGGTCGATTGCCTCCTTGCCATTGGTCGCGGTACCCACAACCTGGATCGTCGGGTCGGACGAGAGAATTTCCGAAACGCGCCGGCGGAAGAAACCGGAATCATCCACCACCAGGACCTTGACTGCCATAAACACTCCATTAGATGGCGCAACCGCGAGGCTGCGCCACCGAAAATCAATAACGCTTGGCGGCGTAACGCTTGAGCATGCTCGGGACGTCGAGGATCAACGCAATCCGGCCATCGCCAGTGATCGTCGCGCCAGACATGCCCGGGGTGCCCTGCAGCATCTTGCCCAGCGGCTTGATCACCACTTCTTCCTGGCCGACCAGTTGGTCGACCACAAAGCCGATGCGCTGGGTGCCGACCGAGAGGATCACCACATGGCCCTCGTGCTGCTCTTCATGCACCTGGCCCTGGACCAGCCAGCGCTTGAGGTAGAACAGCGGCAGCGCCTTGTCGCGGACGATGACCACTTCCTGGCCGTCGACGACATTGGTGCGCGACAGGTCGAGGTGGAAGATCTCGTTGACGTTGACCAGCGGGAAGGCAAACGCCTGGTTGGCCAGCATCACCATCAGGGTCGGCATGATCGCCAGGGTCAGCGGCACCTTGATGACGATCTTCGAACCCTGGCCCTTGGCCGAGTAGATGTTGATCGAGCCGTTGAGCTGGGAAATCTTGGTTTTCACCACGTCCATGCCGACGCCGCGGCCGGACACGTCGGAAATCTCGGTCTTGGTCGAGAAGCCCGGGGCAAAGATCAGGTTGTAGCAGTCCGATTCGCTCAGGCGCTCGGCGGCGTCCTTGTCCATCAGGCCTTTTTCCACGGCCTTGGCACGCAGCACGTTGGGGTCCATGCCTTTGCCGTCGTCCGAGATCGACAGCAGGATATGGTCGCCTTCCTGTTCGGCCGACAGCACCACCTTGCCGGTGCGAGCCTTGCCTGAGGCGTCGCGCTCGTCGGGCATTTCGATGCCGTGGTCGACCGCGTTGCGCACCAAGTGGACCAACGGGTCGGCCAGAGCCTCGACGAGGTTCTTGTCGAGGTCGGTTTCTTCGCCGACCAGCTCCAGGTTGATTTCCTTCTTGAGCTGGCGGGCAAGGTCGCGAACCAGTCGCGGGAACCGCCCGAAGACTTTCTTGATCGGCTGCATGCGGGTCTTCATCACCGCAGTCTGCAGGTCGGCCGTGACCACATCGAGGTTGGACACAGCCTTGGACATGGCTTCGTCGCCGCTGTTCAGGCCCAGGCGCACCAGCCGGTTACGCACCAGCACCAGCTCGCCTACCATGTTCATGATCTCATCCAGCCGCGCGGTGTCGACGCGTACGGTCGTCTCGGCTTCGCTGGCGTGCTTTTCTGCGGGCGCTGCTGGCGCTGGCGCACGTGCCGGGGCCGCTGGCGCAGGCTTGGCAGCAGCTGCGGGTGCAGCAGGCTTGGGCGCAGCTTTCACCTCAGCCTTGGCTGCTGCCGGTGCAACGGCCACAGCAGCCGCTTCGGCAGCGTCAGTCGAGAACTTGCCTTTGCCGTGCAGCTCATCGAGCAGCGCTTCGAACTCGTGCTCGCTGATTTCGTCGCCGCTGGCAGCCGGCGCGGGGCTGGCTGCAGCCTCGGCAACCGCAGCAGTCGGCAGCGCATCGGCAGCGAAGGTGCCCTTGCCATGCAACTGGTCGAGCAATGCTTCGAATTCGTCGTCGGTAATCTCGTCACCGGCCGGCGCTGGCACGACAGCCTCGGGAGCGACCGTGGCCGCCTCGACCGAGAACTGGCCCTTGCCGTGCAGTTGATCGAGCAGAGATTCGAATTCGGCGTCGGTGATTTCATCCGACTCGGCGCTGGCTGCACCTGGCTGCGGCTGTTCAGCAGCCTCGGCCTCGGCCTTGACCGCATCGAGCGAGTCGAGCAGTTGTTCGAACTCGGTGTCGGTGATGTCTTCCTCGACCACCGCTGGCTCAGGCTCGACCACCGCGGCAGGCGCGGGCGCCGCACCCGGCTCGGCCAGACGCGACAGCGCTGCCAGCAACTCGCGGGAAGCCGGGGTCACCTCGGTGCGTTCGCGCACCTGGCCGAACATGCTGTTGACCGAATCCAGCGCTTCCAGAACCACGTCCATCAGCTCGGCGTCGACCCTGCGCTCACCTTTGCGCAGGATGTCGAAGACGTTCTCGGCAATGTGGCAGCACTCCACCAGCTCATTGAGCTGGAGGAAGCCGGCGCCCCCTTTTACAGTGTGAAAACCGCGGAAAATCGCATTGAGCAGGTCGGCATCATCCGGTCGGCTTTCCAGCTCGACCAATTGCTCGGACAACAACTCAAGAATTTCCCCGGCTTCTACCAGGAAATCCTGAAGGATTTCTTCATCGGCGCCGAAGCTCATTAAACGTGCTCCCTAAAAACCAAGGCTGGACAGCAGATCGTCGACATCGTCCTGACCGGACACAACGTCTTCACGCTTATCGGCATGAATCTGCGGACCTTCACCCCGAGTCGGATGTTTTTCTTGATCTTTTTCAGCACGCAACTGATCGTGGTCATGTTCGATACCGGCAAAGCGGTCGACTTGACTGGCCATCAGCACGAGCTTGAGCAGATTGCTTTCTACTTCGGTGACCAACGCGGTGACGCGTTTGATCACCTGGCCGGTCAGGTCCTGATAGTCCTGAGCCAGCAAGATGTCGTTGAGGTGCCCGGACACCTTGCGGTTGCCCTCGGCACTGTGCGTCAGGAAACTGTCGACTCGTTTGACCAGATCGCGAAACTCCGGCGCGGCCACTTCACGGCGCATGAAGCGCTGCCAGTCAGTGCTCAGCGCCTGGGCCTCACCGGCCAGGTCGTTGAGTACCGGGGTGCTCGCTTCGACCAGGTCCATGGTGCGGTTGGCGGCACCCTCGGTCAGCTTGACCACGTAGGACAAACGCTCGGTGGCATCGGTGATCTGCGAGACTTCCTCGGCCTGCGGCATTGCCGGGTCGATCTGGAAACTGACGATCGCACTGTGCAGCTCGCGGGTCAGTTTGCCGACTTCCTGGTACAGGCCACGGTCGCGTGTCTGGTTGAGCTGATGAATCAGCTGCACCGCATCGCCAAACCGGCCGCGCTCAAGGCTCTCGACCAGTTCCTGAGCGTGCTTCTTCAGGGTGTTTTCAAACTCACCCAAAGAGTTGTTGTTAGAGTCCATGGCGCCCCCTGGCGTGATTTAGCTATTCACGCGTTCGAAGATCTTTTCGATCTTCTCTTTGAGCACCTGGGCGGTGAACGGTTTGACCACGTAACCATTGACGCCGGCCTGGGCCGCTTCGATGATCTGATCACGCTTGGCTTCGGCAGTTACCATCAGCACCGGCAGATGCTTGAGACGCTCATCGGCACGCACTTTGCGCAGCAAGTCGATGCCGGACATGCCGGGCATGTTCCAGTCGGTGACGAGGAAGTCAAAGTGGCCGCTTTCGAGCATCGGCATGGCGGTCAGGCCATCGTCGGCTTCCTGGGTATTGGTGAAGCCCAGATCACGCAAGAGGTTCTTGATGATCCGCCGCATCGTCGAAAAGTCGTCAACGATGAGGATTTTCATGTCTTTGTTCAATTAGACCTCCAAGCAGTCTTAAACGCGCTCGGCCCCGAGCGCGCATTCAATCAATTCGGTACACCGTCAAAACGACTGCAGCGACCCCGGTTTCAACGCGCTCGCCATTCACCCAGCCGGCTGCGCAGACGTGCCGCGCATTGGCTGTGCAGCTGGCTGACACGCGACTCGCTGACCCCCAGCACCTCACCGATTTCTTTGAGGTTGAGCTCTTCGTCGTAGTACAGCGCCAGCACCAACCGCTCGCGTTCCGGCAGGTTGGCGATCGCATCGGTCAACGCCGTCTGGAAGCGTTCTTCTTCCAGATCACGCGACGGTTCGACCTGCGCACTGGCGCCATCCTCGTGCAGACCTTCATGTTCGCCGTCCTGCAACAGGTCGTCAAAACTGAACAGTCGGCTGCCCAGGGTATCGTTCAGAATCCCGTAATAATCATCGAGACCTAATTGGAGTTCGGCAGCAACCTCGTGATCTTTAGCGTCGCGACCGGTTCTTGCTTCAACAGCGCGCATCGCGTCGCTGACCATACGAGTATTGCGGTGCACCGAACGTGGCGCCCAGTCACCCTTGCGGACCTCGTCGAGCATGGCGCCACGGATGCGGATACCGGCGTAGGTTTCAAAGCTGGCGCCCTTGCTGGCATCGTATTTGTTGGACACTTCGAGCAGGCCGATCATGCCGGCCTGGATCAGATCCTCGACCTGCACGTTGGCCGGCAAGCGCGCCAGCAGGTGGTAAGCGATGCGCTTGACCAGCGGCGCGTAACGCTCGACCAACTCGTACTGGGCGTCCTTGGAAGCCTTGCTGTACATCTGAAAACCGCTTGCACTCATAGCACTGGTCCCGCACTGGTGGGCTGCACCAGGCGCTCGACGAAGAACTCCAGATGCCCACGAGGGTTGGCAGGCAGCGGCCAGCTATCGACCTTCTGCGCGATGGCCTTGAACGCCAGCGCACACTTGGAGCGAGGGAAGGCTTCGTAAACTGCACGCTGCTTCTGCACCGCCTTGCGCACGCATTCGTCGTACGGCACGGCGCCGACGTATTGTAGGGCGACGTCAAGGAAGCGGTCCGTGACCTTGGTCAACTTGGCGAACAGGTTGCGCCCTTCCTGCGGGCTCTGGGCCATGTTGGCAAGGACGCGGAAACGGTTCATGCCATAGTCGCGATTGAGCAGTTTGATCAGCGCGTAGGCGTCGGTGATCGAGGTCGGCTCGTCGCACACCACCAGCAGCACTTCCTGCGCGGCGCGGACAAAGCTCACCACCGAATCGCCGATACCGGCAGCGGTGTCGATGACCAGCACGTCGAGGTTGTCACCAATCTCGCTGAAGGCCTGGATCAGCCCGGCGTGTTGCGCCGGCTGCAGGTGGACCATGCTCTGGGTGCCCGAGGCGGCCGGCACGATGCGTACCCCGCCAGGCCCCTGCAGGAGCACGTCGCGCAACTCGCAGCGGCCTTCGATAACGTCGGCCAGGGTGTGCTTGGGCGTCAGCCCCAGCAGCACGTCGACGTTGGCCAGACCCAGATCGGCGTCCAGCAACATGACCCGGCGGCCGAGTTCGGCCAACGCCAGGGACAGGTTGACTGAAACGTTGGTCTTGCCGACGCCACCTTTGCCACCGGTCACGGCGATAACCTGTACGGGATGCATGCTACCCATATTTGTTCTTTACCTTGTCGCGCTTGAACCGAGGCCACATGGAGGGCTGTGATTAAAGCCCTTGCTGTAGGTACTTTGCATTGTGTTCATCTTCAACCCACGCGTTTGCCGGAGTTGTGGTACAGATCAGCGAACATATCGGCCATGGCCTCTTCGCTGGGGTCTTCCTGCATTTGCACGCTGACGGCGCGGCTGACCAGTTGGTGCTTGCGCGGCAGGTGCAGGTCGTCAGGAATACGCGGGCCGTCGGTAAGATAGGCCACGGGCAGTTCATGACTGATCGCCAGGCTCAGTACTTCACCGAGACAAGCGGTTTCATCAAGCTTGGTCAGGATGCAGCCAGCCAGGCCACAGCGCTTGTAGCTGTGATAGGCGGCGGTCAGCACCTGTTTCTGGCTGGTGGTTGCCAGGACCAGATAATTCTTCGAAGCGATACCGCGCCCGGCGAGCGTCTCCAGCTGCATGCGCAGGGCCGGATCACTGGCCTGCAGGCCGGCGGTATCGATCAGCACCACACGCTTGCGCAGCAGCGGCTCCAGGGCCTGGGCTAGGGACTCGCCCGGGTCGACGTAGGTCACCGACACGTTGAGGATGCGGCCCAGGGTCTTGAGTTGCTCCTGAGCGCCGATGCGGAAGCTGTCCATGCTCACCAGCGCCAGGTTCTGCGCGCCGTACTTGAGCACATAACGCGCTGCCAGCTTGGCCAGGGTGGTGGTCTTGCCCATGCCGGCCGGGCCAACCATGGCAATTACCCCGCCCTCCTCGATCGGTTCGATCTCGGGTACATCGATCATTCGCGCCAGGTGCGCGAGGATCATCCGCCAGGCTTGCCGCGGCTCATCGATTTCGCCGGTCAGGTCGAGCAGTTCACGGGCCAAGGCACCGGTCAGGCCAACACGCTGCAGGCGCCGCCAGAGGTTGGCCTGCAGCGGTTTGCTGCCCTGCAACTGGCTCCAGGCAAGCGAGCCGAGCTGTACTTCGAGCAGTTCACGCAGGCCGGACAGCTCCGAGCGCATGGCATCGAACAGGCGCGGATCAACCGGCGCCACTGCCGGCGCAGCCGGGGCGGCGGGCTGCTCGACGTGCGGCTCGACCAAGGGCTCGGAAGCGGTCAGCGAGAGGCCGGCAAACAACTGACGGTTGCCGTCATCGGCATCGCTGCGGCTGCTCAGTTCGGCCTGGGCGGTAGCGATGCGCGACTGGGTCTTGCGCAGCTCGTCTTCAAGCTCAGGGTTGGGCACCCGCGGCGCCAGCGCCGACAGCTTGTAGTCCAGTGCAGCGGTCAGCTCAACGCCGCCGGCGATGCGCCGGTTACCGATGATAGCGGCATCGGAGCCAAGCTCATCGCGGACCAGCTTCATGGCCTGACGCATATCTGCGGCGAAAAAACGCTTAACTTGCATACTCCACTACCTCAGCCGTTCGGGCCCACGGTGGCAACGATGGTGACTTGCTTGTTGTCAGGTATTTCCTGATACGCCAAAACATGCAAATTCGGTACAGCCAGGCGGCCGAAGCGCGACAGCATCGCCCGGATCGGCCCGGCTACCAGAAGGATAGCTGGCTGACCTTGCATCTCCTGACGCTGGGCCGCTTCGATAAGCGAACGCTGTAGCTTTTCGGCCATGCTCGGTTCAAGAAGAACACCATCTTCCTGACCTTGCCCGGCCCTTTGCAGACTATTGAGCAAAATCTGTTCCAACCTTGGCTCCAAGGTGATAACAGGCAGCTCGGACTCAACACCGACAATGCTTTGCACGATGGCGCGACACAATCCGACGCGCACTGCGGCGACCAGCGCGGCATTATCTTGACTCTTGCCAGCGTTGTTGGCGATAGCTTCGGCAATGCTGCGGATATCGCGCACCGGCACTTGCTCGGAGAGCAGAGCTTGCAAGACCTTGAGCAGCCCCGACAAGGAAATGACACCCGGCACCAGCTCCTCGGCAAGCTTCGGCGAGGCCTTGGCCAGCACCTGCAACAGTTGTTGGACTTCCTCGTGACCGATCAGTTCGTGGCAGTGCTTTTGCAGAATCTGGTTCAAATGGGTCGCCACCACAGTGCTGGCATCGACCACGGTGTAGCCCAGCGACTGCGCCTGCGCGCGCTGGCCGATGTCGATCCAAACTGCCTCCAGGCCGAACGCCGGGTCACGCGCGGCGATACCATTGAGGGTACCGAACACCTGGCCTGGGTTGATTGCAAGCTCGCGGTCCGGGTAGATCTCGGCTTCCGCGAGGATTACCCCCATCAGGGTCAGACGATAGGCACTTGGCTGCAGGTCGAGGTTGTCGCGGATGTGTACGGTCGGCATGAGGAAGCCCAGATCCTGCGAGAGCTTCTTGCGCACGCCCTTGATCCGCGCCAGCAACTGGCCGCCCTGGTTGCGGTCGACAAGCGGGATAAGCCGATAGCCTACTTCCAGGCCGATCATGTCAATCGGAGTGACGTCGTCCCAGCCCAGCTCCTTGGTGTCCATTGCGCGCTGCGGAGATGGCAGCAGATCCTGCTGGCGCTGCACTTCTTCCAGCGCCTTGACCGCCTTGACCTGCTGCTTGCGCCAGACCAGATAGGCACCACCCGCCGCCAGCACACCGAGGCTGAGGAAGGCCACATGCGGCATCCCCGGGACCAGGCCCATGACAATCATGATGCCGGCCGACACGCCCAAGGCTTTTGGCGAGTCGAACATCTGCCGGTTGATCAGCTTGCCCATGTCCTCGGAGCCCGAGGCGCGCGTCACCATGATTGCGGCGGCGGTGGACAACAGCAAGGATGGCAACTGCGCCACCAAACCGTCACCAATGGTCAGCAGCGCGTAGACCTTACCGGCCTCCCCGCCCGACATGCCGTGCGAGAGGATACCGATCAGCACGCCGCCGATGAGGTTGATGAACAGGATCAGCAGGCCGGCAATGGCGTCGCCGCGAACGAACTTGCTGGCACCGTCCATAGAGCCGTAGAACTCGGCTTCCTGGGCGACTTCGGCGCGGCGCGCCTTGGCCTGGGCCTGATCGATCAGGCCGGCGTTGAGGTCGGCGTCGATCGCCATCTGTTTGCCGGGCATGGCATCGAGGGTGAAGCGCGCGCTGACTTCAGAGATACGCCCGGCGCCCTTGGTCACCACAACGAAGTTGATGATCATGAGGATGGCGAACACCACGGCACCGACCACGTAGTTGCCGCCGATCACCACCTCACCAAAGGCCTGGATGACCTTGCCCGCCGAGCCATGGCCCTCGTGGCCGTGCAGCAGCACCACCCGCGTCGAGGCGACGTTGAGCGCCAGGCGCAACAGCGTCGCTACCAGCAGAATGGTCGGGAAGGCGGCGAAGTCCAGCGGCCGCAGGGCATATACGCAGACCAGCAGCACCACCAGCGACAGGGCGATGTTGAAGGTGAAGAACACGTCGAGCAGGAACGGCGGGATCGGCAACATCATCATTGCCAACATCACCAACAGCAACAACGGCACACCCAGGTTGCCCCGACCGAGTCCGCTCAGGTTGCTGCGCGCGTTGCTGATTAACTGACTGCGATCCACCGCGATTCCTCTTCAAGCAAAACTTTGACGCCTGTAGAGCGCCTGCGCTGCCTTTGCAAGAAGCTGTCCAACTTTGCCAACGGATGCCTGCGATCAGCTGTCGCGGCGCAGATCGTCCGGAATCGGCAGGTCCTTGTTCAGCGGATCAGGGCGCTTGCCCTTGCCGGCGCGGTGCTGGCGGACCTGGAAGACGAACGCCAGCACCTGGGCTACCGCCAGGTACAGGCCGGCAGGGATTTCCTGCTCGATCTCGGTGGAGTAGTAGATCGCCCGCGCCAGCTCAGGCGACTCGAGAATCTGCACGTTGTGCGCAGCGCCGATCTCGCGGATCTTGAGGGCGATGAAGTCGCTGCCTTTGGCCAGCAGCAACGGCGCGGCACCGCCCTTCTCCGGGTCGTATTGCAGGGCTACGGCATAGTGGGTCGGGTTGGTGATGATCACGTCGGCGTCAGGGATTGCCGCCATCATGCGCCGCTGCGAGACCTCGCGCTGCAATTGCCGGATGCGCTGCTTGACCTCGGGCTTACCGTCGGAGTCCTTGTGCTCGTCGCGCACTTCCTGCTTGGTCATCTTGAGCTTTTTCTGCGTTTGCCAGAGCTGGAACGGCACGTCCGCCGCAGCGATCAGCAGCAGCCCCGCCGACACCCACACCGCACTCCAGCCGACCACTACCGCGCTGTGAATGATCGCTTGCTCCAGCGACTCGTTGGCAATGGACAACAGCGCTATACGGTCATTGAGCAGCACCAGCCAGCCCACAAACAGGATCAGTACAAACTTGGCCATCGCTTTGAGCAGCTCGGTCAGCGCGTTCAGCGAGAACATCCGCTTGATCCCGGCCAAAGGATTCATCCGACTGAATTTGGGTTGCAGCAGGCTGCCGGAGAAGATGAAGCCACCCAGAATGATCGGCGCTACAAAGGCAATCACGAACAGCATGATCAACAATGGCTGCGCCGCCCACAGCGCCTTCTGGCCTGATGCCAGCAGAAAAAGACCCATCGAGCGCTCGTCGATCAGCACCTCGCGCGACAGCGAGAAGTTAATTCGCATCAAGTCCATCAGGGTGTCAGCCAGATGGCCGCCGAACACCAGCAGGCCGCCGGCGCCGGCGAGGGTCACCGCCACAGTATTTAGCTCTTTGGAACGGGCGATCTCACCTTTCTTGCGTGAGTCACGCTTGCGCTTGTCGGTGGGGTCTTCCGTCTTGTCCTGGCCGCTCTCGCTTTCTGCCATGCTCAGCGCGCCCGTGCCAGATCACGCAGCCACTGCAGCGCTTCGCTGGCCAGTGCCTGGTAATGCGAGAGGATGTCGGCCAGGCCGATCCAGAACAGGCCAAGGCCGAGCACCAGGGTCAGCGGAAAACCGATCGAAAAGATGTTCAACTGCGGCGCCGCACGGGTCATTACGCCAAACGATACGTTGACCACCAGCAGTGCGGTGACCACCGGCAGAATCAACAGCACCCCAGCGCCAAATACCCAACTCAGACGCCCGGCTATTTCCCAGAAGTGTTGGACCACCAGGGCATTGCCGACCGGCAAG
The DNA here is from genome assembly GCF_014525325.1 of Pseudomonas sp. EZ-C24. Taxonomy (NCBI): domain Bacteria; kingdom Pseudomonadati; phylum Pseudomonadota; class Gammaproteobacteria; order Pseudomonadales; family Pseudomonadaceae; genus Pseudomonas; species Pseudomonas sp. EZ-C24. The sequence continues at coordinate 82,697 of NZ_JACDIU010000012.1, read as the reverse complement.
GTGGTAAAGCTTTCGCTGAGCACCTCGAACACCACCAGATGGCCGTTCATCAGCAGAAACAGGATGCTCACCAGCATGGTCATGAATTGGCTGACCACCGCCACGTTGACGCCGTTGACCGGGTCAACCATCGAGGCGAATGCCATACCCATCTGGATCGCGACAATTTGCCCGGCGATGACAAACGCCTGGAATAGCATCTGCAACGAGAAACCGAACAGCGCGCCCACCAGGATCTGCTCACCGCACAGCATCAGCCCGCGCAGGCTCAGCGGGTCGAACTCCGGCATTGGCGGCAGCCCCGGCACGATGGCCACGGTAATCGCCAGCGCGGCATACAGGCGCACCCGCGCCGGCAGCATCTTGGTGCCGAAAATGGGCATGGTCATCAGCACCGCAGTCACGCGGAACAAGGGCAGCATGAAAGTCGCTACCCAAGTGCCGATCTGCGCGTCGGTAAGCTCCAGCATCGCCGGCTAACCGATCAACTGCGGGATGCTGGTGTACAGACCAAGCATGTATTCCATGAACTTGGTCACCAGCCAAGGCCCGACCACGATCAGCGTCACCAGCATCACCAGCAGACGCGGCAGAAAGCTCAGGGTCTGTTCGTTGATCTGGGTCGCAGCCTGGAACATCGCTACCACCAGACCGACCAGCAAGCTCGGCACTACCAGCACGGCGACCATCAGGGCGGTCAGCCAGAGCGCATCACGGAACAGGTCAACGGCAACTTCAGGGGTCATGCCACGCTCTCCTTGACGGTGTCAGAGGCCACCGAAACTACCGGCCAGGGTGCCCATGATCAGTGCCCAGCCATCGACCAGCACAAACAGCATGATCTTGAACGGCAGCGAGATGATCAGCGGCGACAGCATCATCATACCCATCGCCATCAGCACGCTGGCGACCACCATGTCGATGATCAGAAACGGGATAAAGATCATGAAACCGATCTGGAACGCGGTCTTCAGCTCCGAGGTGACGAACGCCGGCACCAGAATGGTCAGCGGTGCCTGCTCGGGGCTGGCAATGTCGGTGCGCTTGGACAGGCGCACGAACATGTCCAGGTCGCTCTGCCGGGTCTGCGCCAACATGAAGTCCTTGAGCGGCCCCTGGGCCTTGTCGATGGCCTGCTGAGCCGTCATCTGCTCGCTCAGGTACGGCTGCAGGGCATCCTTGTTCACCTTGTCGAACACCGGCGCCATGATGAACAGGGTCAGGAACAAGGCCATGCCGGTGAGCACCTGGTTGGATGGCGTCTGCTGCAGGCCAAGGGCCTGGCGCAGGATCGAAAAGACGATGATGATGCGGGTGAAGCTGGTCATGAGGATGACGAACGCTGGAATGAAACTCAGCGCAGTCATGATCATCAGGATCTGCAGGCTGACCGAATACTCCTGCTGGCCGTCGGCGCCACTGGACAAGGTAATGGCGGGGATCGACAGCGGGTCGGCGGCCAGGGCCAGCGGCGCGGCCAGCAGCAGCGCCAGGGTCAACAGCATGCGCACGGCGCCGATCATCACTTGGTGTCCTTCTGATCCTTGCCCATCAGCTCCAACAGCCGCTGGGCGAACTCTGGAGTCGCCGGGCGGGCACTGGCAGGCACCTCGACCGGCTCGGCCAGCACATGCAAGGCCTTGATGCTGCCCGGGCTGTGCCCGAGCAGGATCTGTTCCTTGCCGACCTGCACCAGCAACAGCCGGTCACGCGGGCCGATGGTGCGGCTGCCGATGATCTCGATCACCTGGCCACCGCGCGGCGCGGCGCCCTGCATGCGCCGCAGCAGCCAGGCCAGCGCGAAGATCAGGCCGACCACCAGCAACAAGCCAAAGACCATCTGCGCCAGTTGCCCGCCCAGACCACCTGGCGGCGTCGCAGCGGTAACCGGGGCAGCAGCAGGCGCTTGTGAGGCAACCACCACTTCGCTGACCAGCAGCGTGGCGACAGCGGCCACAGCGCGTATCACCGGCTTCACTCAGCGCAGCTTCTTGATGCGTTCGCTAGGGCTGATCACGTCGGTCAGGCGGATGCCGAACTTCTCGTTGACCACAACCACTTCGCCATGGGCGATCAGGGTGCCGTTGACCAGCACATCCAACGGCTCACCGGCGAGGCGGTCGAGCTCGATCACCGAACCCTGGTTGAGCTGCAGCAGGTTGCGGATGTTGATGTCGGTGCTGCCGACTTCCATCGAAATGCTCACCGGAATGTCGAGGATTACATCCAGGTTCGGCCCTTCGAGGCTGACGTTTTCATTGGGCTTGGGCGAGCTGGCGAACTCTTCCATCGGCAGGCGCCCGGCGCCGCCACTGTCGGCGGCCAGCAGTGCATCGATGTCGGACTGGCCGGCATCACCGGTTTCTTCCAGCGCGGCAGCCCATTCATCGGCCAGGGCCTGGTCCTCGGCAGAGGTAATTTCGTTTTCGTTAGCCATAGTGTCCTCGACAAGCATTCAATTCGGGGTTGCGACCGGCACGCCGTCAGCGGCGCTCGATCGGATCGATGATCTGCAGGGCCAGATTGCCCTTGTGCGAGCCCAGCCGCGCCTTGAACGACGGCACGCCATTGGCGCGCAGCACAAGGTGCTCGGGCAGCTCAACCGGGATCACATCGCCCGGCTGCATGTGCAGGATGTCGCGCAGTTTCAGCTGGCGGCGGGCAACCGTGGCGGTGACCGGCACACTGACATCGAGCACGTCCTCGCGCAGGGCCTTGACCCAGCGCTCGTCCTGATCGTCGAGGTCGGACTGGAAGCCCGCGTCGAGCATCTCGCGCACCGGCTCGATCATCGAATAGGGCATGGTCACGTGCAGGTCGCCGCCGCCGCCATCGAGCTCGATGTGGAAGGTCGACACCACTACCGCTTCACTGGGACCAACGATGTTGGCCATGGCCGGGTTGACCTCGGAGTTTATGTACTCGAAGTTGACCGGCATGATCGCCTGCCAGGCTTCCTTGAGGTCAACGAAGCACTGATCCAGAACCATGCGCACCACGCGCAGCTCGGTCGGGGTGAACTCGCGCCCCTCGATCTTGGCGTGACGCCCGTCACCGCCAAAGAAGTTGTCGACCAGCTTGAACACCAGCTTGGCGTCGAGAATGAACAACGAGGTGCCGCGCAACGGCTTGATCTTGACCAGGTTGAGGCTGGTGGGCACGTATAGCGAATGGATGTACTCGCCGAACTTCATCACCTGCACGCCACCCACCGCCACATCGGCGGAGCGGCGCAGCAGGTTGAACATGCTGATCCGCGTATAGCGGGCAAAACGCTCGTTGATCATTTCCAGGGTCGGCATGCGCCCGCGCACGATCCGATCCTGACTGGTCAGGTCGTAGCTCTTGATGCTGCCGGGGTCGGCAGCACTTTCGGTCTGTACCAGGCCATCGTCGACGCCATGCAGCAGCGCGTCGATCTCATCCTGGGACAGCAGGTCCTGTACGGCCATTACGGACTCCTACTGCAACACGAAGTTGGTGAACAGCAACTGGTCGATGACCGGTTTGCCGACTTCTTTCTGCGCCACTTCCTGGACCACCGCAGTGGCCTTCTGGCGCAGCATCTCCTGGCCCACCGAACTGCTGGCCAGGGTGTCGAAGCCTTGCCCCGAGAACATCATCACCAAGTTGTTGCGGATCACCGGCATGTGCACCTTGAGTGCGTCGATGTCAGCCTGGTTACGGCCTTGCAGGGTGATGCTCACCTGCATGTAGCGCTGGCGGCCATTCTGGTTGAAATTGACCACAAAGGCCGGCGCCAGCGGCTCGTAGATCGCTGCCGGCTTGACGTTGGCCAGGGCCGGGTCGGCGGCTGGCGCCGCTTCGCCCTTGTGCATGATGAACCAGGTAGCGCCCACCGACAGGCCAACCGCCAGCAGCAGTGCCACTACCATCAGCAGGATCAACTTGAGTTTGCCTTTTGCGGCGGGGTCTTTCACTGCTTCGCTCTTCGCCATGCCAATAATCCGTCGTCCATCAGGGGTTCGTAGGTGGATGACGTGGCTTGAGCAAGTGTTATGCCAGATATTGCAACGTAGACAAAACGCCGGGCCCGCCCATCGTCATCCAACAGAGTGACGGCAGACTGGCCCGGCGTCCTGGATCAGCAAATGCTGGGTCAGGCGTAGTAATCGACTGCGCTGTCGCCGATCACTACTTGCTGCTCGGCCGCGCGTGAAGCCTCGCTCAGCTCGCCTTGTTCACCTTGCTCAGCCGCAGCGGCGGCGCTGCGCCGTGCCGCCACACCGGACAGCTGCGATGCCTCTTGCTGCGCCTGCTGTTGCTGACCGCGGGACTGATCGGCAACGTTGACGTCAGGCTGGGCCAGGCCCTGCTGCGCGAACAACTCACGCAAACGGTGCAGCTGGCTGTCGAGGCTGTCACGCACACCGGCGTGACCACTGACGAAGGTAATCTGCGCGGCCTGGTCGGTGGCAATATTGACGCGGATGTCCAACCGACCCAGTTCGGCCGGCTCAAGCTGGATATCCGCCGACTTGAGGTTCTGGCTCGACAGGTACATGACCCGGTTGACCAGGCCTTCGGTCCAGGCGCCCTGGTTCATTGCCAACGGCTGTTGCAGCGGGCTGGGGTTGACCGGCACGGCGTTGGCGGTCTTGGCGGTGGCCGCCTGGGTCAGCGTGGCCAGGCGGTCAGCGAAGTTGTCGACGCGGGTATCACTGCTGGCGCTCTTGATGTCTTTCAGGCCGTCCTCGATCAGGCTGCCGAAGGCTTTGTGGCCTGACTCGGACTTGCCGCCTTCATGCTCGCCTTTCTCGACCACGTTCGCCAAGGTATTGACGGCAGCCTGGTTGCCGTCTGCGGGTGCCTTGCCAGCTTCTGACTGATTGGCCGCATGCGCCGAGGTCGTGCCTTTGGCCTGAGCACTGTGCTCAAGTGCAAAGCGCAGGCTTGGCAGGCCTGCCAAGGCGTCAGCTTCGGGGTCGAACGCAGCCTCGGCCGGCTCGCCGGTTTGCGGCGCTGCAGTGGCCGGCACACCCGCCTGCAAGACGGGAGCAATCGCCTGCGCCTGAGCCTGGATCAGTTGGGCACCGGCTGGGGCGTCGGTGACCTGGCCGGCAACCAGGCTGGCATCCACAGAAGCCTTGTTATCGCCGTCAGTGCTGGCGTCGGCCTGCTGCGCCGGGTCGCTGCCTGGCAAGTTATTGCCGTCAGCGGCAACCTCAGGCTTGTCGGCGGTCTGGGCCTTGCCGGCCGAGGCGGCGTCGGGCTTGTCCTTCGGTTTGGCCGGGGCCACCTTGTCGTCACGTTGGCCGACACTGTCGCGGGCCTGCTTTGCCATCACTTGATCAAAGCCTTTATCCTGCGCAACAGCGGCCGCAGGCGGCTTGTCGGCGCCCACCCGGGTCTGCTTGACGGGGGCGCTGGCTTGGATCAGTGGGTTGGGTGCGACAGGCATCGAGGGTCTCCGCGCCGGCTTGCGGCAAAATCGTCTGCACAGAGACAGGCAAAACTCGCGCCAGTTTTGCTCAACTGCCGGAGACACGCTCACATTCGAGTAGGTAGAAGCACTTCACCTGGCGGTATTCGGAGTCGATACGGTTGACCAGGTCTTCAACGCCATAGGCCGGCGACTGCTTGACCCGCTCTTCGAGCTGCTGGCAAAGGGCGGCCAAACCGACCGCACCCATGTTGCTGCTGCTGCCCTTGAAGCTGTGCGCGGCCATGCCCAACTCACTGGCATTTCTCGCGCCATGCAATTGGCTCAGGCGCCGCTCGGAGTCTTCCAGAAAAATCTCCAGCAGTTGCTGATAGCCACCCTCCATGATGTCCTGCAAGTCACGCAGGACCCGCTCATCGATGTGCACGTCCATCATCTGTTCACTCCCTGTTGAGGCGGCTAGGCCTGGCAGCGTGCTCACCAGAGCACCTCTACCTTGGCGCATCGACCGCCCTCGATCCATTGTGCATCCTGACTCAGGCGCCGCACCAGATGTATTCCGCGCCCACTGAAGGCATCCTGGCGTGGCAGCCGTGCCAGCACCTGCTCGACATCGAAGCCGACGCCGCTGTCACGGATTTCGATGGTCAGACGCCCTCCTCGCTCCCAGGGTTCAACCTTGAGATCTATCCGAATGTAACCATCGACCTGCTGCGCAAGTCGCTCACCGCGCAACCGGTAAAACTCTGAAAACCCTGCCGCATCGCCCTTTAGCGCTGAATCAAGGCCGAGCACGCCGTGTTCCAGGGCATTGGTATAGAGCTCGGCAAAGACGCTGTGCAACTGTCCGGCAAGCGGTCGCAGGCCATGGATTTCCTGCAGCAGCTGCAGCAGTTGCGGAACTGGATTGACCCACCGCAACGTCTCGCCGCGCAGCTCGAAGCCTAGCGACCAATCGAGCGGGCTGCTGCGCCCCCTGTCGGCATGGCCGGCGTTGGCGGGTAAATCCGCGGCTGGCTCGAGCATGCGGATATCACACAGGCTGACATCATCCCGAGCGCGCCCGCCAAACGCCTGCAAGGCTTGCAGCAGCTCCTCGAACAACAGTGCGGGGGTGCGGTTCAGGGCGATTACCTGCTGCAGGCGCTCTACCCCAAACAGTTGCCCGCCGGCGTTGCTGGTCTCGATTACACCATCGGACAGCAGCAACAGCCGCTCACCCGGCGCCAGTGGCATCACCTGGGTACGCTCATCGAAGCGTTCCGGGGCCAGTACACCCAGCGGTAGCTGGGTAGACGGCAAGGTCGCCAGCAATTCGCCGCTGGCCGCCAGATGATAGCCATCGGGCATCCCGCCACCCCAGAACTCCACGGTGCCGCGCTGGTAGCTGATGTTCAGCAGCAACGCACAGCAAAACATGTCTACCGGCAGGATGCGCTTGAGCTTGGCGTTCATTTCGCGCAGCGTCTGCGCCAGACCATAGCCCTTGCCGGTCATGCCATAAAACGCCTCTGCCAGCGGCATGGCGCCGACCGCTGCGGGCAGGCCATGCCCGGTAAAGTCACCCAGCAGCACATGCATGTCACCCGAGGGCGTGTAGGCCGCCAGCAGCAGGTCGCCATTGAACAGCGCAAAAGGCGACTGCAAATAGCGGATATTCGGCGCCTGCAGGCAGCCGGTATGGGCGACCTTGTCGAATACCGCCTTGGCCACGCGCTGCTCGTTGAGCAGATGCTGGTGGTGCAGGGCTATTTCATCGCGCTGCTCGAGGACCTTGGCCTGCAACCTTTGCAGGCGCTCCATGGCGCCGATCTTCGCCGCCAGAATCACCGCACTGTAGGGTTTGGCGATGAAGTCGTCGCCACCGGCTTCAAGGCAGCGCACCAGCGCCTGCTCCTCGCTCAATGACGTGAGAAAGATGATCGGCACCAAGGTCTCGCCGGCCAGCGCCTTGATCTGCCGCGCGGCCTCGAAGCCATCCATGATCGGCATCAAGGCGTCGAGCAGCACCAGTTGCGGCCGGTGCTGGCGAAACAGCGCCACCGCCTCGGCGCCATTCTCGGCGGTCAACACCTGATGACCCTGGCGGCGCACGATCTGCGCCAGCAACAGGCGATCGGCAGCGCCATCCTCGGCAATCAGCACCTGCAAAGTGGCTTCAGCCGGCATGAGCGCGGTCAACTGATGTCGAACAGTTTTTCGAAGTTGGAGATCGCCAGGATCTTGCGCACATCGGCTGTGGCGTGCACCACGCGCACGTCGGAGTCGTCACCGCCAACATGGTCGCGCAAGAGCAACAGCATGCCCAGCGCAGAACTGTCCAGGTAGGTTGCCTCACTCAGGTCGACCACGACCTGCTCGGGCCGGCCGTTCTGCCGCTCGTAAGCATCGCGAAACGCCTGATGCTTGGCGAAATCGAAACGGCCCTTGATCGCAATCGTCAGCTTCTTGCCGTCGGGGGAAAGCGTAGGTTCCACTGCCATGCTAGCGATTCCTTCGATGATGGCGGATGCAGCTTCAGAAGGTTTAGAAGACGCGCCGACAAGTTGCAAGCGACAGCGCCAACAAACTCGACCAATGCCCTAGTAAGCGCTGGATCGCGGCAGGCGCTGGGACAGCTCGTCCAGCAGCTTTTGCTCGCGCTTGTCTTCGAGCCGGCGCGCCTCATCCATGTAGCGCTGTACCAGCTTGCGCAAGCCCTCAACCCGGGCGTAAGCCTGCTGCCAGGTGGCACGGGCATTGTTGAGGTTGCTCTGGTGCCAGGCCAGGCTCTGCCGCTGCTGGGTCATGGCCGTTTCCAGCTGGGCCAGAAAGCGCTGATAGTTGAGCAGCCAGCTGCCGTTGACGCCCTGCCCACCGCGGTTGATCCACTGCAGCTGGTAGTCTTCGCGAAAACGCTCGAGCTCGGCCAGCTTGGCCTGGGCCTGGGCTACCTGCTGCTGGAAGTGACCAAGGCGCTGGACCGCCTTGCGCTCAGCCTCTTCGGTAATGTTCACCACCGGCGCCAGGCGCGCGGCACGGCTGGGCGTGCTCATGGCTTAGCCACCGCCTGTGGGCGTGGCAAACACGCCGGCCAACTGCTCACGGCTCTGCGTGCCGCTAACGTTTTCGTCCAGGCCCTGACGCAGGAAGCCGACCAGGCGTGCCTGCAAGGCAATCGCCAGGTCGGTTTCGGGATCGCCTCCCGCAACGTAAGCGCCCACGCTGATCAAGTCGCGGCTCTGCGACAGGCGCGACCACAACTGCTTGAATTTCTGCGCTTGGCGCAAGTGATCGGCGTCTACTACCTGCGGCATGACCCGGCTAATCGAGGCTTCGATGTCGATCGCAGGGTAATGACCTTCTTCGGCCAACCGCCGCGACAGCACAAAGTGGCCGTCGAGCACACCCCGCGCCGCATCGGCGATCGGGTCTTGCTGGTCATCACCTTCGGACAGCACGGTATAGAACGCTGTGATCGAGCCCCCGCCGGCCTCGCCGTTACCGGCGCGCTCGACCAGCTTGGGCAGCTTGGCGAATACAGACGGTGGGTAACCGCGGGTCGCTGGCGGCTCACCGATGGCCAGGGCGATTTCGCGCTGGGCCTGGGCAAACCGGGTCAGCGAGTCCATCAGCAACAGGACATTCTTGCCCTTGTCGCGAAAGTATTCCGCGATGCGCGTGCAGTACATCGCAGCGCGCAGGCGCATCAGCGGCGCATCGTCGGCCGGCGAGGCGACTACGACCGAACGCTTCAGGCCTTCTTCACCAAGGATATGTTCGATGAACTCCTTGACCTCCCGCCCCCGCTCGCCGATCAGGCCGACCACGATGATTTCGGCTTCGGTGAAGCGCGTCATCATGCCCAGCAACACCGACTTACCGACGCCGGTACCAGCGAACAGACCCAGGCGCTGGCCGCGGCCGACGGTAAGCAGACCGTTGATGCTGCGGATGCCGACATCCAGTGGTTGGCTGATCGGGTCACGGTTCAGCGGGTTGATGATCGGCCCGTCGATCGGCACCCAATCTTCGGCCTTCATCCCTCCTTTGCCATCCAGCGCCCGGCCAGCACCATCGAGCACCCGGCCAAGCATGCTCATGCCCATCGGCAGGCGCCCGCTGTCATCCAGCGGCACCACCCGCGCGCCCGGCGCGATCCCGGCAATGCTGCCAACCGGCATGAGGAACACCTTGGTCCCGGCAAAGCCCATCACCTCGGCCTCGACCTGCACCGGGTGGTAGCTGTCGTCGTTGATCACCAGGCAGCGACTGCCGACTGCGCCGCGCAGGCCTTCGGCCTCAAGCGTCAGGCCGACCATGCGCAACAGGCGACCCTCGACCACCGGCTGCTCAGGCAGGCTGATCGCCTCGGCGTAGCCGCCCAGGCGCTTGCCGAAGCTGGTGCGGTCAAGGCGCATCGGTGCTGCCCAGGTCCAGGCTGATATCGGCAGGCGCCGGATGCAGGGCCTGATCGTGCAACTGGTCGAACAGCTGCGCTACGGCCTTCTCGATGCGGGTTTCCATGCTGGCGTCGATGCGGCTGTGGGCGGTTTCGATACGGCACCCGCCGGGCAACAACGTTTCGTCTTCAAGGATTTTCCAACTCTCTTCGTGGCGTTCGCGCAGGGCCTTGGCCAGTTCGAAGTCCTGCGGATTGAGGTGGATGCGGATATTGTCGGCGCCCATCGGCAGCAGCTTCAGCGCGCTGCGCAGCACCTGGGTGATCTGGCCCGAATCAGTGCGTAGCTCACGGCCGATGACCTGCCGCGTCATGTGCGCCACCAGGTGCACCAGCGAGCGCTCGATCTGGGTGTCCTGCTCGGCAATCGGCTCCAGCAGATGCGCCAGCAACTGCTCAAGCTCACCCAGCTTGGCGGCGAGGGCTTCTTCGGCTTCCTGGCGGACCTTGAGCTGGGTGCTGTGAAAACCCTCGCGTTCACCGGTGGCAAAGCCTTCGTTGTAGGCTTCCTGGCGAATCGCTTCGAGCTCTTCGAGGGTCAGCGGCTGGACCTCGTCGAGGGGCACCTCTTCGATTTCCGGCTCGATGACTTCAGGCTCAGGCTCCGGTGCTGGCGCAGGCGCCGGGTCAAAGCTGGGCAGCGCCCAGACATCGACGCCTTCAAGGTCGCGGGCACGGATCAGGTCGCTGGGGTGTTCGGTGGTGGACATGCTGTGGGGCTCTCAAAAACCATGTTCGGCCAACGTACGCCCTGCTCGCGCGCGCGTCGGTGGAAAAATCCAGCGTGCCAGCGCTGGCGCCTGAGGTCGAACCTTTCAGCGCCAGCCTGAACAAGGCTTAGATCATTTCTTCGGCGCCCTTGCCGCCCAGCACGATCTCGCCGGCATCGGCCATACGCCGCGCGATGGTGAGGATTTCCTTCTGCGCGGTCTCGACGTCGCTGACCCGCACCGGGCCCTTGGCTTCGAGGTCGTCACGCAGCAGCTCGGAAGCACGTTTGGACATGTTCTTGAAGATCTTGTCCTTGACCCGCTCGTCGGCGCCCTTGAGCGACACCACCAGCACGTCCGAGGCCACTTCGCGCAACAGCGCCTGAATGCCACGGTCGTCGACGTCGGCGAGGTTGTTGAAGACGAACATCAAGTCTTCGATCTGTTCGGACAGGTCGCCATCGATCTCGCGGATCGAATCCATCAGCTGACCTTCGACCGAACTGTCGAGGAAGTTCATGATATCGGCAGCCCGCTTGATACCACCCAGCGTGGTCCGCGCGGCATTGGAGTTGCCGGAGAACTGCTTCTCGAGGATCTGGTTGAGTTCCTTGAGCGCCGCTGGCTGTACCGTATTCAACGACGATACGCGCAGGATGATGTCCAGGCGCACCTTGTGGTCGAAGTTACCCAGCACCTCACCGGCCTGGTCAGGGTCCAGGTAGGCCACCACGATGGCCTGGATCTGCGGGTGCTCGAAGCGGATCACGTCAGCCACGGCGCGTGGCTCCATCCACTTCAGGCTGTCCAGGCCGCTGGTGTTGCCACCGAGCAGAATGCGGTCGATCAGGCCGTTGGCCTTGTCCTCGCCAAGGGCTTGGTTGAGCATCTTGCGGATGTAGCCGTCGGAGCCGACGCCAAGGCTGGTCTGCTCGCCGACGATTTCGACGAACTCGCTCATCACCTGCTGGACCTGGTCGCGGTGGATATTGCCCACCTGCGCCATGGCCACACCGACTCGCTGCACTTCCTTGGGGCCCATATGGCGCAGGACCTGCGCGGCATCGGTTTCGCCCAGCGACAGCAGCAGGATCGCGGCCTTGTCGGTGCGGCTCAGTTTGGCGGTAACGGCTCGGTTATCACTCATCGGCGTTGATCCACTCTTTCACGACCTGGGCGACACGGCCCGGGTCTTCGGCCACCAGGCCTTTGATTGCGTTCAACTGCGCCTCATATCCCTCACTCGGGCTTGGCAACAGAATGCTTTGCGGGCCACCCAGGCTGACACGGTCGTTGGCCAGATCGCCATCCAGACCAATCATCCCACCCAGCTCCATGTCGCCGTCGGCAGCAGACTGCTTGCCACCGCCGGTGATGTTGTTGAGCACCGGACGCAATACGCCGAACACCAACACCAGAATGAACAGCACACCCATCATCTGCTTCATGATGTCCCAGAACCAGGGCTGCGAGTAGAACGGGATATCGGCGATTTCAGGGCTGCGATCAGCGGCGAACGGTACGTTGATCACGGTCACGCTGTCGCCACGGCTCGCATCGAAGCCCACCGCGTCCTGGACCAGGCGGGTGAAGCGCGCCAGATCTTCGGCGCCCCACGGTGCACGGGTGGTTTCGCCAGTCGCAGCATCGAGCTTGGCCTGATCATCCACTACCACTGCCACCGACAGGCGGCTGAGGCGGCCCTGTTGCTGACGGGTATGGCTGATCGAGCGGTCCAGCTCGAAGTTCTTGGTCGACTGCTTGCGCTTGTCGGCCGGGTACGGTGCGAGCATAGGCTGGCCGGTGGCCGGGTCCATGATCTGCGCGCCATTGGCATCCAGCAATGGCTGGCCAGGCTGAATGGCACCCGCTGGGGTTGCCGCGGCGGTGGCGTTTTGCGGTGCGGCAGCGGCAGCTGGCGGCTGGTTGCTCAGAGCACCCGGCACGCCTTGCGGCCCCTGGCTGCTGGTGCGCTGCTCGTCGACCGACTGTTCGCTGCGCAGGGCTGGCTGATCAGGGTTGAACTGCTCGGAGGTCGACTCGACTGCACTGAAGTCGACATCGGCCGACACTTCGGCCTTGTAGCGGTCATTACCCAGCACTGGCTGCAGGATGTTGTGCACACGCTGGGTGAGCATGCCTTCCATGCGTCGGCTGTAATCGAACTGCTTGCCGGCCATGGTCAGCGAAGAGTCCTGCAGTTGATCGGAGAGCAGGTTGCCTTTCTGGTCGACCACGGTGACCTGGGTCTTGTCCAGTTCCGGCACGCTGGTCGCCACCAGATTGACGATCGCCATCACCTGGCCCGGCTCCAGCGCACGGCCCGGATACAGTTCGACCAGTACCGACGCACTTGGCTTGCGCTCGTCGCGCACGAATACCGAGCTTTTCGGGATCGCCAGATGGACGCGCGCGGCCTTGACGTTGTTCAGGCTCGACACGGTGCGCGCCAGCTCGCCTTCCAGGCTGCGCCGGTAGCGGGTCGCCTCCATGAACTGGCTGGTGCCCAGACCCTGCTCTTTGTCGAGCATCTCGAAGCCGACGTTGCCGTCGCTTGGCGCCACGCCAGCGGCTGCCAGTTTCAGGCGCGCACGGGAGAGGTCGTCGGCCTTGACCAGCAGAGCGCCGGAGTTGGGCTCCACGTTGTAGGGGATGTCGGCGGCGCCAAGCACTTCCATGACCTGCTTGGTGTCCATGCCGGCCAGGCTGCCATACAGCGGCCGGTAGTCCGGCTGCTGCGACCAGAGCACCACGGCAAAGCCGATAGCCACACTGGCAGCCAGCCCGACCAACAGGCCGACCTGACGCAAGGCGGGCATCCGCGAGATGTTTTCCAGGAACGACATGCCGAACAGCGGCGGCTTGGCCACTGGCGGCCCGCTCTTGGCGGGGGCGTTATCGACGACTGCTTCGGCCATGAGTCAATTAGTCCTCAAACCGGCATCTGCATGATGTCCTGGTACGCCTGAACCAGCTTGTTGCGCACCTGGGTCAACGCCTGGAATGACACCGAGGCTTTTTGTGAAGCAACCATCACGTCGGTCAGGTCCACGCCGCTCTTGCCAATTTCGAAAGCGTTGGCGAGCTGGCTCGAGGCCTGCTGGGTTTCATGGACCTTGCCAATGGCCTGGCCGAGCATGTCGGCAAAACTGCTCTGCCCTGGCGCCAGCTCAGGCGCAGCTGCCACTTTGGGCAGGGACATGGCATCGGCCTGCATGGACCGCATGTCCAACATCAGACGATTGAATTCAACACCTTGGCTCATGAACTTCTCTCTCCGGCGGCCGCATTTTTTTGACACTCATGCAGCGGATAGGCTGGTGCTAGCAAGAGCGATGCCAGCCATCCTGTAAGCGGGTTAATTAAGGTGAATCAGCCGAACAGGCTGGCCTCGACATCAAGGCCTGCATCGCGCATCTGCGCCAGCTTGTAGCGCAGGGTACGTGGACTGATGCCCAGTCGATCGGCCGCTTCCTTGCGCCGTCCGCGCTCGGCGCGCAGGGTGTCGATGATCATCTGGAATTCGTGCCGGCGCAGGTCATCGCCCAACACCCCGGAATCAGCAGGCGAATCGCTAGTGACTGCCTGTGCAGGCGCGACCAGCGCTGCCGGTGCAGACAAGGCAATGACCCCACCCAGACAAAAATCCGCCGCCTCGATCAAGCCGCCCTGCTGCAGAATCAGCGCCCGCTGCAGGGCATTGTCGAGTTCGCGCACGTTGCCCGGCCACGGATGGTTCTGCAGGCAGTGGCGCGCCTCGGCAGACAACCGGACCGGCGCGTGCTTCATCTTCGCCACATGGCGCGCCAGCAGGCGCTCGGCCAGCGGCAGAATATCGCCGCTGCGCTCGCGCAGCGGGCACCAGGCCAAGGGGAACACCGACAATCGATAGAACAGGTCTTCGCGGAAGCGCCCCGCCGCTACTTCAGCGCCCAGGTCGCGGTTGGTGGTAGCCAGCACGCGAATATCCAGCGCGATCGGCTTGCGTCCACCCACCCGCTCCACTTCCCGCTCCTGCAACACCCGCAGCAGCTTGGCCTGCAAGCCCAGCGGCATTTCGGAAATCTCGTCAAGGAGCAAGGTACCGCCATCGGCCTGCTCGAATTTGCCTGGCTGAGCGGCAATGGCGCCGGTGAAGGCACCCTTCTCGTGGCCGAACAAGGTTGCCTCGAGCATGTTGTCCGGGATTGCTGCGCAGTTGATCGCCACAAACGGCTGCGCCGCTCGCGCGGACTGGCGATGGATGTACTGCGCCAAGACCTCCTTGCCGGTACCCGATTCGCCGGAAATCAACACCGTCGAATCACTCTGGGCGACTCGCGCAGCCAGCTCCAGCAAGCGCCGGCTGGCCGGCTCGCATGCCACCGGGCCGTCTTCATCGGCTCCGCCGACGCGACCGCCAGCATGACGCGCCACCAGACTTAACAGCGCCTGCGGCTCGAACGGCTTGACCAGGTAATCCACCGCGCCTTGGCGCATGGCCTGGACTGCACGCTCAACCGCAGCATGGGCGGTCATCAGCAGCACCGGCAATTGCGGATGGCTGCTGCGCAATTGCAGCAGCAACTGATGGCCGTCCATGCCCGGCATGTTGACGTCACTCACCACCAGACTGAACGCTTCACCGGCCACAGCGGCCAACGCCTCTTCGGCACTGCCCACAGCCCGATAGGCAAAACCGCCGATCTCGAGGGTATCGCCAAGCGCTTCACGCAGCACCCGGTCATCCTCGACCAGCAGCACCTTGATACCCATCAGCGCGCCTCCCCAGGCAACTCGCCCAGCAGCGGCAGGATCACCTGCACGCAGGTGCCCCGACCTAGTCGCGAGCGCATGCGTACTTCGCCCTGATGTGCGCGCACCACCGCCTGAACCACGGCCAGACCGAGCCCGGTACCGGTAGTCTTGGTGGTCAGAAACGGCTCACCGAGGCGCGCCAGCAGCGCCGGCGCGATGCCGCAGCCAGCATCACTGACGCACAGGTGCAGCGCATGCCCACGGCGGAACAAATGAATTTTTACCCGCACCGGCAGCGTGCTTGCCTGCAGGGCGTTTTCCAGCAAATTGAGCAGTGCCCCGACCAGGGTGTCGCGATTGCACAGCAACTCTCCTAGGTGGGTGTCGCACTGCCAACGCACTGCATGGCCCTGCACATGCACCTGCGCGGCTTGTTGCAACGCCTGGAACAAACCCTTCGGACTGAGCCGATCAGCCAGCGGCAACTCACCGCGGGCGAACACCAGCATGTCGCGCACTTGATGCTCAAGCTCGTGCAGGCGCTCCTTGAGGTTTCCAGCAAAGCGCTGACGGGTTTCGCTGGGCAACTGTTGCTGCGGATCCGCCAGATGGCTGGCATAGAGCATGGCCGCCGACAGCGGCGTGCGGATCTGATGCGCCAGCGAGGCAACCATGCGCCCGAGCGAGGACAAGCGCTCATGCCGGGCGAGTTGATCCTGCAGGCGACGGGTTTCGGTCAGGTCGGTCAACAGGACCAACTGGCCAGGCTCGGCATCCAGCGAACGAGTAGCGATCGACACACGGCGGCCATCGCGCAGGGACACTTCATGGCCGTCGTCCTTGCGTGGAGCGAAACTGCGGGCAATGATCTGGCGCCACAATTCGCCGAGCAATGGCTCGCCCAGCAACTCGCAGGCTGCAGGATTCGCCTCACGCACCCTGCCGTGCTCATCGATCACCACCACCCCGCCAGGCAACAGGTCGAGCAGGTTCTGCAGGCGATTGGCCAGGCGTTCCTTTTCGTCCAGTTCAGCCATGCGCTGCGCACTGACTACAGCCAGCTCGCCCTTGAGCTCGCGCACCCGCGCCTCGAGCATGCCGTAGGATTGATTCAGTTGGCTGGAAACCTGATTGAACAACGCGAATGCGTGTTCAAGGCCCTGTCGGCTTTCCTGCTCGACCGGGATGCGACCCTGCGGATCAGCGGCTCGGGAAATCGGGGCGGCGTGGGGCATCGTGCTCTCTCGCGTGGCTGACCGTCATAAAAACGGTGTGTTGCCTGCGATATAGCAATAGCCGTGCCGGAGATAGGGTTAACGGGGTGGAGGGCTTATCAGGGCTGCACTGCAGCCCTATGCAAGGGAAACGGCAGGCGTCAATCCTCTGCCTGTTCCTCGCCGTCACGACGGCTCATGCCGTATTTGCGCATTTTCTCCACCAGCGTCGTACGGCGAATCCGCAAGCGCTCGGCGGCCCGCGCAACGATACCATTGGCGTCGTCCAGCGCCTGCTGGATCAAGCCTTGCTCGAGGCTACCGAGGTAGTCCTTGAGGTCGAGGCCTTCGGGCGGCAGCATCGCGTGATTGGAGAAATTCGGCGTATGGCCGTTGATCGCAACGCGCTCTTCCAGGTCGCTGCGCATGCTGTCGACCAACTGCTCGTCTTCATCGTCGACGTAGCGGAATTTCTTCGGCAGCTCGGACACCCCGATCACACCGTAGGGATGCATGATCGCCATGCGCTCGACCAGGTTGGCCAGCTCGCGGACGTTGCCAGGCCAGCCATGCCGGCACAGCGACATGATCGAGGCCGAATTGAACCGAATCGACCCACGCTTCTCGTGCTCCATACGCGAGATCAGCTCGTTCATCAGCAGCGGGATGTCTTCAACTCGCTCGCGCAGCGGCGCCATCTCGATCGGGAACACGTTCAGGCGATAGTACAAGTCTTCGCGGAAGGTGCCCTCTTCGATCATGACCTCAAGGTTCTTGTGCGTGGCGGCAATGATGCGCACATCGATGCTCTGGGTCTTGTTGCTACCGACACGCTCGAAGGTACGTTCCTGCAGCACGCGCAGCAGCTTGACCTGCATCGGCAGCGGCATGTCGCCGATCTCGTCGAGGAACAGCGTGCCGCCGTTGGCCAGCTCGAAGCGCCCAGCTCGACTGGTGATCGCACCGGTAAACGCGCCCTTTTCGTGACCAAACAGTTCGCTTTCGAGCAACTCGGCCGGGATCGCCCCACAGTTGACCGGCACGAACGGTGCCTCACGGCGCTTGGAATGATAGTGCAGGTTACGCGCAACCACTTCCTTGCCAGTGCCCGACTCGCCGAGGATCAGCACGCTGGCGTCGGTGTCGGCCACCTGCTGCATCATCTGCCGCACGTGCTGAATGGCGCGACTGGTGCCGACCAGGCTGCGGAACAGGTTCGGTTCGCGCTGACGGCCACGCTCGCGGGCATGGTCGTACATTTCGCGATAGACCTGGGCGCGGTGCAGGGAATCGAGCAGCTGGCTGTAGCTGGCAGGCATTTCCAGGTTGGACAACACCCGGCGGCGCAGGTCCTCAGGGAACTCTGCAGCAGAAACATCGCCAAGCAGCAACATCGGAAGGAACTCATCCCAGCCTGCCACTGTCTTAAGCAGCCCTTGCACACTGGAAGGCGCATTGACCGCACCAATCAGTACGCACAGCACCTCACGACTGGAGGCCAGCGACTCTACCGCTTGCTGCCAGTCCTGGCTTGAGCAAGACAGGTTGTCTTCGCCGAGAAAGTTCAGAACCACTGCCAGATCGCGGCGGCGGGCGCTGTCGTCATCGATCAGGAGAATCTTGGTTTCACGCCACATGCAATAGCAACTTCCCTAGTCATATCGGCGCCCTGAGGGCGTGCTCGACATCATTCCGACTGAATGGTCAGTGTTCGGACGTCTGAAATTCGAATACAGCCACTAGTAAAGTCAAAAAAAAACGCACAGTCAAATTTATGGCGCTCAGTTTTTGTATCTCATCAGTGTCAGCTGAACAGATGGTATACCTTGGCGGCATTTTTCGCCTGACGGATTTGCGTCATCTCGTCGACTAAAGTTTGACGTTCCCCACTTGCAACTTCAATCAGATGCCGATAGACCTCGAGCAGCTGCTCAAGGCTGGCACGTACCTGGCTTTCGTTGTGCGTGGCCTCGGACAGCACGTCCTCGACGCACAGGCGGCACTCGAGGTCGAGTTCGCTCACTGCATCCCAGTCGCGGCCGGCGAGCGCTGCCAGCAGCGCCTCACGGGTCTGTTCGATACGCTCGATCACCATGCTCATGCCACGCTCCTTGGATCAGCCTTCCGGCTGTTGGTCGGCGATCGCATCCCAGCCTTCCTTGACCGTGATCAGCAGGCGGGCGACTTCGTCGATGATCGCGGTGTCGGTCTTCAGGTTGGCCTCGACCAGGCGCCGGCTCATGTAGGTGTACAGATTATCCAGCTCGGCCAGGCTGTCGGCGTGGTTTTCCAGGTCGAGACCTTCACGCAGGCCGCCGATGATGTCGATGGCTTTGCCCAGCAGGATGCCCTTCTGGGCAATGTCATTGCGCGCAATCGCGCCCTTGGCCTGAGCCAGGCGGTCAAGACCACCTTGCATGAGCATTTGCACCAGGCGATGCGGGCTGGCCTCGGAGGTCTGCGCCGCGCCGTTCACTTTCTGGTACTGCCGAAGGGCCAACATCGGGTTCATGGATCTGCCTCGTTCCAGCAAAAAAGGTTGCGTATACCCTGTATATCGCCGCCGCGTCAAAAAACTTTAGCGGCAAAATAAAAAGCCCGGTGCGTCGTTGGACGCTACCGGGCTTGTTGTTCAGCAATGGCGGGTCAGGATTTCCTGGCCTGCGCGTTAAGTGCTTCGAAGATCGAGGTGATCTGATCAGCCTGGGCCTTCATCTTGCCCAAAGCAGTGTCCAGAGCAACGTATTTCTTGGTCAGCGCCTCGGTAAGCGACTCGGTGCGACGATCCAGCGCAGCCTGCTGATCCGTCAGGTTCTTGGCAACCTTGTCCAGGTTGGCCTTGCGCGTGGCCAGGCTACCATCGGCGGCGTTGTACGGATCGATGGCCTTGTTCATGCGCTCGAAGATGCCATTGGTGCCGGTGAACAGTGCCTGCACCTCATTACCCAGCTTCTTGTCGTTCATGGCTGCAGTGAACTTGGTACTGTTGAATTCCAGGGTACCGTCTTTCTGGGTGTTGATACCCAGCTGGCTGAGGGTGGTCAGGCGATCACCGCCACCCATCTCGGACATGACACCGCGCACATCGGAGAGCAACGAACGCGTGGTCGGGTCGTTGGTCAGCGACCCCAGCACCAGGTTGCCATCGGCATCGGTGCTGGTCTTGGTCAGAGCGGTGACAGCTTTCTGCAGGGTGTTGTAGGCGTCGACAAAGGCCTGCACCGAGGTCTTCAGACCATCGTTGTTGGCCGCTACCGTGACCTTGGTGGCCACCCCGGCAACGCTGGCGCCGGTCAGCTCGAGGCTGATACCGCTGACGGCATCCTTGATGGTGTTGGAGGCGCTTTTAACCTCCAGACCGTCAATCAGCACCACCGCATCCTTGGCCGCCTCGGTAATGTAGCCGGCCCCCTCGGCCTTCATTGACTTGGTACCGTCGATTTCCAGCTTGGTGATACCGCTGACCGAAATGTCACTTTCAGCACCAGTGGTGGTTGAGCCAAGCACCAGACGCGCACCATCTTCACCAGTGATGATGTTGGCGGAGAAACCCGAACTGCCCAGCTCTTTGTTGATCTGGTCGCGAACGGTCTGCAGGGTGGCATCGTCGCCGACGGTGACCTTGTAGGTCTTGCCGCCCTGCTCGATGATCAGGTCGCCTGCAGGAATCGGCTCACTGGCGCCGCCGCTGAAGGCCTGGCTGGCCACCTTCGAGCTGGTGGCAAGGTTTTTCACTTCGATGGCATAGCTTCCCGCCACTGCAGTGTTGCCGGCGCTAGCTTTGACCACACTGTCGCTGGCCGATGTCGCGGCAAACGCATTGAACGACGGCGCCGTCTTGTCGTTGAGCTTGCCCATGGCGGTAGTAAAAGCAGTGAGGGCACTGCGCAGGGCTCCAACACCGGAGATATAGGCACTGTTGTAGCTGGACTGCCGGGCCAACTGCGCGGTCTTGGCAGCCGTGTCGGACTGCACCAGCACCTTGACGATGTTGGTGATGTTCAGCCCGGAGCCAAGACCCAAGTCGGAAACGATCGAGCTTGCCATGGTAGTGTCCCTCTCTACTTGTGCGGCAGCTCCGCTAGTGCAGAGCCGCCTCTATTCATTGCTGCAACACTCGACGCCAATTATGCCTTGGCGTCGAACAACAGACTATTGACATCGCTCAGGCTGCTGGCAATGCGCAGCGCCTCTTCCGAGGGCAACTGACGAATCAGCTCACCGGTCTCGCTGGCGATGACCTTGACCACTATCTTGCCGGAATCTTCATCGGTGGAGAATTCCAGATTGCGTCGAGAGGTGCTCAAGAATTTTTCGATTTCCGATACCGCTTTGCGCACCTGTTCGGCATCGATCACCGATGAAGGCTCTTTCGCATCAGCGACTCGGTAGGTATCCGCCGCACGGGTCACCGCTGTATCGGTAACGGGCTTGTCGGCGACCTGCTCGGCCGGACGCACGGCCGGGTAAGACAGGTTCAGCTTGACGCTCATGTCCATGCCTACCACCTCGTAACGAAAAGGCGGGGAAGCGCCTCAATGTGCACTCCCCCGCCGATGACCATCAGCGATTACTGAAGCAGTTTCAGTACAGCGGATGGCAGCTGGTTGGCCTGGGCCAGAACCGAAGTCGACGCTTGCTGCAGAGTCTGCTGCTTGGTCAGCTGAGCGGTTTCAGCAGCGAAGTCGGTGTCCTGTACACGGCCACGGGCGGCTTCGGCGTTTTCGTTAATGTTTTGCAGGTTGTTGATGGTGCTGGTCAGACGGTTCTGCGAAGCACCCAGGTCAGCACGGTTGCTGTTGATGATTGCCAGAGCGTCGTCGATTGCACCTACAGCGGCGCTGAAGTTGGTTTCAGCCAGGGTGGAGCTGGAACCCTGAATGTTGATACCCGAGGTGACACCCAGCGAGGCGGCGTCGAACTTCTGGCTCAGGTTGATGGTGATCTGGTTGACGCCGCCGGTGTTCGAGCCGACCTGGAAGGTCATGGTCGAAGCCGAACCGTCCAGCAGGTTCTTGCCGTTCAGCTGGGTGCTGTTGGCGATACGAGTCAGCTCGGAAGCCATCGACTGGAATTCTTTGTCCAGAGATTCACGGTCTTCTGGGCTGTTGGTGTCGTTTCGCGACTGGATAGCCAGTTCACGCATACGCTGCAGGATGTTGGTCTGCTCTTGCATCGCGCCTTCAGCGGTCTGGGCGATGGAGATACCGTCGTTGGCGTTTTTGATTGCCATGGTCTGACCGCGGATCTGCGAGGTCATTTTGTTAGCGATCTGCAGGCCAGCAGCATCGTCTTTGGCGCTGTTGATTTTCAGGCCGGAAGACAGACGAGTCATCGAAGTGCTGAGCGCGTCGGTAGCACGGTTCAGGTTCTTCTGAACGTTCAGGGAAGTAGTGTTGGTGTTAACGGTCAAAGCCATGACGAATTCCTCGTTAATTGGGTACTACGGCTTCCGGCCTTGGCAATTCGCCCGGTGCGGCACAGAGAACCTTCGTAATAGTTATCGTCGTCACAGCTCATTGCTTTAGCGGATTTTCAACAAATTTTAGTGGCATCCGGCCAGCCCAATGAAATCAAGGAGTTGACGCCAAGTTTCAGACGTCGGCACACCCAATAAAAACGCCGCCTGAAAAGGCGGCGCTTGTTCACCCGCTCGGCGGGTGCCGTCAGTCGTGGCGCTCGATGATCGCCGAACCCCATGACAGGCCAACACCAAAGCCGCTCAAGGCTACGCGTCGATGCTGCGAGCCCAGCACGTGCTTCTCCAGCAAAAGCGGAATGCTCGACGAGACCGTATTGCCGGTCTCGACCATATCCTTGACGAAGCGCTGCTTGTGCTCGCCCTCATTGAAACGCAAGGACACCGCATCGACGATCGCTGCACTGCCCTGATGCAGGCAATACAGATCGATGTCAGTGGCCTGCAACGCGCTGGCATCGAGCAGTTGCTGCAGATGCGCAGGGATCTTCACCAAGGCGAAGTTATACACCTGACGCCCGTTCATGAAGAACTTGCCGTCAGTGGTGCGCAAATGCTCGGCGCCGGCGCCGTCACTGCCAAACAGTGCCTTGCCCAACTGCCAGCGGGCATCCTCGCCCATCCAGGTAGCGGTGGCGGCATCGCCAAACAGCATTGTGGTGTTGCGATCTTCCGGATCTACGATTTTCGAATACGGATCGGCCGTGATCAGCAGGCCATTCTTCAGGCCTGCGGCTTCCATGAAGCCCTTCATGGCGTACAGACCGTAGACGTAGCCCGAGCAGCCTAAAGAAATGTCGAAAGCAGCTACATGGGTTGCCAGGCCGAGCTTGTGCTGAACGATGGCAGCGGTATGCGGCAGCCCTTCGGCGTCACCGTTCTGGGTGACGACAATCACTACATCTATCGACGCCGGATCCAGCGCCGGGTTGCCCGCGAACAGGGCCTTGGCGGCCTCGACACAGAGGTCGGAGGTTTCCTGCTCCTGAGCCTTGCGCGGCAAGAAAGTCGAACCGATCTTGCCGAAGATGAAATCCTGATCCTTACCGAACTTCGCACCCTGAGCGTAATTGTCAACGCCCTCGACAGGTACGTAGCTGGCGATGCTTTTGATGCCAATCATTGTGGCTTCCCGATGGAAATGGCAAAAATAGGCGGGCGTGGGGCCGTGGCCGCTAGTCGTGCATGCCGCGCCGGCATGGCTACCCGCTGACTCTATAGAGTAGAGATGCGCGTTCCGACTGCCAAGTCACGGTTGTGACAAATACGTCACGCTACGCAGCAACGGCGTTGCACCGGCGCATCGGCACGCGCAACGCCGGCCTGCAGTCAATTGCAGGCCGACGTTGCGCGCCGCACGTCAATCAGCCAGCCAGGCCTTGCGCCAGCGCTGCAGGTTTTCACCTTCAAGCATGCAATGTTGCAGTACCTGAGCGCGCAGTGCATCCCCCAGCCGCCCAGTGGCGTCCAGGTCGTGCAGGTGCATGCGCACAGCGTCCAGCCAATCGCCCAGGCGCTCGTCCACCAGAGTGACGGGCAACTCGCCGCGGTCGCAGGCATGGGCGCTGCTGATCACCGGCACGCCACACGCGCCCAGCTCGAGCAGACGCAAGCTGCTCTGGCTGTTGCGCAACAGCCCTGGTCGCAGCGGCGCCAGCGCCAGGTCAAGATCAAGCCGAGCCAACTGCTGCGCATAGCCAGTCTGCCGCAGGCCCGTATGGCGCTCCGTCAGATACGGACGCAACACGTCCGAGCAGTTGCCAAGCAACACCCACTCGACTTCGCCAGCCAGGCTCATGACCAACTCCTCGACAACCGCCAGGTTACTGCCATCAGCTGCGTCGCCGATCAAACCGACGCGCGGCTTGGCGCTGATCCGGCGACGTCCGCCGAGGTTGCTCCAGTGCTGCGGATCGAGCATGTCGGGCACGACCACAATGGAGGAGTGGCTAGCGGCCAGGGCATCTGCCAGGGCCTCATTGGCCACCACCAGACGGTCGGCAAAGGCAAGCTGCAGGCCGCGCAACTGATCGTGTGCCAGGCCGCTCTCGCCACCCAGCGCCAGCACTGGCTCGAGCACCTTGAACGCGCGCGAGAACGCCGACAAACGCTGCAGACGCTCGATCTGCATATGGCCAAGCGGGGTTTGCAGCACAACGCTGTCCGGCGCATAGCGCTCCAGCTCAGTTACCGACAGCTGAGTCTGGATCGTTGCACCGTCGGCGAGGCCAGCCCGTCGCAACGCTTGCAGTGGCTCGTCAGTGCGCTGCACAGCTTCGCCTTCAACGGCGCAGGCAAGGACCTTCGGCAGCGGCTGCCACGACGACAACGGGTCCCAGCTCAGGCGGCTCGGGGCAACCTGAAACGCCTTGCCTGCGCTTAGCGCGAAGTGCGTGCTGTACGCCGGATCGCGTGCCAGCAGCGGCAACCAGCGGGTGTACAGCGCCTGCTCCTGCTCGTGGGTGATGGCAGGCTCGACGGTCTCGCTGATCAACAGCGCAGCGCGCGGCGTCCACACATTCAGATAACCCGCAGCATGCAGCCGCAGGCACAAGTCGACATCAGCCCAGGCGGCCAGCTCGGGGCTTTCGTCGAAACCACCGGCCTCCATGAACAACGCCTTGCCCATCATCATGCAGTGACCGCTGACCGCGGCATGGTTCTGATCGACCAGCAGCCGCTGCAGATAGCCCGCCCCCGCCATCGGCAGGTCTCGGAACACGCGCCCCACCGTGCCGTCCAGGCCCAGTACCAGGCCACCATGGCGCACGGTACAGTCACTGGCCAGCAACTTGGCACCGACCACCCCGACTTCCTGACGGCATGCATGGTTGACCAGTTGCTGCAGCCAATCGGTCTCCAGCACCGCGATACCCGCGTGCAGCCACAGCAGCAACTCACCTTGCGCCTGCTGGGCAGCGACATTGCGCACCTGCACCGACGACAAGTCAGCGGGCAGGCGCACCACCTTGATCAGTTGCCCACCCAATTGCTCGACACCGTCAAGCCAGGCTTGCAGGTCCGGGTCCTCAGCGCCCTGATCCAACAGCACTACCTCGAAGGTGCGGTAGGTGGTTTTTTCGAGGATGGTGTCCAGGCACCGGCGGACTCGCTCCAGGCCGTACTCGGTCGAAACCAGAATACTCACAAGCGCACTTTCGCCGACGCCGTAGTTCAGCTCGTAGTGACCCGGCACTCGCCCTGCCACTGCCGCCCCCTCGAAGCCTCGGGCAAGCAGATGACGCTCGATAGTCGCGCGGTGGTCCGGGCAATCGAGCAGTGCTCGACTGTCACTGATCAGCAGCGGCTCGCTGACGTGACCAAGTCCCTCCAGACCCTGGTCTTCGATCAGGCGCAAGATCAGGTCAAGCTCGACCGCCGTCCCCGCCTCGGCATTGAAGCCGCCCAACTGCAGCCAGGCATCCCGGCTGAACAGCCAGTGCCGAGCCATCACGCCGGGCAGGCTGAGCAGCATGTCCAGATTCAACCCCGGGCGCATCGCCAACTGCTCGCCGACACCTGGCACACGCAGCACCTCGTCGCCGTAAACAGCACGCAGCCCGGGCGCACCGAGCATATCCAGAGCTGCCACCAGCAGGCCGCTGGCGGTGAATTCGCTGCCCGCCTCGACCAGCATGAACCAGTCAAAACCTGCCTCGCGAACTGCCTGATCAATCAGCGGATGGAGAGGCTCGCTGCCAATGCGCAGGATATGCAGCTTGTCCTGAGCGCTGGTTGCTGCGCCAAGCTCCAGGGCCGACAAGACCACGATGCTTAGGCCTGGATAGCGGTTGTGCTCGGGGCTCAAGCTGCGCAAGGTCAGGTCGAGGCGATCGGCATCGCCTTCGCGATCCAGCACCAGCACGCCGATCCTAGGCATGCCACTGGCCAGGCGCTCATCGATCAGCACCTGCTGCGCCGCGGTCGGCGTGCGCTCGGCAAGCCAGGCCGGCACGTCCAGTGCTGCCGGCAGCAGCGGGAACTGACGCATGGCCGCCTGGAGCTGCTCGGTTGCGGTTGCTACCTGGCCGCCATTGGCGATGATCTCGGCGATCGGTTGCGCATAGATTTCACAGAACACTTGCTCGCGCAGCTGCAGGTAAGCCTGACGCCCTTCGGCGGTATCCGCTTCGCGCAGGCGGCTCTTCAACTGGTCGAGTTCGATCAACTGCGGGGTGAACCCGCCATCGGATGCGCTCGGCAGCATGGCGGCATTGACGTGTACTCGCCATTGCGAATCGGTCGCCAGCAGCAACGACAGCAGGCGCTCCATGACAAACACCTTGCACTCGTAACCCTGCGTACCGCGATGCAGGGTTGGCGTGTTCAGCGCCTGGCCGTAAGGCGTAGACCACTGCCCGTCACGGGCCAGCTCAGCCGCCTGGAAGATGCTCTCTGCCTTGCTGAACCAATGCCGCCAGAAGCGCGGTTTGGCAATAAAGTAATTACAGAACTGCGCTTGCTTCGAGTCCATCACCAGGGTTTCGAGATCGACGCCTGGGGCCACCTGGCGGGCCATCTCGACGCAGACCGGCCAAATATTGGGGTGATGCACCAGCGCCTGGATAAAGATGTTTTCGTAACGCGCGCCGTCCGGGAAGAACACCGGGAACAGCAACACGTCAGCGTCATCTGGCGCCGACTCGACGAAGCGCAACACGTGCTCGGCATCGAGCCCGGTCTTCTGCTTGAAGCGCGGCGAGAGCACACCGTAGAAGGCATTCTCGTCGAGCGGCTTGTCCATCAGCAGCTTGCGCATTGGCCAGTATTCAGCCCAGTCCGGGCGCTGACCGACGTTGTCCAGCGGCGTGTAGCCTGGCTCAAGCAACGCACGGGTTTCGTCCGAATAGAAGATCTGGTGGATATGCGCCCGCGCAGGCGCGGCCACCGCTGCCGGGCCAACGAACGCCAGCTGCAACGACAGCGGCCCGGCCAGCCCGGACATCCCCGGGAAGGCGCCACTGCTGCGCAGTTCGATATCGGTCACGCCGTACTCGTTGGGCTGGTACGGCAGCAGCAGGCGCTGCGCGCCATCGTTGCCAAGGGTGATCTCGGTCAGGTAGCGGCCGTTGACCCAGACCTGGGTGGTGAACGGGAACACGTCATATTGCTGGCCCGGCAAGGCACCGAGCAGCACTTCCACGGCTGCCGTCGACGGCGCCTGGCCGATGACCGCCGGGGTCAACTGCAACGCTGCGTTCTGCCCTACAAAGTAGCGGCCTGCCGTACCGCCGACGATGCGCAGGATCCACCCACGCAAAACGACATTGAGCTTGTCGCTTTGCCACTGGGCTTGTTGCCCGCCAGCACTCAGGGTTTGCCACAGGGTGCTGAAGACCTCGTCGTCGACTGCCGACGGCAACTGCTCGAAACTGCGTTGCAAGGTATGCGCAGGCAGCAGTTGCCAAGCCTTTTGCCCCTGCCATTGCTGCAAGGCCGCACGCAGGCGCTGGCGCACCCAGGCCTGGCTGTCGGCTGCAGGAGCCTCGACCGGCAAGACACCCGAGTGATTCAGCGCCAACCCATCCAGCGCACCGGCGGCCAGCGCGGCCAGGCCGTCGCTGATCTGATGGGCGCTGCCAGGGATACCGGCAAAGTCGCCATCGACCAGCAGGTAGCTATGGTCTGCGCCGGGGGTCGCGGCGCGTGCTGCTAACCACTGCTGGGCCTCGGCCTGGCTGCCGAGCAGGCTGATGTGCTTGAACGCCAGGGTCTGCTCAAATGCCTGGTACAACTGCGCTGCGTCAGCGCCGTGGCGACCATCGATGACCACATGCAGGCGTGGCGCCTGAGCGATGGCAGATGCCACCCGCTCAGCACTGCGGCCGTCGGCAAAGTCGCCATACAATTGCTGCACGCGCTCGCGCTGGGCAGCCCGGCAACGGGTCTGATGCAAGTTGTACGCGTCGCCCAGCAGTTCGAGGAACGCCTGATCGTCGCTAAACTCCATGCCGATATCACGCCAGGCATTGCCCGGTGCGTCAGGGTTGTACTCCCAATGGCCGACCCGCGCTTCGCTGGAATAGAGCAGGATCGGGCGATCCAGCGCCATGAATTCAAACAGCAGGGACGAGCGGTCGGCCACCAGAATGTCGGCCTCGGCAAAGCTGTCGGCAATGCTCGCTTCAGGGTCGTCGACCAATTCCAGCAGCGGGTCGGCAGCGACCTGCAGGCGCCACTTGCTCATCAAGTCACGGAACAGCGCCTTGTCGACCACAAAGCTGTGTTCATGCTGGACGATGGCCGGGTGCGGTTTGATGATGATTCGCGCACGGGGATAGACCGAACGGATCAGCGGCACAATACGCTCACCGAAGTACACCGCCGCGCTGATTTCCGGGTTGTAGGTCGGCGCGAACAGAATGGTCGGCTGAGCATCGCTGAGTGGCCGTGCGGGCAGCCGGAACACCTGATCGACCCAGGCGTTGCCGGTCAACAGGAAGCCGTGGCGCGGGTGCACGTTGGAGAGCAGCGTGTCTTCGATATCCCAGACACTGCCACACAGATAATCGGCATGGTTGTACTGCTGCTCGGCAAAGCCATAACGGGTCACCGAACCATGGCGCATACCGATCAGCAGCACCTGATGGGCATCGCAGTAATCGCGCCAGAATTCCACCGACCAGCCATCGGCAACCACGATCACCTGCGGCTGCCACTGCATCACCTCTTCGATCGACAGGCTCAGCAGGCTCGTTTCAAAACAGGCAGCCAGCGGCCGCAGCGAGCGGAAGTGGAACGGCATGCTGCCGTAGCAGGCCACGCGCAGCCCGGCGATGGGCAGCGCGGCGGACTCACTGAGCACTGGCTGGAACACATACAGCACACTGGTCTGGCCACAGTTGTGCATGGTCAACAGCGGATGCCGCGCCACCTCGCGCAGGCCGAGTGAACGAATCAGCGCCAGGTAGCGCGACTCGGGGCGATACTTGGCTTCGTACTGATCGTTGAGCAAGGTCCGCGCTTCACTGCCTTGCAGCAGCACCGAGTCCTTCAGGATCAGTTGCCCGCCCGGTTTGAGCAGCGCCAGCGCACGCAACACCACCCGGGCGGCTGCAGTATCGTCACTGATGGTGGTCAATACACCCATCAGGCTGACCGCATCGAAACGCTCTTCGCAAGAGAACTGGAAAACGTCGGCAACGTGGAATTCGACGTTGTCGATCTGTTGCTCGCGGGCTTTCTGGCGCGCCTGGTCGATCAGCTTTTCACCCACATCGAACGCCACCACCCGTGCCGCGGCCTGGGCAAAGAGCAAGCTGAATTCACCATCTGCGCAGCCAATGTCGAGCACCTGGGCATCTGCCGGCAGCGACGGCAAAACGTGCGTCAGCAGGCAATCACGCTGGCGTTCATAGAGCTGCGCCGGGCCGATTTGGCCGCGCTCGGTCTGGCTCCAGAACTGCCGCGCTACCTGACCCTGTTGGTTATTACTCATTGTCGCCCCACTGATTCGCAAAGACTTTACGTGCCATATCCAGATCTGCTGTGGTGTCGATGTCGAACGCCTTCAACTTGAAGGCGGGCAACGGCAAGCAGGCTTCCAGCGCTTGATAAACGAAGATCGGCTGATCAACCACGATCTGCGGCTTGATCACGGCAATGCCGGTCCACTCCACCGCGTAATGCGGCTCGCGGGTGAAACCGAGCACCTGCGTGCCGCTGTCGTCGAGCTGTACGCGCACGCCATCGCTGGTCAGGTAGGGCGAAACGCCGATCAGCTGTTCGTTGTCGTTGGCCGCCTGCAGGAACGCCTCGAAACTGCGTGAATCCATGACGGTATCGGCGTCGAGCACCAGCAGGCGCTCATCGAGATGGCGGGATACGCGGTAGATGCTCTGCAGCGTGTTGGTGCGGGCGTAGTCGGGGTTGCGCACGACGATCAGGTCGGGGCGCAAGGCGATGGCGTGGGCGATCACCTCTTCTTCCTGAAAGCCGACCACCAGCCAGACGCTTTCGGCCCATTGCAGGCGCTCAAGATGCCAGTCAAGCAACGAGCGCCCGGCAACTTCGACCAGGCATTTGGGCTTGTTAAGCCCCAACCGCGAGCCAATCCCGGCGGCGCAGATTACAGCGTGCTTAACAGGCGACATAGAGCCTTCCCATCGTAGGTAACGAAATCACTCAGTTTGACCAGCTCTTTGTTCGGCTGATGAACACCGCCAAAGGCGATGCGCCAGTCAGCGGCTTCGAACATCGGCACATCGTTCATGCCCTCGCCCACCGCGACGATGCGGTCAAAGCGCGAACGCAAGCTGCTGACCGCATCGCCCTTGTGCAGAATGTGCTCGACCCCATCCAGCTGGCCGTGCCCGTCGAGGCGCGCAGTCGAGCTGAAGCTATGGATGCCGAGCTTGTCGAGCACAGGCTTTACCCACAGGTCGAGGTTGCCGGTCACCACGAACGCCTGCTCAGGGTGGCGACGGATGAAGTCGAGAATGGCCGGATCGAACTCGACGTGTTGATCGAGCGCAGCGTGAATCCAGTCCAGGCGCGCATCGCGCAGCAGCCTGACGCGCAGCTTGAACGACTTGTCGAACGGCAGCAGGCCGGCGATGGTGGCCTGAGTCAGGGCGCTGATCTCGTCTTCCAGCCCCACCGAGGTGGCAATCAGCGGCAACAGCTCCTGACGGGTCAGGGTGCCATCGAGATCGAAGCAGTACGCGGTGGTCATAGCTCGGTTCCTTGACGGCGCAGGACGAAGAAGTACTGCCGCGTCTCTGCACGTTTTTCCAGGCCTTCGGGGAACAGAAAGCCTTCGTGCTCGACGAATATGCCCAGGCCCTCGAAGGCCTGCGCCATCAGTTTGCGCAGCTCGTCGGCGGTGCGATAGATCGCAGAGTATTCGTCGGCGAGTTCTTCGGAGTAGAACCGGTCAAGGGTGAAGCGCTCGCTGACACCCACCGGCTCACGCAGGTAGATGCCGCCGCCGGAAACGATCAGTTGCGCGGCATCACGCAGCACCTTGATGCAGTCGGCATCGTTCAGATAGATCAACAGCCCGGAGATCAACGCCAGGTCAAAAGGCGCTTGCAGCAGCAGCGCCTGAGGCTGGATATCAGTTGCCGACATGACCTGAAAATGCAGGCCCGCCAACTGCCGCTTGACGATCTCTCGCTGAGCTTTTTCGATCAGGCTGGCGCTGAAGTCCAGGCCCAGATACTCAAGCCCCTGACAGTTGCTGGCCAGATACCAGCCCCAGCGCCCGGTGCCGCAACCGATGTCCAGAATCCGCTGTACCTGGCCCAGGCCGAGGATGTCGGCCATCGCGGCTTTTTCGGCCTGATCGCGCTTTTCCACCAGCTCAGCGTTGTGATCCTGGTACATGGTCGCGCTCAGCACGTTGGCGTACTCGCGCTTGCCCCGTGATTCGAAGAAGGCGCGGGTAGCGTCGTAATCGATGGCTACATGCTTGCCCTTGATACGTCGAGAATCGTTCAAGATGTCTCCTGCTAATTGACGTCATGACGGATTTGCTGAAAGCGCTGGCGCGTACACCGATGCGGGCTCGGCCATGGCTTGGCCTAGTCAGAAATCCAACACTTGCTTGTATTCACGGGCACGAAGCAAGATGTCTGCCAACGCGCACAAAAAAGCCGGGCAGCGCCCGGCTTGGTTGATTGCCGTCAATCAGGCCAGCTCGTGCAACCAGCGTGGCCCGGACGAGGTTGCCGGCTGGGCGATACCCGCGCTGCCATCGGTAGCCACAGCACGGGTGAACGCCCAGGGCATCTGCGCCGTCAGTGCTTGCAGCGAGGCCTCGGCCAATACCGGCAGTGCCGGGTTGAACAACTGCGCCTGGGGCGCCATCAGTACCAGCAGACCGGCCTGCGCGACCTGCAGGCACAGGGCGATATCCAGCGGTTGCTCCAGGCTCAGCCCGCCCAACGCATCGAGCACCTGCTTGCGCACCATCAAGCCATCAGCGCTAACTGCATGACAGCCGCGCACCACGTCCAGCCCAAGCGCCTCGGTGCTGTCGCCACAGCCCAGCCAGCTGGCATGGACCTGGCGGTTTTCGAGCAGCTCGTAGCCGGCGTGGCTGACATGGCCCGCGCCGTCATGCATCTGACAGCCCACCACCCCGACCTCAGGACGTTGCGCCTGATTGAGCAGTGCCTCGATCCAGCCCGGCGTTGCAACCTGGCTGCGGTCGCTGAGCAGCACCAGGTACTCACCGCGCGCTTCGTTGGCCGCCATGTTGAGCCGGCTTGCAAGTGATTCGGCAGGGCAGGCGAGCATTCGCGCGCGGCCGCCCAAATTGGCTTCAAGGCGCTGCTCACCTTGAGTCACGACCAACACTTCATAACGCGGATAGCGGGTCCGCTGCTGAATGCTCGCCAGGCTGCTCGCCAATTGCTGCATGTCATCGCCGGCGGCGAGCAGAATACTCACCAGTGGCGTGCCTGGATGGCGGAAATCGATCTGCAGTCGACCCTGCGGCCCTTGCGCGACCTGGCCGCGATAACCCAACTGGAGCAGGTGCCGGTCAAGCGTGAGCAGTGCATCGGGCAGCATTGCCTCACCGTTGTTGCGGCCGACTACCAGGTACTCCTCGACATGCCCTAAACCGCCCATGCCGTGCGTTTCAACCAAGCGCAGCAACACATCGAAATCAAGCGCCTGACGGCTGGCATCGCGGTAGCCGCCGATCTCCAGCAATACCTCACGGCGGATCAGCCAGTGCGGCGCCATCAGTTCGGGACGACTGCGCAGCAAGTCGACATCAGCCCCCGGGCGCTGGATCGCGATCAACCGACCCTCACTGTCGCGTTGCACTTCATTGCCACAGACCGCCTTGCAGTCCGGCGCCTGCGTCAATTCGACCTGTAGCCGCAGCAAGCCACTACCGGCCAATTCGTCGCCGGCCTGCAACAGCATCAGCCAGTCGCATGGCAGCTGCCGAGTGACTTGGTTGAGGTGGGACACGACGCTCTCGGCAGTGACCTTGACGAAGTGCAAGGTGTCGCGCGCAGTCGTGATCGCCGGCAAGTTGCCGGCCTTCAGCACGACGATATGAAAGTCGCGCAGACCGCTGCCAGCGATGCTGTCGAAGGTGCGCTGCAAGGCCTCGTTATCGTCCTCAAGATCAACCACCAAGAGTGCCAGAGGCACCGCCTTGGCAGCAGCCAAATGCGCCTGTACGCGCTTGCGGCCTGACGCATCAAGGGTTGCCTCGGCAAGCGCCTGCAGAATACCGCCGGATGGCGTGCGGGCCAGACGCTGCGACAACTGCGGGGCGCCGACCTGCTCCAGCAGGGCCAGCCAGCACTCGAGCTCGCGGCGCTGTTGATCGTTGTCCTCCGTCAATACATCGAGCAG
Organism: Pseudomonas sp. EZ-C24; assembly: GCF_014525325.1. NCBI lineage: Bacteria > Pseudomonadati > Pseudomonadota > Gammaproteobacteria > Pseudomonadales > Pseudomonadaceae > Pseudomonas > Pseudomonas sp. EZ-C24. The sequence continues at coordinate 49,390 of NZ_JACDIU010000012.1, read as the reverse complement.
CAGCTGGCAGACCTGAGGTGCGAACATGTTGATCGAGAGTGCCTGCCAGTAACGCCCACGCAGCGTGCCAAGGTTGTCGCTGGGGTGCTGTTGCAGCAAGTCGCGCTGACGTACCCAAGCGCCCTCCACTGCCCGCACATGGGCTTTGCCGACCGGCCAGGCGTGAAGCAGGAACTCCAGTGCCGACAGTTGCTTGAACAACTTGGCATTGTAGTAAGGCAGTTCAACGTATTGGCGCGCTTCAAAACTGCGTACCGGCTCGTGGACGACGCTGGCCCAGGGTGAGACGAACAGCAACGGCGCAGCGCCAATCGAGCCGGTGGTCAGGACAAACTGGCGCAAGATGGCAAAGCCGTCCTCATCAGCGAAAACACCGCCCTGCTGCTCATCCCACTGACGCAGCGCGCGCACCGCTGGCGCCAGCGCATCGGCATCGAGCGGCTGCTCGAAGCATTCACTGACCACCATGGTCTGTTCGAGCACGTGGATCTCGCCCTGGCCAAGCAAGGCAAAGGACAGACCCAGCAACCAGTCCTCGCCCTCAAGAGTTCTCGGCGACTCGGCCAGCGCAGCACGCAAGGCGTCCACCCGCAGCACCGCGCGCCAGGGCTGCAAGCCGCTCAGAGCGTGTTGCAACAAGCGTTCGCGGACATCGCCCGGTACCTGCTGATGGGCAGTTTCGCCCAAACGGTGATAGCTCACCGTGCTGTTACCTGGGCGCATGCCGAGTGCATAGCCCTGGGCACCCTGCACCTGTGGATGCGCCGACAGCCATTGCTGCGCTTCGCGCAAGGCATCGAGCAAAAGGAATTCGCTGTCTCTGGCCAGCACGACGAAGGGCGTTGTGAGCTGTTCGAGCGCCTGCGCAAGGGCCGCATACAAATCCTCGACACTGTCACCGTCGACCACCCGGGGCTGGCAGCCGTGGCCAACCAGATAGGCAGTGGCGCGCGCGCGATAATCGTGATCGGCGCTGCCCAGCAGCAGCACACTGATGTCAAGGGCCGGCGAGGTGTTCACGGTGGATTGTTCAGTCATGGGGTACCCGATGCTCAAAATTCAGTGTTGTCAAGAAGCGCCGTTGTGGCGCTTCAGTCAGCCAGCCAGGCGTTGGCCCAATGCTGCAGATGGCGCTCGGTGAGCACGTAATCACGCAGCACTGCCTCTCGCAAGGCATCGCCCTGACGATAGCTGGCATCCGGATCGGCAAGGTGCATGCGAATCGCCTCAAGCCAGGCCTGTGGGCTGTTGCCGGCGACGCGTGTGCAAGGCAGATACCCGGCATAGGCCTTGGTATCCGAGCAGATCACCGGGAAGCCGCAGGCGCCGTATTCGAGCAGGCGCAAATTGCTCTTGCAGTCGTTGAACAGGTTCTGCTCCAACGGCGCCAGCGCAAGGTCCAGGTTGAGGCTGGCCAGTTTCTGCGGATACAGCGCCATCGGGATGCCTTGATGGAACTCCTTGATGTAGGGCCGCAGGGAGTCCGGGCACATGCCGAAGAACACCCAGTCGACCTCATCAGCCAAGGTTTTGACCACCTCCAACAGCAATTCCAGATCGCCGCGGTGGCTGGTGCCGCCAGCCCAGCCCACGCGCGGGCGGGCTGTGGTCTGGCGAGCGCTGGACAGCCCCGACCAGATGCGTGCGGCCAGCATGTTGGGCACCACCCGGATGTCGTTGTGCATGCTCGACAGGGCATCCGCCAACGGCTCGGTGGACACCACCAGGCGATCGCACAGGCCAATGCTCCGTTGGATCAGTTCGCGGATATCCCCAGGAATGTTGCGCGAGTGGTCGTTACGCTTGGGGACATCGATGATGTAGTCGTCGATCTCGTAGACATAGCGGGCATTGGAGGACGGCAGCAGTTGCTGCAGGTGGGCAACCGAGCTCGCCTTGCTGCGGTACTGAACGATCACCACGTCGGGCTTTTCCCGTTCCAGCTCGATCAGGCTCGGCAGGCTGTAGTCCAGGCGCCCCTGGATCCAGCCAGCGTTCTCCAGCTCCTGGAAAGGATGCGACATGCGGTAGTGGCCGACCGCAGAAGAGTTCACCGGCAAGGCCAGCACCGATGGCAGCACCCGTTTGATGAACGGGTCCCAGCCCTGACGCTGGCCCGGGTCGAGCGTGAAGCTGGCCATTTTCAGGTTGAGATTGCGATTGTAGGCTGGGTCGCGGGCGATCTTGCTCAGCCAGCGCTGATAGAAGACCGCCGCGTCGCTGGCCTTACACGCGCTGGCCATGGGCAGCGGCGCAGGCCCGGACAACCTTGCCAGCAAAGCTGCAGGGGTCCATACCAGCAGGTACCCCGCCTCACTGACGCGCAGACACAGGTCTGCCTCGTGCAAGCCACCTTGCAGGGCCTCGACATCAAAGCCGCCAACGCTCTCGAACACTTCACGGCGGACCAGCATGCAGTCAAGCGACAGCGCACTCAGATTCTGTGCAGATACCAGCCGATACAGGTAGCCGCTGGCATCTGCCGGCATACCGACAAACGGGCTGCCAACTTCACCATGCAGGCCCAGTATCAGACCCGCACTGAACACGCCGCCGGCGGCGTTGCAGAGCTTGGGACCAACCACGCCAACCTCAGGCCGGCGGGCCTGGGCCATCAGTTGCGCCAGCCAGCGTGAATCGAAGGCTACACAGGCGCTGTCGAGCATCAGCAGATAGTCGCCACGGGCGCTGGCGGTGGCTTGATTGAGGCGGGCCACGCGGCAGTCGCTGCCAACGCTGATCACGCGCAGTTGATCGCTGCCCAAGCCCTGCATGGCTTCGAGCCATTGGCGCAGCTCCGGCGACGGCTCGAACGGAGCGACCAGCAGCACTTCAAAATTGCTGTACGCAGTGTGCTCGAACAGCGATTCAAGGCAGCGTCGGGCGTTGTTCACGTCAGTACCGACATCGAGCAGGATCGACACCCCGGCCAGCCCCTCATGCAGGTAGCTGACCTGGCACAGGGCCCGATCAGCGGCGCAGGTCACTTCAGCCTCTACTCCAAGGCGGCGTAGGTGCGCCTGAACCACACGCGGCGCCTGCGCAATGCAACGCGGGTCACTGAGCCACTGGTCGAAACTCCACCGGCTATGCACCAGCAGTTCATCGATGTGTTCGATGATGTGCAAGCCACGGCTTTCGACCAAGCGCCACAGCACGTCATGCGGGGCCAACACACCAAAATCGGCATCGAACCCGCCGGCTTCACGCAACGCCTTGCAGTCAAAAGCCAGCAAGCGACCGACGTAAGGCAGGCTGCGCATCAGGTCGAGATTGAAGTCAGGTTTGAACACCGGCGCGCTGGCGCTGACACCGTCGTGTCTATCCTCATCGATATACAGGCAGGCGCGATCGCGCAGGACCATGCGCTCGGCCATGATCGCCAGTGCATGTGGGACTACCCGGTCGCCTGCCTGTAACAGGAAGATCCAGTCAGCGTCGTCCGCGCTCTGCAGGCGGCGCTGCAATTGCGCCAGGCCGTCACCCTGCAACAGCAGGTGTTCGAGGTTTGCTGCCGGCGCCAGCGTCATCTGCGCCGGCGCCAGGACCCAGCATGCAGTCATTGGATAGGACTGCAGCGCCAAGCTGTCCAGGGTCGTGCGCAGCGCTTGTTCCTGGCCTGGCTCGGCCCAGATCACCGTCACTATGCGCGGCTGCGCAGGCCACTGCTGAATACGCTTGGGCAGCAACTTGAGCTGTGCCGGCGTCAGCCTGCGGCACTCCAGCCACTGCGCGTAGACCTCGTCGAAGGTCATACAGTCGCTGCCGACCTGCTGCTGAGTCCGGGCGTTCTGCAAAGCACCGAGGCCATTGAGGTCATATTCCTGCCACAGCGTGCTTTGCTCATCGACATAGTCGAGCAGCGGCACATAACGCACCCAACCCTTGGCAGGCGCTGCCTCGCTGCTCCTGGCAAGCAGCATTGCCTTGATCCAGTCACTCTCGAGCGGATACAGCAAGGTGATGCTGCTCTGATGGCTCAGCCGGCGCGGATGCAGGCGCTCAAGGCAGAGAAAGCGATCAAGGTGGCCGAGGTTGCCGCGGCGCAGCATGCAGATGTACAGCGCAAGGTCCAGGCGTGCGACAAATCCTTGGCCCTCTTGTACCAGCTGCGGCAAGAATTCTTCGACCAGGCCTCGCCGCAGCAGCGCACTGCTCAGGCCGCCGAACAGGTTGGGCGTTGCATGCTCCAAGGCCTCAAGCAGGTCGGTGCCTTTGACCACTGCGTCATCCGGGCACATCACCATGTTGAGCATGCGTGAGGGCAGCAATGAGTCGTCCGCAGCGCAGAGCATGCGTTGGCAGATGGTCATGCTGACATCGGCGCGCGCCGTCATCGCCGCTGCCTGCAAGCTCACGCAGTCGTTAAACAACAGGTCGTCATCGCACAGAAACTTGACCAGTTCGCCGCGCGCCTGCGCCAGGCAGACCAGCAGATTGCGACTGAACCCCAGCGTTTGCGCGTTGCGCACATAGCGAATGGGCTTACCGGCCTGGCCGCTGACCTCGTCGACGATACGTTGAATGTCCTCGCCCTGACTGTCGTCGCAGACCACCACTTCCAGGTGCGGATAGTCCTGGTTGAGCGCACTCATCAGCGCGTTCTGAAAAAACTCGGGATTGAATGCCGGAATGACGATGCTGACGAGAGGTGAATGATTCACGATGGGGAACCTGGGAGAAGGTTCGCGCAGCGCCCGTTATCAAGCACTGCGCGACCGCTGACACGAGAGGGGATCAGATGTAATTGAGCAGCGACAGCCCGGCCACCTTGGCGTAGGCCTGCAGCGAAGCTTGCAGCATGTTGCTCTGCATCTGCAGGCGGATCATTACTTCGGCCGGGTCGCTTTCGCGGATCGAGCTTTGCGTCTTGCCGTTCTCGGCGCTCAGCGACTCGTTGGTCTCAGCCTGAATGTCCAGCGCCTGACCGCGACCACCAATCGAGCTGATCGACGAGCTGACCTGGTTGATGCCACTGGCAACGTTGCCGATGGCCGAATCCAGCGAAGCGAGGAAGTTCTGCCTGGCCACCGGGTCGTTGTCCATCGGCGTGGTCAGCGCCGTGCGCAGTTGGCTGATGGTGTCTAGCACGTTCTGAGTCTGATGGGTGTTGGCCTTGATCGCGAACGAGTCACCGGCATCCGGCTCTGTGGAGAACTTGAAGGTCAAGCCGGCCACAGTGGCCGTAGTGTTGGCGCCAGTGCCAGACAAGGTGCCGCTGCCGATCGGACGACTGTCGGCGCTGTAAGGCGCGGCGTACAGATCGAACTGGGTCGGATCGGTTTCGGAGAACTTGAGTACCGCGCCGCCCGCCGGGAAGGCAGCCTTGTACTTGTCCTGGTCCGAGATGCTGGCACCGGTCAGCTGGCTGCCGCTGACGCCATTGCCTGCGCTGCGCGTGCCGCTGACGGTATCTTCTTTCGCACCCAGGGTGAAGGTGTGGCCACTGATGGCGGCATCCGGGTCGGCGCTGTCACCAGCCTTGAAGCTGATCTCCAGGCGCAGATCGACTCCGCGGAAGTTGATCATGGTGTTGGTACCGTTGGGATCGAACTTGCCGCCCTGGGCCGCCTCGTTGGTGACGTCGTCGCCGTTGGCGGCAGTGATCTTGATCTGCGTGCTGCTGACGAACTCGACGGTGTAGGGCTCACCGCGACGGAAGCGATCGTTGAACACCGAACTGCCGCTTACCTGGCCATTGGACAGGTTGACGCGACCATCATCCGGGCTCGGCGCAGTCTGCTTGGCCTCAGTACGGCTGGTATTGAGCGCCTGCTCGAAAGCACTGTAGCCGGTTTCATTGGCGGCCAGGCTGAGCATGTCGCCCACCTGCAGGACCAGGCTGCTCTGGTCACCCTGGTAGCTGAAGGTGCCGTCGGCATTCTTCACATACGGCGGAGTGTCGCCTTTGGAGCCGGAGAACAGGTACTTGCCGTTCTCGTCCTTGCTGTTCATCAGCGAGAACAGCTGATCTTCCAGCGAGGACAACTCGTCAGCGTTGGCCTTGCGGTCAGCATCGGTGAAACCGGCGTTGCCGGAGCTGATAGCCAGTTCATTGACTCGCTGCAGGATACTGCCGATGGCATTCAGAGTGCTCTCGGTGCTACCCAGTGCATTGCGCACGTTGGTGATGTTGGTACTGTATTGCTTGAGCATGTTCTGCTGCTGCTCAAGCTGCAGCAAACGCGCGGCGCCCACCGGATCATCAGCAGCGCTGCGAATGCGCAGATTGTCGGAAGCCTCTTGCCGAGTCTTGTCCAGATTGGCGAAGTTGCGCTGATAGTTGGCGCTGTTGGTGTTGTAGAACTGCGAAGTGGAAATGCGCACGGTCTACGCTCCTTAAAGGCTGTTGATCAAAGTGGCGAAGGTTTCCTGGGCCGCCTTGATGATCTGCGACGACGCGGTGTAGTACTGCTGGAACTTGATCAGATTGCCGGTCTCTTCGTCGACCGATACCCCTGACAGCGAATTGCGGCTGTCCAGAGCAGATTTTTGCAGCGCGTCGGTGGCGTTGCTGTCCATCTTCGCCTGACCGGCCTTGCCGCCGACGTTGGACACCAGCTTGGCGTAAGCGTCGGTGATGCTGATGCCCTTGCCGTTGGCACCCACATCCACGGTCGATCTGGTCTGCAGGTCTAGTACCGATTGAGCATTGCGGTTATCCGCCGAGCCTGCGCCGGTCAGCGCCACGCTGTAGCTGTCGCCGTTTTTTGGCGCGCCGTTGACGTTCATCTCGAAGGTAAAATTGCCACCTAGAGCATTGCCATTGGCATCGGTCAAAGGCACCGACAATTGCAGCTTGTTGTCCTGGCCGGGGATGATCGTGCCGGTGCCGATCGAATCGCCCTTGGCGTTGTACAGGGTGTAGCTCTGCGGCGAGGCGCCGTCATCGCCGAACACCAGTTTGACCGGAGTGGAGTACTTCAGGCCGGTCTGCATCTTGTTCAGCTGCGCGGCATCATAGATGTCCAGCTCGCTGGTCAGCTTGGGCTGGGTGATCACCCCAGTGCCCTTGTTGCCCGAACCGCTGGTCGCGGTCAGCGGCGAAGCCATGGCCAAGCGTTTGGGGTCGGTCAGCACCGACTCGATGGTAGCGCTGGCGTTGCGCGTCGGGGTGATCTTGAAGCTGTCACCGACAGCGTAGGTGCCGCCATTGCCGGACAGGCTGAAGCCGTCGAACACCGGCGCCGGGTCGTCGTCGAGGTTGTGCGTGCCCATGTCGGTGCCTTCGGGCAGCTTGCGCACGGTGTACTCTTTCAGGTTGGCCGGGTTGTTGAAGGTTACCTGATAGTCACTGGTGCCAAGCTTGCCGGTGTCGGCAATGGTCACGTTGATATTGCCGGTGCCGGCATTGCCCTGCCTGGCGATGCTGCGCTCGCTGATGGCCTTGGCGCTGTTGATGTCGCCGAACAGGCTGGCGCCGAAGTTGCCTTCCTTGTCGATGCCTTGGGCCAATTGGCTGTTGATTGCATCCGCCACCACCAGCGCCACGCGACCAAGCTCATTGAGCGCAGGGTCGAGGGTCTCTTTGCGGTAGCGAATCAGGCCGCCGAGCTCACCACCGGTGGTGCTGTTGGTGATGTCCATCTTGGTCGAGCCGCGATTGAGCACGAGGCTCATGCGGGTGGGATCGGTCGCGGTTGGCTCGACACCCAGGGTCTGCGTGGTATTGCCCAGCACCAGCGCCTGGCCGTTCTTCAGGTAGATGTCGTAGTTGCCGTTTTTCTGCTCGACCACATCGGCGCCGATCAGCGCGGTCAACTCACGAACTGCACCGTCGCGCTGGTCGAGCAGATCGTTGGGCTGGCCGGTGACCACGCCGACCTTGGAGATCTGCGTGTTCAGATCGGCAATGGTCTTGGTCAGGTTGTTCACCTGAGTGGCCAGCGAAGCCATGTTGCTGTTGCTGTTGCTGTTCTGCTGATTGAGCTGGGCAGACAACGTATTGAAACGCTTGGCCAAGGTCTGCGCGCTGGTCAGCAGCAACTGGCGCGAGGCGTCTTCAGTAGGCTTGGCCGAGGCATCCTGCATCGCACTGAAAAAGCTCTGCAGGGCGGCGGTGATACCGGTGTCGGCGCTGGACAGGGCGGTGTCCAGCGGCGTGATCTGATTCAGGTAAGAGGTGGCATCGCTGGACAGCGACGTAGTGGTGCGCAACTGGTTCTCGAGAAACGCGTTGTACACCCGACGTACGTCGGCCAGGGTGGTACCGGTACCGATGAAGACCTGGCCAGTCTGCTGGCCGCCGCTGGTCTTCTGCACGTTTTGCTGACGCGAGTAGCTGGCGACATCGGCATTGGCGATGTTGTTACCCAGGGTGTACAACCCCGACTGTGCGGCTCCAAGCCCAGACATGCCAATATTGAGCAAACTCGCCATGGTTCTCTACCCTTAACGTTGCGTGGTGGTACCGAGCATTGCGTAGCTCTCGTACGACTTCATCTGTTTAGCGATCTGCGAGATCTTGCTGGCGTAGTTCGGGTCGGTTGCGTACCCGGCCTTCTGCAGCTCTCGCACAAACTGTTCTGGGTTATCGGCCGACTTGACCGCATCTTGATAGCGCGCATTGTTCTGCAGCAGGCTGACCAGGTCGTGGAAACTGTCCTGGTAGGAGTCGTAGGAACGGAACGCGGCGGTTTCCTTGACGAAGGCGCCATCGCGGAACTCGCTGGTGATCGCCCGCGCTTCACCGCCCTGCCAACTGCCGGTGGCCTTGATGCCGAACAGGTTGTGGCTGCTGCTGCCATCGGTGTTGCGCATCACCGACTTGCCCCAGCCGGTTTCCAGCGCGGCCTGGGCTACCAGGTAGCGCGGGTCGATGCCGATGCGCTTGGCCGCTTGTTCAGCCATTGGCAGCATGGTCGAGACGAATTCGTCACTGTTGCCGAAGGCCCTTTTCGGCGCCAGCGGTGGCTGGGCCATGGCCCGACCGAGGATGCGCGTACCGCCATCGGCGGCAGCAAACGCTTGCGCTGGCTCCCAGTCGCCCTTGACCACGCCATTGACCAGTTGCCCGTCACGCGCCGGCAGCGCCGCACCAGCGCCGGCCAGCGCCGGGTTGCCGGCAGACGGCACGATGCCGGCCAGCAGCCGATCGGTGAGCTTGCCAGGCAGCGACAGGCGCCGCGAGTTGAGCGCGGCGACGTCATTGCGCGCGGCACTGCTGGTATCGCCGTGAACCGGCGTCGCCACCTTGGTCCCCCACAGCGCAGGGCCTGCGCCCTCGCCGCGCAGGAACGGGTTGGGCGTCGCGACCGGGTTCTTCTGCTTGGACAATTGCCGCACCAGCACATCCTGCAAGCCGATGCCGCCGCCCTCGCGGGACATACTCACGGACAGCTGCTGGTCGTACATGTCACGGTACTGCTTGACCGTCTCGGTGTTCAGCTCGTTGTCTTCAGCCAGTACGTCACTAGCCTTGCGCGAAGCCTTGAGCATCTCGCTGATGAACAGCGACTCGAACTCCTGGGCGACTTTGCGCACGTTCGCTTCGCTGTCACGATCGCCATGCTTGAGCGAGGTCAGGCGGTTGAGGTCGGTGTAGGCACCGCTGTCGGCTTGACTGGAAACCAGACTCTTGGAGTTCATCAAAGCGCCCTCAAATCACGATCAGGTCGGCTTGCAGAGCACCGGCCTGTTTCAGCGCTTCAAGGATGGCCATCAAGTCACTGGGCGCTGCCCCGACCTGGTTGACCGCTCGGACGATCTCATCCAGCGTGGTGCCCGGGCCGAACTTGAACATCGGCTTGGCTTCCTGCTCGGCGTTCACGCGCGAACGTGGCACCACGGCCGTCTGGCCATTGGAGAACGGCCCCGGCTGGCTGACGATCGGGTCTTCGGTAATGGTCACGGTCAGGCTGCCGTGGGTCACCGCAGCCGGCGAAACCTTGACGTTCTGGCCGATGACGATGGTGCCGGTACGCGAGTTGATGATGACCTTGGCCACGGCCTGGCCCGGATCGATCTCGAGGTTCTCCAGGATCGACAGGTAGTCGACACGCTGGCTTGGGTCCATCGGCGCAGTGACCCGCACCGAACCGCCATCGAGGGCCTGGGCAACACCTGGGCCGAGCAGCTCGTTGACCTTGTCGACGATGCGCTTGGCGGTGGTGAAGTCAGGGCGATTGAGGTTCAGGGTCAGGCTGTTGCCCTGGTTGAAACCACTCGGCACGGCCCGCTCGACACTGGCACCGCCAGGGATACGCCCGGCCGATGGCACGTTGACGGTAATCTTCGAGCCATCGCGACCTTCGGCGTCAAAACCGCCGACCACCAGATTGCCCTGGGCGATGGCGTAGACGTTGCCGTCGATACCCTTGAGCGGGGTCATCAGCAAGCTGCCGCCGCGCAGGCTCTTGGAGTTACCGATCGACGACACGGTGATATCGACCACCTGGCCCGGCTTGGCAAACGCTGGCAGATCCGCATGGATCGACACGGCGGCGACGTTCTTCAGCTGCACGTTGCCCGAGCCTGGCGGCACCTTGATGCCGAACTGCGAGAGCATGTTGTTGAAGGTCTGCAGGGTGAACGGGGTCTGCGTGGTCTGGTCGCCAGTGCCGTTCAAGCCGACCACCAGGCCATAACCAATCAGCTGGTTGGTGCGCACGCCGGAGATACTGGCGATGTCCTTGAGGCGCTCGGCGTGGGCGCTGAACGCACAGGATACAAGCACGGTTGCGGCAATCAGCTGCCTGAAATTAAGCATGGGCATCCGTACTCAGAAAGGCCAAAGCGGGCTGAGGAAGAAGCGGTCCAGCCAACCGGGCTGGCTGGCATCGGCAAACGAACCGGTACCCGAATAGGTGATGCGCGCATCGGCGACGCGGGTCGACGGTACGGTGTTGTCGGTGGCGATGTCATCGGCGCGCACCAGCCCGGCAATCCGCACCAGCTCGTCGCCGGTGTTAAGGGTCATCCACTTCTCGCCGCGCACGGCGATGATGCCGTTGGGCAGGACTTCAGCCACGGTCACAGTGACCGAACCGGTCAAGGTATTGCCCTGGGCGGCCTTGCTGTCGCCCTTGGTCGCGCGGTTACCGCTGTAGCCGGCTTCGAGCGACAGGTCACCACTGCCCAACGGGTTGTTGGTATTGGGGATGGCGCCGAACAGCGAAGTCAGGCCGAGGCTGGCCTTGCTGTCTTTGCCCACTTGGGAGTTGGCACTCTTGCTCGCCGAGGTACGCTCGTTGAGGGTGATCGTGATGATGTCACCCACCCGAAACGCCTTGCGGTCGCCATACAGGTTCTGCTCGAAGCCGGCCTGATAGATCGAGCCGTTGTTGGCCGACGCCGGCAATGGGGTGCGCGGCAACACCGGCGCGTAGTACGGGTCGTTGGGCTTGGGCGTCGGCGCGACGCAACCGGCCAACAACACCGCCCCACCCAGGGCGAATACGGACAACAGACGACTCATGACGCTTCCCTCACGGTAGAACTGGCGCTGCAACAGCGACCTAAGGTTTACAGCTGCTGGGTGACGAACCCGAGCATCTTGTCGGCGGTCGAAATGACTTTGGAGTTCATCTCGTAGGCACGCTGGGTAGTGATCATGTTGACCAGCTCTTCCACGGTGCTGACGTTGGAGTTTTCCAAGGTCTGCTGCAGGGTAGTACCGAAGCCGTTCAGGCCCGGGGTACCGACCTGTGGCGCGCCGCTGGCGGCGGTTTCCAGAAACAGGTTGTTGCCCATTGCCTGGAGGCCTGCCGGGTTGATGAAGTCAGCCGTCTGCAGGTTGCCGATGATCTGCGCTGCCGGGTTGCCGGCGGTGGTGATCGACACGGTACCGTCCTGGCCCACGGTGAAGGTCTGGGCGTCGTTGGGGACGACGATCGCAGGCTCCAGGGCAAAACCGTTGGCGGTCACTACCTGACCATCGGAGTTCAGGTGGAAGGTACCGTCACGGGTGTAGGACACGGTACCGTCAGGCTGCAAGACCTGGAAGAAGCCGCGACCATTGACCGCCAGGTCGAGCGGGTTCTCGGTGGTTTGCAGGCTGCCGGTCTGGAAGTTCTTCTGGGTGCCAACGATGCGCACACCGGTACCGACCTGCAGGCCCGAAGGCAGCTCGCTGTCTTGCGTCGACTGAGCGCCAGGCTGGCGTTTGATCTGGTACAGCAGGTCCTGGAATTCGGCGCGATCACGCTTGAAGCCGGTGGTCGAAACGTTGGCCAGGTTGTTGGAAATGACCGTCAGGTTGGTGTCCTGGGCGGACAAACCGGTCTTGGCGACCCAAAGTGCCGGAAGCATAGTGTTCTCCTCGCGCGCCTGTTTTTCGGCACCCGTTCAAAATTGATTAGCTGATTTGCAAAACCCGGGCCATGGCTTCATCGCCTTCCTTGGCCGTGTTCATCATCTTCACGTGCAGTTCGAACTGGCGCGACAAGGCCAGCACCGAGGTCATTTCCTCGACGGCATTGACGTTGCTCGACTCAAGGAAACCCGACACCACCTTGACGTTGATGTCAGCATCCGCAGGCTGGCCACTGGTGGTGTGGATCATGCCGTCGGTACCTTTGGTCAGGCCCTTGATGTCCGGGTTGACCAACTTGATACGGTCGACCTCAGCCATCACCCGCGGGTCTTCACCCATGGCGCGAATGCTGATGGTGCCGTCTTCGCCGATCTCGACCTTCTGCTCGGGCGGCACGGCAATCGGGCCGCCGTTGCCGATCACCGGCATGCCATTGCCAGCGCGCAGGACGCCGAGGGCGTCAATATTGAGGCTGCCGGTGCGTACATAGGCTTCGCTGCCATCTGGTGCCTGCACGGCGATAAAGCCATTGCCGGTCACGGCAACGTCCAGCTCGCGGCCGGTTTCTACCAGCGCACCGGCGGTGAAGTCGGTGGCCGGGCGCTCGGACAGGGCAAATGCTCGCGACGGAAAGCTGTCACCAAACACCGGCATCGAGCGCGCCTGCTCCAGGTCACGCTGGAAACCGTTGGTTGAAACGTTCGCCAGGTTGTTGGCATGGGCCTTTTGCGCCAGCGCGTTCTGGCTGGCGCCGGTCATGGCCACGTAAAGCATCTTGTCCACAGTCTTCCTCCACTGCACTGGCGATTGCTTGCCGCTCGCCGCTGCTATACAGGCGATAAAGCAAGTTCCGAACCAACTTTTACAAAGCATGAAAAAGCCCGTGTTTACGGGCTCATGGGGGATAGTGGGGAAATACTCACGCCGGATATCCGGCGCTTGCTTGCCGCCGGCGGCAACTGGCTACAACTCGCGGCAACCGGCATTGTTGAAGGGCCCGGCAAAACGCTTCCAGCCCTCCCCTGGCGACCACTGCGAACACACCAGCCGGCCATCCACCTGGCTTTCCCAGCGCCACCACGGCGCGGTGCCAGCCTGGGCCTGCAGCAGGTACAACACAGCAGCGCTGGCGATGATCAGTTTTTTCATGTCCACCTTGCCTGAAACGACGAGCCCCTTGCAGTGAAGGGGCTCGTCCAGTGTCCATCCTCAGCGCTTTTAGCCGACCATCTGGATGGTGGTCTGCATGATGGTGCTCTCGGTCGAGATGGTCTTGGCGTTCGCCTGGTAGTTGCTCTGCGCCTTGATCAGCTCGACCAACTCCTGAGTCAGGTTGACGTTGGAGGCTTCCAGCGAGTTGGACTCGACGCCGCCCAGGGTGCCGGTCTTGGGTGCGTCAACGCCCGGGATACCCGACGCGAAGGTCTCTGTCCAGCGGGTGCCGCCGATCTGCTGCAGACCCTGCTCGTTGGCAAAGCTGGCCAGCGCCACCTGGCCGATCGCCCGCGACTGCTGGTTGCTGAAGCTGGCAAACATGACGCCGCTGGAGTCGATGCTCAGGCTCGACAGAACACCGGTGGCGTAACCATCCTGCGACTGCGACATGCGCGCGGTCTCGGTGTTGTACGAGGTAGTGCTGTTCATCGACAGACGCATGCCATCCGGGTTGCCGGCCGAGCCATTGGAGCCCCAGTTGCCGGCACCGTCTTTTTCGGCCGGGATCCAGCCCTTCATGCTGAAGACATTGTTGGTCACACTCCATTCGGCGCCGGTCGGCAGGCCAGTCTGGTCGGCCGTCATCGAGGCAACGCTGCCGTCTTCGTTGAAACTGACGGTACCCACCAACGGCGCGGTGCTGGTCGGATCCATCGGGTTACGGCCGTCGACCAGGGTATACATGGTCCACTCGTTCTTGCCGGTCTTGCGATAGAACTGCTCCATGGTGTGCTCGTTACCCTGGCTGTCAAAAACCTTGGTCGGGAACGACTTGGTGTATGAGGTTTCGTCAGCCGGGTCGAAGACGATATCACCCGCGCCAGGCGGGGTAGCCGGCAGCGGAATGGAGGTTGCCGAGGAGTTCAGGTTAATGCCCTGATCGATCAACGTGGTGGCTTTTGGCGCCAGTGACGAGGTGTCGATCTTCAGGTCGGTGAGGATGCCCTTCTGGATCTTGCCGTTGGAATCAGCTGCGTAGCCCTGCAGACGCAGGCCGTCGGAGGTCACCACAAAGTTGTCTTTGTTATTCTGGAATGCACCGGCACGGGTATAGACCTGGGTGCCGTTGTCGGACAACACGAAGAAGCCGCGACCCTGGATACCCATGTCCAGCACGTTGCCGGTGTTGTTCACGTCACCCTGGCTGAACTGCTGGGAAACCGCGGCCAGGCGCACACCATTGCCGATCTGGTTCTTGCCCACGCCCAGACGGTTGGCACCGGCATAGACGTCGGCGAACTCGGTGCGCGAGGATTTGAAGCCATTGGTATTGACGTTGGCAATGTTGTTGCCGGTGACGTCCAGTTGCTTGTTGGCTGCGTACAGACCGCTAAGGCCGATATTGAAAGACATGCTGTTGCTCCTTGTGCCGTTCTGGCCTTAGATACCGATGGTTTGTACGTCGGAAAGAGAGACCTTGCCGACGCCGGCGAGGTTGAGGACCATTTCGCCATTGGCGCTGAAACTGACGCTGGTGACCTTGGCCGGCAGCAGGGTATTCATCTGCACCGACTTGCCGTCCACCATGGTGCTGGCGGTAAAGGTGTAGGTACCCGGATCGACCTTGACGCCCTTGTCGTTGGTGCCGTCCCAGATGAAGTCGGCGTAACCGGCTTTCTGTTCGCCCAGCTCAATGGTCTTGACGGTATTGCCGTCCTTGTCCTTGACCGTGATCTTGGCTTCGCTGATGCCTTCCGGCACCACAAACTGCCCATTGAAGCTTGCACTGGTGTCAACCACCGCCTTGTCGTTCTGCACGATCACCGAACGACCGACCAGCGACGACGCCTGCAGCGCCTGGGACGAACCCAGCGAACTGGTGATTGCATTGACCGACTCGTTCAGCGAGGTGATGCCTTCAAGGCTGCTGAACTGCGCCAACTGCGCCACGAACTCGCCATTGCCCTGCGGTTCAAGCGGGTTCTGGTGCTGCATCTGGGAAACCAGCAACTGCAGAAACGCATCCTTGCCCAGCGAATCAGTGCCGGTCTTGGAAGCCGTATCGGTGGTCACCTTCTTGGTCCCGGTGCTGACACCCGACGCTGCGATCACTTCATTGAGGTTGGTACTGTTGATAGCCATGGTCCGGATTCCTTATCACTGACCCAGGGTCAGTACCTTCTGCATCATGGTCTTGGCAGTGTTCATCAGCTCGGCATTGGTCTGGAACGAACGGTTCGCCGAGATCATGTCAGCCATCTCTTCGACCACGTTGACGTTCGGGTAGTAGACGTAACCGTCCTTGTTGGCCGCCGGGTGATTAGGCTGGTAGCGGGCTTCCAGATTGCTCTGGTCTTCGATGATGCCCGTTACCTGCACGCCCTGCCCCGCTTCACCCTGGTCTTCGAACAACGACTGCCCCATGCCGGCCTGGGCCTGCTGGAAGGTGGTGGCGAACACGGGGTGACGTGCGCGGTAGGTCTGGTCGATGCTCGACGAGACCGTCTCGGCGTTGGCAATGTTCGAAGCGACGGTGTTGAGGCGGGTATTCTGCGCGCTCATGCCGCTACCGGCGATATTGAAAACGTTGGAAAGGGACATGGTTACTCTCCGCGCAGGGCCGATACCAGCCCTTTGAATTTACTGTTGAGCAAAGTGAAGCTGGCCTGGAAACCGATCGCGTTTTCGGTGTAGTTGGCCTGCTCGACCTGAGCGTCAACGGTGTTCTGGTCGACCGACGGCTGTGTCGGTGTACGGTACTTCAGGGTGTCGTCACCCATGGCCAGGCCCTGCGCTTCGATATGGCGAGTGTTGGTGCGGTCGAGCGCGATGCGGCCGTTTTGCTGCTTGTCGCTCTCGGCAGCCAGCACCGACGAAAAGTCCATGTCACGCGCTTTGTAGTTGGGCGTGTCGGCGTTGGTGATGTTGTTGGCCAGGACCTCTGCGCGCTGGGCGCGAAAGCCCAGGGCTTTTTCATGGATGCCAAGCGCTTTGTCGAAACTGATGCTCATGGATGCAAACCTTCGCCGATGGGGCCGGAGTGTCGTTGGCGAAGTTATAGCAAGGCCTGTGCCAACCAGCTGGAAGGCACGGGATCAGGGCGGTCAGCCTTGCTTGCGAGCATAGGAATGCCAGAAAAGCGGCAAAGTGCTTCCGCTTGATGGTAGGCGGGCGGCAATAGTTGGGCGGCAAAAGCGGCAAATCAAAAAATTGACGCCAACGAAAATGTCAATTGGCCACTATTTGGGATAGAATTCGCGCCGCGCAGACATGCGGCCCCGCTGGCCGTAGTCGCCTGACTTACTGCCTAGAGCCATGCATGGATGCGCGCCGTTTGCTCCCCCGTTTTTCAAGGACAGAACCGTGGCTCCCGTTATCTTCCGCAAGACCCTGCTGGCCCTGGCCATCACCGCCAGCGCCCTCCCCGCCTTTGCCGTACCGCTCGCCAACCAAGTGGTCAACCTGACCAACGCCGGCTTCAAGAGCGAGCACCAGACTCACTACGGCAATCTCGAATTCACTGGCAGCTACACCGGCGGCAGCGATGAAGACGCCATTGAACTGAACGGCTCGACGATCACCGGCGACCTGATCCTCAACAGCACCATCGACAGCAGCGGCGACTTTGCCGGCGGCGTGGACATGGACAGCTGGGAAGATGGCCTGAGCTGGGCACGCAACGACATCGCCGGCGACGTCATCAACAAAGGCAGCATCAGCGCCACCGGCGGCGGCGCCAACGCGCTGATGATCGATCCAGCGCGGATCGGCGGCAACCTGATCAACCAGGGTTTGCTGTCGGCCATCGGCGAGCCACTGACCGACGACGGCGGCACCGATGTCGCTCGCGCACTGGACTTCTCCGGCACCTCGCTGATCGAAGGCGACCTGACCAACGCCGACAGCGGCCGTATCGTGGCCAGCGGCGAAAGCGCCCGCGGGATCAACCTCGAAGGCGGCACCATCAATGGCAAGGTGATCAACTACGGCAGCATCGTCGTCAGCGGCGAAGGCGCCACTGCCATCGACGCCACCACCAGCAACCGCGGCGACATGGTCGACCTGGCCGGCATCGAAAACCACGGCACCATCATCGCCACCGGCAACGACGCCAACGGCATCATGCTCGACGGCGCCAGCCTGAGCACCGCCGATGGCGTACACCTGCTCAACACCGGCACCATCATTGCCGAAGACGCGGCAATCACCATCGGCAACGTCGACTTCGACGGCCCGGGCCTGCAACCTCAGTACCAGTTGCACGGTGATCTGAACATCTTCAACAGCGGCACCATCATCTCTCAGGATGAAGCGATCGATGCCTCCGAAGCCAACCGCCCGGTCGAGTTGATCCTGCGCAAAGGCAGCGTGATCGTCGGCAACCTGATCGACCTGTCGAACATCGAAGTCGAGGCCGACACCTCCTTCACGGGCACCGACAGCTCCGCTGACGGCTCCAACATTCGCCTCAAGGACAACGGCTGGATCGACGTCGGTTCGGTTTCGGGCGGCAATTCGGCGACCCTGGCGCTGCAGTCGGCGCACACCACCATCGACGGCAACCTGTATGTTGCTGGCAACTCGGCACTGGGCCTGACCCTGGGCGCCGACACCAACCCTGCTCGCGCCGTCGTCAGCGTCAGCGGCACCGCTGAATTCGGCGAAGGTGCGCAACTGAAACTGACTGCACGCGGTAATGACTTCAGCGCCAACGGCAGCCGTTTCAAGCTGATAGAGGCCGGCGAGCTGCAAGGTGCTCCGCTGGTCACCAGCACCTCGGCACTGCTCGATGTCGACACCAGCGCAGTCGAAGGCAACACGGTCGTGGCGGTGGTCACCACCAAGGATCAGCAAGGCATCGACCACGTACTGGATCTGAATGGCGGCACCATCAACCACAAACGCGCGCTCGGCGCCCTGGCCAAGGACGGCGTCCTCGCCAAGCTTGCCGCCAATGACCCCCTGCTGCGCGCTGCGGTCAACGCCGACAGCAAGCAGCTGGCCAAGATTGCCGAACAGCTGACCCCGGAAACCAACGGCGGAGCTACCCAGGCAGCGACCACCAGCCAAAGCCTGGTCAACGGCGTGACCACCAGCCGCACCAGCGGCCTGCGCGGCGCTTCGTCGGGCGACGCGCTCCAGCAGACCGGCGTGTGGATTCAGTCGCTGTACAGCGATGCGACCCAAGGCCAACGCGACGGCATTGCCGGCTACAACGCCTACAGCCGCGGCATCGCGGTAGGTGCTGATGGCAAGCTCAACGACCAGCTGACCCTGGGCCTGGCGTACAGCTTCATCAATACCGACGTCAACGGCAAAAGCGGCAACCAGACCGAAGTCGACAGCCACGCATTCACCCTGTACGGCGGCTTTGAGCAGGGTAACTACTTCGTTGACGCCAGCCTGACTTACGGCTTCAACGACAACGAAGGCAAGCGCGACATCGCCGGCACCCGCGCCAAGGCTGACTACGACAGCGACCTGCTGGGCCTGAATCTGGTTGGAGGTTATACCTACCGGATCAACCCACAGTTGCTGATCGAGCCGCGCCTGGCGGCGCGTTACAGCCGAGTGGAAATCGATGGTTACCGTGAGAAAGGTTCTTCTGCTGCGCTGAAGATCGAAGATCAGCGTTATGAAGCGATCGAGCTGGGGGCTGGGGTTCGGGTTGCCGGAAGCGTTGGCCTGGGCGCCGGGACGCTGGAACCGCAGTTCAAGTTGATGGGCTATCACGACTTCGCGGCCGACCAGGCCAGCAGTACGTCTACCTTCCTGCTGGGCAATACGCCGTTCGTGACGCACGGAGCTGATGCGGTACGCAACAGTTACGAAGCGGGCGTGGGGGCTGACTACAAGTTGGGCGCTGTGACGGTGGGTCTGAATTATGACTACATCGGCAAGTCCGGATTTGATGCCGATGTGTTCTCGGCCAAGGTACGGTATGACTTCTGAGTTGACCTTGTGAGGGGTTGATTGGTTGTTGTTCTGGAAGAGGCTGGCGTCGATTGACGCTGGCCTTTTTTTGTTCATGGCCTTGGGATGGTCGGGGCCGCTGCGCGACCGTTTCCGACCATCCGGCAAGGCCGCCCCAACAGTCAGCGCAACGTGACTGGGGCCATATCACTTGGCCTGATAAATAATCCCGGGACTGCACTGGACCATCTGATAATGATCAGGCAACCCATTGAGCGCCTCCGAAGCCCCCAGGAACAAATACCCCCCAGGCTTCAACGTGGCATGGATGCGCAGCAAGATGTCGCGTTTCACCTGCGCCGAGAAATAAATCAGCACGTTCCGGCAGAACACCACATCGAACTTGCCCAGGCTCGCATAGCTGTCGAGCAGGTTGAACGAACGAAACTCGACCCGACTGCGGATCGGCGCCTTGATCGCCCAGCGCCCCGGCGCCTTCACATCGAAGTAGCGCTGCAGACGCTCCTGCGACAAGCCACGGGCGATCGACAGACTGTCGTACTCGCCACTTTTGCAGTTGGTCAGCATGGTCCCCGACAAATCGGTCGCGACGATCTGCGCGCCCATTTTCAGTTGGCCAAGATTGCCCCGCTCGAACTCGTCGATCGACATCGACAGGGAATAAGGCTCCTGCCCCGACGAACAGGCCGCCGACCAGATGCGCAGGCGCTGCCCCGGATTGCCCTTGATGAACTCCGGGATGACCTTGTTCTTCAACACCTCGAACGGATAGGTATCGCGAAACCACAACGTCTCGTTGGTGGTCATCGCATCGACTACCTGCTCACGCAGACCGCTGCGCGGCTGGGTCTGGATACGCTGCACCAGCTCACCAAGCGACTTGATCCCCTGCTGCTCCATCATCTTGTTCAAACGGCTGGAGACCAGGTACTGCTTATTTTCGCCCAGCAGGATGCCACAGGCTTTTTCCAGGAAGACCCGGAACTGTTCGAAATCCAAATTACCCGTAGACAATGCAACCGCCTCTTTTCAATCGCTGAGGCCGGGGCGTACCCCGACCGGTTTAATGCGTAGCCTTGATCCGGTCAACGACCCGCTGAGCCAGATCGTCCGGCCGGAACTTGGCCAGGAAATCATCGGCCCCGACCTTCTTGACCATGGCCTGGTTGAACACCCCAGACAATGAAGTATGCAGGACGATGTGCAATTGTTGCATGCGCGGATCACTACGAATTGCCGCAGTCAGGGTATAGCCGTCCATTTCCGGCATCTCGATGTCGGAAATCATCATCAGGAATTCCTCTTCCGGACGCTTGCCGTCATCGACCAGCTTGCGCAGGTAATCCAGCGCCTGCCGGCCATCATTCAGGGCGATCACCTCGACCCCGACCGTCTGCAGGCAACGGCTGACCTGTTTGCGCGCTACCGACGAGTCATCCACCGTCAACACGCGCAGCGACACCGCCTTGCTGTGCACCTCTTGGTCGACCACGCCGACCGACACCGACTCGGATGATGGCGCAACTTCTGCCAGCACCTTCTCCACGTCGATGATCTCGACCATGCGGTTGTCGACCCGGGTCACTGCCGTCAGATAATGGTCGCGGCCAGTACCCTTGGGTGGCGGATGAATCTCTTCCCAATTCATGTTGACGATGCGCTCGACCGAATGCACCAAAAAGCCCTGCGTCTTGGTGTTGTACTCGGTGATGATCACGAAACTGTTGCGGATGTCTTCCTGCAGGCCGGGCAAGCCGGTTGCCATCGACAGATCAAGAATAGGAATGGTCGCACCGCGAATATTGGCTACGCCGCGCACCACCGGGTGCGACTTGGGCAATACGGTCAATGCCGGGCACTGCAGCACCTCACGGACCTTGAACACGTTGATCCCGTACAACTGAGCGCCATTGAGGCGAAACAGCAAAAGTTCCAGACGATTCTGCCCAACCAGCTGCGTGCGCTGGTTGACCGAATCCATAACACCAGCCATGCCAGACTCCTTAACGTTTCTGCCTTCTTATTAAAGTCGGCACGGGCTTTGCTTTTTTGAGCGTCATGTACATGAAAACGACATTTTCCCGACGATTGACCCGCTTGCTGGCCTCTAGCCTGGCTGCGCTGTGCCTGCTGGCACCTGCCGCTCGGGCGCTGGCCGACGCGGTAACCTTGCCTGAACAGCTTATCGGTGTCACCCAAGGGTTTCTTGAATTCACCGTCGAAGATTATCTGGCCACCAGCCAGACCGCCGGACGTTACGAAATCCAGATCAACAACCTGGACCCGCGCCTGCGCATGCCATTGTGCAGCCAGCCGCTGGATGCGTCGCTGGAAAGCCCGGCGCAGCCGCTCGGACGTGTGACGGTACGCGTGCGCTGTGACAGCGCGGCGCCGTGGACGGTGTTTGTACCGGCCCAGGTCAGGCTGTTTCGCGAAGTGGTGGTCATGGCCCGCCCGCTCAAGCGCGAAAGCGTGGTGAGCGAGGATGACGTGACTCTGCGCGAGCGCGACGTCGGCACCCTCAGCCAGGGTTTTCTCGGCAGTCTGGACCAGGCTGTGGGCATGAAACTGATGCGACCGGTGGTGCTCGACCAGGTGCTGACCCCGCAGCACCTTGAACAGGCAGAGCTGATCCGCAAGGGCGATCAAGTGGTGATCGTGGCCCGCAGCGGCACCCTCAGCGTACGCATGCCCGGCGAAGCACTGAGCAAGGGCGGCTTCAGCGAACAGATCAGAGTGCGCAACCTCAACTCCAAGCGGGTGGTCAAGGCGCGGGTGACCGGCCCCGGCCAGGTCGAAGTAGCGATGTAACAGTGCTGGCGGTAAGGAACCGCATTACCTAAACTGTGTCAGAAATCGGGTAGCGAAAGCTTGCTGACAGGCAGCTTCGTATTCGTGCCTAAAGTTTTCTTCGGGTTGGCCGAAAACAAGGCAAGCGTCTTAATACCCAGAGGTTTCTGATCATGGTCATCGACTTCAGTCGTTTGAACAATTCGCCGTCAGTCGGCGGCGTACGCGGTGGCACCGCGGCCGGCAGCACCGAAAAAAGCGGTGAAGCCAGCGAAACACCAGCGCGCTCCAGCGTCAGCGGAGAAGCGGTACATTTCAGCCAAGAGGCTCAGCAGTTGCAGAAGATCAGCGACAAGCTGCGCGACCAGCCCGTAGTCAACAGCGCCCGCGTGGCTGAGTTGAAACAAGCGATCGCCGACGGCAGCTACCAGGTCGATGCCAGCCGGGTCGCCAGTAAACTTCTTGATTTCGAAGCTCAGCGCTAAGCCTTCGGCGCGCTGACTTCAAGGACGCTACAAGCCAAAGAGCCAGCCATGCACGACACAACCCTGCTGCAACTGATCGAAGACGACATCGCGCCCACCCAGGAACTGCTCGAGCTGCTACAGAACGAGGCAGTCGCCCTGCATGGCCGTGAAATCGAGGTGCTCGAGACCATTCTCGCCCGCAAGCAGTCTTTGATCGTGCTGCTCGAGCAGCAGGGCCAGCGCCGTAATCACCTGCTCACCAGCCTCGGCCTCACGGCGGATCGCGCCGGTGTGCAGGCAGTTGCCGACCTCTCGCCCAACGGCGAGTTGATCATGCAGCAGCTCGGCGTGCTGACCCAGTTGATGGATACCTGCCAACAGGTCAACGAGACCAACGGGCGGATCATCCAGGTCCAGCAAAACGCCACATCCAATCAAATCCGCATCCTCATGGGCGGCGACTCTCCGTCGCTGTATGACAGCCGTGGCGCAACCTCGCCAATGGTCAAACCGCGGGCGCTCAGCCAAGTGTGATTTTTCTGACATTGCACGGTACTACTGGCAAAATGCCGTTAATTGCGTGTGTCGTTTTTGCCTGGAGATTTATAACCCGTGTTCAATGAATCCGATGCTCCCCAGCCGCCAAAGGTGCTCAATACCCCTTTGGAAATTGTCGCCAACTTGCGTCAACTGCTGGATAGCCACGATCCGCTGATCATCACCTTCCACGAGCGTAGCCAGCGGTTCCAGAGCTATGTAGTGGATGTTGACCGTGACAGCAACAGCGTGGCACTGGATGAAATGATCCCGCGCGACGGGGAAAAATTCATAGAGAACGGCGAACCGTTCCGCGTTGAAGGCTTCCATGACGGCGTGCGTATCGCCTGGGAATGCAACTCGCCCTTGACCATCACCGAGGTCGATGGCCACCGCAGCTACCGCGGCCCCCTACCGGAAGAAGTCGTCTACCACCAGCGCCGCAACGCGTTCCGCGCTGCGCTGAAACTCTCCCAGTTGGTCGATGTGACGCTTGATGGTACCCATATCAAGGGCAATGGCGCACTGCGCGGCAAGCTGCTGGACATCTCCGCCACCGGCTGCAAGATGCGTTTTGAAGGCGACGTAGAAGAGCGTCTGCAATTGGGCCAGGTTTACGAGCGATTCAAGGCGGGCAACCCGTTGGGGCTGGTGGACGTGATGGTCGAGCTGCGTCATCTGCACTTCGAAGAACGCATCAATACCACCTTCGCTGGCGTGCGCTTCCACAACCTGAGTGGCCAGGCGCAGCGCAAGATCGAAAGTTTTGTCTACCAGCTGCAGCGTGAAGCGCGGCGATTCGATAAAGACGATTACTGAGATTCCGGGCCCGCTACGCGGGCCCAGCCCTTACAGCTCGGAAGGCCTGCCCTCAGGACCGACCTGATCCTCCTCGGTATCCTCCGCCGCCACTGGCGTCTGCATCACATCCTGCACAGTCTGCTCATCCACCCGCGGGTCGAGCGCCGCCGACAATGGCGAGCCAGCAGCCGGCATCGCGACGTGTCCTAGCGGCGCATCCTCCACCTGGTGCAAACCGGTAACCGCCTTCGGTCGAATCCGCCACACCAGCACCAGCGCGAAGAACAGGAAGAATGCATAGAGCATCTGCGGCCCGAGCAGCTTCATCAGCACGCCTGCCGCCAACGGCCCGATACAGGCGCCCACGCCGTAGGTAACCAGCAACATCGCGGTCAACGACACCCGCCGCTCGCTCTCGACATGGTCATTGGAAAAAGCCACCGCCAGCGGATACAGGCAGAACTGCAACAACGAGATGACAAAGCCGACCGCAAACAGCACTTCCAACGGCACACTGGGCAGGATCGCCAGCGGCAACGCCGCCAGCGCCAGGCCGCCCGCCGCGCTACGGATCAGCACTGCGCGATCATAACGGTCGGACAACCAGCCCAGCGGCCACTGCACCAACAACCCGGCAAAGATGCAGCAACCCATGAACAAACCGATCTGCTCTGTGCTCAGGCCTTGATTGGAGGCGTACAGCGGCGCCAAACCATAGAACGAGCCGACGATCAGCCCCGCGCCAAGCACGGTACTCAGCGACTGCGGCACACGCTTGATGAAGAACTTCGGCTCCATCGGTGCCGGATGCAACGGCGCCGGGTGAATGCGCCGGGTCATCGCCACGGGCACCAGGCACAGGGCGAAGCACATGGCGACCAGCATCAGCAGCTCAGGGCCAAGTTCAGGGTGCACAACCAGAATCAACTGACCCAGCACCAGGCCCAGATACGAAGCGATCATGTAGCCGCTGAATACGGCACCGCGCTGTTTGGCATCGGCCTGCTCATTCAGCCAGCTCTCGATGACCATGTACTGACACATCATGCCCAGACCGACGATCACCCGCAGCCCGACCCACACCGGCAACAGGTCGGTCAGGCCATGGCCCAGCACCGCCGCGCCGACGATACCGGCGCAGGTCGCGTAGGCGCGGATATGCCCAACCCGGGCAATCAGCCGGTGGCCGATCTTGCCGCCCAGCGCCAGACCAAAGTAGTTGGCCGCCATCAAGGCACCCACCCACAGGCTGTCGACGTTTTCAGCCGCCAGGCGCAGCGCCAGGTAGGTACTGAGCAGACCGGAGCCGATCAGCATCATCAGCGCAGCAAAGTACAATGAACGAAAAGACTTCCAGATCTGGCGCATGCGTCCCTGAGGGGCTCCCGATTCAGGTGGAGGGTATGCTGGCAAGCATAAGGGCAAACAGGCCGGGCTGCAGGCCGTAGTCAGCAAAAAGGTCTAGCTTCGATGAGTGGGTCACGGCAGAGTTCCTGTACACCCTCGCACATCGTCCATCTCATTCACGCAAGGTCATGCCATTGGCTGGCAACGGCAACGCCGTTTTGTACCGCACTTGCTTGAGGGCGAAGCTGGAGCGGATGTTGGCTACCCCCGGCAAGCGGGTCAGGTAGTCGAGAAACCGCTCGAGCGCCTGAATACTCGGCAACAACACCCTGAGCAGGTAATCCGGGTCGCCGGTCATCAGGTAACACTCCATCACCTCGGGCCGCTCGGCGATCTCTTCCTCGAAGCGATGCAGCGACTGCTCGACCTGCTTTTCCAGGCTGACATGGATGAACACATTGACGTCCAGCCCCAGCACCTCAGGCGACAGCAAGGTCACTTGCTGGCGAATCACGCCCAGCTCCTCCATCGCCTTGACCCGATTGAAGCACGGCGTCGGTGACAGGTTGACCGAGCGGGCTAGCTCGGCGTTGGTGATGCGGGCGTTTTCCTGCAGGCTGTTGAGAATGCCGATATCGGTGCGATCGAGTTTGCGCATGAGACAAAATCACCAGTTTTTTGTGTTTATGCGGAATGTTTATCTGGGCGTGAGGGCAAAGGCAATCAACAAGAGAGAAATATTCTCCTGCGCTCCCACTACCATGTAGTCAGCACTGACCTGCTGGTCACGAGCCGGCATTCAGCGGCGACCGCTTCAAAGCTCACAAAAACAATATTCGAGCGAGCGTAAACAGCATGAACGAGTACGCCCCCCTGCGTTTGCATGTGCCCGAGCCTACCGGCCGGCCAGGCTGCCAGACTGATTTCTCCTACCTGCGTCTGAACGATGCAGGCCAGGTTCGCAAGCCCCCTATCGATGTCGAGCCTGCCGAAACCGCAGACCTGTCCAACAGCCTGGTGCGCGTGCTCGATGAGCACGGCAACGCGGTTGGCCCATGGGCTGCGGACATCGACCCGCAGATCCTGCGTCAGGGTATGCGCGCCATGCTCAAGACGCGTATCTTCGACAGCCGCATGGTGGTTGCGCAGCGCCAGAAGAAGATGTCTTTCTACATGCAAAGCCTTGGCGAAGAGGCCATTGGCAGCGCTCAGGCGTTGGCGCTGAACCGCAGCGACATGTGCTTCCCGACCTACCGCCAGCAAAGCATCCTGATGGCCCGCGACGTGTCGCTGGTCGACATGATATGCCAACTGCTGTCCAACGAGCGCGATCCGCTCAAAGGCCGTCAGCTGCCGATCATGTACTCGGTGCGCGAAGCCGGCTTCTTCACCATCAGCGGCAACCTCGCCACCCAGTTCGTCCAGGCCGTCGGCTGGGCGATGGCCTCGGCGATCAAGGGCGATACCAAGATCGCCTCGGCCTGGATCGGCGACGGCGCCACCGCCGAGTCGGACTTCCACACTGCCCTGACCTTTGCCCATGTCTACCGCGCGCCGGTGATTCTCAACGTGGTCAACAACCAGTGGGCGATCTCGACCTTCCAGGCAATCGCCGGCGGTGAGTCGACCACCTTTGCCGGCCGTGGCGTTGGCTGCGGTATCGCCTCGCTGCGCGTCGACGGCAACGACTTCGTTGCGGTGTATGCCGCCTCGCGCTGGGCCGCTGAACGCGCCCGCCGTGGCCTTGGGCCAACCCTGATCGAATGGGTCACCTACCGCGCCGGCCCGCACTCGACCTCGGACGACCCTTCCAAGTACCGCCCCGCCGATGACTGGAGCCACTTCCCGCTGGGCGACCCGATCGCCCGCCTCAAGCAGCACATGATTCACATCGGCCAGTGGTCCGAAGAAGAACATCAGGCAGTAACTGCCGAGTTCGAAGCCGAAGTGATCAAGGCACAGAAGCAAGCCGAGCAGTACGGCACCATGAGCAATGGCCAGATCCCCAGTGCCGCCTCGATGTTCGAGGACGTGTACAAGGAAATGCCTGAGCACCTGCGCCGTCAGCGCCAAGAGCTGGGGGTCTGAACATGAACGATCACAACAACAGCATCGACCTGGAAACCGCCATGTCCACCACTACCATGACCATGATCCAGGCCTTGCGCTCGGCCATGGATGTGATGCTTGAGCGCGATGACAATGTGGTCATCTATGGCCAGGACGTCGGCTATTTCGGCGGTGTGTTCCGCTGCACTGAAGGTCTGCAGACCAAGTATGGCAAGTCGCGGGTATTCGATGCGCCGATTTCCGAAAGCGGCATCGTCGGTACTGCTGTCGGCATGGGTGCCTATGGCCTGCGCCCGGTGGTGGAAATCCAGTTCGCCGACTACTTCTACCCGGCCTCCGACCAGATCGTCTCGGAGATGGCCCGCTTGCGCTATCGCTCGGCCGGTGAGTTCATTTCGCCGCTGACCCTGCGCATGCCTTGCGGCGGCGGCATCTATGGCGGACAAACCCACAGCCAGAGCCCTGAGGCGATGTTCACCCAGGTCTGCGGGCTGCGCACGGTCATGCCGTCCAACCCGTATGACGCCAAGGGCCTGTTGATTGCCTCGATCGAATGCGACGACCCGGTGATCTTCCTCGAGCCCAAGCGCCTGTACAACGGCCCGTTCGACGGCCACCACGACCGCCCGGTGACGCCATGGGCCAAGCATGCCCAGAGCGCAGTGCCGGACGGCTACTACAAAGTGCCGCTGGACAAGGCTGCGATCGTGCGGCCCGGCAACGACGTGACCGTGCTGACCTACGGCACCACCGTCTATGTCGCGCAAGTGGCTGCCGAAGAGACCGGCGTCGACGCCGAAGTCATCGACCTGCGCAGCCTGTGGCCGCTGGACCTGGACGCGATTGTCGACTCGGTGAAAAAAACCGGCCGCTGCGTGGTCGTACACGAAGCCACACGCACCTGCGGTTTTGGTGCCGAGTTGGTCGCGCTGGTGCAAGAGCATTGCTTCCATCACCTCGAAGCGCCGATCGAGCGCGTCACCGGCTGGGACACGCCCTACCCGCACGCGCAGGAATGGGCGTACTTCCCAGGCCCTTCGCGGGTTGGCGCGGCACTGAAAAAGGTCATGGAGGTCTGAATGGGCACGCACGTCATCAAGATGCCGGACATCGGCGAAGGCATCGCGCAGGTCGAGTTGGTTGAGTGGTTCGTCAAGGTCGGCGATGTGATTGCCGAAGATCAGGTAGTGGCCGATGTCATGACCGACAAGGCCACGGTGGAAATCCCCTCGCCGGTCAGCGGCACGGTAGTAGCCCTCGGCGGCCAGCCGGGTGAAGTCATGGCGGTCGGCAGCGAGCTGATCCGCATCGAAGTCGAAGGCAGTGGCAACCATGTTGATGCACCTGACAGCAAACCGGCTGCAGCAGCTGCGGCGCCTGCCGTCAGCACTGCACAGACTGAAGCGCCAGCGCCAGTAGCTACCCCAGCCAGCGTCACCAGCCAGCCTGCGGCGAGCAAGCTCAGCGCTGAAATCGTGCCGCGCCAGGCCAACGAAAAACCACTGGCCTCCCCTGCCGTGCGCAAGCGCGCGCTGGATGCCGGTATCGAATTACGTTATGTGCACGGCAGTGGCCCGGCCGGGCGTATTCAGCACGAAGACCTCGACAACTTCATGAGCAAACCACAGTCCGCTGCCGGGCAAGCGCCAAGTGGGTATAGCCGGCGCACCGACAGCGAACAGGTGCCGGTGATCGGCCTGCGCCGCAAGATTGCCCAGCGCATGCAGGATGCCAAGCGCCGTGTTGCCCACTTCAGCTACGTTGAAGAAATCGACGTGACCGCGCTGGAGGCCCTGCGCCAACAGCTCAATCGCAAGTACGGCGAAAGCCGCGGCAAACTCACCCTGCTGCCGTTGCTGCTGCGGGCAATGGTCGTCGCCCTGCGCGACTTCCCGCAGATCAACGCCACCTATGATGACGAAGCCCAGGTCATCACCCGCCATGGTGCGGTGCATGTCGGCATTGCCACCCAGGGCGACAACGGCCTGATGGTCCCGGTACTGCGTCACGCCGAGGCCGGCAGCCTGTGGAGCAATGCCAGCGAGATCACCCGCCTGGCCCACGCGGCGCGCAACAACAAGGCCAGCCGCGACGAGCTGTCCGGCTCGACCATCACCCTGACCAGCCTTGGCGCCCTGGGCGGCATCGTCAGCACGCCCGTGGTCAACACCCCGGAGGTAGCGATCGTCGGCGTCAACCGCATGGTCGAACGGCCGGTGGTGGTCGACGGCCAGATCGTCGTGCGCAAGATGATGAACCTGTCCAGCTCGTTCGATCACCGCGTGGTCGATGGCATGGACGCCGCCTTGTTCATCCAGGCCGTGCGCGGCTTGCTTGAGCAACCCGCCTGCCTGTTCGTGGAGTGAGCATGACTCAGACCCTCAACACCACCCTGCTGATCATCGGTGGCGGCCCTGGCGGCTACATCGCAGCGATCCGTGCCGGCCAGCTGGGCATCCCGACCGTATTGATCGAAGGTCAGGCGCTCGGCGGCACCTGCCTGAATGTCGGCTGCATCCCGTCCAAGGCGCTGATCCATGTAGCCGAGCAGTTTCACCAGACCTGCCGGCATAGCGAACACGCCGCCCTGGGCATCAGCGTGGCCACACCGCAGCTGGACATCAGCCGCAGCGTGGCCTGGAAAGACGGCATTGTCGATCGTTTGACCAGTGGTGTCGCGGCCTTGCTGAAAAAGCACGGCGTAACGGTGATCCATGGCTGGGCGAAGATCGTCGATGGCAAAAGCGTCGAGGTCGATGGGCAGTTGATCCGTTGTGATCATCTGCTGCTGGCCACCGGCTCCAGCAGCGTCGAACTGCCGATGCTGCCGCTGGGCGGCGCGGTGATCTCGTCCACTGAAGCACTCGCGCCCAAGGCACTGCCCCAGCACCTGGTGGTCGTCGGCGGCGGCTACATCGGCCTGGAGCTGGGTATCGCCTATCGCAAGCTTGGGGTACAGGTCAGCGTGGTCGAGGCGCGTGAGCGGATCTTGCCGACTTACGATGCCGAATTGACTGCACCGGTTGCCGAGTCATTGAAAAAGCTCGGCGTCGCTACATACCTGGGCCACAGCGTCGAAGGCTATGAGGGCGGTTCCTTGCAGGCGCGCACTGCCGACGGCCAACAACTGCTGCTGGAGGCCGATCAGGTGCTGGTCGCCGTCGGTCGCCGGCCACGCACGCAAGGCTTCAATCTGGAAAGCCTGGGGCTGAGTATGAACGGTGCTGCCGTGGCCATTGATGAGCGCTGCCAGACCAGCATGCGCAACGTCTGGGCCATCGGCGATGTGGCGGGTGAGCCAATGCTGGCGCACCGCGCCATGGCCCAGGGCGAAATGGTCGCCGAGCTGATCGCCGGCCACGCACGGCGCTTTGCGCCCACCGCGATTGCCGCAGTGTGCTTTACCGATCCAGAGTTGGTGGTGGTTGGGCATACGCCGGAGCAGGCCAGCCAGCAAGGTCTGGATTGCATCGTTGCGCAGTTCCCGTTCGCGGCCAATGGTCGGGCCATGACACTCGAGTCAAAGACCGGTTTCGTGCGCGTGGTAGCGCGGCGCGACAACCATCTGATCGTGGGTTGGCAGGCAGTAGGCGTGGCAGTTTCAGAACTGTCGACGGCGTTTGCTCAGTCGCTGGAGATGGGCGCGCGGCTCGAGGATATAGCCGGCACCATCCATGCCCACCCGACCCTGGGTGAGGCGGTGCAGGAAGCCGCGTTGCGCGCTTTGGGGCACGCACTGCATATCTAACGGCAGGACCGGCGTGCACCGCGCTCTGCGCTGCACGCTTGGGTCTGGATCAGAGTTTGAAGCGGACCCGGATGGTGCTTTTGCCTTCCAGCCGATCAATCGAAATGGCGCTGTCGCCGTAACCCGAGTAACTCTTGACCAGGCGCATGCCCAGTCCGGTGCCACTGGGTTTGGGAAAGGTCTCCGGGAAGCCGTCACCCTGGTCGGTCACCGTGATCAAGGCATGATCCTCAGCCTTGTGCAGGCTGACCTCGATTTTTCCCTTGCCGTACTTGAGCGCATTGGTGATCAGCTCGGACACCACCATCCCCAGCGGCGCCATTCTTTCTTGCGCCAGCACAAACGACGTAGCCTCCAACGAGATCTTGCGATCACCCAACGCATTGCCCAGATCACCCAACAGCGCTCCCAGATACTCAACCACATCGAGGTCCTGACTCTCTGTCGCCTGGTACAAGCGCTCGTGCACGCTGGCAATCGTCACTACGCGCCCAGCGGCAGTCTCCAGCTGGAGCTTGACCGCTTCGTCCGCTGTCAGGTTGGCTTGCAACATAAGCAAGGTGTTGACCAGGTGCAGGCTGTTCTTGACCCGGTGGTGAATCTCTTCAAGGAAAAGGTCACTTTCGTCGAGCTTGGAGTTCTGCGCGGCGATCAGTGAGAGCAGCTTGGCCTCATGGTGATGGCGCTCGGTAATGTCGCGGGACACCGCGATCAGCTTGCTGATCACGCCGTCCGGGCTGACGATCGGCGCCACCGTAACATCCCACCAACGGGGCTCGTTGCTGGCGGTCGGGCAGAACGCCTCGAAGCGGGCGGATTCGCCGCTGCTGACCTTCTCGATAACGCCCAGCACAAGGTCCTTGGACTCTTCTGGCCACAGCTGCGGCCAAGGCTTGCCTTTGACCTTGGCCAGGTCGCCGACCTGCATCAGGCACATGCCGGCGTCATTCATGAACTCGATTTCGCCATCGGTCGACAGTACCTTCACGCAGTCCGGGCTGGCGTTGAGCATGCTCTCCGAATACGGGTCGGGCAGCGCCTCGGCGTTACCAGCCGCCAACCGCTCGACTGCCATGGACAGCACGTTGGCGATGCCTTCCAGAAAGACGATATCGCTCTCGATGAAGTCATCACCGTCGGTGCTGTCGGCTTCGAGTACGCCGAACGGCGTCATCGCACCACGAATCGGCACGTTGATGGCACGCTCGATACCGTACTTCTTCAGCAACTCGGGGGTGCGAAAACGGTGCTCCTGCCCAAGATGATTGGACAGCACCGGGCGGTAGGTGGCGATGGCATAACCCGCCGGACTGGCGACGTCACCACCCAGCGTCGCGTGACCGATATCGTCTTCGTCCCAGCCAACCCCGTGCGACAGCAGCAAGTCTTCACTGTCGGGCAGCGGCGTCAGCACCTTGGCAAAGCGCGTCTGCATGCCTTCGGCAACCACCACGCAAGCCTTGGTAAGCAACAGGTCCAGGTCACTCGCCTTGAGCGAGGCGACGCCAAACTCGACCACCAACTCATGCTGGCGATGAAGCCGCGCATGGGACCTCTGCAACGCCGCACGAATGGTCTCGTCGGCAGAAGATTGCTGCATCGTGATGTCTTCCACAGAGTAGTGAATAAGCCTGCCCAGCGCAGTAATCCCGATCGTTTGGGATCAAGTTGGGCGTTGCAGCATGGAAATGGTCGGAGATTTCCGAGAATCTAGCATGAAAGTGCCAGGTCCGGCGGGAAATGTCTGGGGGAGCTGACGGTGCTGCGTGGGCGCCAGCAGCGCGCGAGATGGTGTCCCAGGGCCGGTTCGAACGGCCAACCTTCCCCTTAGGAGGGGGATGCTCTATCCAATTGAGCTACTGGGACCAGGGCCACCGGCGAGCGCCGATGAGCGTGACGGCGAGCATGTTAACCAGCGCCAGACCGTTTGTCATGCCCGATTCGGGCTTTTGCCACGTAAGACTTGTCATAGCGGTCAGGCTTGAAGCAAACCTTCGGCCTGCAGCAAGGCAAACAGACTGGTGACCGATTGCTCCAGCGTCTGCGAGTTGTCCAGCACATGCACGTTGTCGGCGGCGGTCACCTGCAGTTCGGCGCTGCGCTGCAAACGCTGCTCGATGGCTTGCGGGGTCTCTCGGCCGCGCGCCAGCAAACGCTGACGCAGGACGGTCGGGTTTACCTCGAGGCGGATTGCCAGCAGGTCCGGGTAACGTCGCCGCGCTTCGGCCAAGTAAGCCCGCGATCCGTTTACCAAAACGTGCTTGCCAGCCTGGAGCCACTGATCAATCTGCGCCGGAATGCCATATGCCAAAGCATTTGCCTGCCAATACATGGCAAAATGCCCACCTGCGCGCATCTGCTCGAATTGCTCAGGGCTGACACCCTGCGCGGCCTCGCCCAGTGCTTCGGGCGAGCGGGTAATGACGCGGCGAGCAACCATGATGCCGTGCTCGGTCAATTTCGCCCAAGACGCGTCGATCAGGGAATCTTTTCCTGATCCAGAGGGTCCAACGAGGAATATCAACCTACCTACTGTCGATGGACTGCCGCTTGCGTCATATTGCATAGCCACTATGCTCACTGTTAGGGACCGAGCGCATTCTAGGTGTTTTCCCTGCCCTTTTCCGACTGTTACCAGATTTTGACGGCAGAGGTCTGACATTCAGTAGATCCGAAAAACGCTAAACTTTTCAAACCAGTGCTCATTTCTGATAATTGGTACTGGCAAAAAGCCTTTATGCGGATCACTATTTGTCACAGAATTGACGCCAAGGAAACGGCAGATTTTAGGCATGATGAACGCCAAAAATACACGACGGTTGAACATTTTGCCGTCGCGACGGTCAGATTTCCACCGCGCGGCATTTGACAACCGCTTCCCCTGAACCAGTAAACCGGTCAATTTATATGCGCCCATTGAAACAGGCTATTTATTCAAGCCGCACCGCTGACAAGTTTGTCGTTCGTCTGCCAGACGGGATGCGTGAGCGCATTGCCGAGGTAGCCCGCAACCATCACCGCAGCATGAACTCCGAGATCATTGCCCGCCTGGAACAGAGCCTTATCCAGGAAGGTGCACTGGGCGACGAGCTGAGCATGCGCCTGGACAGCCCTGAGCTAAGCCTGCACGAGCGCGAGCTGCTGCAACGCTTCCGCCAGCTCTCCCACCGCCAACAAAACGCTCTGGTAGCCTTGATTGCCCACGATGTGGAAATGGCCGCCGACGCGTCCTGATCAAACCGCCAGAAACAACAAAGCCAGCGCAAGCTGGCTTTGTTGTTTCTGGCTGCCGGCGCTCTT
Organism: Pseudomonas sp. EZ-C24; assembly: GCF_014525325.1. Classification (NCBI taxonomy): domain Bacteria; kingdom Pseudomonadati; phylum Pseudomonadota; class Gammaproteobacteria; order Pseudomonadales; family Pseudomonadaceae; genus Pseudomonas; species Pseudomonas sp. EZ-C24. The sequence goes on along the minus strand of NZ_JACDIU010000012.1, from coordinate 14,988 downwards.
CAATCAAGCGCCGGCAGTGGGTTTACATCAGGAATATCGTGGCCAGGCCAAGGAAGATGAAGAAGCCGCCACTGTCTGTCACTGCCGTGATCATAACACTAGCACCCATCGCCGGGTCACGCCCGAGGCGGACCAGGGTCATCGGGATCAAAACCCCCATCAGCGCCGCCAACAGCAGGTTCAGAGTCATTGCTCCGGTCATTACCAGGCCCAGCGACCAGCTGCCGTAGAGCAGATACGCCACTACCCCGATTACACCACCCCAGACCAGGCCGTTGATCAATGACACCGCCAGCTCCTTGCGCATCAATCGCGAGGTGTTGCCCGGGCTGACCTGGTCCAGCGCCATGGCGCGGACGATCATGGTGATGGTCTGGTTGCCCGAGTTGCCGCCGATACCAGCAACGATCGGCATCAATGCCGCCAATGCCACCAGCTTCTCGATCGAGCCTTCGAACAGGCCAATCACGCGAGAGGCGAGGAACGCGGTAATCAGGTTGATCGCCAGCCACGCCCAACGGTTGCGCAGCGAGCGCCAGACCGAGGCGAAAATGTCTTCTTCTTCGCGCAGACCGGCCATGTTGAGGACTTCGCTTTCGCTTTCCTCACGGATCAGGTCGACCATCTCGTCGATGGTCAGACGGCCGATCAGGCGATCGCTCTTGTCGACTACAGGGGCAGATACCAGGTCGTAACGTTCGAACGCCTGCGCGGCGTCGTAGGCGTCGTCGTCAGGGTGGAAACTGACCGGGTCGGTAGCCATGACCTCAGCCACCTGCTTGTCCGGATCATTGACCAGCAGGCGCTTGATCGGCAACACGCCCTTGAGCATGCCATCGGAGTCGACCACAAACAGCTTGTCGGTGTGGCCTGGCAACTCCTTGAGCCGGCGCAGGTAACGCAGTACCACTTCCAGGCTGACGTCTTCGCGGATGGTGACCATCTCGAAGTCCATCAGTGCACCGACCTGATCCTCGTCGTAGCTCAGCGCCGAGCGGACCCGCTCGCGTTGCTGGGCGTCGAGGGTCTCCATCAGCTCGTGGACAACGTCACGCGGCAGCTCGGGAGCCAGGTCAGCGAGTTCGTCGGCGTCCATTTCCTTGGCAGCGGCCAGCAGCTCGTGATCGTCCATGTCGGCGATCAGGGTCTGGCGGACGGCGTCGGATACTTCCAGGAGGATGTCGCCGTCACGATCAGAGCGCACCAACTGCCAGACCGTCAGGCGGTCGTCGAGCGGCAGTGCTTCGAGAATGTAGGCGATGTCGGCAGGGTGCAGGTCATCGAGCTTGCGTTGCAGCTCGACCAGGTTCTGGCGGTGGACGAGGCTCTCCACCAGGCTATTGTGCTGCCCCTCCTGACGGTGGGTCAGGTCTTCAACAACACGCTGACGCTGCAGCAGGTCAATCACCTGAGCCAGGCGATCCTGCAGGCTGTCTTGGCTTTTCTTTACTTCGACTTCGGTCATAGGCGAACTCCACTCCCAGCAGCGGAGCACGCCGGGGAGATCAATCGATCAGATCTATTTTGGCAAATCGGATTAAGGGGTAACTACTGGGTAAGTCCATGGTGGTATTCCACAAGCCCCGGCGGGGCTGACGGGCGCAATCATACACTGCAAGAGCTGTCGGATTGCTTAAATTTTTGGTCAGAACAATCGTTTACGCGATTATCTTGTGACAACGCGCAAAGCCATCAGTGCGACGGTGGGCGCCAGACAAAAAGCACATAGGCGCAGGACCTGTCGCATGGGCGCCCTACTCACACAGTCTAGTCCGGCTTACTGACAATTCGGTGAATTGCAGACAACAAAAAGCCCGCTATAAAAGCGGGCTTCTTGATGAAGATGGTGGACTCAGCAGGATTCGAACCTGCGACCGCTCGGTTCGTAGCCGAGTACTCTATCCAGCTGAGCTATGAGTCCAAGTTGGTAGTTTTAGACCAGGTTACCACTGGTTGAAACAAGGTGCCTGTGCAAGCACAACCACCGTGCTAT
>NZ_JACDIU010000012.1:0-12775 GCF_014525325.1 Pseudomonas sp. EZ-C24 | reverse complement strand
GTTCGTAGCCGAGTACTCTATCCAGCTGAGCTATGAGTCCATGTCTTGCCGCGCATTATAGATCGCTTTACCGATTTGCCAAGTACTTTTTCGTTTAATTTCAACGACTTAGTAATCTTGGCCAGTTGAAGCGCCCTAAGCGAATAATGGCGGTGAAGGGGGGATTCGAACCCCCGATACCCTTATGAGGTATACTCCCTTAGCAGGGGAGCGCCTTCGGCCACTCGGCCACCTCACCGCAACACGGGGCGTACTATAACCAGAGCCCTCCCCGTTTGCAAACCCTTTTTTAAAAAAAATCTGATAAAAATTAAAGGGTTGGTTCTTCGTCCTTCTCTTTCTTGATTCGCAGGTAGATTTCTTCGCGGTGAACCGCGACTTCCTTGGGCGCGCTAACGCCAATTCGTACCTGGTTGCCTTTGACACCCAGGACCGTAACGGTGATCTCACCGTCACCAATGATCAGGCTCTCGGCGCACCGACGAGTCAGAATCAACATAGCTTTCTCCTTACGCAGTTCAATCAGGGACAACAGTCTGAGGTAGCGCGCTGGCTGCGGGACGCACAGTCAGCGTGTGTGGCCGCCAGAGAGGACAGGACAGGGCCCATCCGGCGGCCGGAAACGCGAAGGGCGCGGCAAGCCGCGCCCTCCTCCTGACTACGCGTTACTCGCCTTGGCGGGCAGGCGCATCCAGCTCGAAGGCGGTGTGCAGGGCGCGCACGGCCAGCTCGAGGTACTTCTCTTCAATGACCACCGAAACCTTGATCTCGGACGTGGAGATCATCTGGATGTTGATGGTCTCCTTGGCCAGCGCTTCGAACATGCGGCTGGCAACGCCGGCGTGCGAGCGCATGCCGACGCCGACGATCGATACCTTGGCAATCTTGGTATCGCCGATCACTTCACGGGCGCCGATCTCGCGCGCAGTGTTTTCCAACACCTTGTGCGCCGCTTCGTACTCGTTGCGGTGCACAGTGAAGGTGAAATCGGTGGTGTTATCGTGGGCAACGTTCTGCACGATCATGTCGACTTCGATGTTCGAAGCGCTGATCGGGCCGAGGATCTTGAAGGCAACGCCTGGGGTATCCGGCACGCCACGAATGGTCAGCTTGGCTTCATCACGGTTGAAGGCGATACCGGAAATGATCGGCTGTTCCATGGATTCCTCTTCATCAATGGTAATGAGGGTACCTGGACCCTCCTTGAAACTGTGCAGCACGCGCAACGGAACGTTGTACTTGCCAGCGAATTCGACAGAGCGGATCTGCAGCACCTTGGAACCGAGGCTGGCCATTTCCAGCATCTCTTCGAAGGTGATCTTCTCCAGACGGCGCGCTTGCGGTACCACCCGCGGGTCGGTGGTGTAGACACCATCGACGTCGGTGTAGATCTGGCACTCGTCAGCCTTCAGCGCGGCCGCCAGGGCCACACCAGTGGTGTCCGAACCGCCACGACCGAGGGTGGTGATGCTGCCGTTCTCGTCGACGCCCTGGAAGCCCGCCACGACAACCACACGGCCAGCCTTGAGGTCGGCACGAATCTTCTGGTCGTCGATCTGCAGGATGCGCGCCTTGTTGTGCGCGCTGTCGGTGAGAATGCGCACCTGGTTGCCGGTGTAGGACACCGCCGGCACGCCACGCTTGATCAAGGCCATGGCCAGCAGGGCAATGGTCACCTGCTCGCCAGTCGACACGATCACGTCCAGCTCACGCGGAACCGGCTTGTCGCTAATCTGCTTGGCCAGGTCCAGCAAGCGGTTGGTCTCCCCGCTCATGGCCGACAGGACCACGACCAGGTCATCGCCTGCCTCGCGGAATTTCTTGACCTTGTCGGCAACCTGCTCGATCCGCTCGATGGATCCGACAGAGGTGCCGCCAAATTTCTGTACGATCAACGCCATTTCAAAGCTGCCTCTGCCCGTGATGGGCACCCAATAAACAATCCAACCTGAAACGGCCCGCTATCACTAGCGGGCCGTTTCATCTCAAAGCCGCTGTTCGGCGAACGGCACAGCCAGGGCCAGGGCACTGTCCAGTGCAGCGACGTCGACGCCGCCACCCTGGGCCATGTCCGGACGACCACCGCCTTTACCGCCAACCGCCGCAGCGGCCTGCTTCATCAGATCGCCGGCCTTGAGTTGGCCGGAGAGGTCTTTGGTCACGCCAGCCACCAGCACGACCTTGCCCTCATGCTCACTGCCCAGCAGGATCACTGCGTGGCCGAGCTTGTTCTTCAGTTGATCGACCAGCGCCAGCAGAGCCTTGCCATCCTGCCCGTCAAGGCGAGCGGCGAGAACCTTGGCGCCTTTGACCTCAACGGCTGTGTTGGAGAGATCATCTCCGGCAGCGCTGGCGGCCTTGGCCTGCAGCTGTTCAAGCTGTTTTTCCAGCTGACGGTTGCGCTCGAGCACCGCCGCCAGCTTGTCGATCAGGTTGTCACGGTTACCCTTGACCAATTGCGCAGCTTCCTTGACCTGCTCTTCAGCAGCGTTCAGGTAAGCCAGTGCCGCAGCCCCGGTGATCGCTTCGATACGGCGCACGCCAGAAGCCACGCCGCCTTCGCTGATGATCTTGAACAGGCTGATGTCGCCGGTGCGCTTGGCATGGATACCACCGCACAGCTCCACCGAAAAATCACCGCCCATGCTCAACACGCGCACGCTGTCGCCGTATTTTTCGCCGAACAATGCCATTGCACCTTTGCGCTTGGCGGTTTCGATGTCGGTCTCTTCGGTTTGCACCTCGGAGTTCTTGCGCACTTCGCGGTTGACGATGTCTTCCAGCGCCTTGAGCTGCTCTGGCTTGACCGCCTCGAAGTGGCTGAAGTCAAAGCGCAGGCGCTGGCTGTCGACCAGCGAGCCTTTCTGCTGGACGTGATCGCCGAGCACCTGGCGCAGCGCCGCGTGCAGCAGGTGAGTCGCGGAGTGGTTCAGCGAGGTGGCGTGCTGCACTTCGGCATCCACCTGCGCTTCAACTTCGGCGCCTACGCGCAGCGCGCCAGTGGCGACTACACCGTGGTGCAGGAAAGCACCGGCAGTCTTGGTGGTATCACGCACATCAAAGCGCACGTCGGCGGCCTGCAGGTAGCCGGCATCGCCAATCTGGCCGCCGGACTCGGCGTAGAACGGCGTGCGATCAAGCACCACCACGCCTTCGTCGCCTTCATGCAGCTGCTCGACGGCTTGGCCGTCCTTGTACAGCGCGACGACCTTGGCCTGGGCCGTGGTTGCCTGGTAGCCGAGGAACTCGGTGGCAACATCGACCTTGACCAGGCTGTTGTAGTCCATGCCGAAGGCACTGGCGGAGCGGGCGCGCTCGCGCTGGGCTTCCATCTCGCGCTCGAAACCGGCTTCGTCGATGGTCAGCTCGCGCTCACGGGCGATGTCGGCGGTCAGGTCCATCGGGAAGCCATAGGTGTCATACAGCTTGAACACCACGTCACCCGGGACGGTAGTGCCCTGCAGCTGGGCCAGGTCCTGCTCGAGGATGCGCAGGCCCTGCTCGAGGGTCTTGGCGAACTGCTCTTCTTCGCTCTTGAGGACGCGCTCGATGTGCGCCTGCTGGCTGCTCAGCTCAGGGAAGGCCTGGCCCATCTCGGCGACCAGCGCAGCGACGATCTGGTAGAAGAAGCTGCCCTTGGCACCGAGTTTGTTGCCGTGACGGCAAGCGCGGCGAATGATCCGGCGCAGCACGTAGCCGCGGCCTTCGTTGGACGGCAGCACGCCATCGGCGATGAGGAAGCCGCACGAACGAATATGGTCGGCGACGACTTTCAGCGAAGGCTGGCCGTCGTTGCTGCAACCGATGGCCTGGGCTGCGGCTACCAGCAGGTTCTGGAACAGGTCGATCTCGTAGTTCGAGTGCACATGCTGCATCACCGCACTGATCCGCTCCAGGCCCATGCCGGTATCCACCGACGGCGCTGGCAGCGGGTGCAGGACGCCATCGGCGGTGCGGTTGAACTGCATGAAGACGTTGTTCCAGATCTCGATGTAGCGGTCGCCGTCTTCTTCTGGCGAGCCGGGTGGGCCACCCCAGATATCGGCGCCGTGGTCAAAGAAGATCTCGGTGCACGGGCCGCATGGGCCGGTGTCGCCCATGGTCCAGAAGTTGTCCGAAGCGTAAGGCGCGCCTTTGTTGTCGCCAATGCGCACCATGCGCTCTGCCGGCACGCCGATTTCCTTGGTCCAGATGTCGTAGGCTTCGTCATCGCTGGCGTAGACCGTGACCCATAGTTTTTCCTGGGGCAGGTTCAGCCACTGCGGCGAAGTCAGGAAGGTCCAGGCATAGGTGATCGCGTCACGCTTGAAGTAGTCGCCGAAGCTGAAGTTGCCCAGCATTTCGAAGAAGGTGTGGTGACGCGCGGTGTAACCGACGTTTTCCAGGTCGTTGTGCTTGCCGCCGGCGCGGACGCACTTCTGGCTGCTGGCGGCGCGGGTGTAGGCGCGCTTTTCCTGGCCGAGGAAGCAGTCCTTGAACTGGTTCATGCCGGCATTGGTGAACAGCAGGGTCGGGTCGTTGCCCGGGATCAGGGAGCTGGAGGCAACACGGGTGTGGCCCTGCTCCTCGAAGAAGCGAAGGAAGGCTTCACGGATTTCTGCGCTTTTCATAGGTTCTTCCACGGAAACGGCGGCCGTTAAGGCAAACACGTCGAAACGACGGCAAAGGGCCGCATTATATCGGTCCTGCAAGCTGGATGCAGTGTGTTTATGCGCCCTGAAAGGTCGTTTGCGGGCAATTTCAGGTCAGCACGGCTAAAAACTTGAAGTGGATGCTAAGGCGAGGGTTTGGCCGCTGGCAAGCCAATTACCGCTGGGGCAGGGAAAATCAGCCAGGATGCGCCGCTCGAGGCTGGCCGCGCAGCGCGCAGCCTGCGACAAATGGTACGGATCAGCTCAGGCGCTGGCCCGAATCGGGCACGATCAGAATGCCCGCACGCAGGCCGTTGCGCACCTTGGGGTTGGGAAAAATGATCCGCGCGCCCTCCTCCTCGACGATCCAGCGAGTTTCAGCCAGATCTTCGGCCAGCAGATAGCCCTTGCTCAGTTCGGAGAAATTTTCGATGTCATCCGGCAGGTGCAGGTGGAAGTGGTCGCTGTGCTTGATGATTTCGCGGGCCACGCTGAACAGTTGCAGGCCGTCGAAACTGTTGTCGACCGCCGGCTCCTTGCCTTCGATGATCTGCACCAGGCGCTTGTGCAAACGATCAAGGTTGACCTCTTCGTTCTGCCCGAACGGGCGCGCCTTGCCCAGTTCCAGGGTAAACGCCTCGGCTTCGAGCTGTTCGTAGGTGAAGGCACTGAAGGTGATCGAGGTCTTGCTCTGCAGCAACACCGCCTGCATCCCGGCCTGGCTCAGGCGCGCCAACTCGCGGCGCGAATGCTGGCGGCCGTCCTTGTACGGGTACAGGGCAAACTGCTCGATCTTCGAGCCGCGGATCGCGGTGTGCAGGTCGTAGTGCAGTCGATTGCGCCCAGCCACGCTGAAGAACGTGCGGGCGTACTGCTCCAGCTCGGCAGCACGCAGCGCTTCGAAACCGCTCGACGATTCGTGCCGACCGTTGAACAAGCGGTTCAGGTCCTGCTCAAGGTAACGCTGGCCTGCACGCATCGCCATTGGGCTGCCAAACAGGAACAGGACCCGCGCCTGCGGCACGATCTCGCCCCTGGCGATGCCCTGCAGCAATTGATCGAGCAACTCGATCGGCGCGGTCTCGTTACCGTGAATACCCGCCGACAGCAGCAGGTGCAAGGTGCCGTCGTCCACCTTCGGCGGCGTCACTTCCAGCGCGCCCTCCCCCAGCCAACGCAGGCGCAGACCTGCTGATGTCGATTGAGTCTTCTCGCCCGGCTCACGGCCGCCAAGCGTCAGGTCAAGCAGTTTGCCGAGGGCGAGCATAGGCACATCCTTAGTGGTGGTGACCGCAATCCGGGCCGTGCACGTGGCCATCCTCATCGTCGTCGCCCAGCTCAGCCGGCTCCATCTCCAGCTGCAGGCTGACCAGGTTGGTGGCCATCGGGCGCAGCAGCAGGTTGGCGAACTCGGCATCGCCTTCAGCGACATCCACACCGATCAGCAGCTGGCCGCGGCCGTCCTGCTGAATCCAGACTTCCTTGCCCTGCCAGAGCACGGCAAAGCGCGTGCAGGAGGTTTCCAGTTGGGTGCCATCATCGTCTTCCAGGATCAGGCGCAGGGCGTCAGACATTACGTAATTCTCTCTTCAGGGTTGGCGTTGGAACGGATAGACCGAGCCCAGCTTGAGCAGTTGGGTCAGGTCATCCAGGGCCGTACGGCATTCGGTGAGCAGTTGCGGGTCGGCCAGGTCGCTGTCGGTCATGCGATCGCGATAGTGCCGATCGACCCACTGGATCAGGCTGTCGTACAGCGGCGCCGACATGATAACCCCTGGATTGACCGCCGCCAGCTCGGATTCTTTCAAGGCCACGCGCAGACGCAGGCACGCCGGGCCGCCGCCGTTCTGCATGCTCTGCTTGAGATCGAACACCTTGACCTCCTTGACCGGGCCACCCTGGCTGGTCAACTGGCTCAGGTAGTCCCAGACGCGCGGGTTGTTGCGGCACTCTTCCGGCACCACCAGCAGCATCGAGCTGTCTTCGCGTGACAGCAGTTGGCTGTTGAACAGGTAGGAACGTACCGCGTCCTCCACTGCCACCGCCGCCCGTGGCACGCAGATGCCCTGGAACTTGCCACCCTTGCCGGCCAGTTTAGCCTGCAGCTGGGCAAGCACCGTATCAGTCTCGAGGAAGGCATCCTCGTGGTAGAACAGCACTTCGCCGTTACCTACTGAAATAACGTCGTTATGGAACACGCCCTGGTCGATCACCGCTGGATTCTGTTGAGCGTAGACCACCCCATCAGCACTGAGGCCGTGCAAGCGAGCGACGGCCTGCGAAGCTTCCAGGGTCTGGCGTGCCGGGTACTTCTGCGGCGCCGGGTAGCGGCTGTCGAAGGCACTGCGGCCGTACACAAAAAACTCTACGCCGGGCTCGCCATAGCTGCGACAGAAGCGCGTGTGGTTGGCCGCGCCTTCGTCACCAAACTGGGCCACCGCCGGCAGCGCCTGGTGGTGGGCGAATACCTGCTCATCGGCGAACATCGCCGCCAGCACGCGGCTGGTGGTCGGATGCTCGATGCTGCGGTGATACTTGCAGTTGAGGTTGGCGGCAGTGAAATGCACGCGACCATCGGCAGTGTCGGCGCTCGGGCTGACCGTTGCCGCGTTGGCCACCCACATGCTCGAAGCCGAGCAACTGGCAACCAGCAAGGGCATGGCCTCCTGGGCAGCGCGACGGATCACCTCGGCGTCACTGCCGCTGAAGCCGAGCCGGCGCAGGGCAGCAACGTCCGGGCGCTCCTGCGGGGCGAGTACGCCCTGCTTGAAGCCCATGTCGCTCAGCGCCTTCATCTTGGCCAGGCCCTGACGCGCCGCTTCGCGCGGGTTGGAGCACTGCTGGCTGTTGCTCTGCGAGGCCACGTTGCCGTACGACAGGCCGCCGTAATTGTGGGTCGGCCCTACCAGGCCATCAAAATTCACTTCATAGGATTTCATCGGCAAGGCTCCGAGACCATTTGTTATAGGGTGACGCCCGGCGTCAATGTCGCCGGCAAGGCGAGGCTGGCGGTCTCCAGCGATGCCACGGGGTAAGCGCAGTAGTCGGCCGCGTAGTAAGCGCTGGCGCGGTGGTTGCCGCTGGCGCCGACGCCACCGAATGGCGCACTGCTGGCGGCCCCGGTGAGCTGTTTGTTCCAGTTGACGATACCGGCGCGGCTACGCAGCCAGAAGTGCTGGTAGCGCGCATGCGAGTCAGACAACAAACCGGCGGCCAGGCCGTATTGGGTGGCGTTGGCCTGGTCGATCGCGCTGTCGAAGTCGGCGTAGCGAATGACCTGCAGCAATGGCCCGAAGAACTCTTCATCAGGGCGCTCTGCAACGCCTGTGACATCGATGATGCCAGGCGTCAGCAGCGCCGCACCTGCTTGCGGCTGAGTCATCGCCAGCAGCGCCAGCGCACCCTTGCCGATCAGCGCTTGCTGAGCATCAAGCAGGGCCTGGGCCGCCGCCAGGGAAATCACCGAGCCCATGAACGGCGCGGGTTGCAGGTCATAGGCGCCAACCGTGATGCTGCGGCAGACCTCGACCAGCCGCGCCAGCAGGCTGTCACCCCAGGCGCCCTCGGGCACCAGCAAGCGACGCGCGCAGGTGCAGCGTTGGCCGGCAGAAATGAACGCCGACTGAATGATGGTATAGACGGCCGCGTCGAGATCCTTGACCTGATCGACCACCAACGGATTGTTGCCACCCATTTCCAGCGCCAGAATCTTTTCCGGGCGCCCGGCAAATTGCTGGTGCAGCAGGTTGCCGGTGCGGCTGGAGCCGGTGAAGAACAAACCGTCGATACCAGCATCGGCAGCCAGCGCCACGCCAGTCTCACGGGCGCCCTGAACCAGATTGAGCACACCCGCAGGCAAACCCGCCGCGATCCAGCATTTGACCGTCAGCTCGGCCACTTTCGGGGTCAGCTCACTTGGCTTGAACACCACGCAGTTACCGGCCAGCAGCGCCGGCACAATATGCCCGTTGGGCAAATGGCCAGGGAAGTTGTACGGGCCGAACACCGCCACCACGCCATGGGGCTTGTGCCGCAGCACGGCAGTCGCATCGCCAAGCGGGCCGCTTTTTTCACCAGTGCGTTCACGATAGCTCTGCACCGAGATCGCCACCTTGTTGACCATGCTGGTGACTTCGGTTGCCGACTCCCACAACGGTTTACCGGTTTCTTCACCGATGCAGCGGGCCAGGTCGTCAGCATGGGTCTTGAGCTGCTCGGCGAAGGCTTCCAGCACCGCGATGCGTGCTTCCAGACTGAGCAGGGCCCAGGCCGGGAACGCCTCGCGAGCCGCACTTACTGCGGCGGCAACCTGGCCAGCAGCAGCGCCCTGCCCCGCCCAGACGAGCGCCTGGGTGACTGGGTTCAGCGACTGCAGCGCCTCACCCTGGCCAGCCTGCCATTGCCCTGCGATGTAATGGGTCGTCATCACTGCGCCTCCCGACTGGCGGACAAGGTGACTGCGCGCACGTGGTCACCCACGCCCAGGCGCAGGCGTTTCGCCGTCAGCGCGTCGACCACCAGCGTGCCGGCCGCCAGCCGCGCTGGCGCTGCGGTGATGCGGCAGTCTTCGCGTTTGCGGTTGTGGATCAGGTACGGCGTGGCGTCATCGCCTGGAGTGCCTACTGCCAGCACCAGATTCTGGCTTTCGCGCACGGCACGGATCTTCGCCGTGTCGCATTCGATTGCCGGGCCTGCATCGAAGATGTCGACGTAGCCCTGGTAGTTGAAACCTTCGCGCTCGAGCATGGCCAGCGCCGGCTCGGTGTCGGTGTGTACCCGGCCGACCACACTGCGTGCAGCCTCGGAAAGGAAGCACGTGTACAGCGGGAACTTGGGCATCAATTCGGCGATGAAGGCCTTGTTGCCCACGCCGGTCAGATAGTCAGCCTGGCTGAACTCCATCTTGAAGAAGTGCCGGCCCAGCGACTCCCAGAACGGCGAGCGGCCTGCGGCGTCGGAGATCCCGCGCATCTCGGCGATGACCTTCTTGCCGAACAGCTCAGGGAACTCGGCGATGAACAGCATGCGCGCCTTCGACAGCAGGCGGCCGTTGAGGCCGTTGCGGTGATCACTGCGCAGGAACAACGAACACAGCTCGGAGTTGCCAGTGAGGTCGTTGGCCAGGAACAGGGTCGGGATCTCGCGGTAGATATTCAGCTCCTGCGAAGCGCTGACGGTCAGGCCGACCCGGTAGTTGTACCAGGGTTCACGCAGGCCGACGGCACCGGCGATGGCGCTGATGCCGACCACCAGGCCTTCGTCGTTTTCAAGCACGAACAGGTAATCGGTGTCGGCCCGCCCGGCCTCACCGGTGAAGCTCTTTTCAGCCCAGCGCACGCGCTGAGCCAGCCGCTCTTCGTTGGCCGGCAGGGTAGTCAGGCCAGTGGTACCGGCGCTGCGCGCCATTTCGATGAGCGCGGGTAAATCGCTGCTGCGTACAGGACGAACGATCATGCTATCTCCTTGAGCGGCGGTCTGTGCCGGCCGCAAGACGGGTGCGGGTCGCGAGCGCTGGCGCTATGGCCAGGCCGGTCAAACAGCGACCAGGCGCACGCTGGCACCTTCACCGACGCCCAGGGCATCGGCCGCTTCACTACTCAGGCTGACCGGCTTGCCCGGCACCCAGTCCAGCTCCAGCAACACGGCGCGGTAGTCCTGCAACTGGCCATTGCAGACCAGGTACGAGCGGCCACCTTTGACTGTGGCCTCGTCGAGCTTGACCGGGACTACTCGGCTCTGGCTGATCGAGCGGATCCCCGAGGCACGTGCGTGCAGGGTCGGGCCACCGTCGAAGATGTCGATGTAATGCTCGGTCTCGAAGCCTTCACGCATGAGGATGTCGAAGGTGATCTGCGCCCGCGGATGCACCTGACCCATCGCCTCCTGAGCGTGGTCCGGCAGCAGCGGTACATAGATCGGATAATGCGGCATCAGCTCGGCGAGGAAGGTCCGGCTCTTCAGCCCGCACAGGCGCTCGGCGTCGGAATAGTTCAGGTCGAAGAAGTTACGCCCTATCGAATCCCAGAACGGCGACTCGCCCTGCTCGTCGCTGTAGCCGACGATCTCGGTAACCACCGAGTCGGCAAAGCGCTCCGGGTGGGCGGCCATGAACAGCAGGCGGCCGCGCGAATTGAGCTCGGCAAAGCCGCTGGCCACCAGCTCCGGCAGCACGTAGAAGCTGGTCAGCAGGCTGTTGCCGGTGAGGTCGTGGCACAGCGACAGGACGTGGATCTTGTTGTGGATCTTCAGCTCGCGCGAAGCATGCACAAAGGTCTCGTTACGAAAGCTGTAGAACGGCTCCGAGTAGCCCGCCGAGGCGACGATGGCCGAGCAGCCGGCCAGCTTGCCGGTGCTGGTGTCTTCGAGCACGAAGAAGTAGCTCTCTTCGCCATTGAAGCTGACCTCGGCGGCAAACGAGGTTTCCGACGCGGCAATCTTGTCGCCCAGACGCGCAGCGTCATCAGGCAGCGAAGTGACACCAACCGGGCTGTCCGCAGCCATGCGCTGCACTTCATTCAGGTCAGCCATTTGCGCGGGGCGCATTACCAGCATGGTGTCACTCCTTTCGGGAATACGGGCCGCACAGCGTGGTGCGGCAAAACGGCGGGTGCCCGCCTGAGACAAGGCACCCGCGCTGGAATTCTGCTGTCGCCGCTGGCACTGCTGACAGCGGCGACAGAATCGCTGTATGTCAGCCTTGCAGCAGCTTGGCTACCGCGCGTTCGAAGCGGTCCAGGCCTTCGTCGATATCGGCATCCTCGATGACCAGGCTCGGTGCAAAACGCACTACATCCGGGCCAGCCTGCAACACCATAAGGCCCTCTTTCTCGGCGGCGTTGAGCACGTCCTTGGCCTTGCCTTTCCAGGCATCGGTCAACACGCAGCCGATCAGCAGGCCGACACCGCGGACGAGGCTGAACAGCTCGATCTTCTCCAGGCGTGCCTTGAAGCGCTCGTGCTTGGCAGTGACAGCGGCCAGGGTCTGCGGGGTGTTGATCACATCCAGTACTGCACAGGCCACGGCGCAGCCGAGCGGGTTGCCGCCGTAGGTAGTGCCATGAGTACCGGCGACCAGATGCTTGGCAATGTCGTCGGTGGTCAGCATGGCGCCGATCGGGAAGCCGCCGCCCAGGCTCTTGGCGCTGGAGAGGATGTCCGGGATCACGCCGTAATGCTGGTAGGCATACAGGTGGCCGGTACGGCCGACCCCGGTCTGCACTTCGTCGAAGATCAGCAGCGCGTTGTGCTCGTCACACAGCTTGCGCGCACCTTCCAGGTAAGCCAGGTCAGCCGGCACTACGCCGCTCTCACCCTGGATCGGCTCGATCACCACCGCGCAGGTCTTGTCGGAGATCTGTGCCTTGAGCGCTTCAAGGTCGTTGTACGGCACATGACTGATGCCAGTGATCTTCGGGCCGAAGCCGTCGGAGTACTTCGGCTGGCCACCGACGCTGACGGTAAACAGGGTGCGACCGTGGAAGCTGTTCACGGTGGAGATGATTTCGTGCTTGTCCGGGCCGAAGCGATCATGGGCAACCCGACGGGCCAGCTTGAACGCAGCCTCGTTGGCCTCGGCGCCGGAGTTGCAGAAAAATGCCTTGTCGGCAAAGGTCGCGTCGACCAGCTTGTGCGCCAGACGCAACGCCGGCTCGTTGGTGAAAACATTGGATACATGCCAGAGGGTATTGGCCTGCTCGGTCAGTGCCTTGACCAGCGCCGGATGGCAATGACCCAGGGCGTTTACCGCGATGCCGCCGGCAAAGTCGATCAGTTCGCGGCCCGCCTGGTCCCAGACTCGAGAGCCCTCGCCTCGCACCGGAATGAACGCCGCCGGGGCGTAGTTGGGAACCATGACCTGGTCGAAATCGGCACGTTGCACCGGGGCTTGCTCAACGGACATCTGAGTCTCCTGAAGAGAAACGCTGGCCTGGGATTGGCGAGCGATGGGGGGATTGTAAGGACTGATCAGCGCCTGTCCTTGCGGCCAAGCGACAACTTGTTACAGCGCTAAACCGTGTTTCACAGAGGTTTTCGGCAATGCGACAAACACTGTCGCAATCGCGCAGTGTAAAGGAGCGAGGAACTGTCGGGGAGAGGTGGCGGGTAATTGAGAGAACAGTTGTTCACATGATAGTTGGGGCCGT
>NZ_JACDIU010000027.1:0-15977 GCF_014525325.1 Pseudomonas sp. EZ-C24 | reverse complement strand
AGTCACTCTGATCAAGACCATCGCAATGGAAGACGGTCTGCGCTTCGCTATCCGTGAAGGCGGTCGTACCGTCGGCGCCGGCGTCGTAGCAAAAATTATTGAATAAGTAGTTGATTTCATAAGATCAGGTCGGCATAATGGCCGGCCTGGTACAGTGTTAAAGGTCAGTAGCTCAATTGGCAGAGCGACGGTCTCCAAAACCGTAGGTTGGGGGTTCGATTCCCTCCTGACCTGCCATTCACCTCGGTGTGATTGGCTTTCTTCTCACAGGATCCTCCTCGATGACTCCCAAAACTGAAGCCCAAGATTCGCGTTTTGATCTTTTTAAGTGGCTCGCTGTTGTTGCACTGGTAGTCGTTGGTGTCGTGGGTAATCAATATTACTCCGCCTCTCCGATTCTGTACCGCGTACTCGCACTTCTAGCTCTGGCTGCTGCTGCTGGCTTCGTTGCCTTGCAGACTGCAAAGGGCAAGTCGTTCTTTGCGTTGGCGAAGGAAGCTCGTACCGAGATCCGTAAAGTCGTGTGGCCGACCCGCCAAGAAACCATGCAAACCACGCTTATCGTTGTGGTCGTTGTATTGGTTATGGCACTGCTGCTGTGGGGTCTCGACTCCCTGCTCGGCTGGGCGGTTTCCTTGATTGTTGGCTAAGGGTGTCCCGTGGCTAAGCGTTGGTACGTTGTGCATGCTTACTCGGGTTACGAGAAGCATGTGATGCGCTCTTTGACTGAGCGTGTCAAGCTGGCTGGCATGGAAGACGGTTTCGGCGAAATTCTGGTTCCGACCGAAGAAGTCGTCGAAATGCGTAATGGCCAGAAGCGCAAGAGCGAGCGTAAGTTCTTCCCTGGCTATGTGTTGGTCCAGATGGAAATGAACGAAGGTACTTGGCACCTTGTCAAGGATACCCCTCGTGTAATGGGCTTCATTGGTGGTACTGCAGACAAGCCTGCACCCATCACCGATAAAGAAGCTGAGGCTATTCTGCGTCGCGTTGCCGACGGCAGTGACAAGCCGAAGCCAAAAACGCTCTTTGAGCCAGGTGAAGTGGTTCGTGTTGTTGACGGTCCCTTTGCTGATTTCAACGGTACCGTTGAAGAAGTTAACTACGAAAAGAGCCGGCTCCAAGTGGCGGTGCTCATTTTCGGTCGTTCCACTCCGGTGGAGCTCGAGTTCGGCCAGGTCGAGAAGGTCTAGGCGAACGACGCATCCCATACCCCGCAGCCCTATGTGCTGCGGGGTTTTGTCGTCACTGGGATAAAACGCACGTAATCCGGGGAGCCTTCAGGCGTTCGTACCCGATATTGGAGTAGCTCATGGCTAAGAAGATTCAGGCTTACATCAAGCTGCAAGTAAAGGCCGGCCAGGCCAACCCTAGCCCACCCGTTGGTCCAGCACTGGGTCAACACGGTGTGAACATCATGGAATTCTGCAAGGCCTTCAACGCCCGTACTCAGGGTCAAGAAGCCGGCCTGCCGACTCCTGTGATCATCACTGTTTACAGTGACCGTAGCTTCACCTTCGAAACCAAAAGCACCCCTGCTTCGGTTCTGCTGAAAAAAGCAGCTGGCCTGACCAGCGGCTCCGCGCGTCCTAACACCGTCAAGGTGGGTACTGTGACCCGTGCTCAGCTGGAAGAGATCGCCAAGACCAAAGAGGCTGATCTGACTGCCGCTGACCTGGATGCGGCCGTGCGTACCATCGCCGGTTCTGCTCGCAGCAT
Organism: Pseudomonas sp. EZ-C24; assembly: GCF_014525325.1. Lineage (NCBI taxonomy): Bacteria > Pseudomonadati > Pseudomonadota > Gammaproteobacteria > Pseudomonadales > Pseudomonadaceae > Pseudomonas > Pseudomonas sp. EZ-C24. Next base: position 14,258 of record NZ_JACDIU010000027.1, on the reverse strand, counting down.
GGGCCTCAACGTGGAGGGTGTGTAATGGCTAAGCTGACCAAGCGCCAAAAGGCTATTGCTTCGAAAATCGAAGCTGGCAAAGTCTACAACTTCGAAGACGCAGCAGTGCTGCTGGCCGAACTCTCCACCGTGAAGTTCAGCGAATCCTTCGACGTTGCCGTCAACCTCGGTGTTGACCCGCGTAAATCCGACCAGGTCGTTCGTAGCGCTACTGTGCTGCCACACGGCACTGGCAAGACCGTACGCGTTGCCGTGTTCACCCAGGGTCCTGCTGCTGAAGCCGCTCTGGCTGCCGGCGCTGACCGTGTAGGCATGGACGATCTGGCTGCCGAAATGAAAGCCGGCGACCTGAACTACGACGTAGTCATCGCATCCCCGGATGCCATGCGCGTTGTTGGTCAACTCGGCCAGGTTCTCGGTCCTCGTGGCCTGATGCCTAACCCGAAGGTTGGTACCGTGACTCCAGACGTAGCTACCGCGGTTAAAAACGCCAAAGCTGGTCAGGTTCGCTACCGCACCGACAAAAACGGTATCATCCACACCTCCGTTGGCAAGGTTGGCTTCGAAGCCGGCAAGCTGAAGGAAAACGTTGAAGCCCTGATCGCTGATCTGAAGCGTATCAAGCCGGCTTCCTCGAAAGGTATCTACGTCAAGCGCGTTACCCTGAGCACCACTATGGGCCCAGGTCTGGTCATCGACCAGAGCTCGCTGGACGCGTAAGACAAAGCCGGCGTGCTCAGGCACGCCAGCTGCAAAAATTGGGGTCCCTGCCTGGCGGGGGCTATCCAAGACCGTAGGCGGCGCAAGCCTTAAACACCCAGCCTACGCAGATGGTGCTCCCGGTTCCTTACCGAATCAGACACCAAAACGACATCCGGCTTCGGCCAGATGAAACGGTAACAAGCAGGAGTTTTACCCGTGGCAATTAAACTCGAAGACAAGAAGGCCATCGTCGCTGAAGTCAACGAGGCTGCCAAAGTCGCTCTGTCCGCTGTCGTGGCTGATGCCCGTGGTGTGACTGTAGGCGCAATGACCGGACTCCGTAAAGAGGCTCGTGAAGCTGGCGTATACGTACGTGTTGTACGTAACACCCTGCTCAAGCGCGCTGTTGCTGGCACTGACTTCAGTGTCCTCAACGACGCCTTCACTGGCCCGACCCTGATCGCTTTCTCCAACGAACACCCGGGCGCTGCTGCTCGTCTGTTCAAAGAGTTCGCCAAGGGTCAGGACAAGTTCGAGATCAAGGCAGCTGCGTTTGACGGCAAGTTCATTGCAGCGAACGAAATCGACGTGTTGGCTACCCTGCCGACCCGCGACGAAGCCATCGCAAGGCTGATGAGCGTTATCCAAGGCGCTACCAGCAAGCTGGCTCGTACCCTGGCAGCCATTCGCGACCAGAAAGAAGCTACCGCTGCCTAAGGCAACGAAGCGCTTTCAAAATCATACGTTTAATTTGATGGCTGCGTAGGCCTTCACCCCAATACAGGATTTAAGTCAATGTCCCTGACTAACGAACAAATCATCGAAGCAATCGGCCAGAAAACCGTTCTGGAAGTTGTTGAACTGATCAAAGCAATGGAAGAAACCTTCGGCGTGACCGCCGCTGTTGCCGCTGCTGGCCCAGCTGCTGCTGCCGCCGTTGTTGAAGAGCAGACCGAATTCAACGTCGTTCTGCTGGAAGCTGGCGAGAAGAAAGTAAACGTGATCAAGGCAGTTCGTGAACTGACCGGTCTCGGCCTGAAAGAAGCCAAAGAGAAAGTCGATGGCGCTCCTCAGGTTGTAGCTGAAGGCGTTTCGAAAGAAGCCGCTGAAGACGCTAAGAAGAAGCTGGAAGAAGCAGGCGCTAAAGTCGAACTGAAGTAATTTCGACTTTGCGACTCCAGCCGGAGCGTTGAGCTAAGGCTGACGGCTGGTGGCTTTTGCCACCGGCCTTTTTCCGTTATTGGCGGCCGACCAGGTCGGCCCCGATAACGTGCTGTAGCCACCTAGAGGGTGGAGCAAACCATGGGGTTTGCACGATTTTCTGGTTGCTCCCGCCGGGAGACGCCAAACAAGCAGGTGACCAAGCTGGGGAACGCTGATGGCTTACTCATACACTGAGAAAAAACGTATCCGCAAGGACTTTAGCAAGTTGCCGGACGTGATGGATGTGCCTTACCTCCTGGCCATCCAGCTGGATTCGTATCGCGAATTCCTGCAAGCGGGAGCATCCAAGGATCAGTTCCGCGACGTCGGTCTGCATGCTGCCTTCAAGTCGGTCTTCCCGATCATCAGCTACTCCGGCAACGCTGCCCTGGAGTACGTTGGCTATCGTCTGGGCGAACCGGCTTTCGACGTCAAGGAATGCGTCCTGCGCGGCGTGACGTTCGCCGTACCGCTGCGGGTCAAGGTCCGTCTGATCATCTTCGACAAAGAGTCGTCGAACAAAGCGATCAAGGACATCAAAGAGCAAGAAGTCTACATGGGTGAAATTCCCCTGATGACTGAGAACGGTACCTTCGTTATCAACGGTACCGAGCGTGTGATCGTTTCCCAGCTGCACCGTTCGCCGGGTGTGTTCTTCGACCACGACCGTGGCAAGACGCACAGCTCGGGCAAACTGCTGTACTCGGCTCGTATCATTCCTTACCGCGGCTCCTGGTTGGACTTCGAGTTCGACCCGAAAGACTGCGTATTCGTGCGTATCGACCGTCGCCGCAAACTGCCGGCCTCGGTACTGCTGCGCGCGCTGGGCTACAGCACCGAAGAGGTACTGAACGCCTTCTACACCACCAACGTGTTCCACGTTACCGGTGAAAGCCTGAGCCTGGAGCTGGTACCTCAGCGCCTGCGCGGTGAAGTTGCGGTCATGGACATCCATGACGAAAATGGCAAAGTCATCGTCGAGCAAGGCCGTCGTATCACTGCACGCCACATCAATCAGCTCGAGAAGGCTGGCGTCAAGCAGCTGGACGTGCCGATGGAGTACGTACTGGGTCGCACCACTGCCAAGGCAATCGTGCATCCGGCTACCGGCGAGATCCTGGCTGAGTGCAACACCGAGCTGACCACCGAGCTGCTGATCAAGATCGCCAAGGCTCAGGTTGTTCGCCTCGAGACGCTGTACACCAACGACATCGACTGCGGTCCGTTCATTTCGGACACCCTGAAGATCGACACCACCAGCAACCAACTGGAAGCGCTGGTCGAGATCTACCGGATGATGCGTCCAGGCGAGCCGCCAACCAAGGATGCCGCCGAGACCCTGTTCAACAACCTGTTCTTCAGCGCCGAGCGGTACGATCTGTCCGCTGTTGGCCGTATGAAGTTCAACCGTCGTATCGGTCGCTCCGAGATCGAAGGTTCGGGCGTGTTGAGCAAGGAAGACATCGTTGACGTGCTGAAGACTCTGGTCGACATCCGTAACGGTAAAGGCATCGTCGACGACATCGACCACCTCGGCAACCGCCGTGTGCGTTGTGTTGGTGAGATGGCCGAGAACCAGTTCCGGGTTGGCCTGGTGCGCGTTGAGCGTGCGGTCAAAGAGCGTCTGTCGATGGCAGAAAGCGAAGGCCTGATGCCGCAAGACCTGATCAACGCCAAGCCGGTTGCGGCGGCGGTGAAAGAGTTCTTCGGTTCCAGCCAGCTCTCGCAGTTCATGGACCAGAACAACCCGCTCTCGGAAATTACCCATAAGCGTCGTGTCTCTGCACTCGGCCCTGGCGGTCTGACCCGTGAGCGCGCTGGCTTTGAAGTCCGTGACGTACACCCGACCCACTACGGCCGTGTGTGCCCGATCGAGACCCCTGAAGGTCCGAACATCGGTCTAATCAACTCCCTGGCGGCGTATGCCCGCACCAACCAGTACGGCTTCCTCGAGAGCCCGTACCGCGTGGTGAAAGAGGGTGTGGTTTCCGACGACATCGTGTTCCTGTCGGCGATCGAAGAAGCTGACCACGTCATCGCCCAGGCTTCGGCCACCATGAGCGAAGACAAGCGTCTGATCGACGAACTGGTAGCAGTACGTCACCTGAACGAATTCACCGTCAAGGCGCCGGAAGACGTCACCCTGATGGACGTTTCGCCGAAGCAGGTAGTTTCGGTTGCAGCGTCGCTGATTCCGTTCCTCGAGCACGACGACGCCAACCGTGCGTTGATGGGTTCGAACATGCAGCGTCAGGCTGTACCAACCCTGCGCGCCGACAAGCCGCTGGTAGGTACCGGCATGGAGCGCAACGTTGCCCGTGACTCCGGCGTCTGCGTCGTGGCTCGCCGTGGCGGCGTTATCGACTCGGTCGATGCCAGCCGTATCGTGGTTCGCGTTGCAGATGACGAAGTTGAAACCGGTGAAGCCGGTGTCGACATCTACAACCTGACCAAGTACACCCGCTCGAACCAGAACACCTGCATCAACCAGCGTCCGCTGGTCAGCAAGGGTGATGTGGTCAAGCGTCATGACATCATGGCTGACGGTCCGTCCACCGATATGGGTGAGCTGGCTCTGGGTCAGAACATGCGCATCGCGTTCATGGCGTGGAACGGCTTCAACTTCGAAGACTCCATCTGTCTGTCGGAGCGCGTGGTTCAGGAAGATCGCTTCACCACTATCCACATTCAGGAACTGACCTGTGTGGCGCGTGACACCAAGCTTGGGCCTGAGGAAATCACTGCAGACATCCCGAACGTGGGTGAAGCTGCACTGAACAAACTGGACGAAGCCGGTATCGTTTACGTGGGTGCTGAAGTCGGCGCTGGCGACATCCTGGTCGGCAAGGTCACTCCGAAAGGCGAGACCCAACTGACTCCGGAAGAAAAACTGCTGCGTGCAATCTTCGGTGAAAAAGCCAGCGACGTTAAAGACACCTCCCTGCGCGTGCCAACCGGCACCAAAGGTACTGTCATCGACGTGCAGGTCTTCACTCGTGACGGCGTTGAGCGCGACAGCCGTGCCCTGTCCATCGAGAAGACCCAGCTGGACGAGATCCGCAAGGATCTGAACGAAGAGTTCCGCATCGTTGAAGGCGCAACCTTCGAGCGTCTGCGCTCGGCGCTGAACGGCCAGGTTGTCGACGGTGGCGCGGGCCTGAAAAAAGGCACCGTGGTCAGCGACGAAGTCCTCGACGGTCTGGAGCACGGCCAGTGGTTCAAACTGCGCATGGCCGAAGACGCGCTCAACGATCAGCTCGAGAAGGCCCAGGCCTACATCGTCGATCGTCGCCGTCTGCTCGACGACAAGTTCGAAGACAAGAAGCGCAAGCTGCAGCAGGGCGATGATCTGGCACCGGGCGTACTGAAGATCGTCAAGGTCTACCTGGCTATCCGCCGCCGCATTCAGCCGGGCGACAAGATGGCCGGCCGTCACGGTAACAAAGGTGTGGTCTCGGTGATCATGCCGGTCGAAGACATGCCGCACGACGCCAACGGTACTCCGGTAGACGTCGTACTGAACCCGCTGGGCGTACCATCGCGTATGAACGTCGGGCAGATCCTCGAAACCCACCTCGGCCTCGCGGCCAAAGGTCTGGGCGAGAAGATCGACCGGATGATCGAAGAGCAGCGCAAAGCCACTGAGCTGCGCAGCTTCCTCACCGAGATCTACAACGAGATCGGCGGTCGTCAGGAAAGCCTGGAAGACTTCACCGACGCTGAGATCCTTGCTCTGGCGCACAACCTGAAGAAAGGCGTGCCTATGGCTACTCCAGTCTTCGACGGTGCCAAGGAAAGCGAAATCAAGGCCATGCTGAAACTGGCTGACATGCCAGAAAGCGGCCAGATGGTGCTGTTCGACGGCCGTACCGGCAACAAGTTCGAGCGTCCGGTGACCGTTGGTTACATGTACATGCTCAAGCTGAACCACTTGGTGGACGACAAGATGCACGCGCGTTCCACTGGTTCGTACAGCCTGGTTACCCAGCAGCCGCTGGGTGGTAAGGCGCAGTTCGGTGGTCAGCGTTTCGGGGAGATGGAAGTCTGGGCGCTGGAAGCATACGGCGCGGCGTACACTCTGCAAGAAATGCTCACAGTGAAGTCGGACGACGTGAACGGCCGTACCAAGATGTACAAAAACATCGTGGATGGCGATCACCGTATGGAGCCGGGCATGCCCGAGTCCTTCAACGTGTTGATCAAAGAGATCCGTTCGCTCGGTATCGATATCGATCTGGAAACCGAATAACACGTGACGCGAATGGGAGCGGGGCTGTAACAGCCCGCTCCTTGCTCCGCCAGGAGGAAAGGCCTTGAAAGACCTACTGAATTTGCTGAAAAACCAGGGTCAAGTCGAAGAGTTCGATGCCATTCGCATCGGCCTCGCGTCGCCTGAGATGATCCGTTCGTGGTCGTTCGGTGAAGTTAAAAAACCGGAAACCATCAACTACCGTACGTTCAAACCTGAGCGTGACGGCCTGTTCTGCGCCAAGATCTTTGGCCCAGTCAAGGACTACGAGTGCCTGTGCGGTAAGTACAAGCGCCTGAAACACCGTGGTGTGATCTGCGAGAAGTGCGGCGTTGAAGTCGCCCTGGCCAAGGTTCGTCGTGAGCGCATGGCGCACATCGAACTGGCCTCGCCAGTCGCCCACATCTGGTTCCTGAAGTCGCTGCCGTCCCGTATCGGCCTGCTGATGGACATGACCCTGCGTGATATCGAGCGCGTTCTCTACTTCGAGAGCTACGTCGTTATCGACCCGGGCATGACCACCCTGGAGAAGGGTCAACTGCTCAACGACGAGCAGTACTTCGAAGCGCTGGAAGAGTTCGGTGATGACTTCGACGCCCGCATGGGTGCCGAGGCTGTTCGCGAGCTGCTGCACGCTATCGACCTGGAGCACGAGATTGGCCGCCTGCGCGAAGAAATTCCGCAAACCAACTCGGAAACCAAGATCAAGAAGCTGTCCAAGCGCCTGAAGCTGATGGAAGCTTTCCAGGGCTCGGGCAACCTGCCTGAGTGGATGGTCCTGACCGTTCTGCCAGTACTGCCGCCGGACCTGCGTCCGCTGGTACCACTGGATGGTGGCCGCTTCGCGACCTCCGACCTGAACGACCTGTACCGCCGCGTGATCAACCGGAACAACCGTCTCAAGCGTCTGCTTGACCTGTCGGCTCCGGACATCATCGTGCGCAACGAAAAGCGCATGCTGCAGGAAGCGGTCGACGCCCTGCTCGACAACGGCCGTCGCGGTCGCGCCATCACTGGCTCGAACAAGCGTCCGCTGAAGTCGCTGGCTGACATGATCAAAGGTAAGCAAGGTCGCTTCCGTCAGAACTTGCTCGGCAAGCGCGTGGACTACTCCGGCCGTTCGGTAATTACCGTAGGCCCGACCCTGCGCCTGCACCAGTGCGGTCTGCCGAAGAAGATGGCTCTCGAGCTGTTCAAGCCGTTCATTTTCGGCAAGCTGGAAATGCGTGGTCTGGCGACCACCATCAAGGCTGCCAAGAAGATGGTCGAGCGCGAGCTGCCAGAGGTCTGGGACGTGCTCGCCGAGGTGATCCGCGAACACCCCGTACTGCTCAACCGTGCACCGACCCTTCACCGTCTTGGCATTCAGGCTTTTGAACCGGTACTGATCGAAGGTAAGGCTATCCAGCTGCACCCGCTGGTCTGTGCTGCGTACAACGCCGACTTCGACGGTGACCAGATGGCCGTGCACGTGCCGCTGACGCTGGAAGCCCAGCTCGAAGCGCGCGCGCTGATGATGTCCACCAACAACATTCTGTCGCCAGCCAACGGTGAGCCAATCATCGTTCCGTCGCAGGACGTCGTACTGGGTCTGTACTACATGACCCGTGAAGCCATCAACGCCAAGGGCGAAGGTCGCATCTTCGCTGACCTGCAGGAAGTCGACCGGGTATTCCGCGCCGGCGAAGCTGCCCTGCACGCCAAGATCAAGGTTCGTATCAACGAAACCGTGAACGACCGTGATGGCGGCAGCGTCAAGAACACCCGTATCGTCGACACCACTGTCGGCCGTGCACTGCTGTTCCAGGTTGTACCACCAGGTCTGTCGTACGACGTGGTCAACCAGCCAATGAAGAAAAAGGCGATCTCCAAGCTGATCAACCAGTGCTACCGCGTGGTTGGTCTGAAAGAGACCGTTATCTTCGCTGACCAGCTGATGTACACCGGCTTTGCCTACTCGACCATTTCCGGCGTTTCGATCGGTGTTAACGACTTCGTTATCCCGGACGAAAAAGCTCGCATCATCGGTGCTGCCACCGAAGAAGTGAAGGAAATCGAGAGCCAGTACGCCTCCGGCCTGGTAACCCAGGGGGAGAAGTACAACAAGGTCATCGACTTGTGGTCCAAGGCGAACGACGAAGTCTCCAAGGCGATGATGGCCAACCTCTCGAAAGAGAAAGTCATCGACCGCAATGGCGACGAAGTCGACCAAGAGTCCTTCAACTCGATGTACATGATGGCTGACTCCGGTGCTCGGGGTTCGGCAGCTCAGATTCGTCAGTTGGCCGGTATGCGTGGTCTGATGGCCAAGCCGGACGGCTCGATCATCGAGACGCCGATCACCGCGAACTTCCGTGAAGGTCTGAGCGTTCTGCAGTACTTCATCTCGACGCACGGTGCTCGTAAGGGTCTGGCGGATACCGCCTTGAAGACTGCGAACTCGGGTTACCTGACTCGTCGTCTGGTCGACGTAGCGCAAGATCTGGTGGTTACCGAGATCGATTGCGGCACCGATCAAGGCCTGCTGATGACTCCGCACATCGAAGGCGGTGACGTGGTCGAGCCGTTGGGTGAGCGCGTACTGGGTCGAGTAATCGCCCGTGACGTGTTCAAACCTGGCACCGACGATGTCATCGTTCCGGCCGGTACCCTGGTCGACGAGAAGTGGGTCGAGTTCATCGAGCTCAACAGCATCGACGAAGTTATCGTTCGTTCGCCGATCAGCTGTGAAACTCGCTTCGGTATCTGCGCCAAGTGCTACGGTCGTGACCTGGCTCGCGGTCACCAGGTGAACATCGGTGAAGCGGTCGGCGTAATCGCTGCCCAGTCCATCGGTGAGCCGGGTACCCAGCTGACCATGCGTACGTTCCACATCGGTGGTGCTGCCAGCCGGACCTCGGCTGCCGACAGCGTCCAGGTGAAGAACGGCGGTATGGTTCGTCTGCATAACCTCAAGCAGGTAGAGCGTGCTGACGGCAACCTGGTTGCTGTATCGCGTTCCGGCGAGCTGGCCATTGCCGACGAATTCGGTCGTGAGCGTGAGCGCTACAAGCTGCCTTACGGCGCCGTGATTTCGGTCAAGGAAGGTGACAAGGTCGACGCAGGCGCAATCGTCGCCAAGTGGGACCCGCACACCCACCCGATCGTTACCGAGCTGAAAGGTACCGTGACCTTCGTGGGCATGGAAGAAAACATCACCATCAAGCGTCAGACTGACGAGTTGACTGGTTTGACCAACATTGAAGTCCTGGACGCCAAGGATCGCCCTGCCGCTGGCAAGGAAATCCGTCCGGCCATCAAGATGGTCGACGCCAATGGCAAGGATTTGATGCTGCCAGGTACCGACGTACCTGCTCAGTACTTCCTGCCGGCCAACGCCTTGGTAGGTGTAGCTGACGGTGCCCAGATCGGTGTTGGTGACGTTATCGCGCGGATCCCGCAAGAAACGTCGAAGACCCGTGACATCACCGGTGGTCTGCCACGTGTTGCCGACTTGTTCGAAGCACGTCGTCCGAAAGAAGCGTCGATCCTGGCGGAAGTCAGCGGTACCATCGCGTTCGGTAAAGAGACCAAAGGCAAGCGTCGTCTGGTCATCACTCCGACCGACGGTAGCGATCCGTACGAAGAGCTGATTCCGAAGTGGCGCCACCTGAACGTCTTCGAAGGTGAACAGGTCAACCGCGGCGAAGTTATCTCCGACGGTCCAAGCGATCCGCATGATATCCTGCGTCTGCTGGGTGTCAGCGCGCTGGCGAAGTACATCGTCAACGAGATCCAGGACGTTTACCGTCTGCAAGGCGTTAAGATCAACGACAAGCACATCGAGACCATCCTGCGTCAGATGCTGCGTAAGGTCGAGATTGCCGAGTCGGGCGACTCCAGCTTCATCAAGGGCGATCAGATGGAACTGACTCACGTGCTGGTCGAGAACGAGCGTCTCGCAGCCGATGACAAGTTCATCTCCAAGTTCACCCGTGTGCTGCTGGGTATCACCAAGGCCTCGCTGTCCACCGAATCGTTCATCTCGGCGGCTTCCTTCCAGGAAACCACCCGTGTACTGACCGAAGCGGCGGTAACCGGCAAGCGCGATTACCTGCGCGGCCTGAAAGAGAACGTGGTCGTCGGCCGTCTGATCCCGGCCGGTACCGGTCTGGCTTACCACAGCGAGCGCAAGCGTCGCCGTGATGCCGACAAACCGCTGCGCGTAAGTGCCAGTGAGGTGGAAGCCGCACTGACCGAAGCGTTGAATTCCAGCGGTAATTAAGTAACAGGGCGGGGCCCCGGCCCCTCTCCGCGGTGCTTGGTGACATGCAATGTTACCGATCACCGGGCGGGGAGGGCCGGGGCCTTGTCTTGACTGGGTGCAAGAACCTCTTTAGACTTTTGTACCCTTAAATTTGGTGAGGCTCCGTCTCGTCAATTTTAGGCTTTCTTGCAAGACAATAGCGTCGCAAGACAATCAGTGGAGCTAGTAGATGGCAACTATCAACCAGCTGGTACGTCAGCCGCGTAAGCGTACCGTCGAGAAATCCGACGTACCTGCGCTGCAGAACTGCCCGCAACGTCGTGGCGTGTGCACCCGTGTGTACACCACCACGCCGAAAAAACCTAACTCGGCACTGCGTAAAGTATGCCGTGTGCGTCTGACCAACGGTTTCGAGGTTTCCTCGTACATCGGCGGTGAAGGCCACAACCTGCAAGAGCACAGCGTCGTCCTGATCCGTGGCGGCCGTGTAAAAGACTTGCCAGGTGTTCGTTACCACACCGTTCGCGGCTCCCTGGATACCTCCGGCGTCAAAGGTCGTAACCAAGGTCGTTCGAAGTACGGTACCAAGCGTCCGAAGTAATCGGCCGTTTGCACATAATCAATTTTTTCAGTCGATAAGAGTAAGGTCGGGCGGGGGTCGTAGACCCAGGTCCCGGGCTAACCTGAAGACCGTTTGAGGGCTTATCATGCCAAGACGTCGTGTAGCAGCAAAACGTGAGATTCTGGACGATCCAAAATACGGATCGCAAATCCTCGCGAAGTTCATGAACCACGTGATGGAAAGCGGCAAGAAGGCCGTTGCCGAGCGTATCGTTTACGGTGCGCTGGACAAGGTCAAAGAACGCAAGAACAGCGATCCCCTGGAAATCTTCGAGAAAGCTCTCGACGCCATCGCTCCGCTGGTCGAAGTAAAGTCCCGCCGTGTTGGCGGTGCCACTTACCAGGTTCCGGTCGAAGTTCGTCCATCCCGTCGTAACGCTCTGGCAATGCGCTGGCTCGTAGACTACGCCCGCAAGCGCGGCGAGAAGTCCATGGCTCTGCGCTTGGCTGGCGAGCTGCTGGATGCTGCTGAAGGCAAAGGTGCTGCAGTCAAGAAGCGTGAAGACGTGCACCGTATGGCTGAAGCCAACAAAGCATTCTCGCACTACCGCTTCTAATTCAAGCATCAATCATTTTGCGAGGGCTTTATGGCTCGTACTACAGCAATTAACCGCTACCGTAACATTGGTATTTGCGCGCACGTCGATGCGGGCAAAACTACCACTACCGAGCGGATCCTGTTCTACACAGGCCTGAGCCACAAGATGGGCGAGGTGCATGACGGCGCCGCGACCACCGACTGGATGGTGCAGGAGCAGGAGCGGGGTATTACCATTACCTCCGCTGCCGTTACCACCTTCTGGAAGGGTTCTACCGGTCAGTACGACAACTACCGCGTAAACGTCATCGATACCCCTGGCCACGTTGACTTCACCATTGAAGTTGAGCGTTCGCTGCGTGTACTCGACGGCGCGGTCGTTGTGTTCTGCGGTACCTCCGGCGTTGAGCCACAGTCCGAAACCGTATGGCGTCAAGCCAACAAGTACGGCGTTCCACGTGTTGTCTACGTGAACAAGATGGACCGTGCAGGCGCTGACTTCCTGCGCGTTATCGGCCAGATCAAGAACCGCCTGGGTCACACCCCGGTTCCGATCCAGCTGGCAATCGGTTCGGAAGACAACTTCCAGGGTCAGGTCGACCTGATCAAGATGAAAGCTGTCTACTGGAACGATGACGACAAGGGCACTTCGCCGCGCGAGGAAGAAATTCCTGCGGACATGCTCGAGTTGGCTGAGAAGTATCGCTCCGAAATGGTCGAGGCTGCTGCCGAGTCCAGCGAAGAGCTGATGAACAAGTACCTGGAAGGCGAAGAGCTGACCGTCGAAGAAATCAAGGCCGGTCTGCGCGCGCGCACCCTGGCTGGCGAAATCGTTCCGGCTGTCTGCGGTTCCTCGTTCAAGAACAAGGGCGTTCCCCTGGTTCTGGACGCCGTAATCGAGTTCCTGCCTGCTCCTACCGAAATCCCGGCGATCAAAGGTATTCACCCTGATCTGATCGAGAAGTCGAAAGAAGAGCTGGTCGACGCCGACTACGACGAGCGTCATGCTTCCGACGACGAGCCGTTCTCGGCTCTGGCGTTCAAGATTGCCACCGACCCGTTCGTTGGTACTCTGACTTTCGTGCGCGTCTACTCGGGCTTCCTGAGCTCGGGCGACTCCGTGATCAACTCGGTCAAGGGCAAGAAAGAGCGCGTTGGTCGTATGGTGCAGATGCACGCCAACCAGCGTGAAGAGATCAAAGAAGTACGCGCAGGCGACATCGCTGCTCTGATCGGCATGAAGGACGTCACCACTGGTGACACCCTGTGCAACGCCGACAAGCCGATCATCCTCGAGCGTATGGACTTCCCGGAGCCTGTAATTTCGGTTGCTGTTGAGCCGAAAACCAAGCAGGACCAGGAAAAGATGGGTATCGCACTGGGCAAACTGGCTCAGGAAGACCCGTCGTTCCGCGTCAAGACCGATGAAGAAACCGGTCAGACCATCATCTCGGGTATGGGTGAGCTGCACCTGGACATCCTCGTTGACCGCATGAAGCGCGAGTTCAACGTCGAAGCCAACATCGGCAAGCCGCAGGTTTCGTACCGCGAGAAGATCACCAAGTCCAACGTTGAGATCGAAGGTAAATTCGTTCGTCAGTCGGGTGGTCGTGGTCAGTTCGGTCACTGCTGGATCCGTTTCTCGGAGCCGGACGTGGACGACAAAGGCAACATCACCGAAGGTCTGGTGTTCACCAACGAAGTCGTTGGTGGTGTGATTCCTAAGGAATTCATCGCCCCGATCCAGAAGGGTATCGAAGAGCAGATGAAAAACGGCGTCGTTGCCGGTTATCCTCTGATCGGCCTCAAGGCCACGGTATTCGACGGTTCGTACCATGACGTCGACTCCAACGAAATGGCGTTCAAGGTCGCTGCTTCGATGGCAACCAAGCAACTGGCCCAGAAGGGCGGTGGCGTGGTTCTCGAGCCGATCATGAAGGTCGAAGTTGTAACCCCAGAAGACTACATGGGTGACGTGATGGGTGACCTGAACCGTCGTCGTGGTCTGATCCAGGGTATGGATGATTCGGTCTCCGGCAAGGTTGTCCGTGCTGAAGTGCCGCTCGGGGAAATGTTCGGTTATGCGACCGACGTTCGTTCCATGTCTCAGGGTCGCGCGAGCTACTCCATGGAATTCTCCAAATACGCCGAAGCTCCGTCGAACATCGTCGAAGCTCTCGTTAAAAAACAAGGCTGATTCAGCCCCTTTAGGCTAGGAGTTCACTGTCGTGGCTAAAGAAAAATTTGATCGTTCCCTTCCGCACGTCAACGTTGGCACCATCGGTCACGTCGACCACGGTAAAACCACTCTGACTGCTGCTCTGACTCGCGTCTGCTCCGAAGTTTTCGGTTCGGCTGTTGTTGACTTCGACAAGATCGACTCGGCTCCAGAAGAGAAAGCGCGTGGTATCACCATCAACACCGCGCACGTCGAGTACAACTCGAAGATCCGTCACTACGCTCACGTCGACTGCCCAGGTCACGCTGACTATGTGAAGAACATGATCACCGGTGCTGCGCAGATGGACGGCGCTATCCTGGTTTGCTCGGCCGCCGATGGTCCGATGCCGCAAACCCGTGAGCACATCCTGCTGTCCCGTCAGGTTGGTGTTCCGTACATCGTGGTCTTCCTGAACAAGGCTGACCTGGTAGACGACGCTGAGCTGCTGGAACTGGTCGAGATGGAAGTTCGCGACCTG
>NZ_JACDIU010000030.1:0-185439 GCF_014525325.1 Pseudomonas sp. EZ-C24 | reverse complement strand
TTGTGTCGCGAAAGGCCCGAGTAGCGGGCCCGGCAATTTCGGCGGCGAAGCTGAGAATCCGGGGCCGCTGCGCAGCCCTTTCGCGACACAAGGCCGCTCCTGCAGGGGCCGCTGAGGCAGAGTTAGCCGAACTGCTTCTGTTGCAGCTGCTGCTTGGCCACCACTTCGGAGGCCGCTACGTAGGCTTCCTGGAACTCGTCGCTCTCCAGCCAGGCCATGGTGGTTTCTTCGTCGGCGCCGTCCAGCCAGGTGCGGTAGGCGGTGAACACCAGCACGATGTAGTCGGTGGCGTGCTCTTCCTTGTGGCCTTTGAGCACCAGGGTCAGCAGTGGGTCGACCAGGAACACCGCGATCATTGCCACCAGGCCGGTTTCCTGAGCGGCTTTCATCTTGCTGAACAGCTCGCTGTAGCTGTCCGACTCCAGCGCCTTGTTGAAGATCTGCTCGACGCTGGCGCTGTCACCGGCGCTCGCCTTGACTGCCTGGCCGCTGCGCACCATGCGGTTTTGCTTGGCTTTGCTGGCGGCGCGCTTGGCGCGTTTTTGCTGCTTGGTGTTGGAAGCCATGGGGCCTGAAATCCTTGGAGGGGCAAAAGTGCGCGTATTGAATCGCACTTGCCCGACAAACCCAAGAGGCACGCGTCGCGATCAGGCCGCCGGCGCCTCATCTTCTTCAAAGCCACGCGATGCCCGGCCGACCAGCAGCGGGTCGGGCGCATGGGCCACGCGCAGGTCCTTGCCGGGGTACTCCAGCGAATGCAGGAAGTGGCGGATGCAGTTGATCCGCGCGCGCTTCTTGTCATCCGACTTGATCACCGTCCACGGCGCATCGCCGGTGTCGGTATGGAAGAACATCGCCTCTTTGGCGCCGGTGTAGTCGTCCCACTTGTCCAGCGACTTGATATCGATCGGCGACAGCTTCCAGTGCTTGAGCGGGTCGTCCCGGCGCGAGACGAAACGGCGTAGCTGCTCTTCGCGGTTGACCGAGAACCAGTACTTGAACAGCAGGATGCCGCTGTTGGTGAGCATCCGCTCAAGGTCTGGCGCCTGGCGCATGAACTCCAGGTATTGCATCGGGGTGCAGAAGTCCATGACCCGCTCGACCCCGGCGCGGTTGTACCAGGAGCGGTCGAAGAAGACCATTTCCCCGGCGGTCGGCAGGTGCTGGATGTAACGCTGGAAATACCACTGGCCCTGTTCCTGCTCGGAAGGCTTCTCCAGTGCCACGATGCGCGCGCCACGCGGGTTCAGATGCTCCATGAAGCGTTTGATGGTGCCACCCTTGCCGGCCGCGTCACGGCCCTCGAACAGCACCACAATGCGCTGGCCGGTGTCCTTGGCCCAGCTCTGCACCTTGAGCAGCTCGATCTGCAGCTCGGTCTTGGCCTTCTCGTATTCGTTGCGGCGCAGCCGGGTGCGGTACGGGTAGCTGGCGGGCAGGCGCGCCGAGGTGCTGTCCTCGTTGCTGCCTTTGCGTGCGCTGGCCACCTGCAGCGCGGCGGGCTGCTGGCTGATGCTGAGAATCGCCGGTTCGGCGCTGACCTTGGCGGCCGGCTTGCGCTGGCGTGGGCGACGGCTGCGCGGGGCCGGTGTGGCGCTTGCGCTGAGGGTGGCGCTGGTGTCGGCAGCAGGGGCGGGGGAGAGAAGCGGGGTGGATTCGTCGCTCATGGAAATCCTTGCGGGTCGGTTCGAGTGTCCACCGATCATGCTAAGGATATTGCGCCAATGGCTTGTTGATACTGGTCAACGACGCGTGCGTTGCGCCACGGCTGCCAGGCAGACGGGCGCAGCGGATACGCTGTTACTGGCTGGTCAAGGCTGCATGGCCTGGCTGTATACGGGCTGCTGGCGTTGGTCAGTCTCGCCCAACTCGTTGATGCAGTAGTTGATGTAGTACAGGTTGAGCACGAAGGTGTTGAAGCCGTTCATGCGGAAGTGGATCTGGTTGTTGGCGTGGGCGAAGGCCAGCAGTATGCGTCGGGCATTGAATGCCCAGACGATTTGCAGCACAAGGGCAGCAATGCTCAGCAAGCCGGCTGCAATTTCCAAGGCCAGTTGCTCATCGTTGATGAACAGGCCGCTCAGGCCCGTGCAGACAAACATCCAGATAATGTAGGTCTCACTGCACGCCTCTTGGCCGGTGGCTTCACGCAGGTGCTGATTGGTCTTGTACAGCCACAGCAGCAGGTACAGGCCGCCGGTCGCCATGGTCAGCAGCACCATGTGCAGCGTCTTGCGGTTGACCTTGTTCATGAGTTCGCTTGGGGATGTCATAGCGCTTCCGATTTTCGAGTGTGAAAAACGGGCTGAGACATTGCGTGTCTTGGGAGGCAGTCCATGCTCAACCATCGTCCTTGGGGGCTATCTGCTCAGGGAGGGCAGATTCGGCGCGGATGATAGCACGGGGCCACACACGCTCTGCGGCCTGCTGATTAAATCCCAGGCATAAAAAAACCCTGAATCTTTCGATTCAGGGTTTTAGTGTTTTGGTGCCCAGAGACGGAGTCGAACCGCCGACACGAGGATTTTCAATCCTCTGCTCTACCGACTGAGCTATCTGGGCAACGGGGCGCATTAAAAGACTTTTTCAGGTTTGCGTCAACGACTTTTTGAAAATTTTTTAAATTAATTCCGTCGCTTACGCTTTTACGGGGTCATTCGCTAGGCGGAACGTAGCCTTCGGCCTTGGCGTAGTCCTCGCCGGAGAAGTACTTGTCCATCTCCACCTGGAGGAATTTGCGGTCCTCGGCGTTCATCATGTTCAGGCGCTTCTCGTTGATCAGCAGGGTCTGGTGCTTGAGCCAATCACCCCAGGCTTGCTGGGAGATGTTATCGAAGATGTCCTGGCCCTTGGCACCCGGGTACGGTGGGCGCTCAAGGCCGGGCAGTTCCTGGTGGTATTTGCGGCAGTTCACGGTGCGGGTCATTGCGGCTCTCCTGCAATCAATTCGTCGGCCGCGCGTTTCAGCAGCTTCTTGACCGGGGCGGCGAGGCCCAGGCGCGGCGGGGTGGCGAGGTTATACCAGAGCCAGTCAGGCTCGGCCACGTGCGTACCCAGGGGGTCGACGCGCACCAGCCAGGGCTCGATGGCCAACTGGAAATGGCTGAAGGTATGGGTAAGGCCGTCCAGCGCCTGCGTGCCGTTCAGGCGCAGGCCGTGCTGATAGGCAAGGTCATCGAGCTGCTTGAGGTCATCCAGCTCAGGCAGGCTCCACAAACCGCCCCACAGGCCGCTAGACGGGCGCCGGTAGAGCAGGATGGCGCCCTCGCGGTTGGCCAGCATCGGCATCAGCGTGCGCCGCTGTGGCAGCGCCTTGCGTGGCTTGGGCTCGGGGTAGTGGGTTTCCTGGCCGAGCAGGTGCGCTTCGCAGCCGCGCTGCAGCGGGCAGATCAGGCATTTGGGCTTGCTGCGGGTACACAGGGTTGCGCCAAGGTCCATCATCGCCTGGGTGTAGTGGTTGGCCCGGGCTTGTGGGGTGTAGCGCTCGGCTGTCGCCCACAAGGCGTTGGCAACCTTGGGTTCGCCCGGATAACCGCCCTGGGCGGTGAAACGGGCAAGCACGCGCTTGACGTTGCCGTCGAGGATCGGCGCGCGGATACCCATGCTGATGCTGGCGATCGCGCCGGCTGTGGAGCGGCCAATGCCGGGCAGCTCGGTGAGCTGCTCGACACTGCGCGGGAACTCGCCACCATGTTGGCTGACGACGATCTGCGCGGCCTTCTGCAGGTTGCGGGCGCGGGTGTAGTAACCGAGCCCGGTCCACAGGTGCAGCACTTCGTCTTCAGGCGCTTCGGCCAGCGCCTGCACGGTGGGCAGGGCCTGCATGAAGCGGTCGAAGTAGTTCAGCACGGTGCTGACCTGGGTCTGTTGCAGCATGATTTCCGAGACCCACACTCGGTACGGGTTGATGCCTTGCTGCCAGGGCAGGTCGTGGCGGCCATGCTGGTCATACCATGCCAGCACGGCGCCGGAGAATTGCTCGGGGCTCATCGTTTGAACAGCCCCTTGAGCGCGTCTTTGAGTTCCGGGCTGACCTTGTCGCCCAGCTTCTCATCGAGTTTCTCGTCGATCTTGTCCTTGAGGCGGTTGCCGGCCAGCTTGGCGGCGACCTTGCCCAGGCCGTCCTGATCCAGGCGGCAGGCTTTGGCACCCAGTTCCAGCGGGCCACGGCAGCGCAGTGGCAGCTCGACGCCGACAAAGCGCTCGTTGACCTGGCAGGCAGGGTCCGGCATGGCGCGTTGGTCACCTTCGACCACCACGCCAACGCGGTAGTCCATACCGAGCACGCGCAGGTCCAGGTCGCCCTGGCCGTTGACGGTCAGGCCGGGAATGCGCGCTTTCAGGTCAGGGTTGCTGGCCACGCCGTTACGCACTACCAGGCTGCCGCGCAGCTCTTGGAATGGAGTGTCCTTGCCACGCGGGTCGCCGCTCAACTGTTTGCGGTTGAGGGTGGCGATGGCCTGGCACAGCTGCTGCTCAAGGTTGGCGTTGACCAGCACACCATCGTTGATGGTGAAGTTGGCGTTGCCGTTGAGGGTGTCGATCAGCGCTTTCTGGCTGTTGCCGCTGGCGGTCAGGTCGCTGCTCAGGGTCAGCAGGCCTTTGACTGGCGGCGCCTGTTCCGGGTTGTCGGACTTGATGAAGTGCTCGACCGGGACCCGGTTGATCTTGGTGTTGATGCCGATCTGCGGCACGGCCGGGCGTACGTCGACGCTGCCCGTTGCTTCAAAGGTGCCGTTATACAACTCGCCGCGCAGGCTTTGCAGAGCAATCAAACCGCCCTGGCCGCTGGCCTTGAGTTGGGCATCGTTGATCGGCAGTTTGTCCAGGGTCAGTGCGCCAAAGCTCAGGTCGGCTTGCAGGTCGAGGGCACGCAGACGGTCGACCGGCAGCAGTTTGTCGGTGCTCCAGGCAACCTGGGTCGGTGCGCTTGGCAGCGGCGAGCTGCCGGCACCGGCAACGGCGGTTGCTTCCTGCTGCTGGACCTCGGCCTGACGCGCCGCCTTGGCGCCCTTGGCCTGCTCGCTTTTGGCCGGGAAGTAGCGATCGGCGTCGAACTTGTCGCCTTTGAGCTGAATGCGCAGGGCTTGCTTGGCGAAGTCTTCAACCGCTACGCGGCCACTGAAGCTGCTGTCATCCAGTTTCACTGCCAGGCCTTCCAGAGCCAGGCTGGTCGGGCTGGCGCTGAGCCGGCTGACCAGTTCCAGTTTGCTGAAGGCGGCCGGGTCGGCAGTGGCTGGCAATGGCTGGCCAATGCTGTCGAGGAAGGTGCGCAGGTCGAACTGGGCGATGGAGATACCGCCGCCGACCAGCGGCGTCTTGTCCAGCTCGCGCACGTTCAGCTCACCCAGTGCACGCAACTGGTTGGCGGAAACCTTCAGGCCATTCCAGGACGCGACATTGGCAGCCATGTCGACCAGCAATTGGCCCTGAGCAGCAAAGGTCATGCTCTTGCCGGCAAACGGCTCGCCCGAGGCTTCGCCGGACAGGCGCATGTCTTCGAGGTTGTAGCGCTTGAGCTTGCGATCAAAGCGCAGTTCGCCGGCCAGCTCGCTGCGCACCTTGATGTTCGGTTGCGCGGCGGTGATGAAGGCGCTGGCCTTGAGCGGGATGTTCGCTCCTTCGTGGACCGCGCCGGTGCTCAGCTGGATGCTCTCGGCGGTCAGGCTCTGGCCAGTCTTGGCATCGGTGTACTGCACACGGGCGTTGTTCACGGTCAGGCTGTCGATATCCAGCTTGACCGAGCGCTCGCTGGCGCTTTCTTCGCTGCCTTTTGGTTCGCTCGGCGCCGGCGCAGGCTGGCCAGGCGTGGTGCTGGCCTGGGTCGGCAGTGGTTTGCCAATGTCCTGCCAGTTGCCGTGGCCGTTTTCGTCACGCACCAGGCTCAGGTTGAGGCCCTCGACGCGTACGTCGCTCATCTGCACTTCACGGCGCAGCAATGGCAGCACGCGCACCGACAGGCCGAGCATCTGCAGGTCGGCAAACGGTTCGGTGGGTTTGTTCAGGGTGGCGATGCTGGCTTCATGCAGCTCCAGGCCCAGCCATGGGAACAGGCTCCAGCCAATGTCGCCGTTGAGGGTCAGCTCGACATGAGCCTTGTCCCGTGCCAGCTGGCGAATCTCGTCTTTATAGTCGTTGGGATCGAAGAGGTGGGTCAGGGCAAAGCCCAGTGCCACGATGATCAGCAGCAACCCGAGAAGCCCCAGCCCCAGGATTTTGCCGAACGCTTTCATGGGCGAGTCCTTGTAGTCCGAAATGAAAATTCAAGCGCCAGAGTATAGCGCCGTGGCTGGTTAGCCTGAGTACCCGCCAGTAGATATAGGTTATTTCCTGCCTAAGTATCGGTTTCGCCGGGTTGCGCAGCCTGGTTCTACTCAGGCTTATCAGTTTCTGACCGCCAGCTACTCTACAGTTCAGCCGGCTTGCGCAGGTGGCAAAAAATAACGATGTCAGATTGCTTCCATTGAGCGTTTCAGCTGGTTAACCTTGCGCCGCTTTCGCCGCATTACGCGACCGATTGTCGCGGATGCCGTGAATGTCCGATCGCAGCGTGCGTGCAGCCAACCAGGCCGAAGAGCCGAAGGCAACGTCTACTTACAAGAGGAAACACCATGAGCAGCAGTACTGCGGGAGAAGCGGCGCGCGCGCCGGGCTTCCTGTCCAAGGAGCGCATCATCGCCCGGCCGGGCTTCAACCGTTGGCTGGTGCCCCCAGCAGCGCTGGCAATCCACCTGTGCATCGGCATGGCGTACGGTTTCTCGGTGTTCTGGCTGCCGTTGTCGCAAGCCATCGGCATCACCGCACCGGTTGCCTGTTCGGCGGACATGGGCTTCATCGCGCGGATGTTCAGCGCCGAGTGTGACTGGCCGATCTCGATGCTGAGCTGGATCTACACGCTGTTCTTCGTCTTCCTCGGCTGCTCGGCTGCCGTGCTCGGCGGCTGGCTGGAACACGCCGGCCCACGCAAGGCTGGCCTGGTTTCGGCGCTGTGCTGGTGCGGTGGCCTGCTGATCTCGGCGATCGGCATCAAGACCCACCAGCTGTGGCTGATGTGGCTCGGCTCGGGGGTGATCGGTGGTATCGGCCTGGGCCTGGGCTATATCTCGCCAGTGTCGACCCTGATCAAGTGGTTCCCGGACAAGCGCGGCATGGCTACCGGCATGGCGATCATGGGCTTTGGCGGCGGCGCGATGGTCGGCGCTCCCCTGGCCACTGCGCTGATGGGCCATTTCGGCAGCTCGGTTGAAGTCGGCGTGTGGCAGAGCTTTGTGGTCATGGCGGCGATCTACTTCGTGTTCATGACGGCTGGCGCTCTGACTTACCGCGTACCACCAACCGGCTGGAAGCCTGAGGGCTGGACGCCGCCGGCGAAAAAAGCCAACGCGATGGTCACCGACCGTCACGTGCATGTCAGCGTTGCCTGGAAAACCCCACAGTTCGCGCTGGTCTGGCTGGTGCTGTGCCTGAACGTTTCGGCCGGTATCGGCATCCTCGGCATGGCCTCGCCACTGCTGCAGGAAGTGTTCGCCGGCAAGCTGATCGGCAACGAGCTGAGCTTCAGCGAGCTGAACAGCGCGCAACTGGCGCAGATCGCGGCAATCGCCGCCGGCTTCACCGGCCTGCTCAGCCTGTTCAACATTGGTGGGCGGTTCTTCTGGGCTTCGTTCTCCGACTACATTGGCCGCAAGAACACCTACTTTGCCTTCTTCGCCCTCGGCGTCGGCCTCTACAGCCTGGTGCCTAACATGGGCCATCTGGGCAACGTGGCGCTGTTCGTGGCGGCGTTCTGCATCATCCTGTCGATGTACGGTGGTGGTTTCGCGACGGTGCCGGCTTACCTGGCTGACCTGTTCGGTACGCAGATGGTCGGTGCAATCCATGGTCGCCTGCTGACCGCCTGGGCTGCTGCTGGCGTGCTCGGCCCGGTGCTGATCACCTATCTGCGCGAGTCGCAACTGGCGGCCGGGGTTGCCCGTGCGGCGGCCTACGACATGACCTTGTACATCCTCGCCGGCCTGCTGGTGCTGGGCTTTATCTGCAACGCCCTGGTGCGTCCAGTGGCCGACAAGTACTTCATGACCGATGCCGAGCTTGCGGCCGAGCGCGCGCTGAGCCACGACAAAGGCGTCGACAATGCTCGCTCGCTGGAATGGCACGCCGCGCCGGGCAGCCTGCCGCTGGTGCTGCTGGCCTGGGCCGTGGTGGTGATTCCGCTGGCGTGGGGTATCTGGATTACCCTGCAAAAGACTGCCGTACTGTTCCACTGACAACCGCGCTGGCTGGCTTGCATGCCAGCCAAACCGGGCCAAACGCGGGTAAATTCGCTGTCGCAGGGTGCTTATAACCCTGGTGCCAGTGGGTTTACCCGCGTTTGCATTTGCCCCGGCGAGTTGCCATATGTCATCCGCGTTTCAAGCTGGCGCGTTCTAGGCCTATAATGTCGACCTTTTCGCCCAATGATTTTGCGGAGCTGGTGATGGTCGAACGTAAGGCTTCCGTCGAGCGCAATACCCTGGAAACCCAGGTGAAGGCCTCGATCAACCTCGATGGCAGTGGCAAGGCCCGATTCGATATCGGCGTGCCCTTCCTTGAACACATGCTCGACCAGATCGCCCGGCACGGGCTGATCGATCTGGACATCGAATGCAAGGGCGACCTGCATATCGATGATCACCACACCGTCGAAGACGTCGGCATCACCCTCGGCCAGGCGTTTGCCAAGGCCGTTGGCGACAAAAAAGGCATCTATCGTTACGGTCACGCCTATGTGCCGCTCGATGAAGCCTTGTCGCGTGTGGTCATCGACTTCTCCGGCCGCCCAGGCCTGTCGATGCACGTGCCTTACACCCGGGCTTCGGTCGGGGGCTTCGATGTCGACCTGTTCCAGGAGTTCTTCCAGGGCTTCGTCAACCATGCGCTGGTCACCCTGCACATCGACAACCTGCGCGGGCACAACACCCACCACCAGATCGAGACCGTGTTCAAAGCCTTCGGCCGTGCCCTGCGCATGGCGGTCGAGCAGGACGAGCGCATGGCCGGGCAAATGCCGTCGACCAAGGGATGCCTGTAAATGCAGACCGTAGCCGTAATCGACTATGGCATGGGCAACCTGCACTCGGTGGCCAAGGCGCTTGAGCACGTTGGCGCCGGCAAGGTGCTGGTCACCAGCGACGCTGCGGTGATCCGCGAGGCCGATCGCGTGGTGTTCCCCGGTGTAGGCGCGATTCGCGACTGCATGGCCGAGATTCGCCGGCTGGGCTTTGACAGCCTGGTCCGTGAAGTCAGCCAGGACCGGCCGTTTCTCGGCATCTGTGTTGGCATGCAAGCGCTGCTCGAGCACAGCGAAGAAAACGACGGCGTCGATTGCATCGGCTTGTTCCCCGGCCAGGTGCGCTTCTTCGGCAAGGACCTGCAAGAGCAGGGCGAGCACCTCAAGGTGCCGCACATGGGCTGGAACGAAGTCAGCCATGCCATCGAGCACCCGCTCTGGCATGACATCCCAGACCGTGCCCGCTTCTACTTCGTGCACAGCTACTACATCAATGCCGGCAAGCCTGGCCAGGTAGTCGGTCGCGGCCACTACGGCGTCGACTTCGCTGCTGCGCTTGCCGAAGGCTCGCGCTTTGCCGTGCAGTTCCACCCGGAGAAGAGCCATACCCATGGCCTGCAGTTGCTGCAGAACTTCGCTGCCTGGGATGGCCGCTGGTAAATGAGCAAGTCGCGGACCAAGCCACCGATCCTGACCCTCGCCCCCGAACAGGAGCGCGAGGCCCTGGACAAGCTCAAGCGCTTTCTTGAAGACCGCTTCGAGCTTGAACTGGGGTCGTTCGAGGTGGCCGAGGTCCTCGACCTGTTTTCCCGAGAAGTGGCTCCGTATTACTACAACAGGGCGATTGCCGATGTTCAGCTGCACCTCAAGGAGCGGTTCGAGAGCATCGAAAGCGACCTGTGGGCGCTCGAGAAGCCCTGAACCCCAACGATTAGACAGGTTGCCAAGATGCTGATTATTCCCGCTATCGATCTCAAGGACGGTGCTTGCGTGCGCCTGCGTCAGGGCCGCATGGAAGACTCCACGGTGTTCTCCGATGACCCGGTGAGCATGGCCGCCAAATGGGTCGAGGGTGGCTGCCGCCGCCTGCACCTGGTTGACCTCAACGGCGCCTTCGAAGGCCAGCCGGTCAACGGCGAAGTGGTTACTGCCATCGCCAAACGCTACCCACAACTGCCGATCCAGATCGGCGGCGGTATCCGTTCGCTGGAAACCATCGAGCACTACATCAAGGCTGGCGTCAGCTACGTGATCATCGGCACCAAGGCAGTCAAGCAGCCTGAGTTCGTCGCCGAGGCGTGCAAGGCGTTTCCGGGCAAGGTCATCGTTGGCCTGGACGCCAAGGACGGTTTCGTCGCCACCGACGGCTGGGCTGAAGTCAGCTCGGTGCAGGTGATCGACCTGGCCAAGCGTTTCGAGGCTGATGGCGTGTCGGCAATCGTCTACACCGACATCGCCAAGGACGGCATGATGCAGGGCTGCAACGTGCCCTTCACCAAAGCCCTGGCCGAAGCCACGCGCATCCCGGTGATCGCCTCGGGCGGCATCCACAACCTGGGTGACATTCGTGCCCTGCTCGACGCCAAGGCGCCGGGGATCGTCGGTGCCATCACTGGCCGGGCGATCTACGAAGGTACCCTGGACGTCGCCGAGGCCCAGGCCTTCTGCGACACCTACCAAGGCTGAGGAGCAACCCATGGCACTGGCCAAGCGCATCATCCCTTGCCTGGACGTGGACAACGGCCGGGTGGTCAAGGGCGTCAAGTTCGAGAACATCCGCGATGCCGGTGACCCGGTAGAAATCGCCCGTCGTTACGACGAGCAGGGCGCCGACGAGATTACCTTTCTCGACATCACCGCCAGCGTCGATGGTCGTGACACGACCTTGCATACCGTCGAGCGCATGGCCAGCCAGGTGTTCATCCCGCTGACCGTGGGCGGTGGCGTGCGCACCGTGCAGGATATTCGCAACCTGCTCAATGCTGGTGCCGACAAGGTCTCGATCAATACCGCGGCGGTGTTCAACCCCGAGTTCGTCGGCGAGGCTGCGCAGCGTTTTGGCTCGCAGTGCATCGTGGTCGCCATTGACGCGAAGAAGGTCTCTGGCCCGGGCGAAACCCCGCGCTGGGAGATTTTCACCCACGGCGGGCGCAAGCCGACCGGGCTCGATGCAGTCGAGTGGGCGAAGAAGATGGAGGGCCTGGGTGCCGGTGAGATTCTGCTGACCAGTATGGATCAGGACGGCATGAAAAACGGCTTTGATCTGGGCGTGACCCGGGCCATCAGCGATGCGCTGGGGATTCCGGTGATTGCCTCAGGTGGTGTGGGCAACCTGCAGCACCTGGCGGACGGCATTCTGGAAGGGCATGCCAGCGCGGTGCTGGCAGCGAGTATCTTCCACTTTGGCGAATACACCGTGCCCGAGGCCAAGGCTTACATGGCCGCGCGCGGTATCGTTGTTCGCTGAGCCATTGTATTGGGGCCGCTTTGCGGCCCTTCGCGGGTAAACCTGCTCCCACAGGGTCACGGCGGCGCTGCAAAACCTGTGGGAGCGGGTTTACCCGCGAAGGGCTGCGAAGCAGCCCCAATAGCAGTCAACCGTGATTTTTGCCGAGCAACGCGTGATACAGCTCGGTATCGCCAAGAATCCCGACCACCTTGTCGTTATCTTGCAACACCAGCTTGTTGCCGGTCTGATAGCGAATCTGCAGCGCTTCGCGCATGCCGATATCGGCGTGCACCACGGTCGGGCGACGGTCGAGCAACGCCACATCCTGCCCCGGCGCCCAGTTCTGCATGTCCATGCCGTTCTGGCCCTGGCGTGCGCGGGTCAACGAGTTGCCTTCGCCCAGGTCGAGCCAGGAGTCGCCACTCGGGTCCAGACACACTGAGCCATTGACGCGCTTGCACTTGTCCAGGGTGCGCATCAGGCTGCGTCCGCACAGCACGTTGAGCGGGTTGGTGTGGGCAACGAAGGTGCGCACGTATTCATCGGCTGGGTTCAGCACGATTTCTTCGGGCTTGCTGTACTGGATGATCCGGCCGTCTTTCATGATCGCGATGCGGCTGCCCAGCTTGAGCGCCTCGTCGAGGTCGTGGCTGACGAACACGATGGTCTTGTTCAGCTTGCTCTGCAGCGCCAGCAGCTCGTCCTGCAGGCCTTGGCGGATCAGCGGGTCGAGGGCCGAGAACGGTTCGTCCATCAGCAGAATGTCGGCATCCATGGCCAGGGCGCGGGCCAGGCCGACACGCTGTTGCATACCGCCGGAGAGCTCATCAGGCTTTTTGTTGCGCCACTGGGTCAGGCCAACCAGCTCGAGCTTCTCGTCCACCAGCTTGCGCCGGTCCTTCTCGGGCCTGCCTTGCATCTCCAGGCCAAAGCTGATGTTTTCCCGCACCGTCAGCCACGGCATCAGGGCGAACTTCTGGAACACCATGGCGATGCGCTTGGTGCGCATCATCTTCAGTTCGGCCGGGGTGCAGTGGGCGATGTCGATGTGCTTGCCTTCGTGCTCGACAAACAGCTTGCCGCGGCTGACCGTGTTTAGGCCGTTGATGCAGCGCAGCAGGCTCGACTTGCCCGAACCGGACAAGCCCATCAGCACGCAGATTTCGCCTTTCTGGATGTCCAGGTTGGCCTTTTCGACGCCGACCACCAGGCCGGTCTGCTTGAGGATCTGCTCGCGAGTCTGGCCCTGGTCGAGCAGCGACAACGCCTCGCGCGGCTTGTTGGTGAAGATGACGTCGACGTCTTCGAATCGAATGATGCTCATGCCTCACTCCTTGCCGTAGCTTCAGGTTGCTTGCAGATACGGTCGAGCATGATTGCCAGCAGCACGATCGCCAGGCCTGCTTCGAAGCCCAGGGAGATATCAGCGGTGTTCAGTGCGTTGACCACAGGTTTGCCCAGGCCGTCAGCGCCGACCAGGGCGGCGATCACCACCATCGACAGCGACAGCATGATGCATTGGGTGACGCCAGCGGCAATGCTCGGCATTGCGTGCGGCAGTTCGATGCGCGTCAGCAGTTGCCGGCGCGAGCAGCCAAAGGCCTTGCCGGCATCGAGCAGCTCTTGCGGTACGTCGCAGATGCCCAGGTAGGTCAGGCGAATCGGCGCGGCAATCGCAAACACCACGGTAGAGATCAGCCCCGGCACTACGCCCAGGCCGAACAGGGTCAGGGTTGGGATCAGGTAGACGAAGGTGGGTACCGTCTGCATCAGGTCGAGTACCGGGCGCAGGCCGGTGTAGAACATCGGTTTGTGCGCGGCAAGAATGCCCACCGGCACGCCGATGGCAACGCATACCACCGTGGCGAAGGTGACCTGGGCGAGGGTCTCCATGGTTTCCTGCCAGTAGCCCAGGTTGAGAATCAGCAGAAACGACAGTGCGACAAAGGCCGTCAGCGACCATTTGCGCTGGATCAAGTGCGCCAGCGCGGCAAACAGTGCGATCAGCACCAGTGGGTTGAACCAGGTCAGGGCGCTGGTCACCCCGTGAATCATGAACTCCAGGCCTTGAGCGATGGCATCGAAATAATCTGCGCCGTTCTGAGTCAGCCATTCGACGAACGACGCGATGTACTGCCCCAGAGGTATTTTCTGATCAATAAGCATGATAGCGAGCTTCCACCTGCATAGATTGGAATCAGTCCGGGGCAGGCACGGTCCTGCCCCGAGAGAGTGCCGGTTGTGTGTTGGTTATTGCGCCAACTTGGCCTTGGCTGCCTCCAGCCCTGGTTTGCCATCTACGGTGGTGACTCCGGCGAGCCAGGTATCGAGCACTTGTGGGTTGTTTTTCAGCCACGCCTTGGCCGCGGCATCAGGCTTCATCTTGTCGTCGAGCACATTGCCCATCAGCTCGCTTTCCATGTTGAGCGAGAACGACAGGTTCTTCAGCAACTGGCCAACGTTGCTGCACTCCTGGGTGTAGCCCTTGCGGGTGTTGGTCAGCACGGTGGCCTTGCCAAAATCAGGGCCGAAGAAGTCGTCGCCGCCGGTCAGGTACTGCATCTTGAAGCGCTTGTTCATTGGGTGCGGTTCCCAGCCGAGGAACACCACCGCTTCACCGCGCTTCTGCGAGCGATCGACCTGCGACAGCATGCCTGCTTCACTGGACTGGACGATCTTGAAACCGGCCGTCTTGAGGCCGAAGGCATCCTTGTCGATCATGCTCTGGATGGTGCGGTTGCCATCGTTGCCAGGCTCGATGCCGTAGATCTTGCCGCCCAGTTCGTCTTTGAATTTGGCAATGTCGGCGAAGTCTTTCAGGCCCTGGTCATACAGCGCCTGTGGCACTGCCAGGGTGTACTTGGCGTTTTCCAGGTTGGCGCGTACGGTCTCGACGGTACCGGCGTCGCGGTACTGTTTGATGTCGTTTTCCATGGTCGGCATCCAGTTGCCGAGGAATACATCCAGATCCTTGCCTGCGGCCAGCGACTTGTAGGTCACCGGGACCGAGATCATGGTGGTGTGGGTCTTGTAACCCAGCGCTTCGAGCACCGCACTGGTAACCGCCGTGGTTACCGTGATATCGGTCCAGCCGACATCGGAAAAACGTACCGTCTGACACTGTTCCGGCTCTGCAGCCTGAGCCAGCAACGGTGCCGTGAGCATCGCAACCAGCAACAGCGAGGGTGAACCTTTCATAGGTGGACTCCTGTAGTTTTTTCTTCGGGTTCGCGTGGGTCGCCGGGGCTTCTCAGGGTCCGGTCGACCAGGCCTGCAGAGGGCAGGTTGCGTGGCCGTGCAATACGAGTCGCTTTCGATAATCCTCCAGCGCCGGGCAATCGCCTACTGCCTGAGTCGCATCCAGTACAGGATGGGTCGTATCCAGTACGGGCAATGTCGCATATGGATTTTTCCACCCCCTGCACCCCCTCTTTGCGGCATTTGCCCAGCCGAAAACGGCTTGAACAGTGGCGTAGCAGCGCCAGTACATCGCGGCGCGGCCTGACAAAAGTACGTCGGTTGCAGACGGCGAGTGGCGGCGCAAAAGGCTGATGATGCGGGTAATAGCGGCAGCTCGCAGGTTCAGCCTAGCAGTTGCCAGACGCGCCACATGGCGCGGCCAGACAAGCCCAGCAAGAGGTGTTCCGACCATGGCCATCAGCGTGTTCGACCTGTTCAAGATTGGTGTAGGGCCTTCCAGCTCGCACACTGTCGGCCCAATGCGCGCCGCAGCGCTGTTCGTCGAGGGTTTGCGTGAGCGCGGCGAGCTTGAACAAGTGACGCGTATCGAGGTGCGCCTGTATGGCTCGCTGTCGGCCACCGGCATCGGCCATGGCACCGATCACGCCACCATCATGGGCCTGATGGGCGAATGGCCAGACGCCATTGACCCAAGCCAGATCGTCCCGCGTATTGCCGATCTGCGCGAAACCAATACCCTGTTGCTGGACAACCGCCTGCCGGTCGAATTTGTCTGGGCGCGCGACATGCTGCTGCTCGACGAGAACCTGCCGTACCACCCCAACGCCATGACCTTGAAGGCCGAGGGCGCGCACGGCGAGCTGCACCAGGACACTTATTACTCGGTTGGCGGCGGCTTTGTGGTCGACGCCAAGCAGGCCGCCAGCGGTGTGCTCGATGCAGATCAGACCGAGCTGCCGTACGATTTCAACAGCGCTGCCGAGTTGCTCCGGCTGTGCAAGCAAAACGACCTTAGCGTGTCGCAATTGATGCTGGCCAACGAGAAGGTCTGGCGCAGCGAGGCAGAGATTCGCGCCGGCCTGATCAAGCTCTGGAGCGCCATGCAGGACTGCGTCAACAACGGCTTGAAGCATGAAGGGATCCTGCCTGGTGGGCTCAATGTGCGTCGCCGGGCAGCCAAGCTGCACCGCAGCCTGCAAGAGCTGGGCAAGCCCAACGTGATCGGCTCGACCCTCAGTGCAATGGAGTGGGTCAACCTGTTCGCCCTGGCGGTCAACGAAGAAAACGCCGCCGGCGGGCGCATGGTCACCGCGCCTACCAATGGCGCTGCCGGGATCATCCCGGCGGTGCTGCATTACTTCATGCGCTTCTCCGACGTGGTCGATGAAAGCCACGTCGTTGACTTCCTCCTGGCTGCAGCTGCGGTAGGCATTCTGTGCAAGAAGAACGCCTCGATCTCGGGCGCCGAAGTGGGCTGCCAGGGTGAAGTCGGCTCCGCCTGCGCGATGGCCGCCGCCGGCCTGGCTCAAGTGCTTGGGGCAACTCCGGCGCAACTGGAAAACGCCGCCGAAATTGCTCTGGAGCACAATCTCGGCCTGACCTGCGACCCGGTCGGCGGGTTGGTTCAGGTGCCGTGCATCGAGCGCAATGCAATTGCCGCAGTGAAGGCAATCAACGCAGTGCAGATGGCCTTGCGCGGTGATGGCGAGCACTTCATCTCGCTCGATCAGGTAATCCGCACCATGCGCGATACCGGCGCCGACATGCACGACAAGTACAAGGAGACCTCCCGCGGAGGTCTTGCCGTCAGCGTCATCGAATGCTGATTCAGCGTTGATTCCCAAGGGCCGCATGCGGCCCTTTTTTGCAGCCGAATGTGCACCTCGCACAACTCGAAATTGCCATTAATGACCACTGCGCCTCTTTTTGGTGCGCCGGTCATCTGTATTTTCAAACAAGTTGTTTAACAGGCTGATACTGGAGCGGTGACAGGGTTACATGTCGTTTAGAGACATGTTTCCCAGCACTGCTACTTAAATGCTCACTGGCGATAACGAAAAGCCCTACGGCGGGGCTTGCGGCTAGAACTATCGCGGTAGCAGAAGCCCATGGCCGCTGGTGCGCAAGGTCGTTTTTGGACTTTGTTGGCGGGCCATTCAATTTAGGCATGCCAATTGCGTTGTAATCGGTAGTGCTATTAACAGAGCCCCCGCAGACGAACTGGGGCCATGACAAGAAGCAGTGCCCGCCTGAGGCACCCCTGTATTTGAGTGAGGAGAAATCGCGATGACGTCGTACACTTCCGGGACCCAAACCCAGAACCGCAGCGCACCCCAGTCCATCGGATTTCTTCTCCTGGACAACTTCACCCTGATATCTCTGGCGTCGGCGGTAGAGCCGCTGCGCATGGCCAACCAACTGTCGGGTCGCGAGCTGTATCGCTGGCATACCCTGACCGTCGATGGCGGCCAGGTGTGGGCCAGCGACGGCCTGCAGATCACCCCGGATGCCTCCATGCACGCCGCGCCGCAGATCGATACGGTGATTGTCTGCGGCGGTGTCGGCATTCAGCGCACGGTTACCCGCGAGCACGTCACCTGGCTGCAGGCGCAAGCGCGTCAGTCGCGTCGCCTCGGTGCGGTGTGCACCGGCAGCTGGGCCCTGGCCTGTGCCGGCCTGCTCGACGGCTTTGATTGCAGCGTGCACTGGGAGTGCCTGGCGTCGATGCAGGAGGCGTTCCCGCGGGCCAACATGAGCACCCGCCTGTTCACCCTCGACCGCAACCGCTTCACCAGCTCCGGTGGCACCGCGCCGCTGGACATGATGCTGCACCTGATCAGCCGTGATCACGGCCGTGAACTGTCGGCAGCCATCTCCGAGATGTTTGTCTACGAGCGCATCCGCAACGAACAGGACCACCAGCGCGTGCCGCTCAAGCACATGCTCGGCACCAACCAGCCGAAGCTGCAAGAGATCGTCGCGCTGATGGAAGCCAACCTCGAAGAACCGATCGATCTCGACGAGCTGGCAGTCTATGTCGCCGTCTCGCGTCGTCAGCTCGAGCGCCTGTTCCAGAAGTACCTGCATTGCTCGCCGTCGCGTTACTACCTCAAGCTGCGCCTGATCCGCGCCCGCCAGTTGCTCAAGCAGACGCCGATGTCGATCATCGAAGTGGCTTCGGTGTGCGGTTTCGTTTCCACGCCGCATTTCTCCAAGTGCTACCGCGAGTACTTCGGCATTCCGCCGCGCGATGAGCGCGTCGGCTCCAACACCACCCAGCAGGTGGCAATGATGCCAATTCCGCAGGCCATGACCCTGTCGCCGCACAGTGGGCCGTTGGCTGCACTGAGCCAGGCGCGCAACGAGTCGACGTTTGCCAGCGTAAGGCTGTAACTCTCAGCAGGCCTTCGCGGATTTGCCGCGAAGGCGGGGCTAGGTAGCGTGAATCGGTTGATAATGATTCTCGACTACAGGTAACATCGCCGCCCCGAGCATTGCTGGCATACCACCCCGTGGCGGACGACAAACTGCAGCTGTACCTGAGCCACCGGGCGGCGTTGCTTGATTACGCCGCGCCGATCGTAGGTTGTCGCGCCCGCGCCGAGGATGTTGTGCAGGAGGCCTGGTTGCGTTTCAGCCGCCAGGACGACAGCGCCGACATCCGCCATCCAGCCAGTTACCTGTACCGCATCGTGCGCAACCTGGCGCTCGATCAAACCCGCCGCAATGCCACCGAAAAGGCCCAGCCCGGCGGCGATGAGCTGCTTGCCGATATACCCTCGAGTAGCGCCTCCCCGGAGCAATCCGTCAGCCAACAGAATGAGCTGGCAGCCATCAGCCGCGCGCTGGAAGAGCTGCCCGAGCGCACGCGTCTGGCGTTCGAGATGCATCGCCTCGGCGGCTTCACCTTGCAGCAGGTGGCCAATCACCTGAACGTCTCGGTCAGCCTCGTCCATCAACTAGTGCACGATGCCCTGCGCCATTGTCTGGAGCGGCTGGAGGGCGATCTTTGAAAGCATCTGTGAAAAAACCACGCGCTGCCGCGTCTTTTGCTCAACGGGCCGACTCTATGCGACCCTTCGCGCCCGCTAATCCACAGGAGACTGGCCGCACATGACGTCAGCAGACCCCGCTTCCAGCCGTCGTGACCAGGCGCTGGACTGGCTCCTGCGTGTGCAGCAGGCGCCCGACGACATTCAGCTGCGGGCTGAGCTTGCGCAGTGGTGCGCCAGCGATGTGGCCAATGCCGAGGCCTATGGCAAGGCCGAGCGGGTCTGGCGCCTGACCGCTCAACTGACGCCGACCAGCGCTGCCCAGTGGCCGCTGCCGGTAACCAGCAATCCCGTTTCGCTGCCGCCAGCGGCTCGGCCAACGCGGCGCCGACGGCGCTGGCTCGGCGCGGCTGTAGCTGCCTGCTTGCTGGTGGCGCTGGCGCCTTCGCTCAGCTTGCGCATGCAGGCCGACTACCGCACCGGCCAGGGCGAGACCCGCGACATTACCCTGGCAGATGGCAGTGTGGTGCAGATGGACAGCGACAGCGCCATCGCCGTCCAGTACGCCGGCACTCAACGCGATGTGCGTCTGCTCGCCGGGCAGGCCTTCTTCAAAGTCATCCCGGACGCTACCAGGCCGTTTCATGTCCGCGCCGACGCTGTGCAGGTGACGGTTACCGGCACTGCTTTCAATGTTGAGCTGCGCCCGCAGCAGGTGGACGTCGAGGTCGAGCACGGCTCCGTGCGCGTCGCTGATGCCAGCCAGGCGCGGGTGTTGTCCAGCGCGCTGACGGCGGGGGAGCGCCTGCGCTATATCGACGGGTTGGTCCAGGTCCGCACGTTCCAGCCGTCGCAGGCGGCCGCCTGGCGCAAGGGCCAGTTGATTGCCGATGACGTCTCGATAGCCGAGCTGATCGGCGAGCTTGAGCGTTACCTGCCAGGCAAGGTGCTGTTGCGTGACCAGAGCCTTGGCAGCAAACGCGTGACCGGCGTGTATGACCTGCGCAAACCCCAGGCGGCGCTGAACGCCGTGTTGCGGCCACATGGCGGCAAGGTCGAAAATTTTGGTCCCTGGTTGCTTGTCGTCAGCCGGCCTTGAGGCCTGGTCGGGGCTGAGCGAAAGCCCTGAAGCCATTCCCAGAAAAAATATTTCAAAATTTTCTGAAAAATCCCCGAACCACCCCGTCTTCTACCCCGCGCGCAATAACTGAGATCGATTCGTATTCTATTTGCTACCCGGACTGTGTTCGGGGCGGGGACGTGGGATGACTGTAGTAACAAGCCGTAGGTCGCGCCCAGCGCGGGGTTGGTCGTTGCGCCTGAAGAACGTCGCAGGCAGCGGCATGCTTGGGTTGTGCTGCTTGTTTGGCGCGCTGCCAGCGCATGCCGAAGAGGCCGCCGAGCGCACGCTGTTGAGCCAGGTGCACATGTTCGACATCCCCGCGCAGAACCTCGCTATCGCGCTGATCAACTTCGGCCAGCAGAGCAACCTGCAGGTGACGGTCGACCCAGACCTGCTCGACGGCCTGCAATCGAGCGCCATCAGCGGCCAGTTCAGCAGCGAAATCGCCCTGTCGCGCTTGCTCCAGGGCAGCGGCCTGGCCTGGGACTACGAGTACGGCGCGCTGGTCTTTCGTCGCCTGCAAAGCGCCGCCGACGGCGCGCTGGAGCTGCATAACACGGTAGTTCTCGGCGATACCGAAGAAAACAGCTACATGGGCGCCACGGTCATCGACCGCAAGGCGATCAAAGCCTTCCCCGGGGCCAACGGCGACATCACCACGCTGCTGCAGATGCACCCCAACGTGCAGTTCAGCACCGACCAGAAAAGCTCGAACACGCCCGGCGAAATCGACCCGGCCGACATCAGCATCAACGGCGCCAGGTTCTATCAGAACAACTTCATGATCGATGGCATCTCGATCAACAATGACCTTGACCCCGGTGCCCACGGTTACAACGAAACCCGCCAGTTCGACTCGGCGCCGAGCCGCTCCCACGGCATCGCGCTGGACGCCGACCTGCTTGAAGAAGTGAAGGTCTACGACAGCAACGTGCCGGTCGAGTTTGGCGGCTTCAATGGCGGTGTGGTCGATGCCATCACCCGCCGCCCGAGCCAGGATCTGCACGGCAAGATTTCCTACGCCATGACCCGTTCGGAGTGGACCAGCTACCACATCACCCGGGAAAACAAAGAGAACTTCGAGACCTCGTCGAACGAGAAAAACCAGCCGGAGTTCACCAAGACGACATTGCGCGGCACCCTCGAGGGCCACCTCACCGACAACTTCGGCGCGTTGCTGAACTTCTCGCAGAAGCGCTCGTACCTGCCCCTGCGCGGCTACGCCAACGGCTACAGCAGCCCCACCAGCGACAACGACCAGGAGCAGACCCGCCAGCTCGACAACTTCCTGCTCAAGACCTACTGGACGGTCAACGACCGCCTGACCCTGGACACCTCGATCGTCTACGCGCCACAGGAAAACACCTACTACCGGGAAGACTACCGGGACTCCGGCTACACCAATATCAATGGCGGCTGGCAGGGCTCGTTCAAGGCCATCTATGAGGGCGACAACGCGCGCTGGACTCAGCAACTGGCCATGAGCGATCTGTATGCGTCGCGCGAGTCTGATCGCGATCAGGAGATCAAGTGGTACTGGTCCGATAGCAAGGACTGGGGTAACCCGGGCCTGAACAATGCGCGCAGCTCGGAGGGTGGTTTTGGTGATATCTACCAGACCCAGCGCAGCCTCGACTACAAGCTCAAGGCCGACTGGCAGACCTTCAACCTGGGCAGCAGTACCCACAGCCTGACCACAGGCCTTGAACTTGGCTACCAGCAAGCCACTTGGGAGCGGGAAGACTCGGCGTTGTCTATCACCACCCTCAAACGCGACAACGGTGCCTGCGGCGGCAGCGACCCATGGTGCTCCAACGGGTTGCTGCTTACTGGTCAGAATCGCCAATGGGGCTCGGCGATGATGAACTACGGTGCCGGCAAAATCGACATGGCGCAGAAGAAGTACGCTTTGTTCATTCAGGATGAAATCGGCTACGGCAACCTCACCCTGCGCCCGGGCCTGCGCTATGAGGGTGATGACTACATGGAGAAGAAAAGCCTGGCGCCGCGCTTTGCCGGCGACTACGACTTCTTCGGTGATCGCAGCACAGTGCTGGTGTTCGGCGCCAACCGTTACTACGGTCGCAACCTGTTCAAGTACCGACTTGCCGATGGGCGCCAGGGTTTTACCAATCGTTATACCCGCACTGCCCAGTCTGACGACTGGACCCTGGCCAGCCGCAACCCGAACCTGAGCAAGTTCTCGACGATGGACATCCCCTACGACGATGAGTGGATGCTGGGTCTAAATCAACGCTGGTTCAACACCGAGTTCCAGCTCAAGTACGTCAACCGTACCGGCAAGGGGCAGATCTACCGGACTCGTCCGTATTATTACCTCGACGCCAAGGACATCCCCGAAGGCTACAGCAAGGATTACTACACCTACCTCAATGCGGGCACCAGCGAGAGTGAAAACCTCAGCCTGACGGTCACGCCGATGCAGCCGCTGCGTTTCCATGGCACCAGCACCAGTGTGCAATTGTCACTGGACTGGTCGCGTTCCAAAAATGCTTATGGCGCCACCTACGAAGCAGGCCTGGACGGCGACCAGCTGGACAACGAAGACGTAGTGCTCGACGGCAAGCGCATCGCTTACCACGAACTACCGGCCAGCGACTTCAATCGGCCGTGGACCGGGCGCCTGACCACCATCACCGACATCCCTCAGTGGAACCTGTCGGTAAGCAACTTCTTCCGCTACCGCGGCCCGTACGACCAGGTAGTCGGGGTCAGCCCGGATGCCGAGGTCAACGGTGAGGTGCTCAAGCGTTACGAAACCGTAGCCACCCCCGGCGCGCCAACCTGGGACATGCGTGTGGCCTGGGAGATCCCGACCGGCAAGGACCAGGCGATGTTCGTCAATGTCGACGTGACCAACGTCACTGACCGGGTCAACAAGATCGCCAGCCGCGAGTCGGTCAGCCTGGTCAGCTACGAAGTCGGCCGCCAGTACTGGCTGGAAGTCGGCTACCGCTTCTGATCCTCCTATAAAAAACCGTGGACACCCTGATGAAAAAGCTCATTGCCGGCCTGCTTGGCCCGCTGCTGCTCGGCGCCTGCGCAGCGCTGCCTGACGCCGATACACCGCTGCCGTGGGACACGGCAGTCAGCCAGGGCACCCTGGCCAACGGCCTGCAATACCGGCTGGTGCGCGAGACCAGCCAGCCCGGCCGGCTCGATTTGCGTCTGGCGGTGAACGCCGGCTCCATCGACGAAGCTGAAGACCAGGTTGGCGTCGCGCACATGGTCGAGCACTTGCTGTTCCACAGCCGCGCCGGGCAGAACAGCAACGTGCGCGAGCGCATGACCGAGCTGGGCTGGGTGCAGGGCAGGCACTTCAATGCCATGACCAACTATGAACGCACCCAGTACATGCTCAGCCCGCCGGCTGGCGTGAAGCAGGCGCCGCAGGCCTTGCAGGTACTTGCAGACATGGTTTTTGCGGCTGACTACACGGCGGCGGACCTTGAGCGCGAGCGGCCGATCGTCATCGAAGAATGGCGCGGCGGCCTTGGCGTGGCCCAGCGCATGAACCAGCAACGCACGGCGTCGCAGCGGGTCGGCTCGCGCTACCCCGAACACCGCACCATCGGCAATGAAGCGGCGATCCGCAGTGCCAGCCTGGGCAGCCTGCAGGCGTACCAGGCGAAGTGGTACCAGCCTGGCAACATGGTCATCTCGGCGGTCGGTGACTTTGAACCGGCGGCGATGTTGGCGCAGATCGAGCAGGCCTTCGGCAAGGCCGCTGGCACTGGCAGCCCGGCGCGGGCCTATCGCGACCTGCCGCTGGACAACAGTCTCAAGGTCTTCCACCTGCACGACCCGCAGTCGGGCAGCAATCAAGTCTCGCTGCTGCTGCGCCTGCATGAGCCGGACAGCCGCGGCAGCAGCCGCAATGCCTTGCGTGAGCGGCTGATCGACCGCATGACCCTGGCCGTGCTGCTCGACAGCCTGCGCCGCCAACCGCTGCAACCGGGCGTGCGTAGTCTGATTGCGCAGAAGACCCTGATTGGCAGTCAGTCGACCGTGCTGGGTATCGCCGCCGGTGTCGAGGGCCAGGCTCACGATCAGGCGCTACGCCAGTTGCTCAGCGAGATCGAGCGGCTGCGCCAGCATGGGTTCAGCGAGGCCGATTTCCAACGCGAGCAGGCGCATATTCGCGGCCTCGGTGAGAAGACGGTGGCCAATACCAAACCGCGCAGCTTCGAACAGTGGGTCGAGCAATTGAGCAACGCTACTGCCCCTGAGGGGCGGGTGACTGATCGTCAGGCCACCGCCGGGCGTTATCTTGAAGTGCTTGAGCAGATCGATCGCAGCGACCTTGAGCAGCGCCTGCAGCGCTGGCTCGCCAGCCGTGACCGGGTGCTGCAGATCAGCGCGCCAGAGGCCAGCCTGTTGCGCCTGCCAACGGTCGCGCAAGTCGAAGCGCTGCAGGCAAGCATTGCCCAGACACGCCTGTCGGCACCCGTCAGCGAAGCGCCCAAGGTCGCTGCAACGCCTCGCTTCGAGCTGCCTGCACCCGGCGCGGCCGGCACCATCGTTGCGCGCAAGGCTTTTGCTCAAGAGCAGGTCGAGCACTGGCAGTTGAGCAACGGTGATCGGCTGGTCTGGCTGCGCCGCAATGGCCCGGACGGCAAGTGGTTGCTGCAAGCGGAATCATCGGCGGGCTACAACATCGACGGTGCGCCGGCCTGGCGCTTGCAGATGGCGGCGCAACTGGCGCTGGCCAGTGCCCCGCCGGCAGGCGCAAGCCAGGCGTTGACCGAGTGGCGCAAACAGCAGCGCGCCACCATCAGCCTGGAGCACTCACCGCAGCGCCTGCAGATGAACCTCAGCGCAGCGCCCGAGCAGCTGCCAAGCCTGTTTCAGAGCTATCGCCTGAGCCAGCAGGCGAATATCGACCCGGCGCTGTTCAGCGAGGCACGCGCTGATCTGCTGGCACGCAGCAACAGCCGCCCGGATGATGTGCGCAGCCAGCAGGACAGCCAGCAGCGCCGGCTCAAGTTCGGCGCCGATGCCTGGCAGTCGCCAACGCCTGCCACGCTGCAAG
Organism: Pseudomonas sp. EZ-C24; assembly: GCF_014525325.1. NCBI lineage: Bacteria > Pseudomonadati > Pseudomonadota > Gammaproteobacteria > Pseudomonadales > Pseudomonadaceae > Pseudomonas > Pseudomonas sp. EZ-C24. The sequence continues at coordinate 160,572 of NZ_JACDIU010000030.1, read as the reverse complement.
CGTTGACCAGCGAGCAACTGCGTGCTGATTGGCAGCGCTTGGCGGGTGCGCCAGTCACCTATTACCTGATGGCCGACATTGACCCTGCCCAACTGGAGCCGCTGGTGCGCGAGCAGCTCGCCAGCGTGCCGCGCACGTCCGTCTTGCCGAGCAAGCCGGTTATGCAGCAACCCGGCCAGCGTCGGCATGACCTGGCCATCGCGCTGGAGCCCAGGGCCGTGCTCGAGGCCAGCAGTTATCAGCCGCAGGCCTGGAGCCCTGAAGCGGCCATGCGCGTGGCCACCCTGCGCGATCTGGCCAACCAGCGCCTCAAGCAGCGCCTGCGCGGGGAAGCCTCGGGGATCTACCGCTTGCAGTTCGACAGCGAACTGAACCCACAGACCCAGCGCATCGAGAGCCGCTTGAACTTCACCTGCGACCCGGCCCGGGTCGATGAGCTGTGGGCGCTGGCGCAGCAGACCCTGGCCGAACTGGATGTGGATGCACAGTGGGTCGCCGTGCAACGAAGCGAACTGTCCCGCCAGGAAGCCAAGCGCCGCGACGACCCGCAGACTCAGTTCAAGCGCTTGATCCTCAGCGAACGTCACTGGCAAGACCCACGCTACCTGCGCAGCCAGGCGCAGTTGCCGGCAGCGCTAAGCTTGCCGGCCCTGCAGCAGCAGGCGCGGCTGTTGTTCCCGCAGGATAATCAGGTGCAATTGCGCTTGCTGCCGTCGGTGACTGCGCTGGAGCAGGCGCTGTGAATACGCTGCGCAGATTCGTTCGTCTGAGCCGGCCCTTTTGGCATGATCGCGGCCAGTGGCAAGGCTGGTTGATGCTGGCGGCAGTGATCGGCCTGGGCTTGCTGGTGGTGCAGATCAATGTGCTGATCAACAGCTGGAGCAAGACTTTCTACGACACCCTGGCGGCGTTCGATACCGCTGCCTTGTATGGGCTGGTGGGCCAGTACGCGCTGTACCTGGGCGCTTACGTACTGATCATCGTCGGCCTCGATTACATCCGCAAACGTCTTGAACTGCGCTGGCGCCAGGCTATGACTGCACGCCTGACCGATGCCTGGCTGGCCGATCACGCCTTCTATCGGCTGGGCCTGAGCGGCGAGCCGGACAACCCTGACCAACGTATCGCCCAGGACGTCGACCTGATGGTGGGGCTGAGCATCGAATTGGTGGCGTCACTGGTGATCAACCTGGCCCAGGTTGGCGCCTTTGCGCTGATCCTGTGGAACCTGTCCGGGGTGCAGACCTTCAGCCTGTTCGGCGCGACCGTTACCGTGCACGGCTATTTACTGTGGATCGTGGTCATCTACACCCTGACCGGTAGTGTCCTCACGCACCTGATCGGCAAGCCGCTGCACGCGCTGAACTACGAACGCGAGCACCGTGAGGCGGACTTTCGCGCGAGTTTGCTGCGCAAGCGCGACCATGCCGAGCAGATCGCCCTGTACCGCGGCGAAGGGGTCGAGCGCGAGCAACTGGCCCGGCGTTTTCAGGCGATTGCGAGCAACTGGCGGCAGTTGATCGGCCGTGAGCGTGACCTGAGCTTGTTTACCGTTGCCTACCAGCGCTTGAGCCTGATCATTCCGGTGTTCGCGGCCATGCCGGCGTTCATGAGCAAGGCCATCACCCTGGGTGGCTTGATGCAGATCCGCAGCGCATTCAGCGCCGTGCACGATTCGTTGAGCTGGTTCATCAAGCTGTACAACAAGCTGGTGCGCTGGAGCGCGGCGCTGGAGCGGCTGGATCAGTTCGAGCGGGCCATCGAAGCCAGCCGGCAGCAGGTAGTCAGCGCGCCGCAGGGCAGTTGCCTGTGCGCGCAAGGGCTGACCCTGTGCCGCCCAGATGGCAGTGCGCTGCTGAGCAATCTCGATCTGCGGGTGGGCCCGGGCCAGTGGCTGCGCCTGGCCGGTCGCAGCGGATTGGGCAAGTCGACCCTGCTGCGCACCCTGCAAGGCTTGTGGCCGTACTGCCGGGGTAATTGGCAGTTGCCGCCCGGGCGCAGCCTGCTGCTGCCGCAAAAGCCGTATCTGCCGCAGATGCGCCTGGATGAACTGCTGGCGTATCCGCAGTTGCAGCGTTTCGACGATGTGCTGTTGATCGACGCACTGGTCAAGGTCGGTTTGAGCGAGCTGGTCAGCCGCCTGGGTGACGAAGCAGAGTGGGAGCGGGTGCTCAGTGGCGGTGAACAACAGCGCCTGAGCCTGGCGCGGGCGTTGCTGTACCAACCCGACACGCTGTACCTGGACGAAGCCACCAGCCAGCTCGACTTCAACGCCGCCTATGGCCTGTTGCGAATGCTCCGTCGCGAGTTGCCGCAGTGTACCGTGGTAGGGGTGACCCACCAGGTCGGCCTCGGCGAATTGTTCGAGCGCACGCTGGAGCTGGAGCCCCAGCCCCAGCCCGCATGAGCCGAATCAGGCGCGCTTGTTGAACTGCGCCAACGCCGGCAGCAGCTGTTTTTCGATGGCCTGGCGCACTGCCGGGAGGATCGTCGCGCTGCCGGTGTACATCTGCTCGACCATGCCCTTGAGTGCACGTGCGTTGGGTTCGGTCAGCCCGCGCACGACCACTTCGCAGGCTTGCTCGGCGCTGGCGCCGGCGGGAATATCAAAGCCGCGAGCGCGCATTTGCCCCAGCAGGTCGTCTTGATCAATCAAATCCGCATGCATCATGGTTGTTGTCCCTTCTTATCGCCAAGAGAGTGCTGCTGTGATTTACGACCGATTCTGTGACGACCGCGACATGCCCGCAACAACAGAATGCCGACATGGCTGCTTTGGCTATGAACAGGTCGCTCATGGCTAACTCGATCAACCAATGGGCCCGCACACTGGGGTCATTCACCGCAACGTGGGGTTTGGTCACCCTGACTCGTCACAGTGAATATCGCTCACTCTCCCGCCCCGACAGCTCACGGCTTGTCGGGGTTTTTTTTGCCCGGTAGCTGCAAGGTACGACCGATCCATGTATCTGCTGGCAATGGCGCTTGAGCCGCAACCATGGCCTGCAGTTGCGACCGGCTGTAGTCGCTGAACGGCGCCGCACTCGGCCCGGCCAGGTCCACGTGCAAGAGCATCTGCTCGCTGGCCGCCAGTGCTTGTTCGAGGTCTGCCCGGTGCAGGCTGTGGTAAAGGTGCAGGCGTTTGCTGTCAAAGCCGAGGATGTGGGTTTGCACCCACACCTCGCTGCCCAGTTTGACCTCGTGCAGGTAGTTGATATGCGCCTCGAGGGTAAACAGCGAATGGCCGCTGTGCCCACGCGCGTCGGCGTCCAGGCCGATCTGCTCCATCAGCGCATCGGTGGCGTAGCTGAAGATCAACAGGTAATAGGCATCGCGCAGGTGGCCGTTGTAGTCGACCCAGTCCACCTGGACTGGGGTGCGGTAGGTAATCTGTGCAGGCATCATCTGCTCCTCAGTCCGCAAAGCTCATGCCGTGCTGGGCTTTGCTGGTTTTCACCGCTTCCAGCACGGCCAGCAGGGTGTCGTCACGATAGCGTTCAAGGGCCGCGATACTGCGCTCGCCGAGTTGCTCCGAGGTGCCGGCAACCACGTCTTCGATCAACTGTTCGCTGAGCTCCGGCGCGGGTAGGTAGGTCCAGGGCAGCTTCAGCGCCGGGCCGAACTGGGCCATGAAGTGGCGCATGCCAGCGTCGCCACCCGCCAGGGTGTAGGTGAGGAAGGTGCCCATGAACGACCAGCGCAGGCCGGCGCCAAAGCGGATCGCATCGTCAATCTCGCCGGTGGTGGCGACGCCGTCGTTGACCAGGTGCAAGGCCTCGCGCCAGAGCGCTTCAAGCAAGCGGTCGGCGATAAAACCGGGGACTTCCTTGCGCACGTGCAGCGGGCGCATGCCGAGCGCGGTGTAGATGACCTTGGCGGCTTCGATGGCCTCGGCAGCGGTATTGCGGCCGCCAACGATTTCGACCAGCGGCAGCAGATAGACCGGGTTGAACGGGTGGCCGACCACGCAGCGTTCCGGGTGGCTGGCCGACTCGTAGAATTCACTCGGCAGCAGCCCTGAGGTGCTCGAGGCGATGATTGCAGCGGGCTTGGCGGCAGCGCTGATGCGCGCATGCAGATCAAGCTTGAGCTCCAGTCGCTCGGGTGCGCTTTCCTGGATGAAGTCGGCGTTGCGCACGCAGTCTTCGATGCTGTCGACAAAGCGCAGCCGCTGTTGCGCGGCACCTGCGGCAAGGCCTTGCTTCTCAAGCGCGGGCCAGGCATTGGCAACCCGTTGGCGCAGGGCTTGCTCGGCACCGGGGGCTGGGTCCCAGGCGATTACATCAAGGCCGTGGGCGAGGGCGCGGGCGACCCAGCCGCTGCCGATGACGCCACTGCCAAGCGCGGCAAAAATCTTGATATCGGTAATGAAAGGCATGTTCGACTCCTGAGGCAATTACCGGCGCTTGAGGTTCATTTTTGCCCGACCTTCAGCCGGCGTGAGCACGCGTGCACCAAGCCGGCTGAGGATCTCCACTGCACGCTCGACCAGTTGGCCGTTGCTGGCCAGCACGCCTTTGTCCAGGTACAGGTTGTCTTCCAGGCCGACCCGCACGTTGCCGCCGAGCAGCACGGCTTGCGCGGCCATCGGCATCTGCATGCGGCCAATGCCGAAGCCAGCCCAGGTCGCACCCTGCGGCAGGTTGTCGACCATTGCCTTCATGGTGCCGGTGTCGGCTGGCGCGCCCCAGGGGATGCCCAGGCACAGCTGGAACAGCGGGTCATCGAGGAGGCCTTCCTTGATCATCTGCTTGGCGAACCACAGGTGGCCGGTGTCGAAGATTTCCAGCTCGGCCTTGACCCCCAGCTCGGTGATCCGTTTGGCGCCCGCGCGCAGTTGCGCCGGGGTCGACACGTAGATGGCGTTGCCATCGCCGAAGTTGAGCGTGCCGCAGTCCAGCGTGCAGATTTCCGGCAGCAGCGCCTCGATGTGCGCCAGCCGCTCCAGCGGGCCGATCAGGTCGGTGCCAGGGCCGAAGTCCATCGGCGACTCGCCCGGGCCGATTTCCAGGTCGCCACCCATGCCGGCGGTGAGGTTGACGATGATGTCGACGTCGGCCTCGCGGATGCGCTGCATGACTTCGCGGTACAGCTCGACATCGCGGCTGAAACGGCCGGTCTGCGGGTCGCGGACATGGCAGTGGACGACCGTGGCGCCGGCCTTGGCGGCCTCGACCGCGGCGGCGGCGATCTGCGCCGGGGTTATCGGCACCAGGTGGCTCTTGGCGACCGTGTCGCCAGCGCCGGTGAGGGCGCAGGTAATGATGACGTCGTGGTTCATGCTGGGGGTTCCTGGTCAAAATACGGGTGCAGGGCTCCCGCACCGACCGGTTGAACCGGTCAGTGGGCGGAAAAGCCGAATCAGTTGGCGCTGAGCTTGAGGTTGTCGGCAGCCGGCTTGCCGTCGAAGGTGGTCACCCCTTCAAGCCAGCGGGCTTTGTCTTCGGGGTGCTCCTGCAGCCATTTGCGGGCTGATTCCAGCGCGTCCTTGTGATCGAGCAGCGGCTGCATCATGCGGCTCTCGGTCTCGGCGCTGAAGGTCAGGTTGGCCAGCAGCCGGCTGGCGTTGGGGCAGCGCTCGGCATAGTCAGGCGCGGTCACCGTCCACACTGTGGCGCGGCCTTCGTCGGGGCCGAGGGCGTCTTCACTGGCGCCCAGGTAGACCATGTCGATGTTGACGTTCATCGGGTGTGGGGTCCAACCGAAGAACACCACCGCTTCCTTGCGCCGTACCGCGCGGTCAACCGCCGCGAGCATGCCGGCCTCGCTGGACTCGACCAGCTGGAACTTGCCCAAGCCGAACTGGTTCTTGGCGATCATTGCCTTGATCTGGGTATTGGCACCTGAGCCGGGCTCTATGCCGTAGATCTTGCCGCCCAGCTGCTTCTCGAACTTGTGGATGTCGGCAAAGCTTTGCAGGCCCTGATCGGCCAGGTACTTGGGCACCGCCAGGGTAGCGCGGGCATCGTTCAGGCTCGGCTCAGCGAGCACCTTGACCTGCTTGGCCTCGACGAACGGGGTGATGGTCTGGTTCATGATCGGGTTCCAGTAACCGAGGAACATGTCCAGGCGCTTGTCGCGGATGCCGGCAAAGATGATCTGTTGCGAGGCACTGGTCTGTTTGGTCTGGTAACCCAGGCCATCGAGCAATACCTGAGCCATGGCGCTGGTGGCGATGACGTCGGTCCAGTTGACTACGCCGAGGCGGACCTTCTGGCACACCGCAGGTTCGCCAGCAACTGCTGGCAGGGCAAAGCTGGTACTCAACACAAGGGGTAACAGGCTGCGGCGGATCAAGCTGTGCATGGTGGCTCTCCATCGGCAGTGCATGTTGTTATGGTGGGCGACCTCTGCGGGCCGTGTGACTAAGCTACCCGGCAAGCCCAGGCAAAAGTCGCACGCTGGCGACCAACATTTGCACCCTGGCGACTACCTTGTGCGGGAGCCCTCGATGGCCGTTACCATTCACTTTCTGCTGTTGCCGGGTTTTTCCGCGATGGGCTTTATCAGTGCCCTGGAGCCGTTGCGGGTGGCCAACCGCTTTCGCGGGACGTTATATCGCTGGCGTGTGCTCAGCCTGGACGGCGGCGCGGTGCAGGCGAGCAATGGCATGTCGGTCAATGCCGATGCTGCATTGGCGGGGGAGGCGGCGCCGCAGATGCTGTTGGTGGTGGCCGGCTTTGACCCGCTGGCGCACTACAGCCTGGGTTTGCAGCAGGCACTGCGCCGGCTCGAGCATGAAGGAGTGATCCTCGGCGGGATCGATACCGGCGCGATGCTGCTGGCTGAAGCCGGCTTGCTCGAAGGCTACCGGGCGACTTTGCACTGGGAAGCGCTGGAGGCGTTCAAGGAGCGCTACCCACGCTTGCAGGCCACGCAGGAGTTGTTCGAGATCGACCGGCGGCGGATCACCTGTGCCGGTGGTACGGCCTCGATCGACCTGATGCTCGATCTGATCGCCCAGGCCCATGGCAGCGAGTTGGCGGTACAGGTCTCGGAGCAATTCGTGCTCGGCCGCATCCGCCCACGTCAGGACCACCAGCGCATGCAGATTGCCGCGCGCTACGGGCTGAGCAACAAGAAGCTGGTCAAGGTGATCGGCGAGATGGAGCGCAATACCGAGGAGCCGTTGCATACCCAGGTGCTGGCCGACCTGATCCAGGTCACCCGGCGCCAGTTGGAGCGGTTGTTCCGGCTGCACCTGAACGACACGCCGAGCGGCTTCTATCTGCGCCTGCGGCTGGACAAGGCGCGCCAGTTGCTACGCCAGACCGACATGAGCGTGCTGCAGGTCAGCATCGCCTGCGGCTTTGACTCGGCGTCATACTTTACCCGCTGTTACCGGGCGCGCTTCGAGCGCTGCCCGCGGGCCGACCGCCACACCAGTGCGGCGTCATGAAGGCGGCGGATCATTGCTGGCCGATCGACTGCAGGTATTCGGAGCGATCATCGCTGCGCTGCGCCACGCAGGTGTTCCAGGCGGCTTCGAAGGCCTTGCTGCCGGGTTTTTCAGCGGCGGTCTCGACCTTGCAGTCGGCATCGCGCAGTTGCGTCCACAGGGTCTGCGCAGCGCGGAAACGCTCGGACAGGCTCTGCACCTTGTCGCCCTCATCCGGATACTGGTCGCGAATCCGCTGGATCAGGTCATCGAACGCCGCTTGCAGCTCACGCTCGGCGGTCTGCTTGTTGTAGGCGGCGCAGGCGTAGCCCTGGGCATCGCTGTCGACGTTGTCGCATGGGGTGGACTCATCGTCGGCGGCGAACGCGAACGGCGCGCTCAACAATAAAGTCAGGCCTATCAATGAATTGATCCGCAGCATGTTCACTTCCCATGAAAAAGTCGGGCAATTCTCGCTCAGCGCTGCCCCCTTGAACAGGCTTGAGCGACATTTGTCATGAAGCCAACTGTCGCGAGGAGGGCTTTGACGCTTTCGGTATGGCCCTTGTCGTTTTTGCATCCGGCTCGTCGTTCGCGCAGGCATATGCTGGCCCTAAACGCCGACACCTGATTCGGCGCAACCTATATCAAAAAGGGGACAGCCTGATGAGCCCAGCCGAATTACACGCCGACAGCATCGTCATCGATGGCCTGATCATCGCCAAGTGGAACCGCGAGCTGTTCGAGGACATGCGTAAAGGCGGCCTGACCGCAGCCAACTGCACAGTGTCGGTGTGGGAAGGGTTCAAGGCCACCGTCGACCAGATCGCCGCCAGCCAGAAGCTGATCCGCGACAACAGCGACCTGGTGATGCCGGTACGCACCACCGCCGACATCCGCAAGGCCAAGGAGCTGGGCAAGACCGGCATCCTCTTCGGCTTCCAGAACGCCCACGCCTTCGAGGACCAGATCGCCTACGTCGATGTGTTCAAGCAGCTCGGCGTCGGCATCGTGCAGATGTGCTACAACACCCAGAACCTGGTCGGCACCGGTTGCTACGAGCGTGATGGCGGCCTGTCTGGTTTCGGTCGCGAAATCGTCGCCGAGATGAACCGCGTCGGGATCATGTGCGACCTGTCCCATGTCGGCTCGAAAACCTCCGAAGAAGTCATCCTCGAATCGAAGAAGCCGGTGTGCTACTCGCACTGCCTGCCGTCGGGCCTGAAAGAACACCCGCGCAACAAGTCCGATGCCGAACTCAAGTTCATCGCCGACCACGGCGGCTTCGTTGGCGTGACCATGTTTGCGCCGTTCCTGGCCAAGGGCATCGATTCGACCATCGACGATTACGCCGAGGCGATCGAATACACCATGAACATCGTCGGTGAAGATTCCATCGGCATCGGCACCGACTTTACCCAGGGTCACGGCCAGGAGTTCTTCGAATACCTGACCCACGACAAGGGCTACGCCCGCCGTCTGACCAACTTCGGCAAGATCATCAACCCGCTTGGCATCCGCACTGTAGGCGAGTTCCCCAACCTCACCGAAACCCTGCTCAAGCGCGGCCACAGCGAACGCGTGGTGCGCAAGATCATGGGCGAGAACTGGGTCAACGTGCTCAAGGATGTGTGGGGCGAGTAAGCCGCACTCCAAACCGCTCTGCCCAGGCCAAAACAGTCTGGGCCATCTCTCAAAAATTTCTGGAGTTAAGTTTCCATGGCCAAGATCGCCCCGCAATTGCCAATCGAAGTCGACAGCGAGACCGGTGTCTGGACTTCCGACGCGCTGCCGATGCTGTATGTGCCACGCCATTTCTTCGTCAACAACCACATGGGTATCGAAGAAGTACTGGGCGCCGACGCCTATGCCGAGATCCTCTACAAGGCCGGCTACAAGTCAGCCTGGCACTGGTGTGAAAAAGAAGCCGAATGTCATGGCCTGGAAGGCGTGGCGGTGTTCGAACACTACATGAAGCGCCTGTCCCAGCGCGGCTGGGGCCTGTTTGAAATCGAAGCCATCGACCTCGACAAGGGCACCTGCAGCGTCAGGCTCAAGCACTCGGCATTCGTCTATGTGTACGGCAAGGTTGGCCGCAAGGTCGACTACATGTTCACCGGCTGGTTTGCCGGCGCCATGGACCAGATTCTCGCCGCCCGTGGCAGCTCGCTGCGCACCGTGGCAGAGCAGGTCTACGGCGGGTCGGAAGAGGGCCACGAAGATGGCCTGTTCGTTACAAAGCCGTTGTAAGCCTGAGCCGGAGATAGCGTCATGGCCTTCGAAGCAATGTTCCAGCCGATCCAGATCGGCAAACTGACCATCCGTAACCGCGTGCTGAGTACTGCTCACGCCGAGGTGTATGCCACCGACGGCGGCATGACCACCGACCGTTACGTCAAATACTACGAAGAGAAGGCCAAGGGCGGTATCGGCCTGGCCATCTGTGGTGGCTCGTCGGTGGTTGCCATCGACAGCCCGCAGGAATGGTGGGCTTCGGTCAACCTGTCGACCGACCGGATCATCCCGCACTTCCAGAACCTTGCCGACGCCATGCACAAGCACGGCGCCAAGATCATGATTCAGATTACCCACATGGGCCGTCGCTCACGCTGGGACGGTTTCAACTGGCCAACCCTGATGTCGCCGTCGGGCGTGCGTGAGCCAGTGCACCGTGCGACCTGCAAGACCATCGAGCCGGAAGAGATCTGGCGGGTGATCGGCAACTATGCGCAAGCTGCGCGCCGGGCCAAGGAAGGTGGCCTGGATGGCGTCGAACTGTCGGCGGTGCACCAGCACATGATCGACCAGTTCTGGAGCCCGCGGGTCAACAAGCGTACCGACGAATGGGGCGGCAGCTTCGAAGGCCGGATGAAGTTCGGCATGGAAGTGCTCAAGGCCGTGCGCGCCGAGGTTGGCGACGATTTCTGCGTGGGCATGCGCATCTGTGGTGACGAGTTCCACCCCGATGGCCTCAGCCACGAAGACATGAAGCAGATCGCCGCGTATTACGATGCGACCGGCATGCTCGATTTCTTCGGTGTGATCGGTTCGGGCTGCGACACCCACAACACCCTGGCCAACGTTATCCCCAACATGAGCTTCCCGCCCGAGCCGTTCCTGCACCTGGCAGCCGGCATCAAGGAAGTGGTCAAGGTCCCGGTACTGCACGCGCAGAACATCAAGGACCCGAACCAGGCGCAGCGCATCCTCGAGGGCGGCTATGTCGACATGGTCGGCATGACTCGGGCGCACATGGCTGACCCGCACCTGATCGCCAAGATCAAGATGGGCCAGATCGACCAGATCAAACAATGCGTCGGTGCCAACTACTGCATCGACCGCCAGTATCAAGGGCTGGATGTGCTGTGCATCCAGAACGCCGCGACCTCCCGTGAATACATGGGCGTGCCGCACATCATCGAGAAGACTACCGGCGTCAAACGCAAGGTGGTGGTGGTCGGTGCCGGCCCTGCCGGCATGGAAGCGGCGCGGGTTGCCGCCGAGCGTGGCCACGACGTCACCGTGTTCGAGAAGAAAGAGCAGATGGGCGGGCAGATCACCATTGCTGCCAAGGCTCCGCAACGCGACCAGATTGCCGGTATCACCCGCTGGTACCAGCTCGAATTCGCCCGCTTGAAGATCGACCTGCGCCTGGGCACTGCGGCTGACATCGCGACCATCCAGGACCTGCGCCCGGACGTGATCGTGCTGGCGGTCGGCGGCCATCCGTTCGTCGAGCAGAACGAGCATTGGGGCGCTGCCGAAGGCCTGGTGGTCAGCAGTTGGGACGTGCTCGATGGCAAGGTTGCGCCGGGCAAGAATGTGCTGGTGTACGACACCATCTGCGAATTCACCGGTATGTCGACCGCGGACTTCATTGCCGACAAGGGCAGCCAGGTCGAGATCGTCACCGATGACATCAAGCCAGGCGTGGCCATGGGCGGCACCACCTTCCCGACCTACTACCGCAGCATGTACCCGAAAGAAGTGATCATGACCGGCGACCTGATGCTGGAAAAGGTCTACCGCGAAGGCGACAAGCTGATCGCGGTGCTGGAAAACGAATACACCGGGGCCAAGGAAGAGCGGGTGGTTGACCAGGTGGTGATCGAGAACGGTGTGCGTCCTGACGAAGAGCTGTACTACGGGCTCAAAGAGGGGTCGCGCAACAAGGGCCAGATCGATGTGGAGGCGCTGTTTGCCATCAAGCCACAGCCGATCCTCAGCCAGCCGGGCGAAGGCTACTTGCTCTATCGCATTGGTGACTGCGTGGCCCAGCGCAACGTGCACGCGGCGATCTACGACGCCTTGCGCCTGTGCAAGGACTTCTGATCGATCGCACATGAACTGGCCCTCCTGTAGGAGCGGCCTTGTGTCGCGAAAGGGTCGCGAAGCGGCCCCGGCGATCTTGTGACGCTACATAGATCCTGGGGCTGCGTTGCAGCCCTTTCGCGACGCAAGGCCGCTCGTACAGGGGTCCGCGCCGCGCTTGCTTGAGCGCGGCGCACGATTTCAGCTGTTGTGGGAGCCTCCCATGTTAAACACCCTTTTACCCATTCTGCTGTTCGCGGCCCTTGGCCTGGCAGTGCTCGGCGCGTTGCGCCGGGTGCGCATGTGGCGCCGTGGCCGGCCGTCCAAGGTCAACCTGCTCGGCGGCCTGCTGGCCATGCCGCGGCGCTACCTGGTGGATCTGCACCATGTGGTCGAGCGCGACAAGTACATGTCCAACACCCACGTCGCCACTGCAGGCGGCTTTGTGTTGTCGGCAGCGCTGGCGATTCTGGTGCATGGCTTTGGCCTGCAGAACAAGATCCTTGGCTACGCCCTGCTGGTCGCCACCGTGATCATGTTCACCGGCGCACTGTTCGTCTTCAAGCGGCGCCTCAATCCGCCTGCGCGGCTGTCCAAAGGGCCGTGGATGCGCCTGCCGAAAAGCCTGTTGGTATTCGCGGCGAGCTTCTTCATTGCGACGCTGCCGGTGGCCGGCATCCTGCCCGCCAATACTGGCGGCTGGGTGATGGTCGCTGTACTGGGTCTTGGCGTGTTGTGGGGCGTGTCCGAGCTGTTCTTCGGCATGACCTGGGGCGGGCCGATGAAGCACGCCTTCGCCGGTGCCCTGCACCTGGCCTGGCACCGCCGCGCCGAACGCTTTGGCGGTGGCCGCTCGACCGGGCTCAAGCCAATCGATCTGGAAGACCCGAACGCGCTGCTCGGTGTGGAAAAGCCTGCCGATTTCACCTGGAACCAGCTGCTCGGTTTTGACGCCTGCGTGCAGTGCGGCAAGTGTGAGGCGATGTGCCCGGCGTTCGCCGCCGGTCAGCCACTGAACCCGAAGAAGCTGATCCAGGACATGGTCATCGGCCTGGCCGGTGGCACCGACGCCAAGTTCGCCGGCAGCCCGTATCCGGGCAAGCCGCTGGGCGAGCATGGCGGCCATCCGCATCAGCCGATCGTCAATGGCCTGGTCGATGCCGACACGCTGTGGTCCTGCACCACCTGCCGTGCCTGCGTCGAGGAATGCCCGATGATGATCGAGCACGTCGATGCCATCGTCGACATGCGCCGTCACCTGACTTTGGAACGCGGCGCCACGCCGAACAAGGGCGCCGAGGTGCTCGACAACCTGATCGCCACCGACAACCCGGGCGGCTTCAACCCGGGTGGGCGAATGAACTGGGCCGCCGACCTCAACCTGCAGCTGCTCAGCGAGGTGAAAACCACCGAGGTGCTGTTCTGGGTCGGTGATGGTGCCTTCGACATGCGCAACCAGCGCACCCTGCGTGCCTTCGTCAAAGTGCTGAAGGCGGCAGGCGTGGACTTTGCCGTGCTCGGCCTGGAAGAACGCGACAGCGGCGACGTTGCCCGTCGCCTGGGCGATGAAGCTACCTTCCAGCAACTGGCCAAACGCAATATCCAGACCCTGGCGCAGTACCGCTTCAAGCGCATCGTCACCTGCGACCCGCACAGCTTCCATGTGCTGAAGAATGAATACGGCGCGCTCGGTGGTGACTATCAGGTGCTGCATCACAGCACTTATATCGCCGAGCTGATCGCCGCCAACAAGCTCAACCTCGGCCAGCACAAAGGTTCCAGCGTGACCTATCACGACCCGTGCTACCTGGGCCGCTACAACGGCGAGTACGAGGCGCCGCGCGAAGTGCTCAAGGCGCTGGGCATCGAAGTGCGCGAGATGCAGCGCTCGGGCTTCCGTTCACGCTGCTGCGGCGGCGGTGGCGGTGCGCCGATCACCGACATCCCGGGCAAGCAACGGATCCCCGATATGCGCATGGACGACATCCGCGAAACCGAGGCCGAAGTGGTCGCCGTGGGTTGCCCACAGTGCACCGCGATGCTTGAAGGCGTGGTTGAACCACGGCCACTGATCAAGGACCTCGCCGAGTTGGTCGCCGATGTGCTGATTGAAGCCGATGCTCCAGCTACTGCGAAAGCTGCAGCAGCCAAACGTGAACCTGCGGAGGTGCATTGATGAGCGACATCATCCGCCGCGACCCACGCGCCGAGTGGATCGCCCGTAACCGTCTGCATCCGCTGCACGCAGCGATGCAGACCCAGCAAACCAGCTGGATGGGGCCCAATGGCATCATCCGCAAGAATCCTCACGCAATTGCCGCAGGCTTCATTGCGGCCAGCGGCCTCAAACGTCTGGACCGCAGCGGTGTCCAGCAAGGCACCGCTACCGGGGGCCGGCGTACGGCTGCAGCTGAAGTGCAGTTGCCGCTACATCAGGTGGCAGATCCTGCGTTCTACATCGCCGTGGTCCCGGACATGGTCGGCGGCCGCCTTGGCCCTCACGACCGCGACTTGCTCGGCCTGGCCCACAGCCTGGCCGGCAAGGATGGCGCTGTGCTGGCGATTGTTTTTGGCGAGCACAAGGAAAGCAACTTCGGCGCCGCCGGTGTCGATCGCCTGCTGGTAATCGAAGGCGAGGCATTCCAGGGTTATGCACCGGAGCAACTGGTGCAGGGCCTGCGCGCTGTGGATAACCAGTTTGCCCCGCAACACTGGCTGCTGCCCGACAGCCGCACCGGTGGCGGTGAGCTTGGCCGGCGCTTTGCTGCATCACTGGGTGAACGCCCGGCGACGCGGGTCTGGCAGATCAAGGATGGCCAGTGCATCGGCCGTGCTGGCGCGGGCCAACAAGACCTGCAACGGGGCATGGCACGGCTGATTCTGGCCGCTGCCGAGTGCGCCGAGCCGGTCAGTGAAACCCGCCATGAGGCGCTGCCGGTCGAGTTGTCCACAAGCGTTGCGCGCAGCTTGTCGCGCATCGAGGATCTTGGCTCGGTGGCGGTCGACCCGGCCGCCATTGCCATGGCCGAGTCGGAATTCATCGTCTCTGGCGGTAACGGCGTCAAGGACTGGGAGCTGTTCCACCGTGCCACCGCTGCATTGGGCGCCACCGAAGGTGCCTCGCGGGTGGCAGTCGACGACGGCTTCATGCCGCGTACGCGCCAGGTGGGTGCCACCGGTACCTGGGTTACCGCACGGGTGTACGTCGCGGTCGGCATCTCAGGCGCGATCCAGCACCTGCAGGGCATTGGTGCCTGTGACAAGGTGGTGGCGGTGAACATGGACCCTGGCTGCGACATGATCAAACGGGCCGACCTGTCAGTGATTGGCGACAGCGCGGCGATTCTTCAGGCTCTGATCGAAGCTGTGGATAACTACCGCAGCGGCGGCCAGCGCGACGCGGCATAAGGGTTCCAACATGAGTACAAAGGTCATTAGCCTGGTTTCCATTGGTGCTCATCCCGGCTCTGGCCGTAGTCGCCGGGCCGAGCAGGATGCCCGTGCGGTCGAGCTGGGATTGCAGCTGGCTGGGGATAACTTGCAGGTGGTGCATGCTGGCGATCACCGCCAGGAGGCGCTGCGTGCTTATCTGGGCATGGGCCTGGATCATCTGGATGTACTTGAGCAACCGGAAGGGGCTGATGTGCTCGAGGTGCTTGGCGACTATCTACGTGATGCTGGCGCCCAGTTGGTGTTGACCGGCAGCCAGGCCGAGACCGGCGAGGGTTCCGGCATGTTGCCGTTCTTGCTCGCCGAGAAGCTGGGTTGGCCATTGATTGTCGGGCTGGCCGAGGTCGAGTCGATCGAGAATGGCACCGCCCAGGTATTGCAGGCGCTGCCGCGTGGTCAGCGGCGCCGGTTGAAAGTGCGCTTGCCGTTGCTGGCCACTGTGGATAACGCAGCGCCCAAGCCACGCCAGAGCGCGTTCGGACCTGCGCGGCGTGGCGTGCTGGCAGCGCGTGATGTGGCGATTGTCGAAGATGAGCTGCTGGCGGATGCCGAGCTGCAACCGGCCCGACCACGGCCCAAGCGGCTCAAGGTGATCAAGGCCAAGAGCGGCGCGGATCGGATGAAGGCTGCAACAGCCAAGGCCAGCGGTGGTGGCGGCAAAGTGCTGAAAGATGTTTCCCCCCAGGAAGGCGCCGAGGCCATCCTCAAGCTGCTGGTAGAGGAAGGAGTGCTGCGCTAGTAGCGGCCTCCCGACTCATGCGGGTACGGCGGTGGCGCGCGGTCCCTGTAGGAGCGGCCTTGTGTCGCGAAAGGGCTGCGAAGCGGCCCTGCATTTCAACTTCACCGCTGACATCTTTGGGCCCGCTCTGCGGGCCTTTCGCGACACAAGGCCGCTCCTACAGGGGGCAGTGGTGTTACGCACATTTGCTGTTAGCCAGGCTGTGGATAAAGTGTTCGCTAATGCCTGCAGCCCTTTGAGTTCGCGGCGTACAGCCAGCTGTACAATAATTGATCAGGCTAAGCCATGGATTTTCATGGCTTTTTTGCGTGTTCAAGCTTTGAAGTTGCCCACAATCGCTGTTAGCCGGCCTGTGGATAAACTGTTCGGCTAACTCGCTAGGCCACGTATTCCGTGGCTTACAGAGAATTGATCAAAATTCGATCAATCTTCTTCACAAGATGCTCAGATGCCTGAGATTCAGGGCTCTCGATAGCTTATCCACATGCGTAGCGAACGTTGTTCACAAAGTCTGTTGGCGCTTCTGTGGACAACATGTTCGGCATCAGCTGCAAGCCACGTATCTAAAGGCCTGCATGGAATTGATCAATAATTGATCAGGAGGGGAGTGGAGCGAGGTTTGAGGATGCTGCCGGGTACCTGTGGACAACTTGCCGGGCACACCATAGGCATGCCCGGCAGGTCTATTACTGCGTAACGACTTCTTTCAGATAAGGCGCAGGTTCCGCCCCGAGGTTTTCCAGCACGCGCTGGCTGTACCAGTCGATGAAGTTGACCACACCAAACTCGTAAGTCTTGGAGTACGGCCCAGGCTGATAAGCAGTGGAGTTGATCCCGCGCTGGTTCTCTTCAGCCAGACGGCGGTCCTGGTCGTTGGTCGCGTCCCACACTTTGCGCATCTGCTCTGGGTCGTAATCAACGCCTTCAACAGCGTCCTTGTGGACCAGCCACTTGGTGCTGACCAGGGTCTCCTGAGCACTGATCGGCCACACCGTGAAGACAATCATGTGATCGCCCATGCAGTGGTTCCAGGAGTGCGGCAGGTGCAGGATGCGCATCGAGCCCAGGTCAGGGTTCTGGATGCGGCCCATGAGCTTCTTGCTCGCCTGCTTGCCGTCCATGGTCATCGACACGGTGCCCTTGAGCAGCGGCATGCGCACGATGCGGTTACGCAGGCCGTGGCTCTTGTGCAGGTAAGGGATCTTTTCCGCTTCCCAGGCCGTAGCGCAGGCGGCGACGTGGTCCTTGAACGACTGATCGGCACGCGGGTCGTTGGTGTCGTCCCACTCGAGCAGGGTCTTGAGCAGCTCTGGGTGCGAACCGGAGCAGTGGTAGCACTCGCGGTTGTTCTCCAGTACCAGCTTCCAGTTGGCTTTCTCCATCAAGGTGGTTTGCACCGCCACCTTGGTGTTCTCCATGTCGTACGGTTCCATGTAGTGGTCGAGCGTAGCCAGGAACTCGTCGATAGCCGGCGGGTTCTGCGCCAGGCTGATGAAGATGTAGCCACCAGCGACCTTGACGTTGACCGGCTTGAGGCCGTACTCCTTCATGTCGAAGTCATCGCCCATTTCGGTGCCGGCAAACAGCAGACGACCGTCCAGCTCGTAGGTCCACTGGTGGTAATGGCAGACCAGCTTGGCGACCTTGCCCTTCTCGCTGGTGCACAGCCGCGAACCGCGGTGGCGGCAGACGTTGTGGAACGCATGCACCTTGCCTTCGGCGCCGCGGATGACAATGATCGGGTTTTTGCCGACTTGCAGGGTGAGGAAGTTGCCCTTGGTCGGGATCTCGCAGGTCATGCCCGCGATCAGCCATTCCTTCTGGAAAATTTCCTGCATGTCGATCTGAAACAGACGCTCGTCAGTGTAGAACGGCTGGGGCAGCGAGTAGGTGCGCTCGCGGGTCTGCAGCATCTCGGCGGTGGCCTTGCGTGCAGCTTCCAGTGGATCGCCCAGGCTCAGGGTTGCGGTGACGTCCATCGTTGTAATCCTCAAGGCCGATAAAGGCCGGCGAAAGGTGGCTAATCGTTGTTTTAGTGCCGCAAGGCAGGTGCAGAAAACATCAGGTCTATTTGCCGTGGAGTGTGCGATCAAGGGCGCCTTGAGCCGTATCCATGGGCGACATGGCCGAATCGAATTCCGACGCGCCAGCCCTTGTCGTGCGGGGCTGGTCGCGATAAGCACGCCGATGTCGCTGATGGGAATGTGCCGGGCCACGGCCTTGAGCATTATCGGAGCCATAAAAGGCCGGTAGTCGGCCGTTGGAGAACAACATGTCCGAAACATTCCTCAACCCGGTCAGCACCCAGACCTGGGCCAACGGCCGCCACATCGTGCGCTGCGTCAAGGTCATCCAGGAAACCTGGGATGTGCGCACCTTCTGCTTCATGGCCGACCAGCCGATCATGTTCTTCTTCAAGCCCGGCCAGTTCGTCACCCTGGAGCTTGAAATCGAAGGCAAGCAGGTGATGCGCTCGTACACCATCTCCAGTTCGCCGTCGGTGCCGTACAGCTTCTCGATCACGGTCAAGCGGGTACCGGGTGGGCATGTTTCCAACTACCTGCACGACACCATGCACGAAGGCGCCGAACTGCCGGTACACGGCCCGGTCGGCTTGTTCAACGCAATCGATTTCCCGGCACCGAAGGTGCTCTACCTTAGCGGTGGCGTCGGTATCACCCCGGTGATGTCGATGGCGCGCTGGTTCTATGACACCAACGCCAATGTCGACATGGTGTTCGTCCACAGCGCGCGTTCACCGAAGGACATCATCTACCACCGCGAGCTGGAACAGATGGCCTCGCGCATTCCCAACTTCAGCCTGCACATCATTTGTGAGAAGCACGGGCTGGGCGAGCCGTGGGCAGGTTATCGGGGGTATCTGAACCAGCGCCTGATGGAGCTGATCGCCCCGGATTACATGGAGCGCGTGGTGTTCTGCTGCGGGCCTACGCCGTACATGAGCGCGGTCAAGCGTATGCTCGACGCGGTCGGCTTCGACATGAAGAACTACCACGAGGAGTCGTTTGGCGCGACCCCGGCGGAGGCCAAGGCCGACGCTGTCGAGCACGCCGAACAGGCAGCCGATGCTCCGGAAGTGGATCTGTCCGATCTGAACCTGGTGGAGTTCGTCGGCAGCGAGAAGAGCATCCGCGTGGCCCCGGGCGAGACCGTGCATGCGGCGGCGGCCAAGGTTGGCCTGATGATCCCGAAAGCCTGCGGCATGGGCATCTGCGGCACCTGCAAGGTGCTCAAGCTGGGCGGCGAAGTGGACATGGAGCACAACGGCGGCATCACCGAAGAGGATGAAGCCGAGGGCTACATCCTCTCCTGCTGCAGCGTGCCGCGCGGCGACGTTCGTATCGAGTACTAAGCCGAGGCCGCTTGAGCGCTGCAGCCTGGGTCAGACGCGGAAGCGTGCAACCAGGCTGCTGAGGTCAACTGCCAGGCGCGACAGCTCGGCACTCGCCGCGCTGGTCTGGTGTGCCCCGGTGGCGCTTTGCACCGACAGGTCGTTGATGTTGACCAGATTACGGTCGACTTCGCGGGCGACCTGAGCCTGCTCTTCGGCCGCACTGGCGATGACCAGGTTACGCTCGTTGATGTGTGCTACGGCCGTGGCGATGGTGTCCAGCGCCAGGCCCGCGCCGCGGGCGATGTTCAGGGTCGATTCGGCGCGTTCGGTGCTGGTGCGCATCGACTCGACCGCCTGGCCGGTGCCGCCCTGGATGGTGCCGATCATGCGCTCGATCTCGCTGGTCGACTGCTGGGTGCGATGCGCCAGTGCACGCACTTCGTCAGCCACCACGGCAAAACCACGCCCGGCCTCACCGGCCCGCGCTGCCTCGATGGCGGCGTTGAGGGCGAGCAGGTTGGTCTGATCGGCCAGGCCGCGAATCACGTCGAGTACCTTGCCGATATCACGCGACTGTTCGGCCAGGTGAGTGATCAGCTTGGCAGTACCCTGCACGTCACCGCTCATGCGCTCGATGGCGCTGACGGTTTCCAGTACCAGGTCACGGCCATCGCTGGTGGAACGGCTGGCTTCAGCCGAAGCCTCCGAGGTGCTGACGGCATTGCGCGCCACTTCTTCGACCGCGCTGGTCATCTCGGTAACGGCAGTGGCGGCCTGTTCGATTTCGGCGTTCTGCTGCTGCAGGCCGCGCGCGCTCTCGTCGGTCACGCTGTTGAGCTCTTCGGCCGCCGAGGCCAGCTGGGTAGAGGAGCCGGCGATCAGGTGCAGGGTGTCGCGCAGCTTTTCCTGCATGCGGGCCATGGCTCGCTGCAGGCGCGCTGCTTCGTCGCTGCCTTCGGCGCGAATGGTGTGGGTGAGGTCGCCGTCGGCTACCTGTTCAGCTGCCTGCAAGGCTTCTTCGATCGGCTTGACGATGCTGCGGGTCAGCAGCAATGCGCAGATCAGGGTCAGCACGGTGGCGGCGATGAGCAGACCGATCACCAGGGTGAACGCCGTGCTGTACTGATTGGCGGCGGTGGCGTTAGCGTTGCGCGCCTGCTCGGTGTTCATTTCCAGCAGGGTGTTCATGACCTTGTTGATCTGCTCGGAGTTGGTCAGCAGGTCGCGGTTGAGCAGGTCGGCCAGTTCCTCGATGCGGTTGGCCTGGCTCAGGTTGCGCATGCGGGTTTCCAGCTGGCGGTACTGGGTCAGCAACTGGCCGTACTGATCGAACGCGGCTTGTTCTTCGACGTCGACGATAAACGTCTGGTAACGGCTCTGGGCCTTGTCGATTTGCGCGTTGCGCTCGTCCAGCAGGCGCAGGGTGTCTTGCTGAGCGGCCGGGTCACGATTGACCAGCAGACGATAGGACAGCGTACGCAAGCGCAGGCTCAACGCGGTCAGTTCATCGAGGGTTTTGATGCTCGGCACGTTGATGCTTTCGATGGCGACACCCGCCTGGCGAATCTTGCCCATCTGGACCAGCGAAAACACGCCAAGGCCGAGCATCAATGCGCCGATCAAGGCAAACCCGAGCAAGGCGCGCGGGGCGATATTCATATTGCGTAGGGACATGATTTGGACAATCCGGGCAAGGTAAGGTGGCGCGCAATCCTTGCGTCGAGATAAGACCTGTATGGCTATCGGTCATGACCGGCCAGTCTTGAGTTCGATGAGCAAAAGCCCGAGTTGGCCGCGACAAATCCTGACCGGCGGTTGACCCAGGCCGGAACAAGGTGGCCGATCCCCTGTCAATCTGGCCTGGCTGAAGCCTTTTGACCCGATATTTAATGGCGGGGGCGCGTGCTTTTCTTTATCGTGTGCGCCCTCTGCAACAACCCGAGATAGACATACCCCATGTTGGAAACTTCCCTGAATCAACTCGAGCAGCTGGTCAACGACCTGATGCAGAAAAACACCCAGCTGAGCGAGCAGAACGCTGCCATCGCCCAGGAACTGGCCCAGGCCAAGGAAGACAACGACAGCCTGCAGCTGTCGCTGATGGAACAGGAAGAGAAACACGGCGCCACTGCTGCGCGTATCCAGGCGCTGGTTGAGCGCGCCAGCGCAGGTGTCGTCAACGGATGAAACTGCAAGCGCAGCCGATCAATGTCGTGTCGATTCTGGGTATCGACTATTCGATCAAGGCCCCTGAAGGCCAGGAAGAGACCCTCTCGCAGGCTGTGCGGATGCTCAACACCGCCCTCAACGAAACCAAGCGCCAGTACCCGACCCTGATCGGTGACAAGCTGCTGGTGCTGGCGGCGCTGAATCTGTGCTCGCGGCAGATCGAACTGCAAAAAGAGCATCAAGTGACGCTCGCCCGCACCCAGGCGCAGATCGATGCCACGGTAGATGCCATCGCACGCACCATCGGCGAGCAGTAAAGCACCAGCCAACAGGCAAAATTCGAGCGGGGGGCAGCCATGCGGTGACGCGTGGCTGTTCCCCGTTTTGCGTTAGCGTTTGTCGATGATTGCTGGATTGAATGGATACGTAAGTGTATACAATCCCCAAAAACAAGAATCCTGGGGGAGGAAAACGTATGCGTATCTGGCGGCGAAGTATCCAGTTGCAGTTGATCGCAGGCATGGGCACGGCCCTGTTGGTGAGCATCCTGGTGGTGGTTGCGATCTATACCGTGGCGGTCAATCGCCTGACCGAGCGCTATTTGCTCGACACCGCTCTGCCGGCCAGCATCGAGGCCATTCGCAACGATATCGAGCGCATGCTTAGCCAGCCGCTGGTGGCGGCCGCCGATATTGCCGGCAATACCCTGCTGCGTGACTGGCTCGCTGCCGGTGAGAATCCCGCCGAGGCGGCGCGCTTCATCGAATACCTGGACGCTGCCAAGCAGCGCAACCATGCGTTTACCGCGTTGTTCGCCGCCACTGCGAGCGGCCACTACTACAACGAGAAAGGCCTGGATCGCACCCTTGGCCGGCAGAACCCCAAGGACCAGTGGTTCTATGGCTACATCGACAGTGGTGCCGAGCGGCTGATCAATATCGACGTGGATGGCGCCACCGGCGAGGTGGCGCTGTTCATCGACTACCGCATCGAAAAGGCCGGGCAACTGGTCGGCATCGCCGGCATGGGCTTGCGCCTGACCGAGTTGTCCAAGCTGATCCACGACTTCAGCTTTGGCGAGCAGGGCAGGGTCATGCTGGTGCGCAACGACGGCCTGATCCAGGTCCACCCGGACAACCAATACAGCGCCAAACGCACGCTCGCCGAACAGGTCGGTGGCGACGCCGCCAAGCGGTTACTGGGGCAGGGCGCAGGCCTGCAGCGTAGCCAGTTCGAACGTGACGGTGAGCAGTATCTGGCCCTGAGCCTGCCGCTGCGTGATCTCAACTGGACGCTGGTGGCCGAAGTGCCGCAGGCGCAGATCTACGCGCAGATGCGCCAGGCGGTGTGGTTGACCAGCTTGATTGGTGGGGCAGTAGCCTTGCTCTCGTTGCTGCTGGTGGTGCTGCTGGCGCGCGGGTTGGTGCGCCCGATCCGTCAGGTGACCACGGCGCTGGTGCAGATTGGTGGCGGCGCTGGCGACCTGAGCCATCGCCTGGATGATTCCCGCGAGGATGAACTGGGTGACCTGGCTCGCGGCTTCAACCGCTTTCTCGACAGCCAGAGGGCGCTGATCGCCGAGGTGCTGAGCACTACCGAGCGCCTGCACCGTTCGGTCGAACAGGTGACGCAGGTAGTCGGCAACACCGCCGACCGCTCGGAACGTCAGCAACAGATGACCGAGATGGTCGCCACCGCCGTGCACCAGATGGGCCTGACTGTGCAGGACGTTGCGCAAAACGCAGGACATGCGGCGTACGCCTCGCAGTCGGCGCGTGACGAAGCGGTGCAGGCGCGCCAGCAGGTGCAGCAGTCGGTACAGGGTATCCATGGCATGTCCGGTGAAATCAGCCGGGCCGCCGAGGCGGTGGGCCAGTTGGCGCAGGAAGTGGCCTCGATCGATGAGGTACTGGCGGTGATTCGCAGCGTTTCCGAGCAGACCAACCTGCTCGCCCTCAATGCGGCCATCGAGGCGGCCCGCGCCGGTGAAATGGGCCGTGGCTTTGCCGTGGTCGCCGATGAAGTGCGCACCCTGGCCCGGCGCACGCAGCTGTCTACCGATCAGGTGCAGCAGATGATTCAGCGCCTCAAGCAGGGCGCCGGCGTGGCTGTGACGTCAATGCAGGCAGGCCAGCTGGCCACCGGTAGCGGCGTTGAAGCAAGCCAGCGCACCGGCGCCTCGCTGGGGGCGATCACCGATCAGGTCGAGCGCATCAGTGACATGAATCAGCAGGTGGCCACCGCGACCGAGCAGCAGTCAGCGGTGACTGAAGAGATCAATCGCAACGTGCAGGGGATTTCCGACCTGGCCCGGCAGACCGCCGCCGAGGTGCTTGGCTGTCGCGAGGAATGCCAGGCACTGCGCCGCTTGGCCGATGACCTGGCGCGGCAGATGGGTGGTTTCAGGCTGTAAAGGGCAGTCGCCGGGGGTTGCCGCGAGCCTGTAGGAGCGGCCTTGTGTCGCGAAAGGCCAGCGAAGCTGGCCCGGCGATAGTGGCGGCGAAGCTGAGAATCTGGGGCCGCTACGCGACCCTTTCGCGACACAAGGCCGCTCCTACAGGGATGGCTCTACAGAGGGGTGACTGCCACGACGGCGCGGATATCCGCCGCCAGCTCACGCACGCGCGTGAGTTCGGTGTCCCACGAGCACATGAAGCGTGCGCCGCCGCTGCCAATGAAGGTGTAGAAGCGCCAGCCCTTGTTGCGCAGCGCCTCGAGCGCCGGCTCCGGCATTTGCAGAAACACCCCGTTGGCTTCCACCGGGAACATCAGCTTCACCTGAGGCAGGTCGCTGACCAGCGAGGCCAGCAACTGCGCGCAGCGGTTGGCGTGGTTGCCGTGGCGTAGCCAGGCGCCGTCTTCCAGCAGCCCCACCCAAGGCGCGGAGAGGAAGCGCATCTTCGATGCCAGCTGGCCGGCCTGCTTGCAGCGGTAGTCGAAGTCTTCGGCCAGCTCGCGGTTGAAGAACAGGATCGCCTCGCCCACGGCCATGCCGTTCTTGGTGCCGCCAAAGCACAGCACATCGACGCCGGCCTTCCAGGTCAGCTCGGCCGGCGAGCAGCCGAGGAACGAGCAGGCATTGGTGAAGCGCGCGCCATCCATATGCAGGTTGAGGCCCAGCTCCTTGCAGGTGGCGCTGATCGCCTTGAGCTCGTCGGGGCGGTACACGGTGCCGACTTCGGTGGCCTGGGTGAGGGTCACCACGCGTGGTTTCGGATAGTGGATGTCCTGGCGTTTGAGCGCCACTTCGCGGATCGACTCAGGCGTCAGCTTGCCGTTGACGCTGGGCGCGGTGAGCAGCTTGGAGCCGTTCGAGAAAAACTCCGGAGCGCCGCATTCGTCAGTCTCGACGTGGGCGGTCTCCGAGCAGATCACGCTGTGGTAGCTCTGGCACAAGGAGGCCAGGGCCAACGAGTTGGCTGCGGTGCCGTTGAAGGCGAAGAACACTTCGCAGTCGGTTTCGAAGATCTTGCGAAAGTACGCCGCCGCACGCTCGGTCCACTGATCGTCGCCGTAGGCGCGCTCGTGGCCCTGATTGGCCTTGGCCATCGCCGCCCAGGCTTCGGGGCAGATGCCGGAATAGTTGTCGCTGGCGAATTGCTGGCTGTTATCTGTCATGACACGGTCCTGTGAACGACGCAGAGATGCACTCTAAACGATCATTTACCCGGTTGCCTATACAACCGTGCACGGCGCAATTGCCCGGCCCGCCGGCGGCTCAAGCACGCGGGCGCAGGCCGATGGCTGATTTTGGCAAGCATGCCCGCGCGCGACAGCCCAGCGGCGAATGTCGTAAACGCGCCATTGCAAGGCGTGCGCAGGCATCTGACCCACCCGCCGCAGTCATACCATCGGCACAAAGGGGCACTGAACCCTACTGACAAAAAATGATCGCTGCCGGGAGACACATGATGTTCAGCAAGCAAGACCAGATCCAGGGTTACGACGACGCGCTGCTGGCGGCGATGAATGCCGAAGAACAACGTCAGGAAGATCACATCGAGCTGATCGCTTCGGAAAACTACACCAGCAAGCGCGTGATGCAGGCCCAGGGCAGCGGCCTCACCAACAAATACGCCGAAGGCTATCCGGGCAAGCGCTACTACGGCGGTTGCGAGCACGTCGACAAGGTCGAGGCGCTGGCCATCGAACGCGCCAAGCAACTGTTCGGTGCCGACTACGCCAACGTCCAGCCGCACTCCGGTTCGTCGGCCAACAGCGCTGTATACCTGGCCTTGCTGCAAGCCGGTGACACCATTCTGGGCATGAGCCTGGCCCATGGTGGCCACCTGACCCACGGCGCCAAGGTCTCGTCCTCGGGCAAGCTGTACAACGCGGTGCAATACGGCATCGACACCGACACCGGCCTGATCGACTACGACGAAGTCGAGCGCCTGGCGGTCGAGCATCAGCCGAAGATGATCGTTGCTGGTTTCTCCGCGTACTCCAAGACCCTCGACTTCCCGCGCTTCCGCGCTATTGCCGACAAGGTGGGTGCGCTGCTGTTCGTCGACATGGCCCACGTTGCTGGCCTGGTTGCCGCTGGCCTGTACCCGAACCCGCTGCCGTATGCCGACGTGGTCACCACCACTACTCACAAGACCCTGCGCGGTCCACGTGGCGGCCTGATCCTGGCCAAGGCCAACCCGGACATCGAGAAAAAGCTCAATGCGGCGGTATTCCCCGGCGCCCAGGGCGGCCCGCTGATGCACGTCATCGCCGGCAAGGCAGTGTGCTTCAAGGAAGCGCAGGAGCCTGGCTTCAAGCAGTACCAGCAGCAGGTCATCGACAACGCCCAGGCCATGGCCGAAGTGTTCATCAAGCGCGGTTATGACGTGGTGTCCGGCGGTACCGACAACCACCTGTTCCTGGTCAGCCTGATCCGTCAGGGCCTGACCGGCAAGGACGCTGACGCAGCCCTGGGCCGCGCGCACATCACTGTCAACAAGAACGCCGTACCCAACGACCCGCAGTCGCCGTTCGTTACCTCGGGCCTGCGCATCGGCACCCCGGCGGTCACAACCCGCGGTTTCAAGGTGGCTCAGTGCGTGGCACTGGCCGGCTGGATCTGCGATGTCCTCGACAACCTGGGCGACGCCGACGTCGAAGCCGACGTTGCCAAGCAGGTCGCCGCACTGTGCGCCGACTTCCCGGTTTACCGCTGAGTGGAGTAACAGACAATGGAACGCTATTCGGGCTTCGGCCTTTTCAAACACTCCCTCAGCCACCACGAAAACTGGCAGCGCATGTGGCGCACGCCGACCCCGAAAAAGGTCTATGACGTGGTGATTGTAGGCGGCGGCGGGCATGGCCTGGCGACGGCTTACTACCTGGCCAAGGTGCACGGCATCACCAACGTTGCCGTGGTCGAAAAAGGCTGGCTGGGCGGCGGCAACACCGCGCGCAACACCACCATCGTGCGCTCCAACTACCTGTGGGACGAGTCGGCCAAGCTCTACGAGCACGCCATGAAACTGTGGGAAGGCCTGTCGCAGGACATCAACTACAATGTGATGTTCTCCCAGCGCGGCGTCTACAACCTCTGCCACACCCTGCAGGACATCCGTGATTCGGAGCGTCGAGTCAGCGCCAACCGCCTCAACGGCGTCGACGGCGAGCTGCTCAATACCGACCAGGTCGCGGCCGAGATCCCGTACCTGGACTGCTCGAAGAACACCCGCTACCCGATCCTCGGCGCAACCGTTCAGCGCCGTGGTGGTGTGGCCCGTCACGATGCCGTGGCGTGGGGCTTTGCCCGCGCTGCCGACGCCCTCGGCGTCGACCTGATTCAACAGACCGAAGTGACCGGTTTCCGCAAGGAAAACGGCGCGGTGATCGGTGTCGAGACCAACAAGGGCTTCATCGGCGCCAAGCGCGTCGGCGTGGTCACTGCCGGTAACTCCGGGCACATGGCGCGCCTGGCGGGCTTTCGCCTGCCGCTCGAGTCGCACCCGCTGCAAGCGTTGGTCTCGGAGCCGATCAAGCCGATCATCGACAGCGTGATCATGTCCAACGCGGTACACGGCTACATCAGCCAGTCGGACAAAGGCGACCTGGTCATCGGCGCCGGTATCGACAGCTGGGTCGGCTACGGCCAGCGCGGTTCTTACCCGGTGATCGAGCACACCCTGCAGGCGATCGTCGAGATGTTTCCGATTCTCTCGCGGGTACGCATGAACCGCCAATGGGGCGGCATCGTCGACACCTGCCCGGACGCCTGCCCGATCATCTCCAAGACCCCGGTGAAGAACCTGTTCTTCAACTGCGGTTGGGGCACCGGCGGCTTCAAGGCCACCCCAGGCTCAGGCAACGTGTTTGCCGCAAGCCTGGCCAAAGGCGAAATGCACCCACTGGCTGCGCCATTCTCCATCGACCGCTTCTACAACGGTGCGCTGATCGATGAACACGGCGCTGCGGCCGTCGCCCACTAATCGGAGACAATCGTCATGTTGCATATTTTCTGTCCCCACTGCGGCGAGCTGCGCTCCGAAGAAGAGTTTCACGCCTCAGGCCAGGCCCATATTGCCCGCCCGCTCGATCCGGCGGCTTGCTCCGACGAGGAGTGGGGTACCTACATGTTCTTCCGCGATAACCCGCGTGGCATTCACCACGAACTGTGGGATCACGTCGCCGGTTGCCGTCAGTATTTCAACGTCACCCGCGACACCGTGACTTACGAAATTCTGGAAACCTACAAGATCGGCGAGAAGCCGCAGATCACTGCCGCCAGCAAGGCTAGCGCCGCGCCGTCGACCGTCAAAGGCCTGGGGGAAAAAGTATGAGCCAGAGTTATCGCCTTGCCAGCGGCGGCCGTGTCAACCGCGGCAAAGTCCTCAATTTCAGCTTCAACGGCAAGACCTATCAGGGTTACGAAGGTGACAGCCTGGCTGCCGCGTTGCTCGCCAACGGCGTCGACGTCGTCGGCCGCAGCTTCAAGTATTCGCGGCCTCGCGGGATCATTGCAGCCGGCACCGAAGAGCCGAATGCGATCCTGCAGATCGGTTCCAGCGAAGCCACCCAGATCCCCAACGTGCGCGCCACTCAGCAGCCGCTGTATGCCGGCCTGGTCGCGACCAGCACCAACGGCTGGCCGAACGTCAACAACGACGTGATGGGCATCCTCGGCAAGGTCGGTGGCAGCATGATGCCGCCGGGCTTCTACTATAAAACCTTCATGTACCCGAAATCGTTCTGGATGACTTACGAGAAGTACATCCGCAAAGCCGCCGGCCTCGGTCGCGCGCCGCTGCAGAACGACCCGGACAGCTACGACTACATGAACCACCACTGCGACGTGTTGATCGTCGGTGCTGGCCCTGCCGGCCTGGCCGCAGCGCTGGCCGCTGGCCGCAGCGGTGCGCGGGTGATCATCGCCGATGAGCAGGAAGAGTTCGGCGGCAGCCTGCTCGACAGCCGTGAGACTCTCGATGGCAAGCCTGCCACCGACTGGGTCGCGGCTACCGTGGCCGAGCTGCAAGGCATGGCCGAAGTGCTGGTACTGCCACGCGCTACCGTCAACGGCTACCACGACCATAACTTCCTGACCATCCACGAGCGCCTGACCGACCACCTCGGTGACCGCGCGCCGATTGGCCAGGTGCGTCATCGCGTCCACCGCGTGCGTGCCAAGCAAGTTGTGCTGGCGGCTGGCGCCCACGAGCGTCCGCTGGTGTACGGCAACAACGATGTGCCGGGCAACATGCTCGCCGGTGCCGTGTCTACCTACGTGCGTCGCTACGGCGTGGCGCCTGGGCGCAAGCTGGTGCTGTCGACCAACAACGACCACGCCTATCGCGTTGCGCTGGACTGGCACGATGCCGGCCTGCAAGTGGTCACGATCGCCGATGCACGCCACAACCCACGCGGTTCGCTGGTGGAAGAAGCACGCGCCAAGGGCATTCGCATCCTCACCTCCAGCGCTGTGGTTGAAGCGACTGGCAGCAAGCATGTGACCGGTGCGCGGGTTGCCGCCATCGACGCCCAGGCGTTCACCGTGACCAGCCCTGGCGAAACCCTGGCCTGCGACCTGATCGCGACCTCCGGCGGCTACAGCCCGATCGTCCACCTGGCCTCGCACCTTGGCGGGCGTCCGGTATGGCGTGAAGACATCCTCGGTTTTGTCCCGGGTGATGCGCCGCAAAAACGCGTCTGTGTTGGCGGCATGAATGGCGTCTACCCGCTCGGTGATGTTCTGGCCGATGGTTTCGAAGGTGGCGTGCGCGCCGCTACCGAGGCCGGCTTCAAGGCCGTGGTCGGTACCCTGCCCAAAGCTGTCCAGCGCACCGAGGAGCCTACCCTGGCCTTGTTCCAGGTGCCGCACGACAAAGGCACTCGCGGGCCGAAGCAGTTCGTTGACCAGCAGAACGACGTCACCGCTGCCGGCATCGAGCTGGCGACCCGTGAAGGCTTCGAGTCGGTCGAACACGTCAAGCGCTACACCGCGCTGGGCTTTGGT
The DNA here is from genome assembly GCF_014525325.1 of Pseudomonas sp. EZ-C24. Taxonomy (NCBI): domain Bacteria; kingdom Pseudomonadati; phylum Pseudomonadota; class Gammaproteobacteria; order Pseudomonadales; family Pseudomonadaceae; genus Pseudomonas; species Pseudomonas sp. EZ-C24. The sequence goes on along the minus strand of NZ_JACDIU010000030.1, from coordinate 130,715 downwards.
ACCGACCAGGGCAAGCTGGGCAACATCAACGGCCTGGCCATCGCCGCCCGTTCGCTGGGGATCAGCATTGCGCAGATGGGCACCACCATGTTCCGCCCCAACTACACGCCGGTTACCTTCGGTGCGGTAGCGGGTCGTCACTGTGGTCACCTGTTCGAGCCGGTACGCTTCACCGCGCTGCATTCCTGGCACGTTAAAAACGGCGCCGAGTTCGAGGATGTCGGCCAGTGGAAACGCCCATGGTACTTCCCAAAACCCGGTGAAGACATCCACGCTGCCGTTGAGCGTGAGTGCAAGGCCGTGCGCGACAGCGTCGGCCTGCTGGACGCCTCGACCCTGGGCAAGATCGACATTCAAGGCCCGGATGCGCGTGAGTTCCTCAACCGTATCTACACCAACGCCTGGACCAAGCTCGATGTGGGCAAGGCCCGTTATGGCCTGATGTGCAAGGAAGACGGCATGGTCTTCGACGACGGCGTGACCGCCTGCGTTGGCGACAACCACTTCATCATGACCACCACGACCGGCGGCGCAGCGCGCGTGCTGGGCTGGATGGAGCTGTACCTGCAGACCGAATGGCCGGAACTGAAGGTGTACTTCACCTCGGTCACCGACCACTGGGCAACCATGACCTTGTCTGGCCCCAACAGCCGCAAGCTGCTGGCCGAGATCAGCGACATCGACCTGGACAAGGACGCCTTCCCGTTCATGACCTGGAAGGAAGGCACCGTTGGCGGCGTGCCGGCGCGGGTGTTCCGCATCTCGTTCACCGGTGAGCTGTCGTACGAAGTCAACGTCCAGGCCAACTACGCCATGGGTGTGCTGGAGAAGATCGTTGCGGCTGGCAAACAGTACAACCTGACCCCGTATGGCACCGAGACCATGCACGTGCTGCGTGCCGAGAAGGGCTTCATCATCGTTGGCCAGGATACCGATGGCTCGATGAACGCCGACGACCTCAACATGAGCTGGTGTGTCGGACGCAACAAGCCGTACTCGTGGATCGGCCTGCGTGGCATGAACCGCGAAGACTGCCTGCGCGAAGACCGCAAGCAACTGGTCGGGCTCAAGCCGATCAACCCTAAACAGTGGCTGCCGGAAGGCGCTCAGCTGGTGTTCGATCCGAAGCAGCCGATCCCGATGGACATGGTCGGTCACGTCACCTCCAGCTATGCCTCCAACTCCCTCGGCTATTCGTTCGCCATGGGTGTGGTCAAGGGTGGTCTCAAGCGCATGGGTGAGCGGGTGTATTCGCCGCAGGCCGATGGCAGCGTGATCGAAGCAGAGATTGTGTCTTCGGTGTTCTTCGATCCGAAGGGTGAGCGGCAGAACGTCTGACGCCAGACCGATGCTCAACTCTCGTGGCCGCGGCCGAGCGCCGCTGCCACGCCTGAACACAAGAATTCAAGGCAGGTAACAATGAGCGCTATCAACGTCTTCCAGCAAAACCCCGGCGCCGAGGCCAAGGCCCAGACGCCGCTGCACCATGCAGACCTCGCCAGCCTGGTGGGCAAGGGCCGCAACAACGCAGGCGTGACCCTGCGCGAGAAAAAACTGCTTGGTCATCTGACCTTGCGTGGCGACGGCCATGATCCGGCCTTTGCCAGCGGTGTACACAAGGCCCTCGGCCTGGAGCTGCCGGTAGCCCTGACCGTGGTCGCCAAGGGCGAGACCTCGCTGCAGTGGGTTGGCCCGGATGAGTGGCTGCTGATCGTCCCGGGCGGGCAGGAGTTTGCGGTCGAGCAGCAACTGCGCGACGCCCTCGCGGGCTTGCACATTCAGGTGGTCAATGTCAGCGGCGGGCAGACCCTGCTCGAGTTGCAGGGCGCCAACGTGCGCGACGTGCTGATGAAATCCACCAGCTATGATGTACATCCAAACAACTTCCCGGTGGGCAAGGCGGTCGGCACGGTGTTCGCCAAGTCGCAGCTGGTGATCCGCCGCACCGGTGAAGATACCTGGGAACTGGTGATTCGCCGCAGCTTCGCCGATTACTGGTGGATGTGGCTGCAGGACGCCTCGGCTGAATACGGCCTGAGCATCGAAGCCTAAGGAGAGACACATGAGTCGGGCACCGGATACCTGGATTCTCACCGCCGACTGCCCGAGCATGCTCGGCACGGTCGATGTGGTGACGCGGTTTCTCTACGAGCAGCGTTGCTATGTCACCGAGCACCACTCCTTCGATGATCGGCTGTCGGGGCGCTTCTTCATTCGCGTCGAGTTCCGCCAGCCAGATGATTTCGATGAGGCGGGTTTTCGTGATGGCCTGGCCGAGCGCAGCGATGCGTTTGGCATGACCTTCGAGCTGACCGCACCCAATCACCGCCCCAAGGTGGTGATCATGGTGTCCAAGGCCGACCACTGCCTGAACGACCTGTTGTACCGTCAGCGCATTGGTCAGCTAGCGATGGACGTGGTCGCGGTGATCTCTAATCACCCCGATCTCGAGCCATTGGCGCATTGGCACAAGATCCCGTATTACCACTTCGCCCTCGACCCCAAGGACAAGCCTGCGCAAGAGCGCAAGGTGCTGCAGGTGATCGAGGAGAGTGGTGCCGAGCTGGTGATTCTTGCGCGCTACATGCAGGTGCTGTCGCCTGAACTGTGCCGTCGCCTGGATGGCTGGGCGATCAACATTCATCACTCGTTGCTGCCTGGGTTCAAGGGTGCCAAGCCGTATCACCAGGCATACAACAAGGGTGTGAAGATGGTCGGTGCCACGGCGCACTACATCAACAACGACCTTGATGAAGGGCCGATCATTGCCCAGGGGGTCGAAGTGGTCGATCACAGTCACTATCCCGAAGACCTGATTGCCAAGGGGCGTGATATCGAAGGCCTGACCCTGGCGCGGGCGGTGGGGTATCACATTGAGCGGCGGGTGTTTCTCAACGCCAATCGGACGGTGGTGCTCTGAGATCGTCGGGGCCGCCTTGCGGCCCTTTCGCGACACAAGGCCGCTCCTACAAGGACCGCGTAGTTTGGGCCGACGCGGTCCTTGTAGGAGCGGCCTTGTGTCGCGAAAGGGGCGCAAAGCGCCCCCGGCTATCTCCAGACCCACCTGACGCCTGCGGGCAAGCCACTGTCGTTTCCAGTCACGGCATTTCCCCGCCACAAGCCCACAATTCCCCCATTCCAGTAACACATGCCGCCCATGGATGGCGGCGCTTCAACCAACGCTGCATAAGTACAAATCAAGCGAGGTAAGAGCATGTCTGGTAACCGTGGAGTGGTGTATCTCGGCGGCGGTAAAGTCGAGGTGCGGAACATCGACTACCCCAAAATGCAGGACCCACGCGGCAAGAAGATCGAGCACGGTGTGATCCTCAAGGTGGTCTCCACCAATATCTGCGGCTCCGACCAGCACATGGTTCGTGGCCGTACCACCGCCCAGGTCGGGCTGGTGCTGGGCCACGAGATCACCGGTGAAATCATCGAGATGGGCCGTGACGTCGAGCGGATGAAAATCGGCGACCTGGTCTCGGTACCGTTCAACGTTGCCTGCGGCCGCTGCCGCTCGTGCAAAGAGATGCACACCGGCGTCTGCCTCACCGTCAACCCGGCCCGCGCCGGTGGCGCCTACGGCTATGTCGACATGGGTGACTGGACCGGCGGCCAGGCCGAATACGTGCTGGTGCCCTACGCCGACTTCAACCTGCTGAAACTGCCGGATCGCGACAAGGCCATGGAAAAGATCCGTGACCTGACGTGCCTGTCCGATATTCTGCCTACCGGCTACCACGGCGCCGTGACGGCCGGGGTTGGCCCTGGCAGCACCGTGTATGTCGCCGGTGCCGGCCCGGTGGGGCTGGCGGCTGCTGCGTCGGCACGGCTGCTGGGCGCCGCCTGCGTGATCGTCGGCGACCTCAACCCGGCCCGCCTGGCGCACGCCAAGTCGCAAGGCTTCGAGGTGGTCGACCTGTCCAAGGACACCCCGCTGCACGAGCAGATCGTCGACATCCTCGGCGAGCCGGAAGTGGACTGCGCCGTTGACGCGGTCGGCTTCGAGGCGCGCGGCCATGGCCACGAGGGCGCCAAGCATGAAGCGCCGGCCACCGTGCTCAACTCGCTGATGCAGGTCACCCGCGTTGCCGGCAACATCGGTATCCCCGGGCTGTACGTGACCGAAGACCCGGGCGCGGTGGATGCCGCCGCCAAGATCGGCGCGCTGAGCATCCGCTTTGGCCTGGGCTGGGCGAAATCGCACAGCTTCCACACCGGCCAGACCCCGACCATGAAGTACAACCGCCAGCTGATGCAGGCGATCATGTGGGACCGGATCAATATTGCTGAAGTGGTGGGCGTGCAGGTGATCAGCCTGGATCAGGCGCCTGAGGGGTATGGCGAGTTTGATGCTGGGGTGCCGAAGAAGTTTGTGATTGATCCGCATAAGACGTTCAGTGCGGCGTGATGTGACCTCAAGAAAAAAGCCCCTTTTCAGGGGCTTTTTTTAGGGGAGGCCGGGATGATTGGCAGGGTGAATGTCAGGATTTGTTCTGATGCTCGATCCCTAGACCGCAGATGACCTGTCGGCTAGCGCGTTGGCTGCCAAAAGCTCCGTACCTTGTGTGGCCTCTGAATGCCGCTCGGCAAGCGGCATATCAGCGCCGCGCAGGATTGTGCGGGTTTGGGTGCCTTGTTTGACGGAGGCGAGGGTGCCGCCTTGATAAAAGTATAAGTTGCTGTTTTTGATCTTCATCGTTTGTCCTCGCAAACCCCAGTATTCATCCGCTGATAGATGCTGTGCAGCCGTAATGATAATAGGATTAAGTCTGTCTTAGCTCTGCAATGGCCGCAATTATCTTATCCCTATCGGCAGTAAAGTCTCTTGATTTCACGTTGTAATAGGCTTCCTTGTCGTAGGCCAAATTTGCCTTGCTTGTATAGAAGCGCCACATGTCAGAGCCGTTGACGTATTGGTTGGCACTGGCTTGGTAAATTGTGTATTCACTGTTGGCTTTATCAGCTTTTACGTGCTGGCGTTCAATGTAGCTGTCGTACTTCTTGACGCGAGCTTCTAATTTACTTAAAAGGGGTGCGGTCGCTGTGATTCTTATCTCTCTCTGTTTGGGGTAATCTCTGAGAGTCTCATCGTAACTGGGTAGCGTCTCGCCGGGCACGGCATATTTCTTTTTTTTCGCCTTTGAGTAGCTGGGTAATCCTCCCGTAGCCGCGTTTTTTACATGTTTGGGTAGTTTGGGTGCGAACAAGCGACCGAACAGTCGGAAGTGTCCAGACGGGTCGGTGAAGTTTACAGGGTCTGCACCGCAGTAAGCGTAGCTGTTGAGGCCCCCCTTGCCAAACGGACTGAGGCTGTCTGGCGATAAGAAGCGCATGAGGCGAGGATTATGTGAACGATAACCATTGCCTAGGATATAAAGCTCTGCCGGATCAATGCGCTCACCATTGAATCCCAGGAGTGACAGGGTTGAGGGCTGTGATGCGGAGTGCCCATAGGCGGTGTAAGGGAGGCTCTCCAGTTGCTGGTCAGTTTTTACCTGGAGCACTGATCCATTGCCATCGGTAGTCAGGAACCTCACGGGTTCGCTGTCACAGTTTAATTGCTCTGCCAAGGCGGTATCGAGGCTACGGAATACGCTGTGATTTTGCGTGCCTTGTTTTACGGTGGCGAGTTTGTCGCCCTGATGAAAGTACAGGCGGTCGCCCGCATTGGTTTTGGTCATTAGTGCATGCTCATGTGAGTTGCCTGCGATCTTGGTGCAGGGGGAGTTTGCTCCAGTGTCGGGCGAGTGAATGAGCGGGCACAACTGGCAAAAGTACTAGTTCTGTTTGGCGTGCTTTCTGAATTCCCGCTTTAGGATGCAAAACTTCCTGCGCACGGTTGGTAGTCATACATGGCCTTAGGAAATGCCCTGTGGGAACTCGGTTAATTAGATGGCTGTTTATGGCAGTTGTACGCAGGAGTCAGTGCGGCCTGCCAGGGTTGCCTTGTGACTTGGTTTTCCGCCCAGCGTGCAGCTGCCACCCCGATGTGGACGGGTCGGCTGCCCTGAACAAGTGGGGTTCAGCGAATCGGATTGTGTCCCTCAGATTGCTGGGGCCGCTGCGCGGCCCTTTCGCGACACAAGGCCGCTCCTACAGATACAGCGCAAGGCTCAAGGCAGCGCCGTACTTGTAGGAGCGGCCTTGTGTCGCGAGAGGGCTGCGCAGCAGCCCCGGCAATCTGCCGTCAAGCTGGAAGCCCGAAAACCACCCCCCGCTGGATGAAAACGGCCCGATACCCGGCCCGGAACAAACCTCCAAACCCCCAGTCGAATGCCTCGTTTCCCAGGCCATTCCGGCCGACGAGGTCCCCCCGATGAAAGCGTTCACCCTGGCAACCCTGATGACCCTGGCCGCAACGCCAGCGTTCGCCTTCAACTTCAGCGACGCCGCCAATGCCGTGTCCGCCGCGCAAAGCCAGCAGTCACAAGGCAAAGTGCAGGCACCCGCCGAATCGGCCAATCTGCTCAACACTCTGGGCAGCGAATTGAACATCACCCCCGAACAGGCCGTGGGCGGCGCCGGGGCAATGCTCGGCCTGGCGCGCAACAACCTCAGCAGCGACGACTACGGCCAGTTGACCAAGGCCGTGCCCGGCCTGGACCTGCTCTCCGGCGCCAACGCCCTCGGTGGCCTCAGTGGCCTGGGCGAATTGCTCGGCAAGAACAGTGACAAACAATCGGCCCTGAGCAACGCGCTGGGCAACAACGTCGAAGACCGCAGCGATCTGGACAGCGCCTTCAAGGCCCTGGGCATGGATACCGGCATGATCGGCCAGTTCGCCCCGCTGATTCTCCAGTACCTCGGTCAACAAGGCATCGCCGGTTCGCTACTGCAGAACCTGGGTAGCCTGTGGACCACTCCGGCGCCTGCAACAACACCTTCGGTTTGATCAGGTTCTAAGGCGTTCGGCGGCGTCGCGAAGCTCGAATAGCTGTTGGCGCCTGTTGCCGATTAGCTCGCCGATGCTTTTCAGTTTTGCTGATATCAGTTTGCCTGGCGGGCGTCTGGCTTGGGGCGAACTCCCGGAGTAATGCAAAGCCCCTACATAGTGGTGCTCCAGTTTTTCAAGCTCAGCGTAGATATTCCCTGACGCTCTCGAGAGCGCCATCCTTTGTTTGAAGATGGACTGGGCCGTTGGTGCTGCCACCAAGGCGGTCGGGGTATCCGTTTTCACATCACTGCGACCCGGCGTGTCAGCGATGCGTACTGACTTTTTCGGTCGGTCAGCGCGCTTCTCTTTTATCAATATGGAGCGCAGGGGTTCTCCTGATGCGTCTTTGCCGGGCAGTTTCTTGACCGGTTGCGGGGTGGAACGTTTTGCGGAAGCCGAGCGCATTTTTGCTATCTGGGCTTTCAGAAGCTCCGCTGACACCGCTGGATGGTGCCCTGTCGGGTCTGAATAGTTGACGGGGTCGCCCGCACAGTAGCCATAAGCATTGAACCCACCTTCCTCGAACGGACTCAGACTGTCAGGTGCGAGGAAACGCATCAGTACCGGGCTATAGGCGCGATACCCCTGGCCCAGCAGGTAGTTGCCGGTCAATGGCTCGGGAGGTTCACCCGCGAACCCAAGTCGCGGCGCCGCAGGCTGTGACCGAGCGTCATGCCCATAGGCGGTATAGATGCAAGTGGCTGCGCCAAGGCCGCCGTGCGTCTTCAACACGGACTTCTGGCTGTCCGTTATCAACAGCTGAATGTCCATGCCCGAGTGGCTGTCGCGCCGCTCAGCCAACGGCTGACCGGCCCCCTGCAGTAGCTTCCAGTTCTGGTTGCCGGTGATCTCGAGATTGATCTGTCCGCTTTGGTAGAAGTTAAGGCGTTTGTTCACGGGGCTGGCCTCGCAGGCGCTGAGTCTTTGATCAGCTCAGTTTCCCGGCCTGCGAGATGTTGCATAACTGGCAGAAGTGTTAGGGCGCTTCCTACGTTCCTGTCCGTCTGCGGCTGATGGACATTGATCCCCTCCCACAAGCGCACATCCTGTGGGAGCGGGCTTGCCCCGCGAAGAGGCCGGCTCAGCCGCTGCAAGCCTCAGCGCATCTCGGCGCGCAACTGCTCGATGCGCTGGTCCTTCTCGACCCACAGCTGGTTCACCCAGGCCTGCACGGTCTCGCGAAACACCGGGTCGTTCTCGTAATCGCCCGCCCACAACGCCGGGTCCAGCTCATGCACGCGAATGTCGATAATCACCCGGCTGATGCTGCCATTGAGCAGGGCCCAGAAGCCCGGCGCCTGGTCGCCCGGGTAGACGATGGTCACATCCAGCAGAGCGTCGAGCTGTTCGCCCAGCGCCGCCAGCACGAACGCCACGCCACCGGCCTTGGGCTTGAGCAAGTGCTTGTACGGCGACTGCTGTTCAAGGCGCTTGGCCTCGCTGAAGCGCGTGCCCTCAAGGTAGTTGACCACGGTCACCGGCTGGCGCTTGAACAGCTCGCAGGCGGCCTTGGTGATTTCCAGGTCCTTGCCCTTGAGCTCCGGGTGCTTGGCCAGAAACGCCTTGCTGTAGCGCTTCATGAACGGGTAGTCCAGGCCCCACCAGGCCAGGCCCAGCAGCGGCACCCAGATCAGTTCCTTCTTGAGGAAGAACTTGAAGAACGGCACCCGGCGGTTGAGGCTTTCGATCAGCGCCGGGATATCGACCCAGCTCTGGTGGTTGCTCACGCACAGGTAGGAGGTGTCCTGGCGCAGCTTGTCGACGCCGCGGATATCCCACTGGGTAGGGATGCACAGGGCGAAAATGACCTTGTCGATCTCCGACCAGGTCTCGGCCATCCACATCACGCCTGCAGACGCATAGTCACGGCCTCGGCCCGGCAGCACCAGCTTGAGCAGGGCGAAGACCATCAACGGGCAGATCATCACCACGGTGTTGAGCAATAGCAGAATGGTTGTGAGGATGCCGGTCAGCAGGCGACGCATAAGGAGACTCTTGTTGTGTGAAATAAGCGGTCGACAATGATAAGTGTGGTTATCGCCTACGCCAAACCTCCAATGGCCTACGACCGGGACAAATGTTTCACATTATGTTGGATAAGCTCTTGCGACGAACCTATCGCGCTTGTGCAGTCTAAGCACTGTCCCGTCTCAAGGAAGTTAGCCCGTGAAACCACTGCTTGCCCTGTTATCGCTGCTCGCCCTGCCGGTCATGGCCGCCGAGCCGACCCTGTATGGTCGCTACGAGTACATCAGCCTGCCGGAGATCGGCGGTGAAACGCTCAAGGCCAAGATGGACACCGGTGCGCTGACAGCCTCGTTGTCGGCCAAGGATATCGAGCGCTTTACCCGTGATGGCGAGGACTGGGTGCGCTTCAAGCTGGCAACCAAGGATGCCGATGGCAAGGTCTACGAGCACAAGGTTGCGCGCATCAGCAAGATCAAGAGCCGCGCCGACGAGGACGATGACGAAGGCGACAGCGCCGAGGCAGCGCGCCGGCCGGTGGTCGACCTGGAACTGTGCCTGGGCGGCGAGAAGCGCACCGTCGAGGTCAACCTGACCGACCGCAGCAGCTTCAACTACCCCTTGCTGATTGGCGCCAAGGCGTTGCGCGAATTCAAGGCGGCGGTAAACCCCGCGCGCAGGTTTACCGCTGGCAAGCCTGAGTGCTGACGGAGCAGCTTCAAGCTGCGAGCCACAAGCTGCAAGAAACAGCGGATCGGTGTAAGTTCACGCGATCCGCTTCTAGTTGAAGCTTGCAGCTTGAGGCTTGTCGCCAAGAATGCCCCATATCCTCATCGTCGAAGATGAATCCGCCATCGCCGACACCCTGATCTACGCCCTGCAAGCCGACGGCCACAGCACCGAGTGGGTGACCCTGGGTAGCGCTGCCGTCGAGCGCCAGCGCCTGCAGCCGGCCGACCTGGTCATTCTCGACATCGGCCTGCCCGACATCAGTGGCTTTGAAACCTGCCGCCAGCTGCGCCGCTTCAGCGAAGTGCCGGTGATGTTTCTCAGCGCCCGCGACGCCGAGATCGATCGGGTGCTGGGCCTGGAGATCGGTGCCGACGATTACGTGGTCAAACCGTTCAGCCCCCGCGAAGTGGCCGCGCGGGTGCGGGCGATCCTCAAGCGCATGGCGCCGCGCAGCGAAACGCCCGCTGTGGCGACGCTGTTTCAGGTCGACACGCTGCGCATGCAGATCGTTTACCGCAGTGTCAGCCTGGCCCTGACCCGTCACGAGTTTCGCCTGCTGCAGTGCTTGCTTGAGCAGCCGCAGCGAGTGTTCAGCCGCGAGCAGTTGCTCGACGCGCTGGGGGTAGCGGGGGACGCTGGCTACGAGCGCACCATCGACAGCCATATCAAGAGCCTGCGCGCCAAGCTGCGCCAGGTCGCCGCTGACGCCGAGCCGATCCAGACCCATCGCGGCCTGGGCTACAGCTACAGCCCGGAACACGCCTGATGCGCCTGGGTATTCGGATCTTTCTGGTGTACTTCCTGTTTGTCGGGCTGGCTGGCTATTTTTTGCTCAATACCGTGCGTGAGCAGATTCGCCCGGTGGTGCGCCAGGCTTCCGAAGAAACCCTGGTCGACACTGCCAACCTGCTGGCGGAGATCCTCCACGACGACGTCAAGGCCGGGACCCTTGGCCAGAGCCGCTTGCCGCAGTTGCTTGAATCGTACGGTCAGCGCCGCCCCGGCGCGCAGATCTGGGGGCTGGCGAAGAATCAGGTCAGCCACCGCATCTACGTGACCGACGCCAATGGCATCGTCCTGCTCGACTCGGCCGGGGTCGATCTGGGCAAGGATTACTCACGCTGGAACGACGTCTACCTGACCCTGCACGGGCAATACGGTGCGCGCTCTTCACGCAGCGATCCGGATGACGAAAGCACCTCGGTGATGCACGTCGCGGCGCCGATCATGGATGCCGGCAAGATCATCGGCGTGGTCACCGTGGCCAAGCCCAACAGCTCGCTGCAGCCGTACATCGACCGCGCCGAGCGGCGCCTGCTCAATCTTGGGCTGGGCTTGATCATCCTCGGCCTGCTGGTCGGTGCGCTGTTGTCGTGGTGGCTGGCGCGCTCGCTGCGCAGGCTCACCCACTACGCCCAGGCGGTCAGCGAGGGTCAGCGCGCGGCGTTGCCGCATTACAAGGGCGGCGAGCTCGAGCAACTCGCCACCGCAGTCGAGCGGATGCGCACCGAGCTTGCCGGCAAGGCCTATGTCGAGCGCTATGTGCATACCCTGACCCACGAGCTGAAAAGCCCGCTGGCGGCGATTCGTGGCGCCTCCGAGCTGCTGCAGGGCGACATGCCCGCCGAGCAGCGGCTGCGTTTTGCCAGCAATATCGAACGTGAGAGCGGGCGCTTGCAGCAGATGATCGAACGCTTGCTGAATCTCGCCCAGGTCGAGCAGATGCAGGCTCTGGAGGATGAGCAGGAGGTGGCGCTGGCGGTGCTGGTCGACGAGTTGCTGCTGGCCCACGCAGCGCGTATCGACAGCGCTGGCTTGCAGGTGCGCCAGCGCGTGCCGGCGGCGGTGCGGTTGCGTTGTGATCCGTACCTGATGCGCCAGGCGTTGGCCAACCTGCTCGAGAATGCACTGGACTTCACCCCGGCGGGTGGGACTTTGCTGTTCGAGCTGGAGCAGGGCGGCGAGCGGGTCGCGTTGAGCCTGTTCAACCAGGGTGAGGCAATTCCGCAATACGCGATAGGGCGCGTCAGCGAGCGCTTCTATTCGCTGCCGCGACCAGGCAGTGGGCGCAAGAGCAGCGGTCTGGGGCTGAATTTTGTCGCCGAGGTGATGCAGCTGCATGGTGGCGAGTTGGCGGTGGATAACGTCGAAGGCGGCGTGCGGGTGAGGTTGTGGCTGCCGCTGCGGCGCGTCTGTTGAATTGCTGGGGCCGCTTCGCGACCCTCTCGCGACACAAGGCCGCTCCTACAGGATCCGCGTGAACCTGACATGACGCGGCCCCTGTAGGAGCGGCCTTGTGTCGCGAAAGGCCAGCGTAGCTGGCCCGGCGGTGTCGGCGGTGAAGCTGGTAACTGCAACTCACCACAGTATCTCCACGCAATCTCCACATTGGCTCCCTGCTGGCTCCACAGGTGCGGCACAGACTGTGCCCATCGCCAACGGAGCCTCCACCCATGAACAAGACCCTGAGTTTCAAGCTCGGCATGATCGCCTTGCTGATGTTGCTGCTGTTGATACCGCTGCTGATGATCGGTGGCCTGATCGAGGACCGGCAGAACCTGCGCGACAATGTGCTGGCCGACATCGCCCAGAGCTCAAGCTTCGATCAGCTGATCTCCGGTCCACTGCTGGTGGTGCCGTACCGCAAGTACGAGCGGCGCTGGATCGACAAAGACGGCCAGAGCGTACAGGAGACGGTCACCGTTAACGGCCAGTTGTACTTCCTGCCGGAGACGTTCGACGCTGACATCAACATTGATACCGAACTGCGCGCCCGCGGCATCTATCAGGCGCGGCTGTTCCACGCCAAGAGTCAGATAGCCGGGCGGTTCAAGCTGCCCGAGCGTTGGGGCATCGACAAGGACTATGAGGACTACCGTTTCGACAAGCCGTTCCTGGTGGTTGGCATCAGCGACATCCGCGGCATCGAGAGCAACCTGGAACTGCAGCTGGATGATCAACGCCTGCCTTTCGCTGCAGGTACCGGTCTGGACTGGATGCGTGGCGGTGTGCACGTGCCGTTGCCGCAGTTCGATGGCCAGCAGGCGCGCGAGTTCACCTATGGCTTCGAGCTTGCCTTGCAAGGCACCGGGCAGCTGTACGTGCTGCCGATCGGGCGCAGCAGCAGTGTCGACATGCAGGCCAACTGGCCGCACCCAAGCTTTGTCGGCAGTTACTTGCCAAGCCGGCGCGAGATCAGCGGTGAGGGCTTCAAGGCCCATTGGCAGACCTCGTTCTTTGCCACCAACCTGGAAGATGCCCTGCGCCAGTGTGCGACGGTCTCCGACTGTAGTGAGTACAAGCAGCGCACCTTTGGCGTGAGCTTTGTCGACCCGGTCGACCAGTACCTCAAGAGCGAGCGGGCGATCAAATATGCGCTGCTGTTCATTGCTCTGACCTTTGCCGGATTCTTCCTCTTCGAGGTGCTGAAAAACCTCAGCGTGCACCCGGTGCAGTACGTGCTGGTTGGCGTGGCGTTGGCGTTCTTCTACCTGCTGTTGCTGTCACTGTCCGAGCACCTGGGCTTTGGCGCTGCCTATGGTTTGTCGGCGTCGGCTTGTGTGCTGCTGATCGGCTTCTACCTCAGCCACGTGCTGCGCAGTGTCTGGCGCGGGTTGGGCTTCGCTGGCGGGTTGGCGGTGCTCTACGCGATGTTGTTCGGGTTGCTCAGCGCCGAGGACTACGCGCTGTTGATGGGCTCGCTGCTGTGCTTTGGCTTGCTCGGCGTATTCATGGTCCTGACCCGGCGCCTGGACTGGTCGCGGGTGGGGAGGTCGGCATGAGGGAGGAACGTGAGCTGGGGCGCCGGCTGGCGCTGCAGATCGGCCTGCTGTTTGCGCCAGGCCAGCGCTGAAAGAGGGGCCGCATTGCGGCCCCTTTTGCCGTCGTCAGGCAGCTGGCGCAGTGGCGCGCAGCGAAGGCCGCTGCGACACTTCGGCGTACCAGGCCGCCAGGCCGGGCTGGCGCTCACGCCAGCCGAACTCAGGCTGGCGCAGGTCCAGATAACCCAGCGCGCAGGCGACGCCGATGGCGACCATGTCGAACCCGGAGATCAGCTCGGCCAGGTGCTCCTGCTCCAGGTTGGCCAGGCTGCGGCGGATCTTCTCGCTCTGCGCTTCGAGCCAGCCATCCCAGCGCTTGTCCTGCGGGCGCAGGAAGCTCTCGTAGCGGCTCGATACCGCCGCATCCATGATCGCATCGGCCTGCGCCGCCAGGGTCAGCCGGCGCCAGCGGGCCGAGCCCTCACGCGGGATCAGCGGGGTGCCGACGTGCTGGCTGTCGAGGTACTCGCAGATCACCCGGCTGTCATGCAGCACAGTGCCGTCTTCCAGGCGCAAGGCCGGGATCTTGCCGATCGGGTTGTCCTGATTGAGTTGCGCGTCGCCAGCCACCGGGCTGATATTCACTGCCTGCAACTGTACCCGCGGCAGTTGCCCGGTTTCGTGCAGCACCACCATGACCTTGCGCACGAACGGCGACAGCGGCGAGTGGAACAGGGTCATCGTGCTCATGGCCGGGCCTCAGTTGCCTTGCAGGCTGGGCGGCAGGCACACGCCGGTGCCAGCGATGCCGCAGTAGCCGTTGGGGTTCTTGGCCAGATATTGCTGGTGGTAGGCCTCGGCGAAGTACACCGTTGGCGCCTGCTCGATCTCGGTGGTGATCGAGCCAAAGCCGGCCTTGTCCAGCTCAGCCTGGTAGGCCGCTTTGCTCGCGTTGGCTTGCTCGAGCTGCTCGGGGCTGGTGCAGAAGATCGCCGAACGGTACTGGGTGCCGACGTCGTTGCCCTGGCGCATGCCCTGGGTCGGGTTGTGCAGCTCCCAGAACATCGCCAGCAGCTCCTGATAGCTGACCTTGTCCTTGTCGAACACGACCAGCACCACTTCGGTGTGGCCGGTCAGGCCCGAGCAGACTTCTTCGTAGGTTGGGTTCGGAGTGAAGCCGCCGGCATAGCCGACCACCGTGCTGACCACGCCTTCGCGCTGCCAGAAGCGGCGCTCGGCGCCCCAGAAGCAACCGAGGCCAAAGATGGCGAAATCGACGTTCTGGAAGAACGGCCCAAGCAGCGGCGTCTCGTTGAAGACGTAATGCATCTCGGGCAGGCTCATCGGCGTCTCGCGGCCAGGCAGGGCCTGTTCCGCAGTAGGCAGGACGTTTTTGTTCACCAGGATTTCCGAACGCAGGACCATGGCCGCTCCTCTGTATATTCAGTAGATGTAGGCAGGGGCCGTCAGCGCGCTGCTGCGGCCCGAATGACTTGTATAGTGCCCGAGACTGAGCGCGCTGTCAGGCCACTGGTCCGCGCGGGTAGCGCTTGAGGCGCTCAACCAGTTCGCGGCCGGGGATTGGCCGATCGAACAGGTAGCCCTGGCCGACGTCACAGCGATGGCGGCGCAGGAAGGCCAGCTGCGCAGGGGTCTCGATGCCCTCGGCGACTACCTTGAGCTTGAGGTTGTGGGCCATGGCCACCACCGCCGAGGTGATTTCCATGTCGTCCTGGTTGTCCGGGATTTCGTTGATGAAGCTGCGGTCGATCTTGATGATATCGATCGGGAATTTCTTCAGGTAGCTCAGCGACGAGTAGCCGGTACCAAAGTCGTCCATCGCCAGGGTCAGCCCCAACGCCTTCAGTTCGATCAGCTGGCGGTGGGTGTCTTCGGTCGCCTCAAGCAGCAAGCCTTCGGTCAGCTCCAGTTCCAGCAAGTGCGAAGGCAGGCCTTCTTCCTTGATGATCGAGCCGATCGAGCTGACCAGCTCAGGGTCGGAAAACTGCTTGGGTGAAAGGTTGATGGCGACGTGCAGGTCACCCAGGCCAGCGGCGCTCAGTTCAAGGCTCATGCGGCACGACTGGCGCACCACCCACTTGCCGATGGGGATGATCAGGCCGGTTTCTTCGGCCACGCTGATGAACTGATCCGGGCGGATCATGCCGCGCTCCGGGTGGTTCCAGCGCAGCAATGCTTCCAGCCCGAGGAGGCGCCCGCTGCGCAGGCACAGCTTGGGCTGGTAGAACACCTCCAGCTCGTTCTGGGTCAGGGCGCGGCGCAGGTTGTTCTCGACGAACAGCTTGTAGCTGGCTTCGGCGTTGAGCACTTCGGTGAACACCTGCACCTGATGCTTGCCGTTGGCCTTGGCCTTGTGCAGGGCGAGGCCGGCGTTTTTCATCAGGGTCTGCGGGTCGCTGCCGTGCAGCGGCGCGCAGGCCAGGCCGACCGAGGCGGTGACGTTGATCAGCTGGTTGTCGACGAACATCGGCTTGTCGAGGGTGCGCAGCAGTTGCAGGGCAATGCTCTGGCCGCCCTCCAGGCTGGTGTGGTCAAGCAGCACGGCAAATTCGTTACTGGCAAAGCGCGCAAGGATGCCGCCGACTGTCAGACTGTTGCGCAGGCGTCGGGCCAGGCTCACGAGCAGCTTGTCGCCGGTCTGGTGGCCAAGGCTATCGTTGATCCGCTTGAAGTTGTCGATGTCGACCAGCAGCAGGCACAGCGAACTGGCGCTGTCGCGGCTGAAGCGCTCATCGAGGTTGCGAATGAACGCCGGGCGGTTGCCCAGGTTGGTCAGGTTGTCGGTGTAGGCCAGGCGCTCGATGCGCTGCTGAGCCAGCTTGCTCTGGGTGACGTCTTCGTAGATGCCGATGTAGTGGGTCAACTCGCGGTTGTCGCCGTACACCTTGGAAATCGACAGCTGACCCCAGTAGGGTTCGAGGTTCTTGCGCCGGCTCTTGAATTCGCCCTGCCAGCTGTTGCCCATATCCAGGCTCGACGGCGAATCGAACAGCAGCTCGCTGAGGTTTTCCAGGGCCGGCAGTTCGGACAGGCGATGGCCCTGGACCTCATCGGTGCTGTACTGGGTGATCGCGGTGAAACTTGGGTTGACGTACTCGACCACGCCGTCGCGGTTGACCAGCAAAAAGGCGCTGGCGCTCTGCTCGACCGCGCGCTGGAACAGGTGCAACGCGCTGGCAGCGGTACGCCGGTTGTGGTTGGTGATGACCTGGGCGAACTGGTCGGCGAGCTCGCCTGCAAAAGCGATTTCATCCGACTGCCAGGCCCGCGGCATGCCGGTTTGCTCCAGGCACAGCACGCCGACTACCTGGCCGTCGACGCGGATACTGGCGTCGAGCATGGCGTTGTCGGAGGCCGGGAACAGGCTCTGCGCCATGTCGCGGGTGCGCGGGTCGTGGCTGGCGTTGTGCGCGTCGATGGCGCGGCTGGCATGCAGCGCTTCGATGTAGTCGGGGAACTGGCTGGCGTCGATCGGGGCCGGTAGGCGGTGCTCCTGGTCAAGCCGGTACCAAGCGGTAATCGGCTCCAGCTGCTGGTCATGCAGGTACCAGATGCTCGAGCAGTCGACGTTGTAGATTTCACAGGCGCTGCGGGTGATCAGCTCGGCGGCTTCGAGCAGCGAGTTGTCGGCGCTGTAGCGCTGCCGCGCCAGGCGCAGAATCAAGTCTTGCTGGGCTCGTACCCGCTCCAGATGCTCTAGCTGTTCCTGCTGCGCGCGCTGGTTCAGCTGCAGAGCGATCTGCAGGCGGTTGTTGCGGGTTTCCAGGTCGCTGGCGGTCATGTTGATGCTGTCTTCGGCGTGATCATCGAGCACTGTCAGGTACCCGCGCAGCAGCTGCCGGCCATGCTGCTTGTAGACTTCGCCGCACTCGAGCAAACGCAATGGCGCCGGGCCAACGTGCAGGGTGTAGCGCACCCGGTAATGACCACGGCGCGACAGCTGCAGCTGGATCTCGTCATGCAGGCGATAGCGTGCTTCGGGCTCCATCAGGCTGGCATACGGCGAGCTGACCAACGCGCACAGCTCAGCGGCAGGCAAGCCGAATTGGCGGTCGCAGTTGGGGTCCAGGTAGAGCATCGCCCAGTTGGCTTCGTTGAGCCTTTCGAAACGCAGCATGCCCAGCCGCGAGGGCACGGGTAGCTGGGTCACGACCTCGGCCGCCACTCGGGTCGCGGCATCGGGTTGGCTTTTCATCGAAGACTCGCTTGAAGAGGGTGACAGGGCCTGGCAGGCAGCGCATCTGGCAAGGTTGCATCATGTCCCGAAGGCTGGCAAGCGGCCATGTCGGGCTATTGGCAGTTTATCGGCAGGGGTGTGAGTTTCTGCAGCCGGTTGCAGTTTTGCGGGCAAAAAAAAGCCCCGCCAGGAGCGGGGTTGAGGTACGAGCGTGGCAGCTCGAAAGTGGTGTCTGCTGCCCCGGCATGTGCCGGGGCAGCAGTTGCAGCATTACAGCAGGATGGTGCGGATATCACCCAGCAAGTCGCTCAGGCGCTTGGTGAAGCGCGCAGCAGCGGCGCCGTTGATCACACGGTGATCGTACGACAGCGACAGCGGCAGCATCAGCTTGGGCTGGAAGGCCTTGCCATCCCAGACTGGCTGGATGGTTGCCTTGGATACACCCAAGATCGCCACTTCCGGCGCGTTGACGATCGGCGTGAAGCCAGTGCCGCCAATGTGACCGAGGCTGGAGATGGTGAAGCAGGCGCCCTGCATCTCGTCGGCCGAAAGCTTTTTGGTACGGGCTTTTTCAGCCAGTGCCGCAGCTTCGCCAGCCAGTTGCAGCAGGCTCTTCTGGTCGACGTTCTTGATGACCGGGACCAGCAGACCATCCGGGGTGTCGACGGCGAAACCGACGTTGACGTACTTCTTGCGGATGATCGCTTTGCCGCTTGGCGCCAACGAACTGTTGAAGTCCGGCAGCTCCTTGAGCAGGTGGGCGCAGGCCTTGAGCAGCAGCGGCAGTACGGTCAGCTTGACGCCGGCCTTTTCCGCTACGGCTTTTTGCGCGACACGGAAGGCTTCCAGCTCGGTGATGTCAGCCGAATCGAACTGAGTCACGTGCGGCACGTTGAGCCAGCTGCGGTGCAGGTTGGCAGCGCCGACCTGCATCAGGCGGGTCATGGCCACTTCTTCGACTTCACCGAACTTGCTGAAGTCGACCACCGGGATCGGCGGGATACCAGCACCACCGGTTGCACCGGCGGCGGCCGGCGCGTCCTTGGCCTTCTGCATCATCGCCTTGACGTAGACCTGCACGTCTTCCTTGAGGATGCGACCGTGCGGGCCAGTAGCCGAAACAGCGCCCAGCTCGACACCGAATTCACGGGCCAGCTGACGTACCGCAGGGCCGGCATGGACCTTGGCGTTGCTGGCAGCAGCCGGGGCAGCAGCCTGGGCCGGTGCAGCAGCTGGAGCCGGTGCGGCGGCAGGTGCGGCAGCCGGAGCAGCCTCAGCCTTGGCCGGTGCGGCAGCCGCCTGGGCAGGGGCCGCAGCAGGTGCGGCGCCAGCGATCTTCAACTTGAGGATCAGGTCACCGGTGCCGACTTCGTCGTCCAGCTTGGCGATCACTTCTTCAACCACGCCAGCGGCAGGCGAAGGGATCTCCATGGAGGCCTTGTCGGACTCCAGGGTGATCAGCGACTGGTCAGCTTCGACGGTGTCGCCGGCCTTGACCAGTACTTCGATGATCTTGGCCTTGCCCGACGAGCCGATGTCCGGCACGTGGATGTCCTGCACGGTGGCAGCAGCAGGAGCTGCGGCCGGCGCAGGAGCAGCCTCGGCGGCTGGCGCAGGCGCGGCAGCAGGTTGTTCGGCGGCAGGCGCAGCAGCGGCCGGAGCCTCGGACGCCGCAGCGCCCTCGGCTTCCAGAACCAGCAGTTCGTCGCCTTCTTTCAGGCGATCGCCCAGCTTGACCTTGAGCTCTTTGACGATGCCGGCTTTAGGCGCCGGAATCTCCATGGAGGCCTTGTCGGACTCCAGGGTCAGCAGGCTCTGGTCAGCCTCGATGCGGTCGCCAACCTTGACGAACAGCTCGATGATTTCACCTTCACCGCTGCCGATGTCAGGTACGCGAATGAGTTCGCTCACTTAAAAATACTCCTCAGCAGTCCAGTGGGTTGCGCTTGTCCGGGTCGATGCCGAACTTGACGATGGCATCAGCTACCACCTTCGGTTCGATCTCGCCACGGTCAGCCAAGGCTTCCAGGGCAGCCAGCACCACGAAGTGACGGTCAACTTCGAAGAAGTGACGCAGCTTCTTGCGGCTGTCGCTGCGACCGAAACCATCGGTACCCAGGACTTTGAACTCTTTGCTCGGCACCCACTGACGGATCTGCTCGGCAAAAATCTTCATGTAGTCGGTCGATGCGATAACCGGGCCTTTGCGACCGGTCAGGCACTGCTCGACGTAAGTCTGCTGTGGCTTCTGGCCAGGCTTGAGGCGGTTGGCGCGTTCTACGGCGAGGCCGTCGCGACGCAGTTCGTTGAAGCTGGTAACGCTCCACACGTCGGCACCGACGTTGAACTCTTCGCGCAGGATCTTCGCAGCTTCACGGACTTCACGCAGGATGGTGCCGGAACCCATCAGCTGAACGTGGTGTGCCGCGTCGCGGGTGTCTTCTTCGAGCAGGTACATGCCCTTGACGATACCTTCCTCGACACCGGCCGGGATTGCCGGCTGCTGGTAGGATTCGTTCATCACGGTGATGTAGTAGAAGATGTCCTGTTGCTCTTCGGTCATCTTCTTCATGCCGTCCTGAATGATCACCGCCAGCTCATAGCCGTAGGTTGGATCGTAGGTGCGGCAGTTCGGGATGGTCCCGGCCAGCAGGTGGCTATGACCGTCTTCGTGCTGCAGGCCTTCACCGTTGAGGGTGGTACGGCCGGCGGTACCGCCGATCAGGAAGCCACGGGTGCGGCTGTCGCCAGCGGCCCAGGCCAGGTCACCGATACGCTGGAAGCCGAACATCGAGTAGAAGATGTAGAACGGCAGCATCGGCTGGTTGTGGTTCGAGTACGAAGTACCGGCAGCGATGAACGACGACATGGCGCCGGCTTCGTTGATGCCTTCTTCGAGAATCTGACCTTTCTTGTCTTCGCGGTAGAACATCACCTGGTCTTTGTCGACTGGCTCGTAGAGCTGGCCGACCGACGAGTAGATGCCCAGCTGGCGGAACATGCCTTCCATACCGAAGGTACGGGCTTCGTCCGGGATGATCGGAACGATGCGCTGGCCAATCTCTTTGTCCTTGACCAGCTGCGCGAGGATCCGCACGAAGGCCATGGTGGTGGAGATTTCACGGTCGCCCGAACCGTCCAGGATAGCCTTGAGGGTTTCCAGGGGCGGGGTCGGGATGCTCATGCTCTTGGCGCGGCGCTGTGGTACGAAGCCACCCAGGGCGGAGCGACGCTCGGCCAGGTAACGGGCCTCGGCGCTGCCTTCTTCTGGTTTGAAGAACGGCAGGTTCTCCAGCTCGTCGTCCTTGACCGGGATGTCGAAACGATCACGGAAGTGACGCAGGCTGTCGACGTCGACCTTTTTGGTGTTGTGCGCGGTGTTCTTGGCTTCGCCAGCACCGGTACCGTAACCCTTGATGGTCTTGGCCAGGATGACGGTCGGCTGATCCTTGTGGTTCACAGCCTGGTGGTACGCCGCGTAGACCTTGTACGGGTCGTGGCCGCCACGGTTGAGCTTCCAGATCTCGTCATCGGACAGGTCTTCGACCATGGCCTTGAGCTCTGGGGTGTTGAAGAAGTGCTGACGGACGTACGCGCCGTCCTTGGCCTTGTAGTTCTGGTACTCGCCGTCGATGACTTCGTCCATGCGACGTTGCAGGATACCGTCGACGTCCTTGGCCAGCAGTGGGTCCCAGAAACGGCCCCAGACCACTTTGTTGACGTTCCAGCCACCGCCACGGAACACGCCTTCGAGTTCCTGGATGATCTTGCCGTTACCGCGCACTGGGCCGTCGAGGCGCTGCAGGTTGCAGTTGATGACGAAGATCAGGTTGTCCAGCTTCTCGCGGCCAGCCAGGGAGATCGCGCCCAGGGATTCCGGCTCGTCGCACTCGCCGTCGCCCATGAAGCACCAGACCTTTTGCTTGCCGGCCGGGATGTAGCCGCGGGCTTCGAGGTACTTCATGAAGCGCGCCTGGTAGATCGCCTGGATCGGGCCCAGACCCATCGAAACGGTCGGGAACTGCCAGAAGTCAGGCATCAGCCATGGGTGCGGGTAGGACGACAGGCCTTTGCCATCCACTTCCTGACGGAAGTTGTTCATCTGCTCTTCGCTGATCCGGCCTTCCATGAAGGCACGGGCGTAGACGCCAGGCGAGGCGTGGCCCTGGAAGAAGATCAGGTCGCCGCCGTGTTCGTCGGTCGGGGCCTGGAAGAAGTAGTTGAAGCCGATGTCATACAGGGTGGCACTGGAGGCAAAGCTCGAGATGTGTCCGCCCAGGTCCGAATCCTTCAGGTTGGTGCGCATGACCATGGCCAGTGCGTTCCAACGCACCAACGAGCGAATGCGGCGTTCCATGAACAGGTCGCCAGGCATGCGTGCTTCGTGGGTGACAGGGATGGTGTTGCGGTATGGCGTGGTGATGGCATACGGCAGCTGGGAACCACTGCGGGTGGCCAGCTCGCCCATACGGGTCATCAGGTAATGAGCGCGGTCTTCGCCTTCTTTGTCGAGGACCGACTCCAGGGCATCCAGCCATTCCTGGGTTTCGATTGGATCGAGGTCTTGCATGGCTTGCTCCAGGGCGGAAAGGCAACCAGAATCGGCTGCCTGAGTTTGCGACTGGCCTTATGGGCAGACGTCGTGAATTCTTGGATTACCGGAGTGTGACCCGGCGCCGTGTAGTTTTACTACAAAAGCTTTCGCATTTCATGCTTTTACACGGTCGGGGTAGTAGTAATACTACAGAAATGCGACGTTTGGTCGCACCCTGGCTTGTGGGGAAAAACGTTCATGTTGGTTGGCGATGTAGCTGAGGCGGGTGGATCTTGATATTTAATGCCAATGATTCGTTGATTTCAGCTATTTACAACTTTTGTATGACACTTCAACCGCGGTCCCGCTTCCCCGTAGCCAATTACACCCCTCTCTTTGTTGCCGATCAAGGATAGCCCATGCGTCTGCCTTTGCCTCTCGATCTGCCCGCTGGCTTGCAACCACTGGTCGTCCGTAACCAACAGCTGCTGAACGAGGCGCTGAGCAGTCAGGACGACCCTGGCCTGTCTACGTTGAGCGCCGAGCATCGGCAGCAGTTCGAGCAGGTGGCTGCCGCCAGCGAGTTCATCTTCGATCAGGCTCAGCGCGAGCCGGGTATGTTGCTCGAGCTGCTGGCCAGCGGTGATCTGGAGCAGGCCTATGCGCCGGGCGAGATGACCGCGCGGATTGCCGCAGTGGCCCAGGCGGCGCAGAGCGAAGAAGAGCTGGCGCGCAACCTGCGCCGGGCCCGCAACCGTCAGCAGATGCGCATCATCTGGCGCGACATTACCCGCCAGGCGGCGCTGGGGGAAACCTGCCGCGACCTGTCAGATATGGCCGACGCCTGCATCGATCAGGCTTACCAATGGCTGTACCCGCGGCATTGCCAGCAGTTCGGCACGCCTATCGGCAACCGCAGTGGCGAGGCGCAGCACATGGTCGTACTGGGCATGGGCAAGCTGGGTGCGGTCGAGCTGAACCTGTCTTCGGACATCGACCTGATCTTCGCCTTTGCCGAGGGCGGCGAGACCGAGGGGGTCAAGCGCTCGCTGGACAACCAGGAGTTTTTCACCCGCCTCGGCCAGCGCCTGATCAAGGCACTCGATCCGGTCACCGTCGATGGCTTTGTGTTTCGCGTCGACATGCGCCTGCGTCCCTACGGCTCGGCCGGCGCGCTGGTGCTGTCGTTCAATGCACTGGAGCAGTACTACCAGGACCAGGGCCGCGACTGGGAACGCTACGCCATGATCAAGGCGCGTGTTGTGGCCGGTGATCAGGCTGCCGGCGCCCAGTTGCAGGAGATGCTGCGGCCGTTCGTGTACCGGCGCTACTTGGACTTCTCGGCAATCGAAGCGCTGCGCACCATGAAGCAGCTGATTCAGCAGGAAGTGCGGCGCAAGGGCATGGCCGACAACATCAAGCTGGGCGCGGGTGGCATTCGCGAGGTCGAGTTCATCGCCCAGGCTTTCCAGCTGATCCATGGTGGGCGTGACCTGAGCCTGCAGCAGCGGCCACTGCTGAAGGTGCTGGCCACCCTTGAAGGGCAGGGCTATTTGCCGCCTGCAGTGATTGCCGAGCTGCGCGAAGGCTATGAATTCCTGCGTTATACCGAACACGCCATCCAGGCCATTGCCGACCGGCAGACGCAGATGTTGCCCGACAGCGACATCGATCGGGCGCGGGTTGCGTTCATCCTCGGCTTTGCCGACTGGGACAGCTTCCATGCCCAGTTGATGTACTGGCGCGGACGCATCGACTGGCACTTCCGCCAGGTCATCGCTGACCCGGATGAAGACGAGGCCGAGGGCGAACTGGTGGTGGGTGGCGAATGGTCGCCGCTGTGGGAGCAGGCCCAGGATGAAGAGGCCGCCTGCCGCCAGCTTGAAGAAGCCGGCTTCGGCCAGCCAGCCGATGCCTTGCGCCGCTTGACCGGGCTGCGCGCCAGCCCGCAGCTGCGTTCGATGCAGCGCCTGGGCCGCGAACGCCTGGATGCATTTATCCCGCGCCTGCTGGCTCAGGCCGTTGAACACGACAATCCCGACTTGGTATTGGAGCGGGTACTGCCGCTGGTCGAGGCGGTGGCGCGGCGCTCGGCGTACCTGGTGTTGCTGACCGAGAACCCAAGTGCCCTGCGCCGTCTGCTGACGCTGTGCGCAGCCAGCCCGTGGATCGCCGAACAGATTGCCCGCTATCCGCTGCTGCTCGATGAGCTGCTCAACGAGGGCCGTCTGTTCAGCCCGCCGCTGGCGCCGGAATTGGCCAGCGAGCTACGCGAGCGGCTGACCCGCATCCCCGAAGACGACCTCGAGCAGCAGATGGAGGCCCTGCGCCACTTCAAGCTGGCGCACAGCCTGCGCGTGGCTGCCTCGGAAATCAGCGGCAACCTGCCATTGATGAAGGTCAGTGACTACCTGACCTGGCTGGCCGAGGCGATTCTTGACCAGGTGCTGGCCCTGGCCTGGCGCCAGACCGTGGCCCGTCACGGTCAGCCCAAACGCAGCGATGGCAGCCTGTGTGATCCAGGTTTCATCATCGTCGGTTACGGCAAGGTCGGCGGCATCGAGCTGGGCCACGGCTCTGATCTCGACCTGGTGTTTATCCATGACGGCGATCCGCAGGCTGAAACCGACGGCGCCAAGCCGATCGACAGCGCGCAGTTCTACACCCGTCTGGGCCAGCGCATCATTCACCTGCTGACCACCCAGACCAACTCCGGCCAGCTGTATGACGTCGACATGCGCCTGCGTCCCTCGGGCGCTGCCGGCTTGCTGGTCAGCTCGCTCGGTGCGTTCGAGCGTTACCAGCAAGGGGAAGCCTGGACCTGGGAGCATCAGGCGCTGGTACGGGCGCGGGTGCTGGTTGGCTGCAAGGACGTGGCGAGCGCGTTTGAAGCGGTGCGGGCGAGGGTGCTCGGCCAGCCACGTGATCTGGACAAACTGCGCGCCGAGGTCAGCGAGATGCGCGCCAAGATGCGCGGCAGCCTGGGCACCAAGCAGACTGCGGCAGGCACTGCGAGCAATGCCTTCGAGGCTGGCGTGCCGTTCGATATCAAACAAGATGCCGGCGGCATCGTCGATATCGAGTTCATGGTCCAGTACGCGGCGCTGGCCTGGTCGCACGCGCACCCGGCGCTGCTGCGCTGGACCGACAACATCCGCATCCTCGAAGAACTCGAACAGGCCGGGCTGGTGCCGGCCAGCGATGCAATATTGCTGCGAGAAGTGTACAAGGCGTTTCGCTCGGCCTCGCACCGCCAGGCCCTGCAAAAGCAGGCCGGGGTGATCGACGCCGCGCAGTTCGCCACTGAACGCGCCGAAGTGCGCCGGATCTGGGGTGAGTTGGGTTTGAGCTGAAATCGCTGGGGCCGCAGGGCGGCCCTTCGCGGCAGTCCGGCGTCCCGGTAAACCCACAGGGTTAGGCTGCGCCGCAAAAACTTGTGGGAGCGGGTTTACCCGCGAACGAAGGCAAAGCCTTCGCCGTACAAATAGGGGGTGCGACCGGCCTCTTCGCGGGTAAACCCGCTCCCACAGGGTTATGAGCGGCGTGCTGAGCTCGTGTTCTTTTGCGTTACAGGCGCTAAAAGCCTTGCTCCACCACCAGTGGTACACTGCACGCCACCTAGCCTGAATATAAAGAGGGGAGACCGTGCTGCACTTTCCCCCAGCGTTCCTGGACAAAGCATGAGAATACTGATCATTGGCCCCAGCTGGGTCGGCGACATGGTAATGGCGCAGACCTTGTTCCAGTGCCTGAAGCAGCAGCACCCTGAGTGTGAGATCGACGTGCTGGCGCCCGAATGGAGCCGGCCGCTGCTCGAACGCATGCCCGAAGTGCGCCAGGCCTTGAGCTTCCCGCTCGGCCACGGCGCGCTGGAGCTGGCCACGCGCCGGCGGATCGGCAAGTCGCTGGCGGGCCAGTACGACCAGGCGATCCTGTTGCCCAATTCGTTGAAGTCGGCGCTGGTGCCGTACTTTGCCAGCATCCCCAAACGCACCGGTTGGCGCGGCGAGATGCGCTACCTGTTGCTCAACGACGTGCGCAAGCTGGACAAGGCGCGTTACCCGCTGATGATCGAGCGCTTCATGGCCCTGGCCTATGCGCCCGGCGCCGAGCTGCCGCAGCCGTATCCGCGGCCAAGCCTGCAGATCGAGGCGCCGAGCCGCGACGCCGCGCTGGCCAAGTTCGGCCTGGCGCTGGACCGGCCGGTCCTGGCCTTGTGCCCGGGCGCCGAGTTTGGCGAGTCCAAGCGCTGGCCGGCCGAGCACTACGCCGAAGTCGCCGACGCCATGATCCGCCAGGGCTGGCAGGTCTGGCTGTTTGGCTCGAAGAAAGACCACCCGGTTGGCGAAGCCATCCGCGAGCGGTTGATCCCCGGCCTGCGCGAAGAGTCTTACAACCTTTCCGGCGAAACCTCGCTGGCCGAGGCCATCGACCTGATGTCCTGCGCCGATGCGGTGGTTTCCAACGACTCAGGGCTGATGCACGTCGCCGCGGCGCTTAACCGCCCGCTGGTGGCGGTGTACGGCTCGACCTCGCCGGGCTTCACCCCGCCCTTGGCCGAACAAGTCGAAGTGGTCCGCCTGGGCCTGGAATGCAGCCCGTGCTTCGACCGCACCTGCCGCTTTGGTCATTACAACTGCCTGCGTCTGCTTGAGCCGGGCAAGGTCATTGCCGCGCTGCATAATCTGGCTGGGCCGAACCGTATCGATGTTCTGGCTGAGGTCGACTGAGTGCGGGTTCTGATCATCAAGACGTCTTCGTTGGGAGACGTGATTCATACCTTGCCGGCGCTGACCGATGCCGCCCACGCCATCCCCGGCATCCGTTTCGACTGGGTGGTGGAAGAGGGTTTTGCCGAGATCCCGAGCTGGCACCCAGCGGTAGACCGGGTGATTCCGGTAGCGATACGGCGCTGGCGCAAGAACATCTGGCAGACCCTCAAGAGCGGTGAATGGAAAGCCTTCAAGCAGCGCCTGCGCGAGCGCCAGTATGACCTGGTGATCGACGCCCAGGGCCTGGTCAAATCGGCCTGGCTGACCCGTTATGTCAAGGCGCCGGTGGCTGGGCTAGATCGCTTCTCGGCGCGTGAAGGCCTGTCCAGCCGCTTCTATGACCGGCCGTTGTCGGTTGCGGTCGGCCAGCATGCGGTGGAGCGCCTGCGCCAGCTGTTTGCCCTGGCGCTGGCTTACGACCTGCCCGAAGGCATCGGCAACTACGGCCTGGACCTCGACCGTCTGCAATTGCCACCCACGGCGCCGTTCGTGGTGTTCCTGCATGGCACGACCTGGGCAACCAAGCATTGGCCAGAGGCCTACTGGCGCGAGTTGGCCGAACGCATGGGCCGGCGCAACCTGCAGGTCTGCCTGCCGTGGGGCAATCAGGCCGAAAAAGACCGTGCCGAGCGCATCGCCCAGGGCTTGAGTAATTGCCAGGTACTGCCCAAATTGAATCTGGTAGGGGTGGCTCGCGTGTTGGCCGCAGCCAAGGCCTGCGTGGCGGTGGATACCGGCCTGGGTCATCTGGCTGCAGCACTGGATGTACCGACCATTTCCCTGTTTGGACCCACCAACCCTGGTTTGACCGGCGCCTACGGACGTGTCCAGGTCCACCAGGCCAGCGACTTCCCTTGCGCGCCCTGCCTGCAAAAGAAGTGCACCTATAAACCGAGCGCCGAGGATCTGCGCCGGTTCGATATCAAACGCGAGTGGCCGCTGTGCTTCACTCGCCTGAATCCCGAGCATGTGGCGAGCCGCTTGAGCGCGTTGCTGCTGGCTGAGGATGTTCGTTAATGCAACTGGCTTTCGTACTGTACAAATACTTCCCGTTTGGCGGGCTGCAGCGTGACTTCATGCGCATTGCCCTGGAGTGCCAGCAGCGTGGTCATCAGATCCGCGTCTATACGCTGATCTGGGAGGGTGAGGTTCCGCCTGGCTTCGAAGTGCTGGTGGCGCCGGTCAAGGCGATCTTCAACCATCGCCGCAACGAGAAGCTCAGCGCCTGGATGGCCGCTGACCTGGCCAAGCGCCCGGTCGACCGCCTGATCGGCTTCAACAAGATGCCCGGACTGGACGTCTACTACGCTGCCGACGGCTGCTTCGAAGACAAGGCGCAGACCCTGCGCGGCAGCCTGTACCGGCGCTGGGGCCGTTACCGCCACTTCGCCGAATACGAGCGTGCGGTGTTCGCCAAGGATGCCCGCACCGAGATCCTGATGATCTCCGAAGTGCAGCAGCCGCTGTTCATCAAACACTACGGTACACCGGTGGAGCGTTTTCATCTGCTGCCACCAGGGATTTCCCAGGACCGTCGGGCACCGGCCAACGCCGCTGAAATCCGTGCGCAGTTCCGTCAGGAGTTCAAGCTTGCTGACGATGACCTGCTGCTGGTGCAGATCGGCTCCGGCTTCAAGACCAAGGGCGTCGACCGCAGCCTCAAGGCGCTGGCTGCGCTGCCGGCGGCGTTGCGCAAGCGCACCCGGCTGATGGTCATCGGCCAGGACGACCCCAAAGTGTTCCAGCTGCAAAGTGCCGGGCTGGGCCTGGGCGAGCAGGTGCAATTTCTCAAGGGGCGCAGCGATATCCCGCGCTTCCTGTTGGGTGCTGACCTGCTGATTCACCCGGCCTACAACGAAAACACCGGCACCGTGCTGCTCGAAGCGCTGGTCGCCGGCTTGCCGGTGCTGGTCTCGAAAGTATGCGGTTATGCCCATTACATCGCCGAGGCCGACAGCGGTCTGGTGCTTGATGAGCCGTTCGCGCAGGAGCAGCTCGACCGCTACCTGCAACGCATGCTCGAAGACGGCGAGGCCCGTGCGGCCTGGTCGCGCAATGGCCTGGCGTTCGCCGACAGCGCCGACCTCTACAGCATGCCGCAGCATGCCGCCGATGTGATCCTCAACCAGGAGCGCGCATGAAGCTGATATTGGCGCAGCCGTTCCAACGGCTGTGGGCCGGGCGCGATGCCTTCGAGGCCGCCGAGCAACTGCAGGGCGAAGTGTTCCGCGAACTGGAAGGCCGGCGCACGCTGCGCACCGAGGTCGAGGGCGCAGGTTACTTCGTCAAGATTCACCGTGGCATCGGCTGGGGCGAGATCTTCAAGAACCTGTTCAGCGCCAAGCTGCCGGTACTCGGTGCCGGCCAGGAATGGCGCGCCATCCAGCGCCTGCATGAAGTCGGCGTGCCGACCATGACCGCAGTCGCCTATGGCGAGCGCGGCAGCAATCCGGCGCAGCAGCATTCGTTCATCATCACCGAAGAGCTGGCGCCGACCATCAGCCTGGAAGACTTCAGCATCGACTGGGTCAAGCAGCCGCCGCTGCCGCGCCTCAAACACGCGCTGATCGCCGAAGTGGCGAAGATGACCGGCGGCATGCACCGCGCCGGGGTCAACCACCGCGACTGCTACATCTGCCATTTCCTTCTGCATACTGATCGCCCGGTGAGTGCCGACGACTTCAAACTGTCGGTAATCGACCTGCACCGCGCCCAGACCCGCAGCAGCATCAGCCGCCGCTGGCGCGACAAGGACCTGGCCGCGCTGTACTTCTCGGCGCTGGATATCGGCCTGACCCGGCGCGACAAGCTGCGCTTCCTGCGCGGTTACTTCCAGCAGCCGCTGCGTCAGATCCTCACCGAGGAGGCGCGCCTGCTGGCCTGGCTCGAAGGCAAGGCGCAGAAACTGTACGCGCGCAAACAACGCTACGGGGATGCACTCTGATGGCGGGCTGGACGCTGCTGCCGGAGTATCAACACCTGGCAGCAGATTTCGGCAGCCTCGAGGCAGTGTTCGCCATCGACGGCGAGCGCCTGACCCGCGACCCGCTCAGCGAAGTGGTGCGGATCCAGCGCGATGGCGTGTACTACTACGTCAAACGCTATACCGGCGCCGGCAAGCACTTGCGCCGCTACCTGGGCCGGCCGCGGATCAAGGCCGAGTGGCAGAACCTCAAGCAGTTCGCCAAGTGGGGCATTCCCACCGCCGAAGTGATCGGCTGGGGCCTGGAGCGCAATGGCCTGGCCTTTGGCCGTGGGGCGATGATCACCCGCGAGCTGCCGCGTACCGAAGACCTGTCCGAACTGGCCAAGCGCAATGATCCGCGCCTGGCCGACCGCGCTTGGGTCGACCACGTCAGCCGTCAGTTGGCCCGGCATACGCGGGTCATGCACGACAACCACTTCACCCATAACGATCTGAAGTGGCGCAACCTGCTGGTGGACGATCAGGGCACGCTATTCTTCATCGATTGCCCGACCGGCGATTTCTGGCGCGGCTTCATGCTCCGCCATCGAGTGATCAAGGACCTGGCCTGCCTGGACAAGGTCGCCAAGTATCACCTGTCGGCGACTCAGCGCCTGCGCTTCTACCTGCAGTACCGTGGGCACCAGCGGTTGAACGCGAGCGATAAACGGCGGGTACGCGAAGTGGTGCGCTTTTTCGAGGGAAGGGAATGACCGACTATCTGGCCAGCAGCGAGCTTGCCCTGCTGCAACGCCACGGCTTGAACGATTTCGAAGCGCTGTGGGCGCTGCAACTCGATGCGGTGGACGAACCCAATACCGGCCGTGGCGGCTGGAGCAGCGTGTTTCGCCTGGAGTTGGAGGGCAAGGGCTACTACCTCAAACGCCAGCTCAACTACTTCACTCGCACCCTGCATCGGCCCTTCGGTGAGCCGACATTTGCCCGCGAGTTTCGCAATATCACGCGCTACCAGAAGCTGAAGATCCCGGCCTTGCAGGCGGTGTTCTACGGTGAGCGCAAGGGTAACGGCGAGCACCGCGCGATGCTCATGACTCGCGCCCTGGATGAGTGGAACGACCTCGACAGCCTGCTGGCGCAGTGGCCGCAACTGGCCGCCGAAAAACGCCTGGGCATCCTCCAGGCCTGCGGCCAACTGGGGCGTACCTTGCACGCCGCCGGCCAGGTGCACGGTTGCTTCTATCCCAAGCACATCTTCCTCCGCGAGCGCCGCGAAGGCTGGCAGGCGCAACTGATCGACCTGGAAAAGACCCGGCCGCTGCTGCTTGGCATGCGCGACCGGCTGAAAGATCTGGAACCTTTGCTGCGCCGTGCCCGCGCCTGGAGCGAAGGCGATGTGCGCAGTCTGCTGGCGGCCTATCTGCAGCAACCGGCCGACAGCCCGCTGGTGACTACCTGGCTGCAGCGGCTGGTGCGCCGCCAGCATGAAAAAGAGGCCCGTTGATGCGTTTGTCTGAACTCAAGGCGGCTGGGCGCACGCCGAGCCTGCCGCTGAACATTACCTTGGCCGATGCTGCTGGCAGCGCTGAGCTGCAGCTGCTCAGCCTGCTGCGGGTGCTGCCTGGGCAACGCTACGTCGGTGCTGGTATTTGGCGCGGCAAGCCGGTGCTGGCCAAGCTGCTGGTCGGCAGCAATGCTGCACGGCATTTTCAGCGCGAGCTGGATGGCGTCAAGCTGATTGCCGCGCAAGGCTTGACCACTCCGCAACTGCTGGCTGACGGTCTGCAAGAGGGCGAGGGCGGCTGGCTGTTGTTCGAGTACCTGGAAAACGCCCAGAGCCTGGGCGCTGCCTGGGCTGAGGTCGAGGCGCTGGCGCCGCTGGCCGATGAGCAGCAACAGGTACTGGGAGAGGCGCTTGGGGCGGTTGCGCAGATGCACGCCAAGGGCTTGTGGCAGGCTGATCTGCATCTGGATAACCTGCTCCGCCACGGTGGCCAGCTGTACCTGATCGATGGTGCCGGGATCAAGGCCGAGACGCCGGGGCAAAATCTGTCGCGCCCGCGCGTGCTGGAAAACCTCGGCGTGTTCTTCGCCCAGTTGCCCAAGCGCCTCGAGCCGTTCACCGAAGAGCTGCTGGTGCATTACCTGCTGGCCAACGGTGAGCACGCGCTGCCGCTGGAAGCCCTGCAGAAGCAGGTCGACAAGGTTCGCGCCTGGCGCCTCAAGGACTTCCTGGACAAGGCCGGTCGCGAGTGCACCCTGTTCAGCGTGGAACGCAGCCTGTCTGGCCTGCGTGCTATCGATCGTAGCGAAGTGGCGGCCATGCAGCCGGTGCTGGAGCAGGCCGATGCGCTGATCGACCAAGGCCACCTGTACAAGACCGGTGGCGCCGCAAGTGTTGCCCGGGTCGACGTTGGCGGCCGGCCGCTGGTGCTCAAGCGCTACAACATCAAGAACACCGTGCACTGGTTGAAGCGTTTCTGGCGCCCGAGCCGGGCCTGGCATTCGTGGATCGAAGGGCAGCGTCTGCGCTTTCTCGACATCGCCACGCCAAAGCCGCTGGCGGTGCTTGAACAACGGGTCATGGGCCTGCGCAGCCGTGCCTATCTGGTCACCGAATACGCCGATGGACCGGATCTGCTCGAGTGTTTTGCGCCCTTCGTCGCCAGTGGCGATGCGCCCGACGAGCAGTTGCAGGCCTTGCTGAGGTTGATGCAGCAGTTGATCCGCGAGCGCATCAGCCATGGCGATATGAAAGGCCATAATTTGTTCTGGCAGCACGGCCAATGGTCGTTGATCGACCTCGACGCCATGTGCCAGCACGCCACTCAACTCAGCTTCGCGGCTGCCTATGCCCGTGACCGGGCGCGCATGCTGCGAAACTGGCCGAGTGACAGCGCCTTGCACAAGCGGATTGATCAGCTGTTGCCGCGGCTCGCCGAATAGGCTTCGGGCAGCGCCAGCCAGTCGCTGCTGCGGCCCGACTGGCGCACTCGGATGCGCCATTCGTCCGCCTGCCAGCGCAGCACCGCCCAAGGCTTGACGCCTGTCTGCTCAGCCGGGGGAATCAGCAGGTGGTACTGGTCTGCCAGCAAATGCCTGCGCAAGCCCAGTTGCCCGCTGCGGGTCTGCAGGTACAGCTGCTGGCCATCAGCGTGCAAGCCCGCTGCGCTGCTCAAAGGGGTGCCGGCGCGGGCTGGCGTGAGCAGGCAGTCATGACACAACGCTGCCAGATCTGGCAGGCCGTCATACCAGAGCACAGGTGAATCGATCACCCACTCGCCGCTGCGCAGGCGTTTGATCGGCTGCTGTAGATAGGCATCCGGTTGCTCAGGGTCGATAACCCGCCAGCGTTCGCCATCGAAGCTGACTTTGTAATGACTGCCGTGGTTGTCCCTGACGAAGTACAACGACAAGCCCCCAAACGCCGAAACCTGCTCGTAGACACCGATGTCATGCACACCATCGATGCGATAGCGCAACGAGCTGGTGTCGACATTGACTTGGTAGCGGGCCGGCAATGGCAGTGGCGGTTGCTTGGGCAAGCCGCGCAGCGCTCGGCGCAGGACGCCGGTAGCGAAGAAGCTGCCGCCCGCATCCGTGGCATGGCTGATGGTGTTGTAGAGATGGCGCAACACGCCTTCCATATCGCCTCGCTGGTGTGCCTGGATGCCATCGCAGATGTCCAGGATCATTCGCCCGATCGATAATGCCATCAGGGGCTTGGCAGGCAGTACCAGGCTTATCAGGTCCAGCAACCGCCAGGACAGGTCGATGACTGACTGAACATTGACCTCGCGAGTCGTCCGGCTGCTGGTGTCGACTGCTGCAAGTTGGGCGCGGACCTCTGCCATATACAATGCGAAGAACAGATCGTCGTGAATGGCTGGCAGGCGTAGAGAACTGCCCAGGCCCCCTTTGAGCAACAGCCGTTGCAGCTCGCTCTCCTCGACCTGTGGTAGCCGAGCGGCCAGGTACTGGCGCAGCGCCGGTTTGTCGCGCAGGGTGCGCAGCAATTGCCGGGTGCTGGAAAACTCGCGCCAGTTGCGTCGGTCTGGCGCGCCTGGGGTGTACATGAGAAACGACGGCACACTGCCTTGTGCAGTGTTTATCAGTAGCACCCCCTGCACCGTATGGCCCTGGATCAGTAGCTGCCGCACCACGACCGTATGGCCATCTACCGGCGGGCGGAGCGCGTTGTGGGGTTGGTCCAGTACCGCCGTTGCCCAGCGGTAACCACGCTCGGCGCGATGTTCGGCGAAGTGCCCGGCATACCGGGCCTTGACCGCTTCGGCACGCATTCGGGCGCGGTTGATTCGAGTATGGGCCAGCAGGCGCCAGCGGCCCGTGCGCGAGTCGACCAGTTGGGTGTAGAGAAAATCTGCATAGCGCCCGCCGGCATTGAGGCTGCGCACCAGTGTCTTCACGTAGGCCGGCGTCAGCTCCGGGGGCAGCGTGCGTGCCTCGGTATGGCTGACACGGGCGGTCAACCAGTAGTCGTAATTGAACCAGGCGAGGTTGACCAAGGCCAGATCGTCCAGTGGCAAGCGCTCGGTGACCATCTCAATGGTTTCATTGCCGACCTGTTTGAGGCCTTGCCAGGTAATGAACAGGGATGGGTTGAACGGGTAGGGCTGCGGCCCGACCTGGCGGGCGCGCGTGATGCTCACCGTTATGTCCTGTGGTAGCAGTTGCAGGCCGAAATCATCGAGTAGTCGCTCTTGCAGGCGGGCTCGCGTCCATGTCCTGAGATCGTTCTGCTGAATAAACTACGCTTGGGTGGGGATGCCTGGAGCCGCTGCTCTTTCACTGGCCACCACCAGTTCCTGCATGGTCTGCATGATGTGGCTGAGGCTTTGCGTGTCAGCATCGCGCAGCCATGCCGGCATGTGTTTTTCCAGTAACCGCGAATAGCGCGTGTTCAGCGTTGCCTTGCTACCAAGATCATCCTCGAGCCTGAGTGCCGCCATGACCTGCGCGTGTCGCGTGGTGGTCGATGACGGCTGGTCGTCGCCCCATAGCGACGGCAGGTTCAGGCGCTGGCGCTGGGTGTCGATCAGTTGCTGTACCTGCGCTTCGATCGGATCATCGGCATACCACTCATAACGCAGACGCTCAGCCAGACGCGCCTGCTCGGCGGATTGCGGGTCGGCGTACAGGTGCAGCAACGTGCTGTTGAGTAGAGGGTCGTCCAGCCGTTCGCACAGTTCGTCATGCAAGGCCTTGAGCGAGGGAAATACCTCGATGCCTTGTGACAGGCAGCACAGCAGTGCCTCGCCGGTTTCGCTGTCGGCGTCGAGCAGCGTGCCCTCAGGGGTGCCCGCGACGATCACCATCACCCCCGGCAGGTAGCTGCGCCAGTTGGGCTGCAGGTTCACCAGCAGGGGCCGGTAGACCTGAGGTCGGTGTGCTGCCGCTATCTGCTGGCGTTGCCAGGCGCGCGGTTGCTCGATGCAAGTGCGCAGCGGTGCGGCCTGATCGGCGCTCAGCGTGTCGTCAGTGATGCGCAGGTCGATTTCGGCCAGCAGGTAAATCTGGCGCAGGGCGATCAGCGACTGCTTGCGGTTCAAGCCTTGAGTATTGAGTTCTGACCAGTAGCTGGCCAGGTCGCTGTGGAGCTTGCGTCGCGTCTGCAGATCATTGTGCAGCGGCTGCTCGATGACCGGCAGGAGTTCGAGCAGCGCCTTGATCTGGCCGGTGAGTGTTTGGATAAGTTCGAGAGGTTGCATGGCCCGCTCCTTGTCATGGGGGACCCTGCATCCTAGGTACGGCAAACCTGCTGTGGTTGTAGCCAGATAACTCAACTGCGCCTGATCAGTGCCCGCACGCCGAGCACGCCAGGAATGCCCAGGCCGACCCAGGCCAGAACATCCCAGCCATCGTCACCCAGCAGCGCGGCGAACAGCCCCCCTGCACCCAGCAGCGCGATCAGCACAGGCCAGGTAAAGATCCGCCAAGGTGGGTTGCGAGCGATGGCTCATGGCTTGGCCTTCGCGCCGGTACGGCGCTTGCCCCACCAGAGATAAACGCCACTGGCGAGCACGACGATGGTCAGCACGTCGAGCAGTGCCCAGAGGATCTGCATCGGCCGTCCGCCGTAGTCGCCAAAGTGCAGCGGTTGCGACAGGCCCATCGCGTCCATGTACCAGGGCCGCTCGCCGACTGCTGTGACGGCGAGGGTGGTGGCGTCGATCAGGACTGGGGTGAACAGGTGCGAGGTCAGATGCGTGGCGCCGTTCATGAACACGGCATAGTGGTGCTCACTGGAGAAGCGTGTGCCGGGGAATGCGATGAAGTCGGCACGCATCCCCGGTGCAGCGGCAGTTGCGATCGGCAGCAGCTGGCTGGCCGACGCACGCTCGGCCAGCGGCGGCGCGTCGCGGTAGGGTGCAACCATTGCTGCCAGGCTGTCGTTGCGCCAGGCGGCGATGACCAGGTCAGCACAGGCACTGATCACCCCGGTGACGCCAACCACCAGCGCCCAGGTCAGGGTCACGATGCCGATCAGGTTGTGCAGGTCGAGCCAGCGCAGGCGCGGCGATCTGTCCTGGCGCACGCTGGCGAACGGCAAGCGGCGCATGAACGGCGCATACAGCACTGTGCCGGAGATGATCGCGACGACGAACAACAGGCCCATGAACGCCAGCCATAGTTTGCCGGCAAGCCCTGCGAACATGTCCACGTGCAGGCGCAGGATAGTCATCATCAAGCCGCCGTTGGCAGCCGGCATGGGCACGGCTTCGCCGGTGCGCGCATCGAGCATGAAGGTGTGCGAGTCGTTGGGATCGCTGCCTGCCGTGGCGGCAGTGATGGCGACTACGCCGTTGGGCTCGTCCTCGTCATAGCCGAAGTACTGCATGACTTCGCCAGGACGATACTGTTCTGCCTTGAGCACCAGTTGCTGCAGGTCCAGGTGCGGGGTATCGGCAGGCATCTGGCGCAGTACGGGGGCGTCGCCGAGCAAGTGTTCCAGTTCGTGATGGAAGATCAGCGGCAGGCCGGTGATCGCCAGCAGGAGCAGGAACAGTGTGCAGATCAGGCTGCTCCAGGTATGGACCGTGGACCAGCGGCGCAGGGTTAGGCTTTTCATCGCGTTTCCGGGTTGCCAGGGGGGCGTCGGGAGCGGCGCCAAAGGTGGGGTGTGCGCAATACCTGTAGGAGCGGGCTTGCCCGCGAACGGGCCGCAAAGCGGCCCCGGGCGCGACTCAGAACTTGTAATTGACGCTGGCTACGACGTTGCGTTCGTCGCCGTAATAGCACCAGAAACCGTCGCAGTTCGCCAAGTAGTCCTTGTTGAACAGATTCTTCGCTTCGACCGCTACGCTCAGGCCTTTCATGCTGTTGTCCAGCCGGCCGAGGTCATAGTGCGCCGAGGCGTCATAGACCGTATAGGAACTGACATGCGCCACGCTGGTGTTGGCGGTGTTGCCGTAGGTATCGCCTACATAGCGCACGCCACCACCGACACCGAAACCGTCAAGCAGGCCGTTGTGCCAGGTGTAGTCAGCCCAAAGTGTTGCCTGGTTGCGCGGAATCAATGCCATGCGGTTGCCGACGTCGGTGGCAAGACCCTTGGTGATCTCGGTATCGGTGTAGGTGTAGGAGGCAATCGCCTTGAAGTTGTCGGTCAACTGCGTGGACGCTTCCAGCTCCAGGCCACGAACCTGCAATTCACCGACCTGGCGGGTGATGCTGCCTTCGGTTACACGCACGTTTTGCTGGGTCAGGTCATACACGGCGGCGGTCAGCAAGGTCTGGCTGCCAACCGGCTGGTATTTCACGCCGACCTCGTACTGACGGCCCTCGGTCGGTGCGAACGACTGCGCTGCTCGGGCATCGGCACCCATGGTGGGCTGGAACGACTCGGTATAGGAGATATACGGCGTGACGCCATTATCGAACACATAGCTCAAGCCTACGTTGCCGCTGAAGGCCTTGTCACGCTGGGTGCTGGTGGCATTGTTGACGTTGAATCGAGTCCCGGTGTGCACCCAGTCCTCGCGCCCGCCGAGGGTCAGGCGCCAGTTATCCAGTGACATTTGATCTTGCACGTACACACCCGTCTGCTGAGTCTTCTGGTTGAAATCTTGCAGGGTAATGTAGCTAACCCCGGACATGTCAGCGCCATACACCGGCCGATTGACGTTGATCGGCGGCACACCCAGGCCATACAACCATTGGTAGTTGGTATTGGCGCGTTGGTGGTCGAGGCCCAGCAGAAGCGTGTGGCTGACGGCGCCGGTGTCGAAGTCAGCCTGGAAGTTGTTGTCCACTGCAAACTGGCTGATGTCTTCGTTGATGATGCCTGACTCGCGGTTGACGTTGCCGTCGGCGTCGACGGTGTTAAAGGTACCGACGTTGACGGCCTGGAACGACAGATCGTTTTTGGTGTAGCGCAGATTCTGGCGGAACTGCCAGGTATCGTTCAGTCGATGTTCGAAGGCGTAACCAAGGGCGTAGTAGGTGCGGTCGTAGAAGTCCCAGTCGGGCTCGCCAAGATTCTTGTGGTGAGAGATCTTGCCTGCCGCAGATGGCAACTTGGTGCCTTGCAGCGGCAGGAACTGCCCGGTAATGCCGGTATCGTCGCGGGTGTACTGGCTGATGAAGGTCAGCTTGGTGTCTTCGTCAACGTTCCAGGTCAGGCTCGGAGCGATGTTGTAGCGTTTGTCCGGGATGTGATCGATGGGTGAATTGCTGTCACGCACCACGCCGCTGATGCGGTACAGAAAGCGGCCTTCGTCGTCGATCTTGCCGGTGCTGTCGAAGTTGATCTGCTTGTGTTCGTTGCTGCCGGCCTGGACTTCGATCTGATGAGCCCTCTCTGCCTGCGGGCGGCGGCTGACCATGTCGAGCATACCGCCCGGCGGGGTCTGGCCATAAACCGATGAGGCAGGGCCACGCAGTACGGTAATGCGCTCAAGGTTCCATGGCTCGACCTTGGGGTTGGCGAACGAGCCTTTGGGCAGCGCCAGGCCATCAAGGAACTGGGTCGGGTCGAAGCCGCGCACACGCAGCCAATCGGCGCGCGAGTCGGAGCCATAGCCGCTACTCTGCACACCAGCGGTGTAGCGCAGGGCGTCGTTCAGGTTGAGAACCTGGCGGTCGTCCAACTGCTGGCGGGTAATCACCGACAGAGAGCGTGCAGTCTCGACAATCGGCGTGTCGGTCTTGGTGCCCGCAGCGGTGCGCGTAGCGACGTAGCCGGTGCTGGCACCCCATGCGCTCTCATACTCGCCGGCCGCATTGATACTTGTCTCCGGCAACGCCAGGCTGCCTTCCGGCGTGGCCACCAGGCTGTAACTGCCGACACTACTCTGCTGCAGTTGCAGGCCGCTGCCGCGCAGGGCCGCCTGCAGTGCGCCGAGGGCATCGTACTGGCCTTTGACCGGCGCCGCGGTGCGCCCGCTGACCAGGGCTGGGTCGATCGCCAGGGCGATACCCGCCTGGCTAGCGATCTGATTCAGGGTCGTCGCCAGTGGCGCGCTGGGCAAGTCATAGGCGAGTTGCGATTGCTCGGCAGCATGCAGAGCAGGGCTGGCCATCGGGATAGACAGGGCAATCGCCAGAGCCATCAGGCTGGGGCGCAGGATACGATCAACGGCACGGGGCATGCAGCGGCTCCTCGACGGATAAGTGCTTTGTGCTTCCTTGCCGAGCGAGAATTGAAAAGTGACAGGGGCCTGTCGAAATAAATTTATCGGCGCTGCCGCTAGCGGCTCATTGCGCGACGACCTTGACCCACCATGGCGTGCGCTGCTCGACCTTGACCGGCAATGCAGGGGTCAGTGAGGCCAGTGCCAGGTCGATATCGGTCAGCGGGAAGCTGCCGGTCACGCGCAGGTCGGCTACCTCGGGCGCGACGCCCAGATGGCCGCTGCGGTAGCGGCCCAGCTCAGCGATAAGATCGGCAAGGCGCACGTTGTCCACCACCAGCATGCCGCGGGTCCAGGCATCGGCGCCGGCCGCAACCGGGCTGATCTGGCTGAGGCCATTGGCCGTCATCATGACCTGCTGGCCTGCTGCCAGGACCTGCTCATCTGCACGGTTGGAAGGCATTGCCGCGACCTGCGACTGGAGCACTTCAAGACGCGTGCCTTGCGCTTCGCGCTTGACCAGAAAGCGTGTGCCTAGTGGGCGCAGGCGACCATCATCGGTACGCACCAGCAGTGGCCGCAGGTCGTCATGGCCGGTTTCAACCGAGATTTCGCCCTGATGCAGAACGATCACGCGCTGGCTGCCTTCGAAATCGATATCCACGGCGCTATGGGTATTGAGGCTGAGCAACGTGCCGTCTTCCAGGCGCAGGGTGCGCAATTCGCCGGTGGCGGTGCGCTGATCTGCCAGCCAGTAACCCGGCGACAGCGACGGTGCATCGAGTTGCAGGACCAGCGCGGCGACCAGTAGCACGCTGGCGAGTCCGCCGCCAAGGGTACCAACCCGCCGGCGCAAGCTGACCCGCGACTGCAGCAGTGCCTTGCGCGCTGGGCCGACTGCGGCGCTGAAACGCTGGTCGAGCATGCCCAGTTGGCGCCAGGCGCGAGCGTGCTCTTCGCTGGCAGCGTGCCAACGTAGAAACTCACTACGCTGCTCTGGCACGCCGGGGCTGTCGTCCAGGCACAGCTTCCAGGCGATTGCAGCGTCCAGCACCTTGTTCGAGACCGGGCTGGTGCTCACGTCGGCTCGCCATACAGAGCGATGTAGCACTGGCGCATTCCCTGGGCCAGATACTGACGCACACGGGAGACGGAAACGCCCAGACGCTCGGCGATTTCGGCATGGCCCATGCCATCCAGGCGGTTGTGCAGGAACGCAGCGCGGGCTTTGCTCGACAGTTTGCCAAGCAAGCGGTCGATGGCCTTGAGGTCTTCGAGAATCAGTAGTTGCAGTTCCGGCGAGGGCTGTTCGGCTTCGGGCATCTGCGCCAGTTCCGCCAGGTAAGCCTGCTCCAGCGCAGCCCGGCGGAAATGATCGAACAGCAAACCCTTGGCCACTGCAGCAAGAAACGCTCTTGGCTCACGCGGCACCGGCAACTGGTCACGCCCGAGCAAGCGCACGAAGGTGTCCTGACTCAGGTCTTCGGCGCGTTGCTGGCAGCGCGTGCTGCGTTGCAGCCAGGCCAGCAGCCAGCTGCGGTGGTCGCGATAAAGCGCACCGATCAGATCAGCATGTGGACTGTGCGCAGACGGCAAGAGCGTTCCCCGGAAAGAATGCGTTAACTAACGATAATTATTCGCGATTGTTACAGAGGCGGGTGGCCGCACGCAATCCACGTCTATCGGATAGCTATTACCAACTGTGACTCTGAGCCTTGCGCCGCCGCCATTGCTGCAGGCGCGTGCTCAGTTGCAGGGGGCTGTCGAGCTGCTGCCGGCGGGCCTGGCTGAACAGGATCAGGGCCAACTCGGCGGTGACCTGGGCGTCGGCACTGGCGTGATGGCGCTCATCCACCTGCAGGCCGAAGTGGCCGATCCAGTCGTCCAGGCCGGCCTCGCGCATTACCGTGTCGGGGTTGAGCATCGGCGCGATTTCGGCCACGTCGTAAAAGCTGTGCTGCAAGCGATGGCCAAGACTGTCTTTCAAGGCGCGGCCGAGCATGTGCTGATCGAACGGCGCGTGGAACGCCAGCAGTGGGCTGTCGCCGATGAACTCGAGCAACTCCAGCAGCGCCGTTGCCGGCGCTGAGCCGGCGGCCAGGGCATCCGGGCCGAGGCCGTGGATCAACACGCTGGGGTTGGTCTTCTGCGCCGGGCGGTGCAAGGTGCGTTCGAACTGCTGGCTGAAATCGATGGCGCCGTCTTCGATAGCCACTGCGCCGATCGA
This sequence comes from Pseudomonas sp. EZ-C24, assembly GCF_014525325.1. NCBI lineage: Bacteria > Pseudomonadati > Pseudomonadota > Gammaproteobacteria > Pseudomonadales > Pseudomonadaceae > Pseudomonas > Pseudomonas sp. EZ-C24. The sequence continues at coordinate 89,070 of NZ_JACDIU010000030.1, read as the reverse complement.
CAGCACCTGATCACGGTTTAGGTTGAGCCCGCTGGTTTCCAGGTCGATGACCACCCAGCGCTGCTCGCGCAGCGAATGCACGCCTGGCGGCGCTGGCTTGGGCAATTGCGCCAGGCGCTGGCGCATGGCCGGGTCGACGGCGGCAGGCAGGGAAGGGCGCAGCCAGGTAAACAGACTCATAGCTGATACCGCAGGGCCAGGCTGCTTTGCAGGCGTTGAGCCTGGCGCAGCGACTCACGCAGGATGCGTCGATCGAGCTGGTTGAGGCTGTCCGGGTCAAGCCGGTTGGAGTAGGCCTGGTTGGCGCGGCTCTGGCGTTGATGCTGCTGCATGCGGGTTTGCTGGATGAAGTGGTATGCCTCTTCGAAGGCGGCGCCGTCCAGGGCATCGATGACTTCTCTGGCGACCAGCTGACGCAGGCGTTCGAGGGTGTTGCAGGCGCCAATGCCGTTGGCCAGGGCGAGCAGACGGGCGCCGTCGACAAACGGCGTCAGGCCCTGCACCTTGAGGTCGAGGGTGGCGGCCTTGTCGTTGCCTTGACGGGTCAGTACGAAGTCGCGCAGGCGCCCCACCGGTGGCCGCTGGCGCAAGGCATTGTCGGCCATCATGCGCTGGAAAATGCGATTGTCGCGGACCTGGGCAAGCATGCCCTGGCGCAATTGTTCGACCGCCTGCTCATCGCCCCAGACCGCGCGCAGGTCAAAGTAGATGGAAGACCCGAGCAGGTTTTCCGGGCTGGCCTCGCGGACGAACCCGGCAAAGCGCCGCGCCCACTCGCTGCGCGACAGGCACAGGTCGGCGTTGCCGGCCATGATATTGCCTTGGCACAAGCTGAAACCACACTGCGCCAGGCACTGGTTGATGTACTGCGCCAGCGGCAGCAGAGCGCGCCGATGGGCGTCGGCCTGGGCAGTATCGTCGGCCTCGAACAGGATGCCGTTGTCCTGATCGGTGAACAGGGTTTGTTCACCGCGGCCTTCACTGCCAAAACACAACCAGCTGAATGCTACGCCGGGATCGCCACGCTCGGCCAGGGCCAGCTCGATCACCCGGCACACGGTGTGGTCGTTGAGCAGGGTGATGATCTGGGTGATCTGCGTCGACGAAGCACCGTGGGCGAGCATGCGCTCGACCAGCTGGCTGATCTCGCCGCGCAGCGACACCAATGTGTCCAGCCGTGGCGCATGGCGGATGGTGCGCGCCAGATGGACCAGGTCGACCCGCTGCAAGGAGAACAGATCGCGTTCGGACACCACCCCGCACAGGCGCCGCTCATGTACCAGGCAGACGTGGGCAATATGTCGTTCGGTCATCGCCATGGCCGCATCGAACGCAGTTGCATCCGGCGCCAGGTAAAACGGCGCGGCGGTCATGTGCAGGGCAATCGGCGCGCTCAGTTCGGCGCTGGCATCGGCCACTACCTGACGCAGGTCGCGCAGGGTGAAGATGCCGATCGGAAAGCGCTGCGGATCGATGATCACGATGCTGCCGACCTGCTGTTCGTGCATCAGGCGCACCGCTTCGCGCAAGGGCATGTCCGGAGTGCACACCACCGGGTGACGCATGGCCAGCTCGCCCAGAGGTGTATTCAGGGAATATTGGCTGCCGAGATTTTCTACCGCACGGTGGCGCACCTGCTGATTAACCTGATCGAGCAGGCTGCTGACGCCGCGCAGAGCAAAATCACGGAACACATCCGACATCGAGAACAGGCGAATGAACGCAGCTTTGTTCAGCTGCAGGCAGAAGGTGTCCTCGCCGGCAACGTGCTCGGTGCGGGTCGCACGCTCGCCAAGCAAGGCCGCCAGCGGGAAGCATTCGCCGCTGGTGATCTCGAAGGTAGTTTCTACCCCGGCCTGGCTGACGTGCTGGCGCTCACCGACGACGCGCCCTTGCTTGACGATATAGAAGTGCTCGACCGGGCCATCGGCGGGCTTGATGATGCTTTCGCCGCTGGCGTGGAAGCGCAGTTGGCACTGCTCCACCATAAAGGCCAGATGGCTGTGTTCCATCTGCTTGAACGGCGGAAAGCGCTGCAGGAACTGCAATGTGCCCTGGATGTTCTGCAACACCGCGGTTCTGCCGGCTTGGCTGTAGGCGTCCTTTTTACTCATGAGCTGACCGTATCGCTGTGCCGATCTATATATATCTAACTATATATAGTGAAGTCGGCCTTGTTGTTCTCGGTCCCCATGGTCGGCTGGCGGCCGGTTCGTGCCCATTGGACGTAAGTCTATGAGGGCATAACGCCCGTTCGGCGACGTTGGCTGCACGGGCCGATAGCACATTCGGCGAATTTGTGGTCATACGCTGTGCAGACGATATTTCAACGGGAAGACCATGGGTGAGCATGACGACATTCTGAGTGACGCCGAGCGCGAGGCGTTGGCCTTGGTCAGCGCGCCACCGCCGCAACTGCCGCTGGTGCTGGTGGTCGACGACGACATCCTCAGCCGTAGGGCCCTGGCTTGGTATCTGAATCGCAAAGGTATTCGCTGCATCAGTGCGTCGAGCGCATTGGCTGCGTTGCGGGCACTCAGGCGTGAACCGCGTATTGGCATGATGATCACCGATCTGCGCATGGGGCCAGTGGATGGGCTTGAACTGATCAAGCAGATTCGCAGTTCGGTGCGGGCAGATTTGCCCATTGTGGTGGTGTCGGGGGAGTCGCAGGTGCCAGAGGCCGTCAAGGCGATGCACCTTGGGGTGCTGGACTTCATGGTCAAGCCGCCGGATCTGGACAAGCTGTTGCGGCTGGTGAGGAAGGAATTGCGGATTGAGTGAAGCTAGGGCCGCAAAGCGGCCCTAGCATTCTCCACTTACAGCCCGTTGCGCGCCTTGAACTCGCGGCGGCGACGGTGCAGCACCGGCTCGGTGTAGCCGTTCGGCTGCTTGGCACCTTCGAGCACCAACTCCAGCGCTGCCTGGAAGGCAACGTTGTCGTCGAAGTTCGGCGCCATTGGCCGGTACGAACTGTCGGCAGCGTTCTGCTGATCGACCACTGCCGCCATGCGCTTGAGGCTTTCCAGCACCTGCTCTTCGCGCACGATGCCGTGGCGCAGCCAGTTGGCGAGCAATTGTGCGGAGATACGCAGGGTCGCGCGGTCTTCCATCAGGCCGACGTTGTTGATGTCCGGCACCTTCGAACAGCCCACACCGTGGTCAATCCAGCGCACGACATAGCCGAGGATGCCCTGGGCGTTGTTGTCCAGCTCGTTGCGAATTTCTTCGTCGGACCAGTTGGTGTCGGCTGCCAGCGGGATGGTCAGAATGTCATCGACCGAGGCCGGCGCGCGCTTGGCCAGTTCCGCCTGACGCGCCTGCACATCAACCTGGTGGTAGTGCAGGGCGTGCAGTACCGCGGCGGTCGGTGACGGCACCCAGGCGGTGTTGGCACCGGCCAATGGGTGAGCGATCTTCTGTTCGAGCATGGCCGCCATCAGGTCAGGCATGGCCCACATGCCCTTGCCGATCTGGGCACGGCCTTGCAGGCCAGTGGCGAGGCCGACATCGACGTTGTTGTTCTCGTAGGCGCCGATCCACTTCTCGTTCTTCATGGCGCCCTTGCGCACAACGGCGCCGGCTTCCATCGAGGTATGGATTTCGTCACCGGTACGGTCAAGGAAGCCGGTGTTGATGAACACCACGCGCTCGGCCGCAGCCTTGATGCACGACTTGAGGTTGACCGTGGTACGGCGCTCCTCGTCCATGATGCCAACCTTCATGGTGTTGCGCGGCATCTGCAGCACGTCTTCGACGCGGCTGAAGATTTCTGCGGCAAACGCCACTTCTTCCGGGCCGTGCATTTTCGGTTTGACGATATAGACGCTGCCGGTGCGGCTGTTCTTGCGGGTGGTGGTGCCCTTGAGGTTGTGCAAGGCGATCAGGCCGGTGAACAGGCCATCCTGGATGCCTTCCGGGATCTCATTGCCCTGCGCGTCGAGGATTGCGGGGTTGGTCATCAGGTGACCAACGTTGCGCACGAACAGCAGCGAGCGACCGTGCAGGCTTACGCTGCCGCCGTTCGGTGCGGTGTACTCGCGGTCCGGGTTCATGGTCCGGGTGAAGGTCTTGCCGCCCTTGCTGACGCTTTCGGACAGATCGCCTTTCATCAGGCCCAGCCAGTTGCGGTAAACCACCACCTTGTCGTCGGCATCGACTGCAGCAACCGAGTCTTCGCAGTCCATGATGGTGGTCAGGGCCGATTCCATCAGGATGTCTTTGACGGCGGCGGCGTCAGTGCTGCCGACCGGGGTGCTGGCGTCGACCTGGATTTCGAAGTGCAGGCCGTTGTGCTTGAGCAGGACTGCGGTTGGCGCCGCGGCCTCGCCACGGTAGCCGATCAACTGTGCATCGTCGCGCAGGCCGCTGTTGCTGCCGCCCTTGAGCGCAACCACGAGCTTGCCGGCATCGATGCGGTAGCCGGTGGAGTCGACGTGCGAGCCAGCAGCCAGAGGCGCAGCCTGGTCGAGGAAGGCGCGGCCAAAGGCGATGACCTTGTCACCACGGACCTTGTTGTAGCCCTGGCCTTTTTCGGCGCCACCTTCTTCGCTGATGGCGTCGGTGCCATACAGCGCGTCGTACAGCGAACCCCAGCGCGCGTTGGCGGCGTTGAGGGCGAAACGCGCGTTCATCACCGGTACTACCAGCTGTGGGCCGGCCATGCTGGCGATTTCTTCGTCGACGTTTTGCGTGGTTGCCTGGAAGTCTTCTGCTGCTGGCAGCAGATAACCGATTTCCTGGAGGAATGCCTTGTAGGCTGCGGCGTCGTGAGCCTGGCCTTGACGCGCCTGGTGCCAGGCGTCGATCTGGGCTTGCAGCTGGTCGCGTTTGGCGAGCAGGTTTTTATTCTTCGGAGCGAGGTCGTTGATGATCTTTTCCGCACCGAGCCAGAAATCCTTGGCGACGATGCCGGTGCCTGGAATGGCTTCGTTGTTGACGAAGTCGTACAGCACCTTGGCGACCTGAAGGCCACCGACTTGAACGTGTTCAGTCATTGCTTGCCTCACTCTGCTCAGCTATTTCGCTCATCGTATTAAGCCTGTAGCGCTTCTTCAAACACGCACCAGTACATGCCCGCAGGCGGCTGGGTGCGGCCTGCCAGACGCGCTGGCGGGCGGTTTGCGTATTTTCACAGGCGCCATCGGCAGACATCCAGCGACGTTTTGTAGTCCGCGTCGGGGCATACTACATGAAGCAGCAGGCGGGTGAACATCAGACTAAAAGCGTCGCTGTGCGACCATTTGGTCGCATAGGGTCACGCTGGGAAGCCGCATGTTCGCAAAAAACAGGTAGATTGTTCCAGATAAATCTTGAAACAGTACACGATTAGTCATTCGGACTGCCCTGCGGCAGGTTGCCACAGCTTGCCTATACTCACTCGATTGCCAGCCTTTGCGCCATGTTCGGCCTGGCTGAAACCTTGGCAGGGCAGAGGAGTACGCAGTGGACCACCTAGTATTGACCGTGATCGCCCCCGACCAGGCCGGGCAGGTAGAACGCATTGCCCAGTGCATCGCCAGCCACAACGGCAACTGGCTGGAAAGCCGCATGTCGCGCATGGCCGGGCAGTTTGCCGGGATCCTGCGGGTGGCGGTGCCGACTGAGTCCCACGCTGAATTGGTCAAAGCGCTGGAGCAACTGATCAGCCACAACATCCGCGTGCTGATCGCCGAGAGCGGCGCCGAGCCTGCGGCTAACTGGAAGCCAATCAGTATGGAACTGGTGGGCAATGACCGCCCAGGTATCGTTCGCGACATTACCCGATTGCTGGCAGACAAGGGGGTAAATCTGGAGCGCTTCACCACTGAAGTACGGCCGGCGCCGATGAGCAGCGAGCCACTGTTCCACGCCAACGCGCTGCTGGCGTTGCCGATGGCGCTTTCGTTGGAGGATCTGCAGCAGAGCCTGGAAGCGCTGGCCGATGATTTGATGGTCGAACTTGAGCTGCGCGCCGAAGAATAGTCCACAGCCAGGGCGGTGCGGTTATCCCTGATTTACGGGGACGTCCCTGTGGATAACCTGGGGGCGTACCGCTTCGGCCCAATGCCCATGCCGCTTGCCGAGGATTGAGCAAAAAACGCTCAGTAATCAGGCGCTTGTGCACAAAGCGCGGGGATCAGCATGTGGATAACCTCTGGAGAGGTTGCTGCAGGCCACGCCAGCTGTGGCCTGCAGGATTTTGGTCATTTATTGATCAGGTACGCTTGCGCACTTTAAGCCAGGCATCCACGCTGTACAGTGCCAAACCGGCCCAGATGAACATGAATGCGACCAGCGTGCTCGACGACAGGTGCTCGTCAAACAGCAGCACCGCCTGCAACAGCACCAGGCTCGGTGCCAGGTACTGCAGGAAACCCAAGGTGGTGTAGGGCAGGTGTCGCGCGGCTGCGTTGAAGCACACCAACGGGACCAGCGTGACCGGCCCGGCGGCAATCAGCCAGAGCGCTTCAGTGCTGCTGAAGAAATCCCCCTGCGTGCTGCTGGCAGCCGGGTGCAGCAACAGCCAGCCCGCAGCCAGCGGCACCAGCATCCAGGTCTCCACTACCAGCCCGGGCAGTGCCGCGACGGGTGCCTGCTTGCGGATCAGCCCATAGAAGCCAAAGGTCAGCGCCAGCACCAGCGACACCCACGGCAGGCTGCCGACCTGCCACACCTGCTGTGCGACCCCGACCGCTGCCAGGCCGACCGCCAGCCACTGCAGCCGCCGCAAACGCTCGCCGAGCAGGAGCATGCCCAGCAGCACGTTGATCAATGGGTTGATGTAATAGCCGAGGCTGGCTTCGAGCATGCGCCCGTTGTTTACCGCCCAGACATAGGTCAGCCAGTTGCCGGCGATCAATGTGCCGCTCAAGGCGAGGATTGCCAGGCGCTTGGGGTTGTCGCGCAACTCGCGCCACCAGCCGGGGTGCTTCCACAGCAACAGTAACAGCGAACCGAACAACGCCGACCAGAGCACCCGGTGGACGATGATCTCGACCGCCGACACGCTCTGAATGGCTTTGAAGTACAGCGGGAACAGGCCCCAGATGATGTAGGCCGTCAGGCCGAGAATATACCCGCGACGCGGGTTTGCAGCGTGCATGCCGAATCCTTGCTTAGGTAGCTAAATAACAGCACCCATTGTAGACAGACCTGCACCTGCTCCTAGAACAATTTCAGCGGCGCTTCGTCCAGCGCCGAGATCTGCTCGCGCAGGGCAAGGATCTGATCGCCCCAGTAACGCGGCTGACCAAACCAGGGGAAGCTGCGCGGGAACGCCGGGTCGTCCCAGCGCCGCGCCAGCCAGGCGCTGTAGTGCAACTGGCGCAAGGCCCGCAGCGGCTCGATCAGCGGCAGCTCGCGCGGGTCGAAGTCGTGGAATTCGTTGTAGCCGTCGATCAGCTCGGCCAACTGGCCCAGGCGTTCTTCGCGGCTGCCGGCGAGCATCATCCACAGGTCCTGCACTGCCGGGCCCGTCCGGCAGTCGTCCAGATCGACCAGGTGGTAGGCGTCTTCGCGGTGCATGATGTTGCCTGGGTGGCAGTCGCCGTGCAGGCGGATGGTCTGGTGCGGGGTGCGCGCATAGATCGCTTCAACCCGTTTGAGCAGATCGCGAGCGACCGATTCATAAGCTGGCAGCAGTTCCTTGGGCACGTAGTTGCCGTCGAGCAAGGTCTGCAGCGAGGCATGCCCGAAGTTATCCACAGCGAGCGACTCACGGTGCACAAACGGCCGCGTGGCGCTGACTTTGTGCAGGCGCCCGAGCAACTGGCCTAGGGTATACAGTTGGTCGAGATTGCCCGGCTCTGGCGCCCGGCCGCCGCGGCGTGGGAACAAGGCAAAGCGAAAGCCCTGATGTTCGAACAGGCTCTGGCCTTCATGGCTGATTGGCGCCACGACCGGCACTTCGCAGTCGGCAAGCTCGGCGGTAAAGGCGTGTTCTTCGTGGATCTGTGCGTCGGTCCAACGCCCCGGCCGGTAGAACTTGGCGATCAGCGGCTGCTGGTCTTCGATGCCCACCTGATAGACCCGATTCTCGTAACTGTTGAGCGCCAGCACGCGGGCATCGCTGAGAAAGCCCAGGCTTTCTACCGCATCAAGGACCAGGTCGGGGGTGAGGGTATCGAAAGGGTGGGACATTGGAGCTCCGCAGGGCGACATCGTGAGCACCATGGTACTCCATTACCCTGCGCACCGGAGGTCGCTAGGCCGGCACGCCCAGCAGTACATAAGCCGGATGGAACTGCGCACGTAGTTCGCTGCCGGTGGTCACCCCATGAGCTGTCAGCCACTGGCTCTCGGCAAAAGCGCAGAGGGTCTGGCCATTACTCAGTTGCAGGCGCACTTCGCAGCTGGCCTCTTCTTCAGCGAGCACTTCGGCGACCGTGGCGCCGAGCGTGTTGCTGCCTGGTTCTGCGGTGTCCTCCGGGCCGAGCAGGTGCACCCAGCCGGCCTTGAGCAAGGCCACTACCTGGCTGCCTGGCGCCAGTTCCAGCCGCTCGGTGCTATCGCGGGTGATCAGCGCTTGAATCTGCAGCCCGCCACTCAGCGCCAGGGTCACCCGGTCATGCCGACCTTCGCTGCTCACTGCGCTGACCTCACCCTGCAACTGATTACGCGCGCTGGTGCGCAGCATCAGCCGGCCGAGCAGGTCGAGGTCGCTACTGTGTTCAGCGGCCTCGAGCACTTGCGCCTGCAGCGCTTGCAGGCGCAAGTAAAGGCGCAGCACGCGCTGGCCCTCTGACGACAACTGCGCGCCGCCACCACCACGGCCGCCCGTGCTGCGTTCGACCAAAGGCTGCGCGGCAAGGTTGTTGAGCTCGTCGATGGCGTCCCAGGCGGACTTGTAACTGATCCCGGCAGCCTTCGCCGCGCGGGTGATCGAGCCCTGCTCGGCGATGTGCTGCAGCAGGGCTATGCGCTGCGGGCGGCGGGCGATGTGTTGGGTGAGCTGGGTGGGCAGAGACATGCGCTTGAGCCAGGCGGTGTGAGACTGGCGAAGTTGCCTCCCGTAGCGTCATCAGTCAACCCCGGCGCCCGCTCAGGCCTGGCCAGGTTTGGCCGTGCGCGCCAGGCAATAGACATCGACCCGCTGGGCGCCGGCCTTGCGCAGCAGCTTGGCAATGGCCTGGGCAGTGGCGCCGGTGGTCAGCACGTCGTCGACCACTGCCAGGTGCCGCCCTTCGACATCAACGCCTGGCGCCAGGGTAAACGCCTCACGCAGATTGCGCCGGCGCGCCTTGGCGCCGAGTTTTTGCTGGGCCGGGGTGTCGCGAGTGCGCAGCAGCCAGCGCTCGTTGCAGGCGATGCCCAGTTGGCCTGACAGCCAGCGCGCAAGCATACCGGCCTGATTGAAGCCGCGCTGGCGCAGCCGACGGGCCGCCAAAGGCACTGGCAACAAGTAGTCCGGCCTGGGCAAGCCCTCGGTGTAGCGATGCGCCAACGCATCCCCGAGCAAGCCCGCCAGCAAACGACCGAGGGGCCACTGCCCGCGATGCTTGAAGCGACTGATCAGGCTGTCCAGCGGGAAGCCGAAATGCCACGGCACAATCACCTGGCTGAAGGCCGGTGGCCTGCGGTGGCAGGGGCCGCAATGCAGGCCGGCGATGGCCAGCGGTAACGCGCAGCGCAGGCATTGTTCCTCCAGCCAGGGCAATTCCTGCTCGCAGGCGCTGCACAGCGGGTAGGGCTGATAAGCGTGTTCATCACACAGCAAACAAATTTGATTAATATTTGTACACTTGTAAACCATCCATCTGAGTATTGGTTGACAGTCCATGGCCCTTCCGTAAATATTGCGCCTATCCGTGATGCGCTGGCGGCTTTCTTGGCCTGCGCGCCAGTCAGAGCCTAGATAAGGAAACGCCGATGAGCGCCAGCACAATTGCTACAACACGTCACGACTGGGGCCTGGCCGAGGTCAAGGCGCTGTTCCAGCAGCCCTTTAATGATTTGTTGTTCCAGGCGCAAAGCGTGCACCGCGCGCATTTCGATCCCAACCGTGTGCAGGTCTCGACCCTGCTGTCGATCAAGACCGGCGCCTGCCCGGAAGACTGCAAATACTGTCCGCAGTCCGGCCACTACAACACCGGGCTGGAAAAGCAAAAACTGATGGAAGTGCAAAAGGTGCTGGAAGAGGCCGCCCGCGCCAAAGCCATTGGCTCGACGCGCTTCTGCATGGGCGCGGCCTGGAAGCATCCGTCGGCCAAAGACATGCCTTACGTGCTGGAGATGGTCAAAGGGGTCAAGGCATTGGGCCTGGAAACCTGCATGACCCTCGGCAAGCTGGACCAGGACCAGACTGTCGCGCTGGCTCAGGCTGGCCTGGACTACTACAACCACAACCTCGACACCTCGCCTGAGTTCTATACCAGCATCATCACCACCCGCACCTACAGCGAGCGCCTGCAGACCCTGGCCTATGTGCGCGACGCCGGCATGAAGATCTGCTCCGGCGGCATCCTCGGCATGGGTGAGTCGCTGGACGACCGCGCCGGGCTGCTGATTCAGCTGGCCAACCTGCCCGAGCATCCTGAGTCGGTACCGATCAACATGCTGGTCAAGGTTGCCGGCACGCCGCTGGCTGAAGAAGCCGACGTCGACCCATTCGATTTCATCCGTATGCTTGCGGTCGCGCGGATTCTCATGCCCAAGTCGCACGTACGGCTGTCGGCCGGGCGTGAGCAGATGAATGAGCAGATGCAGGCGCTGGCCTTCATGGCCGGGGCCAACTCGATCTTCTACGGCGAAAAACTGCTGACCACGGCCAACCCACAAGCCGACAAGGACATGCAGCTGTTCGCCCGCCTCGGGATCAAGCCGGAAGCGCGCGAAGAGCATGCTGACGAAGTGCATCAGGCAGCCATCGAGCAGGCCCTGGTCGAGCAGCGCAGCAGCGAGATGTTCTACGACGCAGCGTCGGCCTGAAATGGCCTTTGACCTCACCGCGCGCCTGGCCGAACGGCGTGCGGCCGACCTGTATCGGCAACGGCCGCTGCTGCAGACCGCGCAGGGGCCGCAGGTGGTGGTCGATGGCCAGCCGCTGCTGGCCTTCTGCAACAATGATTACCTCGGCCTGGCCAATCACCCTGAGGTGATCGCTGCCTGGCGCGCCGGCGCCGAGCGCTGGGGGGTCGGTGGCGGTGCTTCGCATCTGGTCATCGGCCACAGCACCCCGCATCACCAGCTTGAAGAAGCCCTGGCCGAGCTGACCGGGCGGCCGCGTGCGCTGCTGTTTTCCACCGGCTACATGGCCAACCTCGGTGCCATTACCGCATTGGTCGGGCAGGGCGATACGGTGCTGCAAGACCGCCTCAACCACGCTTCGCTACTCGATGGCGGCCTGCTCAGCGGTGCGCGCTTCAATCGTTATCTGCACAACGATGCGCAGAGCCTGGCCAGCCGCCTGCAGCGGGCGACCGGCAATACCCTGGTGGTTACCGATGGCGTGTTCAGCATGGATGGCGATCTCGCCGACTTGCCCGCACTGGCCGCGACCGCCCGCGCAGCGAATGCCTGGCTGATGGTCGATGATGCCCACGGCCTCGGCACCCTGGGCGCCAACGGCGGCGGAATCGTCGAGCACTTCGGCCTTGGTCTGGATCAGGTGCCAGTGTTGATCGGCACCCTCGGCAAAGCCTGCGGCACCGCAGGTGCGTTTGTTGCCGGCAGTGATGATTTGATCGAGGCACTGGTGCAGTTCGCTCGGCCCTACATCTACACCACCAGCCAACCGCCGGCGCTGGCCTGCGCCACGCTCAAGAGCCTGCAGCTGCTGCGTGACGAAAGCTGGCGGCGCGAGCAGTTGGCGGCGTTGATCCACCAGTTCCGCGAGGGGGCAGAGCAGATCGGCCTGCAACTGATGGACAGCCAGACGCCGATTCAGCCAATCCTGATCGGCGACAGCGGCCGTGCTGTGCGCCTGTCGCAGATGCTGCGCGAACGCGGCTTGCTGGTGACCGCCATTCGCCCGCCGACAGTGCCAGCCGGTAGTGCGCGGCTGCGGGTGACCTTGAGCGCGGCGCACACCGAGGCGCAGGTGCAGCTATTGTTGAATGCATTGGCAGACTGTTATCCACAACTGGAGCGCGCCGATGCGTAATCGCCTGATTCTCTTGCCCGGCTGGGGGCTGGGTACTGCTGCACTGCATCCATTGGCGGCAAGCCTGCGCGCGCAGGATCCGCGCTTGCAGGTCGACCTGCTGGCGCTGCCGGAATTGCCCGACGGCGATGTCCAGGCCTGGGTCGACCATCTTGATCGCACCCTGCCCCAGGACACCTGGCTGGGTGGCTGGTCACTGGGCGGGATGCTCGCCAGCGAGCTGGCCCGCAAACGCGGTGATCGCTGCTGCGGCCTGCTGACCCTGGCCAGTAATCCTAGTTTCGTCAGCCGCGCCGACTGGCCGCACGGCATGCCGGCAGACACCTTCAGCACCTTTGCCGACGGCTGTCGCAGCCATCTGCAGGTCACCCTGAAGCGCTTTCGCTCGCTGTGCACCCAGGGTGCGCCGGATCAGTTGGCCGTGCTCAAGCAACTCAATGTCGGCTTGCCGAGCACTGATCCGCTGTACCTGATGAGCGGCCTGGAGGTGTTGGGCAAGCTGGATACCCGCGACGCCTTGGTGGAGTACACCGGGCCGCAGTTGCACCTGTTTGCCGGCAGCGATGTGCTGGTCCCGGCAGAGGCAGCCAAGGCGCTGTGCGAGCTGGTCCCGGACGTCGAGGTCGGTCTGGTTGAAAACACCTCGCATGCCTTCCTGCTGGAATATCCGCAGGACCTGGCGGCGGGCATCAAGATTTTTTTGCACGAGAGCGGCGATGACTGATCTGTCCCATCCGACCCTGCCGGGCGGCTTGCCTGACAAACGCCAGGTGGCGGCGTCGTTTTCGCGGGCTGCTGCCAGTTATGACAGCGTTGCCGCGTTGCAGCGCGCCGTCGGTGTGGCTTTGCTCGAGCAGTTGCCGGCTGATCTCACCCCAAGCCGCTGGCTCGACCTGGGCAGCGGTACCGGTCACTTCAGCCGCGTGCTGGCCGAGCGCTTTGCCGGCGCTGTCGGCGTGGCCGTCGACATTGCCGAAGGCATGCTAGATCACGCTCGGCAGCAAGGTGGCGCGCAGTTCCACGTGGTCGGCGATGCCGAACGCCTGCCGCTGCAGGACGCCAGTGTCGATTTGATTTTCAGTAGCCTGGCCGTGCAGTGGTGCAGCCAGTTCGCCAGCGTGCTCAGCGAAGCACAGCGGGTGTTGCGCCCTGGTGGAGTGCTGGCGTTCAGCAGCCTGTGCGTAGGCACTCTGGAAGAGTTGCGCGCCAGTTGGCAGGCAGTAGACGGCATGGTCCACGTCAACCGCTTCCGCCGGTTCGAAGATTACCAGCGGCTGTGTGCCGGCAGCGGCCTGCAGTTGCTGGCTCTGCAACAGCGGGCGCAGGTGCTGCACTACCCCGATGTACGCAGCCTGACCCATGAACTGAAGGCGCTGGGTGCGCATAACCTCAACCCTGGCCGGCCGGCCGGCCTAACGGGGCGGGCGCGCATGCAGGGTTTGCTGCAGGCCTACGAACACTGGCGCCAGCCCTCCGGCCTGCCGGCCACCTATCAGGTGGTGTATGCCGTGCTGCGCAAGCCTCAGCAGGCTGGGGAATGACATGAGCCAAGCGTATTTCATTGCCGGTACCGACACAGACGTGGGCAAGACCACCATCGCTGCCGGCTTGCTCCATGCGGCCCGGCTGCAAGGTCTGAGCACCCTCGCGGCCAAGCCGGTGGCGTCGGGATGCGCGGTGACCAGCAAGGGCCTGCGCAATGCCGATGCGTTAGCGCTGATTGATCAAAGTACCGTCCAGTTGCCTTATGAACGGGTCAATCCGTTCGCTTTCGAGCCGGCAATCGCCCCGCACCTGGCTGCGCGCGAAGCGGGCGTGGCGCTGGCGCTGCCTGCTTTGCTCAAGGCGATGCAGGGGATTCTGGCAGAGGGCGCCGACTTCACCTTAATCGAAGGTGCCGGCGGTTGGCGGGTGCCGTTGTCGGACCATGCCAACCTGTCCGATCTGGCGATCGCGCTGAAGCTACCGGTGATCCTGGTGGTCGGCGTGCGCCTGGGCTGCATCAATCACGCGCTGTTAAGTGCCGAAGCGATTGCCCGCGATGGCCTGCAGTTGGCCGGCTGGGTGGCCAATGTGATTGAGCCGCGCACCTCGCGGCTGGAAGAAAACCTGGCCAGCCTCGCTGAACGCCTGCCCGCGCCGTGCCTGGGGCGGGTGCCCAAACTCAAGCAAGCCAGCGCCGATGCCGTGGCCGAACATCTGCAGCTTGACCTGCTTGATTAAGCTCCGCGCGCATACCCTCGGTCTATCGAATGGCACTAGGCTATTAGCGATTTAAACGGGCCTTTTCGGCGTTGGCCTGCTTTAATGAAGTTTGTCCGTTATCCAGCGTCATCGGAGTTTTGACATGGAAATCACCGGTAGCTCTGCCTACTACGCAGGTCTTGGCGCCATTCAGGCGGGCCAGAACCGCGTTGATCAGGCCGCCAGCCAGATCGCCAACGGCACCGTCGAACGTGCCGCCACCAGCCAGTCCAGCGACTATCAGGCCGAGCGCTTGCGCGCCGTCGACCGCAGCCAGCAAATGGACATGGCCACCAGCACGGTGCAGTTGGCGCTGGGCAAGACTGAAGTCGAGCTTGGTGTGAAAGTCGCCAAGGCTTCCGACGAACTGCTCGGCCGCTTCATCGACACCTACGCCTGATTGCTAATCTCGCTGAAACCTCTGCGGGCCTGACTGCGATGGCGCTGACCAGACAACACCGTTGTCTGCTCGGTTGCCCTCTGCAGTGAGGCCCGCAGTTGCATTTACGGGCACATGGCAGATACGCCATGTTTCGCGACGTAAATGGCACCATAGTCCCTTCTTGACTTTGTTTGCACCTAAACGTAAGTTTCAAACAACTGTTTGACCGAGTGCCGGTTGCTGTCGGCGCTCACTCCACCGGACTCCTCAAGAGGTTCATCGCAATGCCTGAATACAAAGCCCCTCTGCGTGATATTCGCTTCGTTCGCGACGAACTGCTCGGCTATGAAGCGCACTACCAGAGCTTGCCGGGTTGCGAGGAAGCCACGCCCGACATGGTCGATGCGATCCTTGAGGAAGGTGCCAAGTTCTGCGAGAACGTGCTGGCGCCGCTGAACCGCGTTGGCGATCTCGAAGGCTGCAAGTGGAGCGAGTCGGGTGTGCAGACCCCGACTGGTTTCAAGGAAGCCTACAAACAGTTCGTCGAAGGCGGCTGGCCGAGCCTGGCCCATGATGTTGCTCACGGCGGCCAGGGCCTGCCTGAGTCGCTGGGCCTGGCGGTCAGCGAGATGGTCGGTGAAGCCAACTGGTCCTGGGGCATGTACCCAGGCCTGTCCCATGGCGCGATGAACACCATTTCCGAGCACGGCACCGCCGAGCAGCAGGACACCTACCTGAGCAAACTGGTCACCGGTGAATGGACCGGCACCATGTGCCTGACCGAGCCGCACTGCGGCACTGACCTGGGCATGCTGCGGACCAAGGCCGAGCCGCAGGCGGATGGCTCTTACAAGGTTTCCGGGACCAAGATCTTCATCTCGGCCGGTGAGCACGACATGGCCGACAACATCGTCCACATCGTGTTGGCGCGGCTGCCGGATGCCCCTGCTGGTACCAAGGGTATTTCGCTGTTCATCGTGCCCAAGTTCCTGCCCAGCGCCGATGGCGCCATCGGCGAGCGCAACGGCGTCAGCTGCGGCTCGCTCGAGCACAAGATGGGCATCCACGGTAACGCCACCTGCGTGATGAACTTCGACGGCGCTACCGGTTACCTGATTGGCCCGGCCAACAAAGGCCTGAACTGCATGTTCACCTTCATGAACACCGCTCGCCTGGGTACCGCGCTGCAAGGCCTGGCCCACGCTGAAGTGGCATTCCAGGGTGGCCTTAAATACGCCCGCGATCGTCTGCAGATGCGCTCGCTGACCGGCCCCAAGGCACCTGAAAAGGCCGCTGACCCGATCATCGTCCACCCTGATGTACGGCGCATGCTGCTGACCATGAAGGCCTTTGCCGAAGGCAACCGAGCGATGGTCTACTTCACCGCGCAGCAGGTCGATATCGTCAAGTACAGCAAGGACGAAGAAGCCCGCAAGAAGGCCGATGCATTGCTGGCCTTCATGACCCCGATCGCCAAGGCGTTCATGACCGAGGTCGGTTTCGAAGCCGCCAACCATGGCGTACAGATCTACGGCGGCCATGGCTTCATCGCCGAGTGGGGCATGGAGCAGAACGTGCGCGACAGCCGCATCTCGATGCTCTACGAGGGTACCACCGGCATCCAGGCCCTCGACCTGCTCGGGCGTAAAGTGCTGATGACCCAGGGCGAAGCGCTCAAGGGCTTCACCAAAATCGTGCACAAGTTCTGCCAGGCCCAGGAAGGCAACGAAGCGGTCAAGGAATTCGTCGAGCCGTTGGCGGCGATCAACAAGGAGTGGGGCGAACTGACGATGAAAGTCGGCATGGCCGCCATGAAAGACCGTGAAGAGGTCGGTGCCGCGTCGGTCGATTACCTGATGTACTCGGGCTACGCCTGCCTGGCCTACTTCTGGGCTGATATCGCCCGTCTGGCAGCTGAAAAACTCGCCGCCGGCACCAGCGAAGAAGCGTTCTACACCGCCAAGCTGCAGACCGCACGCTTCTACTTCCAGCGTATCCTGCCGCGTACCCGCACCCATGCAGCGACCATGCTGTCCGGTGCCGGTAACCTGATGGCGATGAAAGAAGAAGACTTCGGCCTGGCCATCTAAGCCGCGCTGGCAACATCAAAAACCGCCTGCCCTCACCGGCAGGCGGTTTTTTTGTGAGCGCTCGTCCGGGCCGCGTAGCGCCATGCACAGAAAAAGCTAAGCCTGGCTCCACGCCTGCCGTTAAACATCTGGTGTATTCATCTATTCATGTGCGCTGCCGATGAAGTAAAGGCACAATGCCATTATTGATCTGCCGGGTTGGAGATACCCTTGTTTCAGTTATCCGCTGTACGCGTAAGCCATTTCCTGCCGTCACTGGTGTTACTGGTGTCGGGGCTGGCGGCGGCCTATGTGAGAGACCTCAGCGTCTTCTTCACGTCTTTGTTCAATGTGCTGCCAACCATGGTGCTGCTGCTCGGCGGCGCCTATTGCGCGGTGTACCGTCGGCAGCGTGAGCTGTTTGTGATGGTCACGGTGTATATCGCTTACTACCTGCTCGACACCCAGACCGACTTCTATCGCGACAACGGCCGCGTGCGTGAAGACGCTGCAGTGATCTTTCACCTGGTCTGCCTGCTGCTACCTGCGTTGTTCGGCCTGTTCGCCGCCTGGCAGGAACGCACTCATCTGGCCCAGGACATGCTCGCCCGCTTTGCCGTGCTGTTTGCCGTCGGCAGCGTGGCGGTGGCCTTGCAGCAGAGCTTTCCGGAGGCGCTGCTGGGCTGGCTGGCGGAGATCCGCTGGCCGTCGCTGCACGGTCAGTGGATGAGCCTGATCCAGCTGGCGTACCCGGTCTTCGTCATCGTTTTCATCCTGCTGGCGGTGCAGTACCTGCGCCAGCCGCGACCGCTGCATGCGGCGCAGATCATCGGCTTGCTGGGCCTGCTGTGGATGTTGCCGAAAACCTTCATCCTGCCGTTCACCCTGAACATCATGTGCAGCCAGGTCATGCTGATGATCGCCGCAGCGGTCGCCCATGAGGCCTATCAGATGGCCTTCCGCGACGAGCTCACCGGCTTGCCTGGCAGGCGTGCGCTGAACGAGCGTATGCAGCGCTTGGGGCGCAACTACGTGATTGCCATGACCGACGTTGACCACTTCAAGAAATTCAACGATACCCACGGCCACGACGTCGGTGATCAGGTGCTGCGGCTGGTTGCCAGCCGGCTGTCGAAAGTGACGGGGGGCGGTCGGGCTTACCGCTATGGCGGCGAAGAGTTCGCCCTGGTGTTCGCCGGCAAGACTGCCGAAGAGTGTCTGCCGCATCTGGAAGCGGTACGCGAGATGATCGCCAACTACGCCATCCAGCTGCGCGACCAGAACAGCCGCCCGCAGGACGATAGCGCCGGCCGGCAACGGCGCAGCGGCTCGGCCAGCGCTACCGTATCGGTCACCATCAGCATCGGCGTGGCCGAACGCTTGATCGACCACCGCAACCCCGAGGCGGTGCTCAAATCTGCCGACGAGGCGCTGTACAGCGCCAAGGCTGCCGGGCGTAACTGTGTAGTGATGTTCGGCCACCAATCACGCCGCGGCGCTGTGCGAATGGCATGACTTAGGTTGACTGGGGTTGACTATAGGGTCACGTGATGACCCTATGTCTCGCAAAAGTTGTTCGGTTACACTGATTTCACTCCAGTGCCGCGGTCCTTGCCAGGACCGCCCCGACCCGACTAGTGAGAGGTTGTCCATGGCTGACTATAAAGCGCCCCTGCGTGATATGCGCTTCGTTCTCAATGAAGTCTTCGACGTGGCCACGCTGTGGGCACAGCTGCCCGAGCTGGCCGAGGCGGTCGACCAGGACACCGCTCTGGCGGTGCTGGAAGAAGCCGGCAAGGTCACCGCCCGCAGCATCGCGCCGCTCAACCGCGCCAGCGATGAAGAGGGCTGCCACTGGGACAACGGCAGCGTACGCACCCCAGCCGGTTTCATTGAGGCCTACCAGACCTACGCCGAAGGCGGCTGGGTCGGTGTTGGCGGTGATCCGCAGTTTGGCGGCATGGGCATGCCCAAGGCGATCTCGGCTCAGGTCGAGGAAATGATCAACGCCTCGAGCCTGTCGTTCGGGCTGTACCCGATGCTCACCGCAGGCGCCTGCCTGTCGATCAACGCTCATGCCAGCGAAGCGCTCAAGCACAAATACCTGCCGAACATGTACAGCGGCGTCTGGGCGGGCTCGATGTGCCTGACCGAGGCCCATGCCGGCACCGACCTGGGCATCATCCGTACCAAGGCCGAGCCGCAGGCGGATGGCAGCTACAAGGTCAGTGGGACCAAGATATTCATCACCGGTGGCGAGCACGACCTGACCGAAAACATCATTCACCTGGTGCTGGCCAAGCTGCCGGACGCACCCGCGGGGCCCAAGGGCATTTCCCTGCTGCTGGTGCCCAAGTTCCTGGTCAACGACGACGGCAGCCTGGGTGAGCGCAACTCGGCCCACTGCGGCTCGATCGAGCACAAGATGGGCATTCAGGGCTCGGCGACCTGCGTGATGAACTTCGACGGCGCGGTCGGCTACCTGGTCGGCGAGCCGAACAAGGGCCTGGCGGCCATGTTCACCATGATGAACTACGAGCGCCTGGGCGTCGGTATTCAAGGCCTGGCCT
The DNA here is from genome assembly GCF_014525325.1 of Pseudomonas sp. EZ-C24. Lineage (NCBI taxonomy): Bacteria > Pseudomonadati > Pseudomonadota > Gammaproteobacteria > Pseudomonadales > Pseudomonadaceae > Pseudomonas > Pseudomonas sp. EZ-C24. The sequence continues at coordinate 69,723 of NZ_JACDIU010000030.1, read as the reverse complement.
CGGCCGAGCGCTCTTATCAGAACGCCGTCGAGTACGCCCGCGATCGCCTGCAAAGCCGCTCGCCAGTCGGCGCACAGGCAAAAGACAAAGTCGCCGACCCGATCATCGTCCACCCGGATGTGCGGCGCATGCTGCTGACCATGAAAGCCTTGATCGAAGGCGGTCGAGCATTCTCCACCTACGTTGCCCTGCAACTGGACAACGCCAAGTACAGCGAAGACCCGACCACGCGCAAGCGCAGCGAGGACCTGGTGGCGTTGCTGACACCGGTGGCCAAGGCGTTCATGACCGACACCGGGCTTGAGTGCACCGTGCATGGCCAGCAGGTGTTTGGCGGCCACGGTTACATCCGTGAGTGGGGCCAGGAGCAACTGGTGCGCGACGCGCGCATCACCCAGATCTACGAAGGCACCAACGGCATTCAGGCGCTGGACCTGATGGGCCGTAAGGTGGTCGCCAGCGGTGGCGCGCTCTACCAGGTGTTTGCCGACGAAATTCGCCAGTTCGTGGCTGGTGCCGATAGCGAGCTGGGCGAGTTTACCCAGCCATTGGCCACTGCCCTGGATCAATTGGATGGGCTGACCGAGTGGGTTATCGAGCAGGCCAAGCTCAACCCGAACGAGATCGGTGCAGCTTCGGTTGAGTACCTGCACGCGTTCGGCTATGTCGCTTATGCCTATATGTGGGCGCGTATGGCCCAGGCAGCCAAGGCAGGCGAGGGCGATGCGGCCTTCTATCAGGGCAAGCTGGGCACGGCGCGGTTCTACTTTGCGCGGTTGCTGCCGCGGGTGGATTCGTTGGTGGCGTCGGTCAAGGCGGGTAGCGAGTCGCTGTATCTGTTGGACGCTGCGCAGTTCTGACACCTTGATCACATGCCGTAACAAAGCTGGGGTGATTTGTAAGCCTTTTCCTACACGACGTGGTGACTTTTCGCCTCTATCTTCAGATTGGATCCACAGCTAATATTTCTCACATGGACGGAACGCAGGAAGCGTAAAGGACAGAACAGGGACACGAAGGAATCTCGCCAGGATGGTGAGGCGATAGGGATGTCAGGGAAACAGTCTGGAAAACCCCGCTTAGGCGGGGTTTTCTTTGTTGCGTGGTTTTTACCGTCAGCCCAGTACGTCCAGCGGCGACACGCCCAGCGGGCGCCCGTCGGTTTCTTCTTCGAGCAATGTGCGCAACAGCTCCAGCGACGCCTGTTGGCGCTGCGCATCGCGAAACACCAGGCCAACCTTGAGTGGTACGCGCGGCTCGCTGAGGGGCTTCCACAGCAGCCCTTGATCATCCTCGGCCGCTGCCTTGGCGCGCCCTGGCAGGATGGTTGCCAGCGAGGTGTGCGCCAGGCTGTCGAGGATTCCCGCCATGTTGTTCATCTCGGCCTGTACCTGCGGCCTGCGGCCCTGGCTGGCCAGCTGCTCCTTCCAGATCTGGCGGATCTGAAACTCTTCACCCAGCATAAGCAGCGGCAATTCAGCCGCCTGCCTGATCGAGACCTTCTTGAAGTCCTTCAACGGGTGGGTGTCTGGGATGACCAGTTGCAGCTCATCTTCATACAGCATCAGCCCGTGCAGGCCTGCCTGGCGCGGCGGCAGATAGCTGATGCCGATATCCAGATTGCCATTGAGCAGACGCCGCTCGATCTCCAGCCCCGACAGTTCGTAGATCTGCACCACCAAGTGCGGCTGCGCCCGGCGCACGCGCTCCAGCAACTGCGGTACCAGCCCGGGGCGGACGGTCTGCAGGACACCGATGGCGAGGGTACGCAGTGCCTGGCCTTTGAAGCTGCGCATAGCCTCATGGGCGCGCTGCAAGCCGTCGAGCAAGGGCTGGGCATGGTTGTACAAGGTGTGCGCGGCCAGTGTCGGCAGCAGGCGCTTGTTGCTGCGCTCGAACAGGCTCAGGTCGAGGCTGTGTTCCAGCTGCCGAATCTGCTGGGACAAGGCCGGCTGCGACAGTGACAGACGTTCGGCAGCACGGCCGACGTGGCCTTCTTCATAGACCGCGACGAAATAACGCAGTTGGCGAAAATCCATAAGCAATACTTATCGAAAAAGCTGGGAAATCGAAATGGCCAGGGTGCCCGGTTGTGCCTAGTCTAGCGGCGTTTTCAAGCATTTACCTGCTGTTGCAGCGACCGATTGTTGCAGTCGCTGAAAAACACTTTTGATAGGCCACGCTGAAAGATCGGTCTGGAGTTCTGATGAATCTGTTCAAGCTGCGCCGGCCAGGTGTCGCGGTGGTCGAACCTGTACCAGCAGCACCGGCAGCTGCCGCGTCGCTATCGAGCGAATGGCTGATGGCGTCCGCCGCGCTGCCTGCGCCGATTTTTGTGCGTGGGCAGGGCTCGTGGTTATGGGACAACGACGGTCGGGTTTATCTGGACTTCACCCAAGGCAGTGCAGGCAACAGTCTCGGCCATTGCCCGCAAGTGGTGAGCGAAGCGCTGAGTGCTCAGGCCCAGACATTGCTTAACTGCGGCGGGCAGCTAACCAACCACAACCAGTTGCTGCTGGCGCAGAAACTTTGCCAGAGCACCGGCAGTGACCAGGCGTACCTGCTCAACAGCGGTGCCGAAGCGTGCGCAGCGGCGATCCGCCTGGCGCGTAAATGGGGCCAACTGCATCGCAGCGGCGCCGATCATGTCATTACGGCCAGCCAGGCCTGCCACGGGCGCGGTCTGGATACGTCGTGCTTCAGCCAGGTGGCGTTCAACGACCTGAGCGCACTGCACGCCGCCGTCGACTCGCGCACGGTCGCGATCATGCTCGAACCGATCCAGGGCGAGGCCGGCGTTATCCCGGCCAGCCGCGAGTATCTCCAGGGTGTCGAACGGCTGTGCCGCGAGCTGGGCATTCTGCTGATTTTCGACGAAGCACTGACCGGCATCGGCCGCTGCGGTGCGTTGTTGGCCGAACAGCGATATGACGTGCGTGCCGACATTATCGCCCTTGGCACAGGCCTGGGGGGTGGCGTGCCGATCGCCGCGCTGCTGGCCCGCGGTAGCGCCTGCTGCGCCGAGCCTGGCGAGCTGCAAGGCAGCCAGCACGGCAATGCACTGATGTGCGCGGCCGGCCTGGCGGTATTGCAGAGCGTGCTCGCGCCTGGCTTCTTCGAGCAGATCAAGGACCGCGGCCGCCACCTGCGCGAAGGCCTGAGCAGGTTGTCCGGCCGTTATGGTCATGGCGAGGTGCGTGGGCAGGGTCTGCTGTGGGCGCTGCAGTTACACGATGAGGTGGCGCCAGCGTTGGTGCAGGCGGCATTGCAGGAGGGCTTGTTGCTGCAGGCGCCCCAGCCCGATGTAGTCCGCTTTGCCCCGGCGCTGACGATTAGCCGCGGGCTTGTCGACGAGATGCTGCTTAAGCTGGCCAGAGCCTTTGCCCGGCTGCACGGGCAACAGCACAACCGTCGCGAGATGCGCGCCTGATCGGCAATAGCGCTCACTTATTTCAACGAACCGTCTGGCGTTTCTGCGCATCGCCCCGGGCCTGTCTTATTCGGCCCGGGGCGTTTTTTTGCCTTTAGCGCAAGATGTTGTGCCTGCGGAACCTCTGCGCAAGCGCGCGAGTCTGTGTAGTAACCACTGACGGAGAGACATGCATGGACTTCATTCGCATCATTATCGCGATCCTTCTGCCGCCGCTTGGCGTGTTCCTGCAGGTCGGCTTTGCCGGTGCGTTCTGGCTGAACATCCTGTTGACGTTGCTGGGTTATATCCCCGGCATCATCCACGCGGTGTATATCATCGCCAAGCGCTGACGTGACGAGGGCCGCGCTGCGGCCCTCTGTTGCAATTGCGGGGAACTCGGCTCAACGGTCGAGTACCCGGCAATAGAACTTCCATTCTTCCTCGAGTGCATGCGCAAGGTTCTCGGCCTTGCGGAAACCGTGCCGCTCACCGGCATAAAAATGCCCTTCAGCCTCGATCCCGTTAGCTTTCAGCGCCGCCAGCATGGCGCGAGTCTGCTCGGGCACCACCACGGCATCCAGCTCGCCCTGGAAGAAGATCATCGGCACCTTGATTTGCTCGGCATGCAGCAGCGGTGTGCGTTGGCGGTAGCGCTCGGCGTCTCGTTCAGGATCGCCAATCAGCCAGTCCAGATAATCCCCTTCGAACTTATGCGTCGCCCGTGCCAGCGCCAGCGGGTCGCTGACGCCATAGAGGCTGGCGCCGGCGCGAAATACATCGGCGAATGCCAGCGCGCACAGGGTGGTGTAGCCGCCAGCACTGCCGCCGCGAATGAACGCTTGCTGCGGGTCGATCAGGCCCAGCCCCGCCAGGTAACAGACTGCAGCGCAGGCGTCTTCGACGTCGACTTCGCCCCAGCGCAAGTGCAGCGCTTGCCGATAGGCGCGGCCATAACCGCTGCTGCCGCGGTAGTTGAGGTCGGCCACGGCAAAGCCGCGTTGGGTCCAGTACTGGATGCGCGGGTCGAGTACCGGGTAGCAGGCCGAGGTCGGCCCGCCGTGGATGAACAGCACCAGCGGCGCGGCGCTCTGCGGCTGGTTGGCCGCCGGGTAGAAGAAGCCATGGGCATGGGCGTCGCCGCTGGGATAGCGGATCGGCTGCGGGCGACTGATCCGCTCGGCGGGCAGCGGCAGGCCACCGCCGCTAAGCACGCTGGTCTGGCCGCTGACACGCTCGATGGCGATGACTGCGGCTGGGCTGATCGGCGAGGCGGCGATGGCGTAGATATGGCGGTCGTCCAGAGCCAGACTGCGAAAGCGGGTGTACTCGCTGGCGAAGCGCTGAACCTGATCACCGCTGTGCAGGCCAAGCTGGGCAAAACCGTCTTCGAACCAGCTGGCCAGATAGCTATCAGGTGTGATTGCCAGCCAACTGCTGGCACCCAGTTGCCAGGGCGCGGCGGCGTGGTCGGCGGCGACTGCTGGTAGTGCTTTCCAATCGCCCTCGATCTCGCCCCATGGCTGCCAGAAACCGTTGCGATCAGACAGGCAATACAGCCTGCCTTGCCCGTCGAAGCGGGGTTGCTGCAAGGACTGCTCTGGGTCGATATCGCCGGCCAGGCATAGCGCGGCAGTCCACTCGCCGTGTCTGTCGCGCTGGCGACACATCAATCGAGTGCGGGTCCAGGGCTGTGCCGGGCGGTCCCATTCGATCCAGGCCAGGCGCTGGCCGTCTTCGCTCAGGGTCGGTGCCGAATAGAAGTCGGCGCCCTCGGCCAGCACTTGACGGCCCTCATCGGCGAAGCAGACCAAGCGGTGCACAACGCTGTCAGCGTGCTGCTCTTCGACAGCGAGCACTGCGCCGGCATGCCACAGCACATCGCCATAGCGGCAGTCGGCGGCAGCGGTCAGGGCGCGTGGCGCAGAGCCATCGAGGCCTTGCAGGTAGATCTGCTGATCGGACTCGTTGACGAATACCAGCACCTCCTCGCCCAGGCAGAAGCTGCCGCCGCCGTATTCGTAGACACGGCTGCGTGCGCTGAAACCGTCCGGCGTCAGGCAATGGGCTTGCTGCTCGCGCCAGTGCCACAGGCGGCAAGCGCCGTCGGCAGGGCGGAATTCGTTCCAGAACAGCCCGGCCGCGCCGACCTTGAGGTCGGCGAAGTCGGTGCCGGCGGCGACGGCCTGGGCGGCGCTGAACTCAGCCGCGGGCGATGACTCGGGAGTTTCGTTCATTGCGGAATGTCAGCTCTTCGATGGCCTGATGGGCGTGCTCGGCTTCCTCACGTGCCTGGAGGATGATGCCATGCTCGGCCGACTTGGCGCACACTGGATCGGCGTTGCTGGCATCGCCGGTAAGCATGAACGCCTGGCAGCGGCAGCCGCCGAAGTCCTTTTCCTTCTCGTCGCACGAGCGGCAGGGTTCGGGCATCCAGTCGAAGCCGCGGTAGCGGTTGAAGCCGAACGAGTCATACCAGATGTGCCGAAGGTCGTGCTCGCGCACATTGGGGAACTGCACCGGCAACTGCCGCGCGCCATGGCAGGGCAGTGCGGTGCCGTCGGGGGTGACGGTAAGGAAGATACTGCCCCAGCCATTCATGCAGCCCTTGGGTCGCTCTTCATAGTAGTCAGGGGTGACGAAAATCAGCTTGCATGGGTTGCCAGCTGCCTTGAGCCGCTCGCGGTACTCGTTGGTGATGCGTTCGGCCCGCTCCAGCTGCGCACGGGTTGGCAACAGCCCGGCGCGGTTGTGCTGCGCCCAGCCATAGAACTGGCAGGTGGCAAGCTCGACGAAGTCGGCCTCAAGCGCCACGCACAGCTCGATGATACGGTCGATCTTGTCGATATTGTGCCGGTGGGTGACGAAGTTGAGCACCATCGGGTAACCGTGGGCTTTGACGGCGCGGGCCATTTCGAGCTTTTGCGCGAAGGCTTTTTTCGAGCCGGCGAGCAGGTTGTTGACCTGCTCGTCACTGGCCTGGAAGCTGATCTGGATGTGATCCAGCCCGGCGGTCTTGAACTCGGCGATGCGCTTTTCGGTAAGGCCGATGCCGGAGGTGATCAGGTTGGTGTAGAAGCCCAGCCGGCGGGCCTCGCCGATCAGCTCGGCAAGGTCCTGGCGCACCAGCGGCTCGCCGCCAGAAAAGCCCAACTGTGCCGCGCCCATCTCGCGCGCTTCGGCCATGACCTTGAACCACTGTGCCGTGGTCAGCTCCTGGCCTTGCTCGGCAAAATCGAGCGGATTGGAGCAGTACGGGCATTGCAGCGGGCAGCGGTAGGTCAGCTCGGCGAGCAGCCACAGCGGCAGGCCGACGCCGGCTTTGCCGGCTGTTTCAGGCGAGGACGATCCAGTGTTCGGCACGGGCCACCTCCATGAATTGCTCGATGTCGTCAGCGACCTCGGGCACATCGGGGAACTGCTGGGAAAGCTCGGCGATGATCACCGCGACCGAGCGCTGGCCATCGATCAGGCCGCCAATCAGCGCGGCACTTTCGTTGAGTTTGATCATGCCCTCCGGGTACAGCAAGACGTGGCCTTGCTGCGCCGGCTCATACTGGTAGCGGTAGCCTGGGCGCCAGCTGGGCACCTGTTGACGGTCAAGACTCATAGTGTGATCCCCTTGTGCCAGACCCGCTCGCGGGTGACGGAGTGGTAGGGAGGGCGGTCCAGCTCATAGGCCATGCTCATGGCGTCGAGCATGCTCCAGAGAATATCCAGCTTGAACTGAAGGATTTCCAGCATGCGCTCCTGGCTGGCGCGGGTGGTGTAGTGCTGCAAGGTGATCGCCAGGCCGTGCTCAACGTCGCGCCGGGCTTGACCAAGACGGGTGCGGAAGTACTCGTAGCCAGCCGGATCGATCCACGGGTAATGCTGTGGCCAGCTGTCCAGCCGCGACTGGTGAATCTGCGGCGCGAACAGCTCGGTCAACGAGCTGCTGGCGGCTTCCTGCCAGCTGGCGCGGCGGGCGAAGTTGACGTAGGCGTCGACCGCGAAGCGCACGCCGGGCAGCACCAGCTCTTGCGAGCGCAGTTGCTCCGGGTCCAGGCCAACCGCCTGACCCAAGCGCAGCCAGGCTTCGATGCCACCGTCTTCACCGGGCGCACCGTCGTGGTCGAGCAGGCGCTGGATCCACTCGCGGCGAATCTCTCGATCCGGGCAGTTGGCGAGGATCGCGGCGTCCTTCAGTGGAATATTCACCTGATAGTAAAAACGATTGGCGACCCAGCCCTGGATCTGCTCGCGGCTGGCGCGGCCGTCATACATCGCCACGTGATAGGGGTGATGGATGTGGTAGTAGGCGCCCTTGGCGCGCAGAGCCTGCTCGAATTCGGCAGGCGACATCGGCGTTGCGTCGCTCATGTGCGGCTCCTACAGCTCGATGCTCATGCCGTCGTAGGCGACTTCGACGCCGCGGCGTTCGACTTCGGCGCGCTCGGGTGAGTCTTCATCGAGGATCGGGTTGGTGTTGTTGATGTGGATAAGGACCTTGCGCTGGCTGGCGAAACCGTCCAGCACTTCAAGCATGCCGCCTGGGCCGCTCTGCGCCAGATGGCCCATCTCGCGACCGGTGCGGGTACCGACGCCACGCTGCTGCATTTCATCATCACGCCACAGCGTGCCATCGACCAGCAGGCAGTCGGCACCCTGCATCATTTCCAGCAGGGAGTTGTCGACCTGACCGAGACCTGGGGCGTAGAACAGCTTGCCGTCTGTGCGCAGGTCTTCGACCAGCAGGCCGAGGTTGTCGCCTGGATGCGGGTCGAAGCGGTGCGGCGAATACGGCGGCGCGGCGCTGCGCAGCGGGAACGGGGTGAACTTGAGGTTGGGGCAGGCAGGGATAACGAAGCTGCCTTCGAGTTCGATACGGTTCCAGGCCAGGCCGCCGTTCCAGTGGCTGAGCATGTTGAACAACGGAAAACCGCTGGTCAGGTCCTGATGGACCATGTCAGTGCACCAGACTTGATGCGGGCAGCCTTCACGCAGGCTGAGCAGGCCGGTGGTGTGGTCGATCTGACTGTCGAGCAGGACGATCGCGTCGATGCCGCTGTCGCGCAGTGCACGGGCCGGCTGCATCGGTGCAAACGCCTGCAGTTGCGCGCGGATATCTGGCGAAGCGTTGCACAGGACCCAGTGCTCGCCGTCGTCGGACAGCGCAATCGATGACTGGGTACGCGCCTGCGCGCGCAGCGAGCCATCCCTGAAACCCTTGCAGTTGACGCAGTTGCAGTTCCACTGCGGAAATCCGCCACCGGCAGCTGAACCAAGAATCTGGACGTACATGGCCACCCTCTATGCAAAATGCTGTAGGCAAAAACAACAACGCCCCGGCGGGACCGAGGCGTCTAACCGCAAGCCAGGCTTAGCGGTTGGCGAAGTACATGGTCACTTCAAAGCCGATACGCAGATCAGTGTAAGCAGGTTTGGTCCACATGGGATTACTCCTTCGGGATGGGGCTTGAGGGTTGTCAGCTACTTATTTGGTACCCCCTGAGGCAGGAGGTTCCATTTGCTGAGGTTGCGCTATCTTACAAGATAATTATGTACCAGAAGGTTCATTTTGCGAGAAGGGTTGTTGCGTGGCGAGTAACAATCTCGGTCAGTGCGAGTCAGGCGCTGGGCTGTTGGCCAGGCATAGCCAGCCGTGCTGGGCCGTGATCAGGGCTGTCAGCAAGGCGTCCAGACTGGCTTGATCGGTGTCCAGAATAGCTGCTTGCAGCCCCCCGAGATCGGCCGCTGCACCGGCCAGTTGGCTTTGCCAGGCCCACTGCGCGACCTCGGCGTCGGGCATCGCTGCCTCGTCAAAGCTATCAGCCAAAGCTTGCCGAGCGGCGTTGTCGAGAGTCACGCCTGCGCTGAACACCTCAAGCAGATGTGCGAGGATCTGCTCCGGCCGGACGTGGGGCGATTGCACGCCAAACAGCAGGCCGCCGATGCCGTCGGTCTGGCGGAAGGCGCTGAACACTGCGTAGCCCAACTGCAGTTCGACCCGCAGGCGCTGGTACACCGGGCCCTGCAGCAGTTGTGCAAGCAGCCGTCCGGCGCCTTGTAGCTGCGCCGGCAGCGGACAGAAAAGTAACAGCGCGTGTTCGCTGCCTGTTACGTCGGCATATAGCCAGCGTTTGCCCGGCACAGTGCTGGCATCGAGCGACTGCTCTTGGTCGGCAGCCTCGTCCCACATGGTGCGGCTGAGTGCCGAGCCCAATGCTGCCAGTTCCGGGTCGCCGAAGCCGACCGCCAGGCCTCGGCAGCGAGTGCTCCGCCAGACTTGGTCGAGGATCGCCTGATCCAGCACTCGGGCAGTATCTGGCTGAGCGGTGGGCGCAATCGCTACCTCGTCGGGCCAACGCTTGAGCAGCGCCCTGATCGGAATCAACGCAGGTTCATCCGCTACAGGTGCTTGCCAGCAGTCAGCAGCAGGTTGGTTCAACACTGCCAGCGCCTCTTCAACCAGCCGCACCACGGCCGCGGGGAGCCCGGCGCAGCGTAACTGCCAGTACTCGCCGCTGCTACTGAAGTCCATCTGTAGCGAGGCCTGCTCGGCGCGCTCGGTGAGCGGCCGCAGTGCGTTGACCAGCACTGCGTGCAGGCGCTGGCGCAGAGGTGTTGCGATCCTCCAGCGCAGATACAGCGCGGCGTATTGACGCGAGCTGGGCAGGCAGGCGCTGATGCTCAGGGCGGCTGGTAGCGCTGCCGTCGTGTTGGGCAGGCTCGCGAGCAGCAGAGGATTGGCGGGCGGCATTTGCCAGCTTCCGTATGCCTGCAGCGGCAGGCTATCCAATACTGCAGGCAGGGCCTGGAGCGATTGCGCATCGAGTGCTTGCAGCGGGTTTTCACGGCTGTCTCGCTGCGCCAGCTCCAATGCGCTGGCGGACATCGCCCGGCGCTGTTGCAGCTGAGCATAGGCTGCGTTCAACGCGTCGAAGTCTGCTTGCCTGATGAACTGCAACCAGCCCTCCAGCAGCGCTCGTACCTCATCGACCTGCGCGGTGTCGGTCAAGCGCAGACGTATCGTCCAGAGCAACTGGCCGGCGAAGGCATACAACAGTTTTGGCTGGCATTCACGCACCCAGCCGCGTTGGCGCAGTGCGTCCAGCCAAGTGCCTTCGCGGCTGTCGCTGATGCACCCCAGCAGCAATTCCATGGCCTGCTGTGCACCCGCCGGCAATCCATCGTGGGCGAACAGCAGCTCGAGTTGGCCGTGCTTGGGCGCTGGCGGCACCAGCAGTTGCTCTTTCAAAGCCGGTGGCAGTGCCTGAATCACCCGCTGGCCGCTGGCGAAAACGCTGGCGTAGCGCTCTCCCATGGCTTGCAGCTGGTCCAGCGACTGCGGCCCGCACAGGCTCAGGACCATTTGCCCGCCCTGATAGAAGCGTTGGTGAAAGCCCCTGAGCTCGCGCTGAAACTGCGGATTGTGCAGGTTCAGGCTGTATCGGTTGCCCGCATGAAAGGCGCGCAGCGGATGACCCGCCGCTAGCCGCTGGAGCAGCGTGAACTGGTCCTGCGCTTCACGATTGCGCGACCAGGCGATGAACTCGGCGTGGATCACCTCGCGTTCACTGACTTGCCGCACTAGGCTCAGGTCCGGCTCGGCGAGCATCTGGCACAGGCGCTCGAGACCACCGGCCAGTGCAGCGGGCGGCACGTCGAAGAAAAAGTCAGTGGTGCGTTCGCGGGTGCTCGCGTTGACCTGGCCGCCAACGCCCTGAACGTAGCGCATCAGGCCATCCTCCAGCGGGAAACGCTCGGTGCCGAGGAAAAACAGGTGCTCGAGAAAGTGCGCCAAGCCAGGCCAGCGCGTCGCTGCATCATGGCTGCCCGCATGCACGCGCAAAGCCGCCGCCGCACGCTTGAGGCGCGGCGCGTGACGCAAGGTAAGGTGCAGGCCGTTGGCCAGGGTCAGATGGCGAGTGGCGTCAGGCATGAATTCTCCAGGGGCGAGTGCGCATGCTAGCGCATTCACGCTCAGCGCTGGTGCAGGTCGCGCCGCAGGTCCTGCAAGTACGGGAATGCCTGGCGCCCGGCCACGACCTGGTGCCTGTCCAGCTCCGCGTGCAGCTGGCATTCATCTTCTCCAGCCAGCGCCAGCACAGCACCGTCCGGGCCGATGATGCTGCTCTGCCCGCAATAATGGATATCGCCTTCCGCGCCACAGTAATTGGCGTAGACCAGGTAGCACTGGTTTTCCTGGGCGCGTGCACGCACCGTCACCTGGCAGACGAAGTCGTATGGCTTCATGTTCGCCGTCGGCACCAGGATCAGCTCGGCGCCATCCAGCGCCAGACGCCGGGCGTTCTCGGCAAACTCGATGTCGTAGCAGATCAGCATGCCGACCTTCCACCCATTCAGCTCGACCACCGGGAAGTGATTGCTGCCGGCATCGAACATGGCCCGGTCCAGCTCACCGAACAAGTGCGTCTTGCGGTAGTTGGCCAGGCTGCGGCCATGGCTGTCGATCAACTGCACGCTGTTGTAGATGGCGCCGTCTTCGCCGCGCTCGGGATAGCCATAGACAATGGCAATCCCGAGCCCCTGGGCGATCTCGACCACGGCCATGGCCGAGGGCCCGTCCGATTCTTCAGCCAGCTGCTTGACCTGTTCACTGCCGATGTTGTAACCGGTCAGGAACATCTCCGGGCACACCAGCAACTGCGCGCCGCTGGCGGCTGCCTGGTGCGCCTGCTGCTGCAGGCGTTCGAGGTTGCCAGCCAGGTCGAGGGGGCCGGGCTGGCCTTGGAACAGAGCGATGTGCATGCCGCCTCCTGGTCAGTCGGGCAGGGCGATCGGCCCAAGCTCGTCGAATACGTCGCCTGGGCCGGGGTTGTCCGGGTGGGTCTTGCCGCCGAAGTGGTTGATGATACCCCACACCGCGTTCAGCGAAGTCTGCACCGCGCCTTCGACCCAGGCCGGGGTCCACGACACATCGTCACCGGCGATGAAGATGCCGCGTTGCGCGCTCGGCAGGTGGTCCTGCATGAAGTGCGCGTACATCCGCTGGTTGTAGCGGTAGTGGCCCGGCAGCGCACCTTTGAAGGCGCCGAGGAAGTACGGGTCGGCCTCCCATGAGATGGTGATCGGGTCGCCGATGATATGCCCGGCAATGTCGGTGTTCGGGTAGATTCGGTGCAGGGCGTCCAGTGCCAGCTGCACGCGTTTTTCCACCGGGTGCGGGAGCATCTTCAGGGCGTCGCTCATCCACGCGTAGGACAGGCAGATCACCCCCGGCTTGTCGTCGCCGTTGTCGAACAGGTAGGTGCCACGGGTCAGGCGGTCGGTGAGGGTCATGCTCATCAGATCGCGGCCGGTTTCCGGGTCCTTGTCCTTCCAGAACGGCCGATCAACCATGACGAAGGTCTTCGACGATTGCATGTAGCGGGTGCGGTCCAGAGCCATCCACATCTTCTGCGAGAACAGCGACTCTTCGCAGTCGATCTGGGTGGTCAACAGCCAGCTCTGGCAGGTGGTCAGCACAGCGGCGTAGTGGCGGCAGCCGCCCCAGGTATCGGTGACCGCCAGTTGGCCATCGCTGGCACGGGCAATCCGTTTGACCCCGGTGCGCGGCGCGCCGCCATGCAGCGAGCTGAGGCTGGTGCCTGCCGGCCAGTGCGCGCAACGCTCCGGCACATGGCGCCAGATGCCTTGAGGCACCTGCTCGACACCGCCGACGATCAAGTGCTGGTGATCGTCGCAGTTGGTCATTACCACGCGGAAGATTTCCAGCATCGAGTTGGGGAAGTCCGAGTCCCAGCCGCCGGTACCGAAGCCAACCTGACCAAACACCTCGCGGTGCTGGAAGCTGAGCTTGGCGAAGGCCTTGGAAGTGGCGACAAAGTCATAGAACGTGCGGTCGTCCCACAGCGGTACCAGGGTGTTCCACAGCTCCTTGAGGCGCGGCACATCGCGGTCGCGAATGGCCTGCTGGATATCACCAAAGCGCGCGCCGCTTTCCAGCGCGTCGGCCCAGGCGTCGGCTACTTCCTGAAACAGCGCTGGCAAATCCGCCGCGCTTTCGGCGTAGTAGGTCTGGCCTTCGAGGTCGATGACGGTACTTGGCGAAGCTGGCGTCAACGGGTTTGGAAACGGTTTGGTCTCCAGGCCCAGCTTGTCGACGTAATGGTAGAACGCCGTCGACGACACCGGAAAGCGCATGCCGCCCAGCTCGGCGATGATCCCGTCGGTGCCGTTGAAGGCTTGCGAGCGCAGACGGCCGCCCATTTTCGACGCTTCATACACCACTGGTTTAAGGCCAAGCTTCATCAGCTCGTAGGCCGCTACCAACCCCGCAATGCCGGCGCCGATAATCGCCACCTCTTCGCCCTGGCGGTCGAGCGGGATACTGCCCAGACCGGCCGGATGCTCCAGCCAGTCGTCGAAAGCGAAGGGGAAGTCCGGGCCAAAAATCGTGATTGGTTTCTTGCCGTCGGCGGGGTGGCGATTGTTGTTCATGTTATGACCTTGCCAGGAGCTGCGCGGAGGGCGAAGCGTGAGTATAGAAAATGCCTGGGATCATTCTAGGGTGTGCGCAGTTCGTTATTAAGACTCATGCTGGCGTCGTTTTAATCTTTTTTTCGTCACTTTGAGGCTAATGACGTCGTTATGACGAAGGCATTAAGTGGCTTTCAGATCGGCTGGCCGCGGTCTATCTTGCTGCTGAGGATGATCGACGTGGTGGTTTTTTCCACACCGTCCAGGCTGCCGATCTGGTCGAGCAACTGGTCCAGCTGTTCCGGCGATTCGCTGTGCAGCCACGCCACGTAGTCGAACTCGCCACTCACGGCACACAGCTGTTGCACCTGGCCCATGGCCGTCATCCGCCGCACCACCTCCTTGCCCGCGCGCGGTTGGACCTTGATCCCGACATAAGCTTGCAGCCCACCGCCGATCAGGCGCTGGCCCAAGCGTACGCCGTAGCCGGCGATGACTTTGCTGTTTTCCAGGCGCTCCAGGCGTGAATTGACCGTGGTGCGGGCGATGCCCAGCTGCCGGGCGAGGTTGGCGACGCTTTCGCGGGCGTTGATCTGAAGCAGGGCGATCAGCTGGCGATCGATTTCGTCGAGGATGATTTGACGCGGTTGCGACATGTCGGCTCTCTGCAGCTGGAACTTGAGTGACGACACTTATAACGCAGATAAACCCACTGCGGCACAGTCGCGGGCAGACTGGCGCAGTTGATCTATACTTTTGAAATCAATCGCAGTTCACACGCCAGTGGGTGTCAGGCCAACCGGGACGTTATGCCTGGCAATAACCCTTGAAGTCTTTACGCAGTTCCAGAGATGGGAAGGATGACCAGATCCAAGGACCTTACACAGCTGCAGGTCGATAGCGTTTTTTGCATCAGCTTGCGCGAACGCGCCGATCGCCGCCTGCTGCTGCAACACGAGTTCGCAGACAGCGGGCTGAAGATCGAATATGTGCTGGTCGAGCGCGATCAGCACAGCCCTGAACGGGGCTGTTTCGATTCCCATGTTCAATGCGCGCGCATTGCCTTGGAGCGCGGCTGTCGGCGCGTGTTGATTCTCGAGGACGACGCCACGCTGGTAGCGTTCGAGCCGTTTCAGGTCGAGCAGGTCAACCGCTTTCTGCAGAGCGCCGATCCAGAGCTGTTCTACCTGGGCGCAAACCTGGGCAAGGTCTGGTTGACTTGGCGCCGTGGCATCGCCCGGGTGCGTGCCCGCGGCAGCCATGCTTATCTGCTGTCGAACCGCGGCTGTCAGCGCCTGTTGGAGCAAGGCGGTTACGCGGGCACTGCTCTGGACAAGGTCTTGGCGCAGCACTATCGCGGTTACATGGCCTTCCCCATGTTGAGCCAGCAACAACCCGAAGAAGTCGCCGCCAGCGATATCGTCCGCGCCCGCTCCACCGACGGCACCGCCGCCGATGCGGCGTTCTGGCGCGATAACTGGCGCCGGCAGTACAGCCAGGTGCTGCGTAATGTGGGCAAGACGCTGTTGTTGCGGGATTTGTAGATTTCACCTGACGCGTGCTGTTTTCAAGAATGAGCCGATTAAAAACGCTATTCGGCTCAAAGTAGCCATTGGCGCGGGCTGGTCCGACGGTTAGCAATGAGGACTGCTCTTTCCTGGTGCTGGCTGAAGCGGCTGCGTGGCCGTAAGTGATATTTCAGAAACGAAAAAAGCCGCGCAATGCGCGGCTTTCAATTTGGTGGGCCCACACGGACTTGAACCGTGGACCAAAGGATTATGAGTCCTCTGCTCTAACCAACTGAGCTATAGGCCCCAGAGGTGGCGGGGATTATAGCTAGGGTTTTGAATGGGTGCCATCCGAAAGATCCGATAGTGCTAAACGCAGGAAGCCTGCAGCGAATTCTTCCGGCGGCAGCGGCAAGCTGACGATGTAGCCCTGGATCTGCTCACAGCCCTCAGCGGTGAGGAAATGCTGCTGCGCCTGGTTCTCTACCCCTTCGGCAATGATGGTCAGCTGCATGCTCCGGCCGAGGGCGATGATCGCGCGAGTGATCGCAGCGTCGTGCGGGTCGTCGGGCAGGCCGCGGATGAACGACTGGTCGATCTTGAGGATGTCCAGCGGCAGGCGCTTGAGGTAGCTCAGGGATGAATAGCCGGTGCCGAAGTCGTCGATCGCCAGTTGCACGCCGAGCTGCTTGAGCTGATGGAGCACGCTGAGCGCTTCTTCGGCCTGGCTCATGATGAAGTTTTCGGTGATCTCCAGCTGCAGGTCGCCGGCCTTGAGCTGGTAGGTCTTGAGCAGTTGCTCGATGCGCTTGGCCAGGTGGGGCTGGCGCATCTGCGCGCCGGCGAGGTTGATCGACAGCGGGCCGAACGGCTGATAGCGCTTTTGCCACTGGTGCATCTGCCGGCAGGCTTGTTCCAGTACCCAGTCGCCAAGCTGGAGGATGGTGCCGTTCTCTTCAGCGAGGTGGATGAAATGCTCTGGGGAAACGTCGCCGAAGGTTGGGTGGTTCCAGCGGATCAGGGCTTCGGCGCCGACCAGGTTTTGTGTCTTGAGGCTGAGCTTGGGCTGGTAGCACAGGCTCAGCTCGTTGCGATCGATGGCGCGGCGCAGTTCGTTTTCCAGGGCCACGCGCACGCTGGCCTGGGCCGTGAGGTCACGGGTGTAGGCTTCGACCCGGTTGCGGCCTTTGGCCTTGGAGCGGTACATCGCAGCGTCGGCGTTGCGGATCAGGCTGGCGACGTCGCTGCCGTCTTGTGGGTAGAGGCTGATGCCGATACTGGCGCTGGTGAAGAACTCGTGTTCGCCGGCCTGGAACGGCGCGCTGAAGCAGGCCAGCAGTTTGTTGGCGATGGCACTGGCGTCACTTGGCTTATGCAGACCAGGCAGCAGAATGATGAATTCGTCACCGCCCAGGCGGGCCACGGTGTCGACGTCGCGCACCTGTTCCTTGAGGCGCTGGGCAATGCCCTTGAGCAGCAGGTCACCAACCGGGTGGCCGAGGCTGTCGTTGATGTGCTTGAAGCGATCGAGGTCGAGGAACAGCACCGCGCCCTGGCGGTTGGACACCTGCGAGCACTGCAGCGCGGCATGCAGGCGGTTTTCGAACAGGGCGCGGTTGGGCAGGCCGGTCAGTGGGTCGTGATGCGCCTGGTAATCCAGTTTGGCCTGGGCGTGCTTGAGGCTGGAGATGTCGGCAAACACCGCCACGAAGTGAGTGATCTCGCGCTCGCTGTTACGCACCGCGCTGATGGTCAGCCAACTCGGGTACAGGTCGCTGTTCTTGCGCTTGTTGAAGATCTCGCCTTGCCAGTGGCCTTCGGCAGTCAGCTGGTGCCACATGGCAACGTAGAAGGCGCTGTCATGCTGGCCAGAGGCGAGCAGGCGCGGGGTCTGACCGAGGGCTTCGATCTCGCTGTAACCGGTGATCTCGCTGAATGCCCGGTTGACCGCAGTGATGCGCTGATCGGTGTCGGTGATCAACACACCTTCGGCAGTGTTTTCAAACACAGTGGCGGCCAGTTGCAGTTTTTCCTGCATGAGATGGCGTTCGGTGATGTCGCGGGCGATAGTCAGCATGCAGTCGGCGCCGGCAATCGGCAGCGGTCTGGCGGACAGCTCACAGAGGCGAATCTGACCATCGCTGCGGCGAATGTGGCAGCTGAAATCACGCACGAAGCCGTCTTTCTTGAGTTTGCTCAGCAGCAGCTTGCGTTCGTTGAGGTCGACCCAGATGCCCAGGTCCAGCGAGGTTTGGTCAAGGCGCGGGTCAAGGTTGTAGCCGGTCAGGCGGCAGAAGCCTTCGTTGACCTCGAGCAGGAGGCCGTCGCTCTGCCTGGACAGCAGCAAGCCGTCGGGCGAGGCGTGGAAGGCCTTGGCGAATTTCTCTTCGGAGATCTGCAGGCGCTGCTGGGTTTCCTTCAGCTGGCTGATGTCGCGTACGGCCACGACCAGCGCCGGGGTGCCGTCGAGGTCGAAGGTCTCCGCCGAGGTGAGGCCGGTGAACAACTCGCCGTTGCTGCGCCGGAAGCTCATCTCGAGATTGCGAATACCGCCCAGGTGCAAGCGTTCCAGTACGCTCGGGCCGCTGCCGCTGACGCCCCACAGACCAAGCTCGGTAGCGGTGCGGCCGATTACCTGATTGGGGCCGAGGCCGATCTGCTCCTCGAATGCTTCGTTGACCTCAAGCAGGCAGCCATCGCTGTGCCGAGCAATCAGGAGGATATCCGGGCATTGCTGGAACACCGAAGCAAACTTCTGCTCGGACAGACGCAAGGCGTGCTCGGTACGCTTGGTCTCGCTGATATCGATCATCAGGCCGCGCATCACCGAGCGCTGGCCCTGCTCGATCATGCTGACGATATCGCGCACCCACAGCGTATGGCCATCGGCGCGGATCACGCGGTAGTCGAGGCTGTGATCGCGGCCGGCGGCAGTTTCGCTGTCGCAGTAAGCCTTGGCCCAGAGCGCGTCCTCGGGATGCACGATGCTGCTCCAGAAACCGGGTCTGAGCCAGTCTCCCAGGCTGTAACCGAGCAGGTCTTCGGCGTGGGGCGAGACGTAGCTGTAGGTGAAATCGTTGGCGTCGGCTTCCCATGCGACCGCCGACAGGCTTTCGACCAGGCTGCGGTAATGGTATTCGCTGCTGCGCAGTTCCTGTTCAAGCGCTATGCGCCGGGATATTTCCGAGCTGAGCCGGCGATTGATGCGGATGACGGCAGCGAGAACCAGCATCAGCAGAACAACTGTCGGCAGGCCATAGAGCAGCATGTCGTGCCAGAAGCTGCGCTGATCGACGACGTTGCCGACCCAGCGCTGCTGGATGTCATTGACTTCATCGCTGCTCATATCGGCGATGACTTTGTCGAGGATGGCCACCAGTTGCTTGTTGTCCCGGGGTACGCCCATTGCCAACTGGTAGCGGTAGGGTGTTTCGCCGCTGACGTAGAGGCCATCGAGCTTGAGCTCGCGCAGGCTCCAGATGCTTGAAGCAAGGTCACCGACCACGGCGTCCACTTCGTCGGTCGCCAAGGCTTGCAGGGCCGAGCTGACATTGGGCAGGGCAACCAGATTGAGGTCGGGGTGGTGGGTGCGCAGCAGTTCATGGGGCGCGTAGTTTTCCACCACCGCGATCTTCAGCCCGTACAGATCCTTGAGGGTGCGCGGTTGGCGACCGCCCTCATGGGCCAGAATAACGATCGGGAAGTCCAGGTATGGGCGGGTGAAGGACAGGTAGTTCTGCCGTTCCGGGGTCGACATCACGCCCGGCAGCAGATCGAGTTGATTGTTGCGGGCAAGCTCAAGCACCTCGCTCCAGGTTTTTGGCTCGGTCGGCTTGAGGGTGACGCCAAGACGTTCCTGGATCACATTGATGTAATCGGCGGCCAGTCCCTGGTAGAGGCCCTCCTGATCGCGAAACTCGAACGGGGGCCAGGATGCGTCCACGCCCAGGCGCAGCTGTGGATGGGCGCTGAGCCAGGCTTGCTCGTCTTCGGTCAGGGTCAGGGCGCCGGCCGTTGCGCTCCAGTAAAACAGGATCAGCAACAGTAGGGCCGGCATTTTCGGCATAGCAGCCTCTAGGCAGATAGTCTGAATTCGAGTGTAGCCGTGCATTGCTGCGGGGTGTGAGGGTAAGACGATTAACTTCGGCAGGAATTCAACAGCTGGCGGGATTGCCCCGACAACTGCGCGGTCAGTGCTGGCACTTTTTCGATGGCCAAGAAAAACCCCGGCCTGGGCCGGGGTTTGTCATCACTCGTCGAGGAAGGAGCGTAGATGCTCGCTTCTGGTCGGGTGGCGCAACTTGCGCAGCGCCTTGGCTTCAATCTGACGAATCCGCTCACGGGTTACGTCGAATTGTTTGCCGACCTCTTCAAGGGTGTGGTCGGTGTTCATGTCGATACCGAAACGCATGCGCAGCACTTTGGCTTCGCGTGCGGTCAGGCCGCCCAGAACATCACGAGTCGCTTCCTTGAGGCTCTCGACGGTAGCTACATCGATTGGCGACTGCATGGTCGAGTCTTCGATGAAGTCACCCAGGTGCGAATCTTCGTCATCACCAATCGGCGTCTCCATGGAGATTGGCTCTTTGGCGATTTTCAGCACCTTGCGGATCTTGTCCTCAGGCATCTCCATACGCTCGCCAAGCTCTTCCGGGGTCGGTTCGCGACCCATTTCCTGCAGCATCTGCCGGGAAATACGGTTGAGCTTGTTGATCGTCTCGATCATATGCACCGGAATACGGATGGTGCGTGCCTGGTCGGCGATCGAGCGGGTGATGGCCTGACGAATCCACCAGGTGGCGTACGTCGAGAACTTGTAACCACGACGGTATTCGAACTTGTCGACCGCCTTCATCAAGCCGATGTTGCCTTCCTGGATCAGATCGAGGAATTGCAGGCCACGGTTGGTGTACTTCTTGGCGATCGAAATCACCAGACGCAGGTTGGCCTCGACCATCTCTTTCTTGGCGCGACGGGCCTTGGCCTCGCCGATCGACATGCGACGGTTGATGTCCTTGATTTCGGCAACGGTCAGACCGGTTTCGTTTTCAAGGTCTACCAGCTTCTGCTGGCAGGCGACGATGGCATCGTTCTTTTCGCCCAGCGCTGCAGCCCACTTGGTGCTGCGCTTGGAGAGGTCACCGCTCCAGGTCTGGTCGACTTCGTTGCCCGGGAACAGGCGCAGGAAGTCGGCACGCGGCATGCGCGCATCACGTACGCACAGCTGCATGATTGCGCGTTCTTGCTGACGCAGACGGTCCAAGGCACCACGAACGCGCTCGACGAGCACCTCGAACTGCTTGGGCACCAGCTTGATCGGCATGAACAGCTCGGCCAGAACCTGCATCGCGCCAATGCTTTCGGCATGGCTGCGGCCGTGCTTCTTGAGCACTTTGAGGGTAATCGCGAGCTGATCGGACACGGCGCCGAAGCGCTGCTGGGCGAGAACTGGGTCGGGACCGCTTTCGGTCTCTTCCTCTTCCTCGCTGTCGTCTTTCTCTTCGTCCTCTTCCTCGTCGTCCTTGGCTGCAGCGGCGTTTTTGGCGCCTAGCTGCGGGGCTTCTTCGGACGGCGTGGCGATATTGTCATCAGGGTCGATGTAACCGCTGAATACGTCGGACAGGCGACCACCTTCGGTGGTGACGCGGGTGTATTCGCCGAGGATGTAGTCGACAGTACCCGGGAAATGGGAGATAGCCCCCATGACCTCACGAATGCCTTCCTCGATCCGCTTGGCGATTTCGATCTCGCCTTCGCGGGTCAGCAGCTCGACAGTACCCATTTCGCGCATGTACATGCGCACCGGGTCGGTCGTGCGGCCGATATCGGTCTCGACAGCAGCCAGTGCTGCGGCGGCTTCTTCGGCTGCGGCCTCATCAGTGTCGGCTTCCGCCAACAACAGGGCATCCGCATCCGGAGCAGTCTCGAATACGTTGATCCCCATGTCGTTGATCATGCGGATGATGTCTTCCACCTGCTCTGGATCTGAAATATCCTCAGGCAGATGGTCGTTGACCTCCGCGTAAGTCAGGTAGCCCTGCTCACGACCGCGGGTGATCAACTCTTTGATACGAGATTGCTGTTGCGCTTTTCCGGACATAACACCCTATCCACTGAAGGTCTTGGCGGGCAAAAAAACAAGCCGAGGATTATACCCGAATAAGGGCCTCACGCGCCAGATGAGGTCGGGTTTTGTGCAGGAACTTTGCGGCTCAGCAGGGCCAAAAGCTGAGATTTTTCCTCTGGACTCAAGTCACTTTGACGCGCTTTGCGCATCAGATGTTCCAGGCTGCGCTCGCGTTGGCGGGCGGATAAGCTAGTAATGGTGTCGAAAAACTGTTGTTCAAGGTTATCGGCATCGATCAGCCATTCCTTTTCTGCTAAGGCGCGCAATAAACGCCCCTGGTCAGTGCCGTGCCAGCGTGCAATCAGTTGCATTGAGCTTAGCTTAGGATTCTTCTGTGCAGCTTCGATCAGCGAAATCAGCAGCTGGTTGTACACATGCTCTTCATCGGCGAAATGGCTGGCGTCTTCGACCTTGCCAGCCAGCAGCGGGTAATGCAGCAGGGTGCGCAAGGCCGACAGCGTTGGTGGTTCGACCGGCGCCGGCACCCGTGGCGGCGCCTCGCGCTGGCCATCCCGTTGCCAGGGTTTGCCGCCTTTCTTGTCCCAGGGTTTTTTCTCCCACTGCTTTTTGCCGGCACCTTTGTTCGGCGTCCATGGCCGCTGCTCTTGCTGCGCGCCGTAGTCGGGCTGGTGCGCGTCGGCATAGTCGGGGGTGTAGCTGGCCATGGCGTCGTAGTCGAAGCCTGGGTCGTAATCGGGCACGCTGGCCGCTGGCGCGTTCTGCGTCAGTTGCTCGACCTGCTGAGTATCCAGCCCGGTGATTTCCTTGAGCCGGTTGCGCATCAATTGGCGCAGGTTGGCGCCGGGGACTTTTTCGATCAGCGGTGCAGCCAGGGTCGCCATGTGCGCCTTGCCTTCCAGTGAGCGAGGATCGGCTTCGTTGCTCAATTGCTCGAAAAAGTAATCCGCCAGCGGTTGTGCGTGCTGAATGATGCGCGCGCGGAACGCGTCGGTGCCTTCGGCACGGACCAGGCTGTCCGGGTCTTCGCCTTCGGGCAGGAACAGAAAGCGTGCGCGGCGACCGTCCTGCAGGCTCGACAGCGTCGACTCCAGTGCACGCCAGGCTGCCTTGCGACCGGCCTGATCGCCGTCAAAGCAGAACAGCACGCTGGGCACTACCCGGAACAGGCGCTTGAGGTGCTCTTCGCTGGTGGCAGTGCCGAGGGTCGCTACGGCATTGCGCAGGCCTTGCTGAGCCAGGGCGATGACATCCATGTAGCCTTCGACGACGATGATTTCGTCGAGGCTGCGGTTGTGCTTGCGCGCTTCATACAGGCCGTACAGCTCCTGGCCTTTGTGAAATACCGGGGTCTCCGGCGAGTTCAGGTACTTGGGCTTGTCGTCACCCAGCACGCGGCCGCCAAAGGCGATGATCCGGCCACGGCTGTCGCGGATCGGGAACATCACCCGGTCGCGGAAGCGGTCGTAGCGCTTGCCACTTTCGGCATTCTCGATCAGCAGGCCGGCATCGATCATGACCTTTTGCTGCAGGCTGTCGGCACCCAGGTGCTTCATCAGGTTGTCCCAGCCGGGCGGGGCGAAGCCCAGGCTGAAATCACGGGCGATTTCGCCGGACAGGCCACGACCCTTTAGGTAATCAACGGCCGCCTTGCGCGTCTGATGGCTGCGCAGCGCCTGGCGGTAGTATTCGGCGGCAGCTTCCAGCAAAGGGTACAGCGGCGAGTCGGTCGGTTGACGTGGCTTGTTGCCACGCCGGCCTTCTTCGCGCGGGACTTCCATGCCGGCACTGCGGGCGAGGTCTTCGACGGCCTGGGGGAAGTCCAGGTTGTCGTGGTCCATGACGAAGCCGAGCGCGTTACCGCCGGCGCCGCAACCGAAGCAGTAATAGAACTGCTTGTCGGGGCTGACCGTGAACGACGGCGATTTTTCTTTGTGGAACGGGCAGCAGGCGGAGTAGTTCTTGCCGGTTTTTTTCAGCTGGACGCGCGAACTCACCACGTCGACTATGTCGGTGCGGTTAAGCAGGTCGTCAATGAAGCTCTGGGGAATCAGCCCGGCCATGGCAGTCTCGTCATCGTGCAGTCGGCAAGTCTAATCGCTAACGCAAGGGTGCGGGAATGATGGGTGCGGTGCGATGCAGTGAGGGTCAAGCGAGGGGAGTGTGCGCGTCGCCAGCCACAAGGGCTCGTCAGACAGGGACGGCACGCCTGGTCGCGAGGACCAGTTCTGACGTGTGTTACGGTTGCCGGCTGCTCTAGGTAGCTGGCGCCTCGGGCTCGCGCCTGAGGTTTGAAGCTGCTGCTGCCAACTGCCCGGGGTTAGCCGGGCAGGGCAGAAGCTTTGCGACGAACGTCTGTATTAGTACAGGCGAACGGCGCGGCGCTGTTCGCGCTGCACTTTCTTCGCGTGACGCTTGACTGCAGCAGCAGCCTTGCGCTTACGCTCGGAAGTTGGCTTTTCGTAAAACTCGCGGCTACGCACTTCAGCCAGTACACCGGCTTTTTCGCAGGAGCGCTTAAAACGACGCAGAGCTACGTCGAAGGGTTCGTTCTCTTTTACTTTGACGGCTGGCATCCAGGGCTACCTTCGTTCGTTACCGGGGTAGACGTGCTCCTGACAAAAATAAAGATGCGCTGGAGAACGTCGGTTTTCAAGGGTTGCGGATGTTAACGCTAAGCTGACCGGAATGCAAAGCCTCTGATCGAAAACCGCTGGTCGGCACTGGGCACGGGGACTATCATGCGCGCCTTCGAATTCAGCCTAAACAAGGCACAGACCCATGCTAGTACTGGGATTGGAAACATCCTGCGATGAAACCGGCGTCGCATTATACGACAGTGAACGCGGTTTGCTCGCTGATGCACTGTTCAGTCAAATCGACCTGCACCGCGCCTACGGCGGCGTTGTGCCCGAGCTCGCCTCGCGCGATCACGTCAAGCGCATGCTGCCGTTGATCCGCGAAGTACTGGCGGATGCCGGCGCAGTGGCCAGCGATATCGACGCAATCGCCTACACCGCAGGCCCGGGCCTGGTCGGCGCGCTGCTGGTGGGCGCCTCCTGCGCGCAGTCGATGGCATTTGCCTGGGATATCCCGGCAATCGGCGTGCATCACATGGAGGGTCACCTGCTCGCGCCGATGCTCGAAGAGCAGCCGCCGCAATTCCCGTTCGTCGCTTTGTTGGTGTCCGGCGGCCATACGCAGCTGGTTCGGGTCGATGGCATCGGCCAGTACCAGTTGCTCGGCGAGAGCCTGGACGATGCCGCCGGCGAGGCCTTCGACAAGACTGCCAAGCTGATCGGCCTGAATTACCCCGGCGGCCCGGAAATTGCCCGCCTGGCCGAGCAGGGTGTGCCGGGGCGCTTCACGTTCCCGCGGCCGATGACCGACCGCCCTGGGCTGGAATTCAGCTTCAGTGGCCTCAAGACCTCAGCGCTGAACACCTGGAACAAGTGCCGTGATGCCGGTGACGACACCGAGCAAACCCGTTGCGACGTGTCGCTGGCGTTCCAGCAGGCGGTAGTCGACACTCTGACTATCAAGTGCAAGCGCGCCCTGCAGCAGACCGGCCTCAAGCGCCTGGTGATTGCCGGCGGGGTCAGTGCCAATACCGCGTTGCGCGCATCGCTGGAAGGCATGCTGGCAACGATCAAGGGCAATGTTTACTACGCGCGTCCGCGCTTTTGCACTGACAACGGCGCGATGATCGCCTATGCCGGTTGTCAGCGTTTGCTGGCCGGGCAGCAGCAGGATCTGGCGATCAGCGTGCAGGCGCGCTGGCCGATGGAGCAGTTGCCGCCGATCTGATCGGTTTTTTTAAGGGGTGGGGCGGCGTCAGAAATGCCGTTCGCGGCCAGCGAACAGGTCGCGCAGGTTGCGCCGATGGCGCCAGACGATGAGTAACGTCAGCACACTCATCGGCAGCAGCGCCGCCGGCTCGCGCCAGGCCAGCAATGGCAGGGTCAGCGGAGTGGCGATCAATGCGGCGAGCGAGCTGGTGCGGGTCAGGTAGAAGGTCATCAGCCAGGCCGTGATAGCCAGCAAGGCAGCTGGAATGTACAGGGCCAGGAGCACGCCGGCGGCAGTGGCTACGCCCTTGCCGCCACGGAAGCGAAAGTACACCGGGAACAGGTGGCCGATGACCGCGCACAGGCCGATCCAGGCTTGCTGTTGCAGGCCCAGCCCGGCTTGCTCGGCCAGCAGCACGGGCACGATGCCCTTGCACAGGTCGCCCAGCAGGGTCAGGATCGCCATCTTGCGCCCAGCCAGGCGCAGCATGTTGGTCGCCCCGGCATTGCCCGAACCGCTTGAGCGAGGGTCGGGGTTACCGCTGAGGCGGCTCAGAACAATGGCAAAGGACAGCGAGCCAAGCAGGTAGGCGAGCATCGCCAATAACCAAAACATGCTAACTATTCCGGGCGAGGACGCCTTGATTCTAACGGCGCCAGTCGCCCTTGTCGTGCTGTGGAGAGAAGTGCTTGGACAGAGTGTTCATCGAAGGCCTGGAAGTCGATACGGTAATCGGCGCCTACGACTGGGAGCGGGAGATTCGCCAGTGCCTGCGCCTGGACCTGAGTCTGGCGTGGGACAACCGCCCTGCGGCCGCCACTGACGACCTCAACCTGGCCCTGTGCTACGCCACCATCACGGCGCGCATTCAGGCCTTTGCCGAACAGGCGCGGTTCGAACTGGTAGAAACCTTCGCCGAGCGCCTGGTCGCGCTGTTGATGGCCGAATTCAATATCCCCTGGATACGCCTGAAACTGACCAAGCCGGGCGCGGTGCCGGCGGCCCGTGGTGGTGTTGGCGTGGAGATCGAGCGCGGATGTCTCTGAGCACGGTATATCTGGGGCTGGGCAGCAATGTTGAGCGCGAGCGGCACTTGTGTGCGGGGCTCGACGCGCTGGCCAGCTTTCTCGGCGACATGCGTTGCTCGGCAGTATTCGAAAGCCAGGCGGTGGGGATCAAGAGTGGTCCGTTCTACAACCTGGTGGTGACCGGGCAAACCGACCTGCCGCTGCTCGAGCTGGACCGTCGGCTGAAGTTGATCGAGGCGGAAAACGGCCGCTACGCGCCTGAGCGCAAGGGCTTGCCGCTGGATATCGATGTGCTGATGTATGACGATCTGCACGGTAGCTTCGATGGCCTGGAATTGCCGCGGGCGGAGATTCTGAAAAACGCCTTTGTGCTGCTGCCGTTGTCGCAGATCGCGCCGCAGCTGGTCCATCCCAGTGAGGGCAAGCGCATGGCCCAGCTGTGGCAGGATGCCAACATCGATCAGATATTGGCACCCGTGCCGTTTGAATGGCGCGGCTTGCAGTTGACCCGGACCTGAGCCCCAGTCACAGCGGCATTCAGCGCTGGGTATAGGCTTCCAGTGCCGACAATCGCTGGGCTTTGACCGCCTCGCCCAGCGCTTGCCCGGTCAGGCCTTGCTGGACCAGATCTTTCACTTCTACGGCTTTCGCGGCTGCAGCTGCTCCGCGCAGGTAGGCACTCTGCGAGCAGTCATGCAGCGAGTGTCCATGGGCAATCATCTCGCAGACTGCGATGAAGTCTTCCAGGCGCTGCGGACGGCGATAGACGTCGAACTTCTGCAAAATATTCAGCAACGTGCTGGCATCCAGCGCTGCTGCCTGCTGGTAGTGATGCTGCCATTCGCCTACCAGGCAGGCGAGTTCCTGACATTCACGAGGTGCCTTGAAACGCTGGCCGACGGCTTTGATGGCTGCACCCAGATCATGGGTCAGGCAGGCCCAGCGTACGTGCAGTGGCTGTTCATGGGCTGCGGCGTGGGCCAACACGGCCAAGGTGGCCTGGCCGCGTTCACCTGGCGTGGCAAACAGCGAATCCAGCTCGGGTAGCAGCTCTTTGAGCGCGCCGCAGGCCCGCAGCACTTCAATGAATACCTGTGGCTGATCTTCCATCAGGGCCCGTTCGATCTCCTTCCAGCTGCGTTCGGCAGTCAGCGCCTGCAGTTCACCGGACCCGGTGATCTGGCGCATCAGCTCAAGCGTCTGGGCGGCCACTGTGAAGCCCAAAGCGGCATAGCGCGCAGCGAAGCGCGCAACCCGCAGCACGCGCAGGGGATCTTCGGCGAACGCCGGAGATACATGGCGCAGGATGCGCTGTTCGAGGTCACTCTGGCCGTTGTAGGGATCGTATAGGTTGCCCTGCAGGTCTTCGGCCATGGCATTGATGGTCAGATCGCGGCGGATCAGGTCTTCTTCGAGCGTAACTTCGGGGCTGGCGTGAAAGGTAAAGCCGCCATAGCCGCGTCCGCTCTTGCGTTCGGTGCGCGCAAGTGCGTACTCCTCGCCGGTTTTCGGGTGGATGAAGACCGGGAAATCAGCACCGACCGGGCGATAGCCCAGCGCTTGCATCTGCTCGACCGTTGCACCCACCACCAGCCAGTCGACATCGCTTACCGGCAAGCCGAGCAGGCGGTCGCGCACGGCGCCGCCGACTTTGTAAATCTGCATGTAGAACCTCCATTGCTGGCGACAGGATACCCTGTCGACAGCAATGGCGGTGGCTGGGCTAGAGGTGGTGGATCACCGCCAGGTCCATCCGGCCGTAGTCGCCGGGGTCGCCGTGTTCGCCCCGTGGCGGCATGTGATGGGTCTTCATGATCTGGTCACCTTGCACGGTTTCCAGATGGATATCGAAGCCCCACAAACGGTGCAGGTGCTTGAGGACTTCTTCGGTGGAGTCGCCCAATGGTTTGCGGTTGTGCTGCTGGTGGCGCAGGGTCAGCGAGCGGTCGCCGCGGCGGTCGATGCTCCAGATCTGCACGTTCGGTTCGCGGTTGCCAAGGTTGTACTGCGATGCCAGTTGTTCGCGGATGGTGCGGTAGCCGTCTTCGTCGTGGATTGCAGGCACCAGCAGGTCATCACGCTGGTCGTCGTCAAGGATGCTGAACAGCTTCAGGTCGCGGATTACCTTGGGTGACAGGTACTGCAGAATGAAGCTCTCATCCTTGAAACTGCTCATGGCGAACTTGATGGTAGACAACCAATCGCTGCCGGCAATTTCAGGGAACCAGCGGCGATCTTCATCAGTTGGGTGTTCACACATACGCCGAATATCGACGTACATGGCAAAGCCCAGGGCGTAGGGGTTGATGCCACTGTAGTACGGGCTGTCGAAGCCGGGCTGGAACACCACGCTGGTGTGCGACTGCAAAAACTCCATCATGAAGCCTTCAGTAACCAGGCCTTCGTCGTAGAGGTCATTCATCAAGGTGTAATGCCAGAAGGTTGCCCAGCCTTCGTTCATCACCTGGGTCTGGCGCTGTGGATAGAAGTACTGGGCAATCTTGCGCACGATGCGCACCACTTCACGCTGCCAAGGCTCAAGCAATGGGGCGTGCTTCTCGATGAAATAGAGGATGTTCTCCTGCGGTTCGGCCGGGAAGCGCGCGTCGTCGCGGTCGTTGCCCTTGTCGGCGCCTTTGGGGATGGTCCGCCACAAGTCGTTGATCTGGCGTTGCAGGTGTTCTTCACGGTCCTTTTGCCGGCGGCGCTCTTCCTCGGCGGAAATCGGGTAGGGGCGTTTGTAGCGGTCCACGCCGTAATTCATCAAGGCGTGGCAGGAGTCGATCAGGTCCTCCACTGCGTCGATGCCATGGCGCTCTTCACACTGGGCGATGTACTGCTTGGCGAACACCAGGTAATCGATGATCGAGCTGGCATCGGTCCAGGTGCGGAACAGGTAGTTGCCCTTGAAGAAGCTGTTGTGGCCGTAGCAGGCGTGAGCAATCACCAGTGCCTGCATGCACATGGTGTTTTCTTCCATCAGGTAGGCGATGCACGGGTCGGAGTTGATCACGATCTCGTAAGCGAGGCCCATCTGCCCCCGGCTGTAGGACTTCTCGGTGCTGAGGAACTGCTTGCCGTAGGACCAGTGGTGGTAACCGAGCGGCATGCCGATCGAGGCATAGGCATCCATCATCTGCTCGGCAGTGATGACCTCGATCTGGTTGGGGTAAGTGTCCAGCGCGTAACGCTCGGCCAGCCGACCGATTTCGCGGTCGTAGGTCTGGATCAGGTCGAACGTCCACTCGGACCCGGTGGAAATCGGTTGGCGTCTCTGTGCTCTGGCGGTCATGTGGCTAACCTGCGCTGGAAGAGTTCACGGAAGACCGGATAGATATCACCGGCCGAGACCAACTGCTGCTGGGCAAAGGTATCCGGGAACGAATCGCCGATGCGCTCGTACTCGTACCACAGCGCCTGGTGCTCACGTGGGGTAATTTCAACGTAAGTGTAGTACTGCACATGCGGCATGATCTGCTTGGAGAGGATCTCGCGGCAGATCGGCGAATCGTCGTTCCAGTTGTCCCCGTCCGAAGCTTGCGCGGCGTAGATGTTCCAGTCGTTGGTCGGATAACGTTCGGCCATGATCTCCTGCATCAGTTTGAGCGCACTGGAGACGATGGTGCCGCCGGTTTCGCGCGAATAGAAGAACTCTTCTTCGTCGACTTCGCGGGCACTGGTGTGGTGACGTATGAACACTACGTCGATGCGGTCGTAGTTCCGCTTGAGAAACAGATACAACAGGATGAAGAAGCGCTTGGCGATGTCCTTGGTGGCCTGGGTCATCGAGCCGGACACGTCCATCAAGCAGAACATCACCGCCTTGGAGCTGGGACTGGGTTGCTTCACCAGCAGGTTGTACTTGAGGTCGAAGGTGTCGAGGAAGGGCAGGCGGTTGATCCGCGCGCTCAACCGCTGGATTTCGGCTTCGACTGCCTGGATATCGGTGAAATTGTCTGGTTCTTCGACTTTCAGTCGTGCCAGCTCCGCCTTGGCCTCACGCAACAGGGCGCGGCTGCTGCCGGTCAGGGCGATGCGCCGGGCATGGGCCGAGCGCAGGGTGCGGATGATGTTGATGCGTGCGGGGTTGCCTTCGTTGCTGATCCCGGCGCGGACGGTCTTGTAAGTCTCGGTGCCGGTCAGCTGGCGTTTGACCAGGTTGGGTAGCTCGAGGTCCTCGAACATGAACTCGAGAAACTCTTCCTGAGTGATCTGGAATACGAAGTCGTCCATGCCATCGCCGGAATTACCCGCTTTGCCACGTCCGCCGCCACCGCCGGCGCCGCCTTGCGGCCGCGCGATGTGTTCACCGGCGGTGAATTCCTTGTTGCCTGGATGGACCACAGTCTGCTTGCCGCCGCGGCCATGATGAAGCACCGGTTCGTCGATATCACGCCCGGGGATGCTGATCTGCTCGCCGTGCTCCATGTCCATGATGGAACGACGACTCACCGCCTCTTCGACGGCCTTCTTGATGTGGTCACGGTACCGGCGCAGAAAACGCTGGCGGTTGACCGTGCTCTTGTTCTTGCCGTTCAGGCGTCGGTCGATTACGTAGCTCATGGTCTCTCCGCTGACAACAGCTGCAGGCTTGACGCTGCACGAAACAGCCACCACCAGTACCGCAGGCTGTGGCGCAACGTCGAAACGGTGCGCTGCACAGCGTGCGATCTGGGCCGTCTAGCTAGCCGCTTACTGCGATTTCCTGACCCGCAGGTACCATTCCGAAAGCAGGCGCACCTGCTTGTCGGTGTAGCCACGCTCCACCATCCGGGTGACGAAGTCGTTGTGCTTCTGCTGGTCCTCTTTGCTGGCCTTGGCGTTGAAGCTGATGACCGGCAGCAGGTCCTCGGTGTTGGAGAACATTTTCTTCTCGATCACCACCCGCAGTTTTTCGTAGCTGAGCCAGGTTGGGTTCTTGCCGTTGTTGTTGGCGCGGGCACGCAACACGAAGTTGACGATCTCGTTGCGGAAGTCCTTCGGATTGCTGATGCCGGCCGGTTTCTCGATCTTCTCCAGCTCCTCGTTGAGGGCAATCCGGTTGAGGATTTCGCCGGTTTCCGGGTCGCGGTACTCCTGGTCCTGAATCCAGAAGTCTGCGTACAGCACATAACGGTCGAAGATGTTCTGGCCGTACTCGCTGTAGGACTCGAGGTAGGCGGTCTGGATTTCCTTGCCGATGAACTCGATATAGCGTGGTGCCAGGTACTCTTTGAGGAAGCGCAGATAGCGTTCACGCACCTCGGCCGGGAATTGCTCCTGCTCGATCTGCTGCTCCAGTACATACAGCAGGTGCACCGGGTTGGCCGCTACCTCGTGGGCGTCGAAGTTGAACACCTTGGACAGGATCTTGAACGCGAAGCGGGTCGACAGACCGTTCATGCCCTCGTCGACACCGGCCGAATCGCGGTACTCCTGGATCGACTTGGCTTTTGGATCGGTGTCCTTTAGGTTCTCGCCGTCGTAGACGCGCATCTTCGAGTAGATGTTGGAGTTTTCCGGCTCCTTGAGGCGCGACAGCACAGTGAACTGGGCCAGCATCTTCAAGGTATCGGGCGCGCAATGCGCCTTGGCCAGCGAGCTGTTGAACAGCAGCTTGTCGTAGATCTTGATCTCGTCACTGACGCGCAGGCAGTACGGCACCTTGACGATGTAGATCCGGTCGATGAACGCTTCGTTGTTCTTGTTGTTACGGAAGGTGTGCCACTCCGATTCGTTGGAGTGAGCCAGCAGAATCCCGGAGTAGGGGATCGCCCCCAAGCCTTCGGTACTGTTGTAGTTACCTTCCTGAGTAGCTGTCAGCAGTGGGTGCAGGACCTTGATCGGCGCCTTGAACATCTCGACGAATTCCATCAGGCCCTGGTTGGCCCGGCACAATGCGCCCGAGTAGCTGTAGGCGTCGGCGTCGTTCTGCGGGAATTCTTCGAGCTTGCGGATATCCACCTTGCCGACCAGTGCCGAGATGTCCTGGTTGTTTTCGTCACCGGGTTCGGTCTTGGCCACGGCGATCTGATTGAGGATCGACGGGTACAGCTTGACCACCTTGAACTGGCTGATGTCGCCCCCGAACTCAGCCAGCCGCTTGGTCGCCCAGGGCGACATGATGGTGTTCAGATAACGCCGTGGGATGCCGAAGTCTTCTTCGAGAATGGCGCCGTCTTCTGTCGCATTGAACAGACCCAGCGGCGACTCGAAGACCGGCGAGCCCTTGATCGCATAGAACGGTACTTTTTCGATCAGTTGCTTGAGCTTCTCGGCCAGCGACGACTTACCGCCACCTACCGGACCGAGCAAATAAAGGATCTGTTTCTTCTCTTCCAGACCCTGCGCAGCATGGCGGAAGTAGGAGACTATCTGATCGATGCACTCTTCCATGCCATGGAAGTCGGCAAAGGCCGGATAGCGCCGGATCACCTTGTTGGAGAAGATGCGCGACAGCCGTGAGTTGGTGGAGGTATCGATCACCTCCGGTTCACCGATGGCCAGCAACAGCCGTTCGGCCGCCGAGGCGTACGCGCTGCGGTCCTGCTTGCACAGCTCCAGGTATTCCTGCAGCGTCAATTCTTCCTGACGGGTTGACTCGAAACGTTGTTGGAAGTGGCTAAAAATACTCATGACGTCACCTCGCTCGATACGTGGAGCCGACGCCGGATCAATCAGTTGATGCTGGCAGCTGCCGGATTTCGCCGGCCGCTGTGTACCCCCCAGAACACCCTTGAAGCGCTACCGATGACCCGCACGCCGGTGTACCGGCTCTCCCCTTTTTGGATGGCCTGAGCTTAAGAGTAGTTGGTTCTGCGCAAGGGCAAGGGCGCTAGGCCGAGAAGTTTGCCGCGACCGTTCGTCAGGTCTGGCGCAGCCCGCACGGGGCGCGGGCTGCAGGCTAAGTGAAAATTTATTCGGCGGAGCTGGTAGCGGTCTCGGCGGGGTAGGTATTGCGCCACAGTTCAAAGCCGCCATCGAGGCTGTAGACGTCGGAGAAACCCTGGCCAATCAGGTACGCGGCAGCGCTCTGGCTGGAGTTGCCGTGGTAGCAGACAACGACGGTGGGTTTGTCCAGATCGGCGGCGCGGATGAAGTCGCTGATCGAGTGGTTATCCAGGTGCTGAGCGCCATCGATGTGGCCAGCGGCGTAGGCCTGCGGGTCACGGATGTCGACCACGACTGCACCTTGCTCGCGCAGGGCCTGAGCCTGCTCGGGAGGGATGCGCTTGAATTCGCTCATGGCGAGGTTCCTTCTGGGCTGATCGTTGAGTTTAGCTGACTGACCGGCGGGCGCGGGGTCCCGTCGTCGGCGCAGTCACAGCGGTGCATTTCGCCACTGTCGACGTTGTACAGGGTCATCGCGCCGCCCCACACGCAGCCGGTGTCCAGCGCCACTACGCCAGGGGCGTCGGCTTGCCCTTCGAGGGCGGCCCAGTGGCCGAAGATGATCTGCACATGCCGGGAGCGGCGGTCTTTGTGCGCGAACCAGGGCTTATAGCCCTTGGGTGCAGTGTCCAGGCCTTCTTTGCTTTTCAGGTCTAGTTTGCCTGCGGCGGTGCAGAAGCGCATGCGGGTGAAGTAGTTGGTGATCACACGCAGGCGATCGACCCCGCTGAGGTCCTTGCTCCACTTGTTCGGCTCGTTGCCGTACATGCCGTCCAGATAGAGTTTGAGTCGGGTGTCGTCGCGCAGTACCTGCTCTACCTCGGCAGCCAGTTCAAGGGCTTTGCCTAGGGTCCATTGAGGTGGGATACCGGCATGCACCAGGGCAACGCCGCGCTGCTCGTCGTAATGCAGCAGTTTTTGCCGGCGTAGCCAGTCGAGCAACTGATCGGCATCTGGCGCCTCGAGAATCTCGCGCAGGGTGTCGCTTTTTTTCAGGCGCTCGACATTGTGCCAGGCCGCCAGCAGGTGCAGGTCGTGGTTGCCCAGCACGCACACCAGCGAGTCGCGCATGGCGTACAGGTAACGCAGTGTTTCCAGCGATTCGGGGCCGCGGTTGACCAGGTCACCGACCAGCCACAAGCGGTCGACAGCTGGATTGAAGCGCACGCGCTCGAGCAGGCACTTGAGCGGCTGCAGGCAGCCTTGCAGATCACCGACGGCGTACACAGCCATCAGTGCAGCGACCCAGGTACAGCCAGGCGGAAGGGGGCAATGGTGGCATCGAAGCGCTTACCGTCTTCGGCGAACATCTGATAGCTGCCCTGCATGGCACCGACGTGGGTGCTGATCACCGCTCCGCTGCTGTAGGTGTGGCTCTGCCCAGGCGCGATCAGCGGTTGCTGGCCCACCACACCAGCCCCGCGCACTTCTTCGACTTCGCCATTGCCATTGGTGATCAGCCAGTGCCGTGACATCAGCTTGGCTGCGACCGTGCCACTGTTCTGCACGGTAATGGTGTAGGCGAACGCAAAGCGCTCGTTGTCGGGGTCGGACTGTTCTTTGAGGTAGCGGGTGACGACGCTAACGTCGATCAGGTATCGAGGGTCGGACATGCAATGGCCTTGAGCAAACACGCGATTACGGCAGTGCATGCAGTCTAGGCTATCGGCGGGGCGGGAGGCCAGTCGTGTCGCAGCGGAGGTGCTTCAGGGGGGGAGCGGCCTGGGCGCAAATGGCTGCACCCAGGCCAGGCCGGTATCGTTGTTACGCGGCGCTCTGTTCGGCCAGCTTGTCAGCCAGACGCACGAACGCAGCCAGGTCGAGCTGCTCGGGGCGCAGGCTGCCATCGACGCCGGCGGCTTCGATCTGTTCATTGCTGAGCAAGGCCTTGAGCGTGTTGCGCAGGGTCTTGCGGCGCTGGTTGAAGGCTTCGCGCACGACGCGCTCGAGCAGCAGGTGATCCTTGGCCGGGTGCGGCAGGACTTCATGCGGGACCAGGCGCACGATCGCCGAGTCGACCTTCGGCGGCGGGTTGAACGCGCCAGGGCCGACGTTGAACAGGTGTTCGACCCGGCAGTGGTACTGCACCATGATCGACAGCCGGCCCCAATCGCCGCCGCCAGGCCCTGCGGCCATGCGCTCGACTACTTCCTTTTGCAGCATAAAGTGCATGTCGCGGATCAGCCCGGCGTGGCTGAGCAGGTGGAAGATCAGCGGCGTAGAGATGTTGTACGGCAGGTTGCCGACTACTTTCAGGCTGCCGGCAGGAACACCTAGCTGGTTGAAGTCGAACTTCAGCGCATCGCCTTGATGCAGGCGGAAATTGTCGTTGCCGGCGAACTTGTGTTGCAGGATCGGCACCAGGTCCTTGTCCAGCTCGACGACGTCCAGTTGCGCGCCGCTGCTCAGCAGGCCTTCGGTGAGGGCGCCCTGGCCTGGGCCGATTTCCAGCAGGTGCTCGCCGGGCTTGGCATGGATGGCACGCAGGATGCGGTGGATTACGCCGGCGTCATGCAGGAAGTTCTGGCCGAAGCGCTTGCGCGCGCGGTGTTGGTATTGCTCGTTCATGTGCGGTTCTCGGCCATCTGATAGGCGGTGTGTAGCGCGACGCGCAGGCTGCCGGTGTCGACCTGGCCGCTGCCGGCGAGGTCCAGGGCGGTGCCGTGATCGACCGAGGTGCGGATGATCGGCAAGCCCAGGGTGACGTTGACCGCTGCGCCAAAGCCCTTGTACTTGAGTACAGGCAGGCCTTGGTCGTGGTACATCGCCAGCACCGCGTCGCAGTGCTGCAGATATTTTGGGGTAAACAGGGTATCGGCCGGCAGCGGGCCGCGCAGGTCCATGCCTTCGTTGCGCAGGCGCTGCAGTGCAGGCTCGATGATGTCGATTTCTTCGCGGCCCAGGTGGCCGCCTTCGCCGGCATGCGGGTTGAGCCCGCAGACCAGGATGCGCGGGTTGGCGATGCCAAACTTGTCGCGCAGGTCGGCATGCAGGATGCGCGTGACCCGCTCGAGGCGTTCAGCGGTGATTGCGTCGGCAATCTCGCGCAGCGGCAGATGGGTGGTTACCAGGGCAACGCGCAGGTCGCCGGTGGCGAGCATCATCACCACTTGTGCGGTGTGAGTCAGTTCGGCGAGAAACTCGGTATGTCCGGAAAATGGGATACCGCTCTCGTTGATCACGCCCTTGTGCACCGGCGCGGTGATCATCCCGGCAAAGCTGCCATCGAGGCAGCCGTTGCCCGCGCGGGTCAGGGTCTGCAGCACGAATGCGGCGTTGGCCTGATCGAGCTGGCCGGCCACAGCCGCTGTCGCCAGCGGTGTATCCCAGACATACAGGCTGCCGGCCGGTGCTGGTTGCTCGGGCCAGTTGCCCGGCGCTACTGCCAGCAGGTCGACAGCCAGCCCCAGCTGGGTGGCCCGCTCGGCGAGCAGGTCACGGCTGGTGATGGCAATCAGGGGGTGGGGCTGGGCTTCGCTGGCGAGCAGCAGGCACAGGTCGGGACCTATGCCGGCCGGCTCGCCGGGAGTAACGGCGAAGCGCAGGGGCTTCACTGGGCGGCCTGGTCGGCGCCAGGCAGCTTGATCTCAACGTAGGCTTCGTCGCGGATCTGGCGCAGCCAGGTTTGCAGCTCTTCGTCGTATTTACGGTTGCGCAGCACGCTCAGGGCTTGCTGTTCACGGGCCTGGTCGGTGCTGTCAGTGGCGCGGCGGCCCATGACTTCAAGCACATGCCAGCCGTACTGGGTACGGAACGGACGGGTCACTTCACCCTGTTGGGCGCGGGCCATTTCTTCGCGGAACTCAGGCACCAGGCTGTTCGGGTCGACCCAATTGAGGTCGCCGCCGTTGAGCGCCGAGCCCGGGTCTTCCGAGAAGCTCTTGGCCAGGGTGGCGAAGTCTTCACCGTTCTTGATCCGCTCGTAGAGCTTCTCGGCCAGTTGCTCGGTGGCCGCGTCGCTGCGGATCTCGCTTGGCTTGATCAGGATATGGCGCACGTGCACTTCATCACGCAGGACGTTTTCGCTGCCACCGCGCTTCTCTTCCATTTTCAGGATGAGGAAGCCGTTGGGGATGCGAATCGGCTGGGCGATCTCGCCGTTGCTGAGGCCGCTGAGCATCTTGGCGAACTCAGGTGGCAGTTGACCGGCTTTACGCCAGCCCATGTCGCCGCCTTCGAGGGCGTTTTCGCTGGCCGAACGGGCGATGGCCATCTGCGCGAAATCGGCGCCTTGCTTGAGCTGCTGGTAGACCTGGCCGGCTTGCTGAGCGGCCGCCTGGATCGCTGCCGAGTTGGCGCCTTCCGGGGTCGGGATGAGGATGTTGGAGAGGTGGAACTCTTCCGACAGCTGCATCTTGCCCTGGTCGGAGGCGAGGAAGTTTTTCACTTCCTGCTCGGACACCTGAATCCGCTCGGCAACCCGGCGCTGGCGCACGCGGCTGATGATCATCTCGCGCTTGACCTGCTCGCGAGCATCGTCGAACGACAGGCCGTCACGACGCAGCGCTGCCTGGAACTGCTCCAGCGACATGCCATTGCGCTGGGCAATGGTGCCGATGGCCTGGTTCAGCTCTTCGTCGGTAATGCGGATGCCCGAGCGTTCGCCAATCTGCAATTGCAGGTTTTCGACGATCAGGCGCTCCAGTACTTGCTGGTCCAGCGCGCCTTTTGGCGGCATGCCGCCGCCACGCTTGGCGATGGTCTGCTCGACCTCGCGTACACGTTGGTCCAGTTGGCTCTTCATGACCACGTCGTTGTCGACGATGGCCACCACGCTGTCCAGCGGTTGTGGCGCAGCATGCGCCACGCCGGTCAGCAGTGCGGCGCCCAGCATCAGCGGGCGCAGACGATCAATAAGCTTGGTCTTCACGAGTACGATAACCTTGAATGCCTTGGTCGAGGAAAGATTCGACCTTGTTGCCCACGACGCCACCGAGCCCTTTCAGGACGATTTGCAGGAAGATGCCGTGGTCGCCTTTTTCGTTCTGCGGAATTGCCTGGCTGAAGTCGTCGTAGTCGATCCAGTAACGGTTGATCAGACGCAGCTTCCAGCAGCAGTTGTCGTACTCGAACCCGCCCATGGCTTCCAGGGTGCGGTTCTGGTTGTAGTCATGCTGCCAGCGCGCAATGGCGTTCCATTGCGGCACGATCGGCCAGATCACCGAGAAGTCGTGCTGCTTGATCTTGTAGTAGTCCTTGACGTAGTTCGGCTGGCCTGGGGTGCCGTAGTCGCCGCCGCCCACTTGCCACAAGCCGGTCAGCGAGTCGTAGCGGACCAGGTCGTTGCGGTAGCGGTAGCCAGCGTTGATGATCTTGTTCGGATTATCTTCCGGCTGGTAGTGGAACATCGCGCTACCCGAACGAGGGCTGCGGGTGTCCGGATCCCAGTTGTAGTCGGCATTCAGGCGCCAGTCGCGGTTGAAGGCGAACATGTATTCGAATGCGTACGGCGAGACGTTCGACTGCGAGTCCTGACGGGTGCGCCAGTCGATGCCTGGCATCTGCACCTTGCGATCGGCGAAGTACAGGGCCTGGCCGACGCTGACGCGTTGACGCTCGAAGCCGTTTTCTTCGATCCAGCGGTTGGTCAAACCGAGCGACAGCTTGTTCTCGTCGCCGATGCGGTCCGAGCCGCCGAAGCGGTTGTCGCGGAACAGCGAGGCGTAGTTGAAGTAGCTCTCACCGGTGTCGAAGATCGGGATGTCTTTCTGATCTTCATACGGAACGTAGAGATAGAACAGACGCGGCTCGAGGGTCTGGCGATAGTCTTTGCCGAACCACTGGGTGTTGCGGTCGAAGTACAGGCCGCTGTCGACACTGAAGACCGGCACGTTGCGGTCCTGGCTGCTGGAGTATTCTCCGCGCAGTGCCAATTGAGCAGGATCACGAGCGGCTAGGTCTGCAATGTCACCTTTCCCTTCACCATCCAAGTCCAGGTCATAACGGGTGTAGACGTATTTGAGCTTCGGCTTCACGTAGCCATAGCTGGCCTCAACCGGCAGGCTGATCGCCGGTGCGAAGTTCAGGCGAGTGCCGTTGGCACGGGCCAGACCGAAGACGTTTTCATCAAGGCGTCGACCCGGAGTGCCACCGGCTGAAGTGTCAAGATTACCGTCCTTGTCGCGCACAGTGTCGTTCTTCAAATCACGATCGAAGCGTACAGCTTCGCTCTGATAGGTGAAGTCGAGACCGCCCGGGTGGTAAGGGAGCATGCCGTTAAGGGTCAGCTGCGGCAGCTTGTCGTACGGAGTGATGCGCGAAATTGTCGCCATCTCATACGCCTGCGCGTTCAGGCGCGCAACGTAGCTGTCTCCACGGTAGGTCAGTGCGCCTTGCTGGTTGACCACTTCCGAGGTCTCGACGCCGATCTGCTCCGACTCCAAGTCTTGGTAGTAGAACGGATCGCTGATCTTGGTGTAGTCGACCTCCGCCATCAGGCGATCATCGAGGCCACCGCGGTGCTGCCAGTTGATCATGTAGCGATCTTTCTGGTAGTCGGTCTGCTTCTCGCGATCGTTGCTTTCGTCGTTCAGGTAGGCGCCGCCGAACTGACCTTCGCTGGACTTGGTCAGGTAGCGGAATTCGCCTTCGACCATCATGCCGCGTTTGGCCATGTAGCGCGGGTACAACGTGGCGTCGTAGTTCGGCGCCAGGTTGAAGTAGTACGGCGTGACCAGCATGAAGCCGGTGTCGCTGCTGGAGCTGAACGACGGCGGCAGGAAGCCGGACTGGCGACGGTCATCGATCGGGAAATAGATGTACGGTGTGTAGAACACCGGGAAATCCTTGACCCGCAGGGTGACGTTGGTCGCAGTACCGAAGCCCGTGGCCGGGTTCAAGGTAATGTTGTTGCCCTTCAGCTGCCAGGCGTTGCTGTTCGGCTCACAGGTGGTATAGGTACCGTCCTTGAGGCGAATGATGGCGTTTTCGGCGCGTTTGGCGTACAGGGCGTTACCGCGAATGCGCGATTTGTGCATCACGTATTCGGCGTTGTCGACCTGGGCTTCACCGGTGTCGAGCTGGATCTGCCCGGCATCACCGACTACCAGCGCCCCGTTGTCACGGATCTTGACGTTGCCCTTGAGCTCGCCACGGTTTTCGGCCTGGTAAAGGTTGGCTTCATCAGCCTCGACCTGCATGCTGCCCTGGCGCATGACCACGTCACCGGCGAGGGTAGCGATCTGCTGCTCCTGCTGGTACTTGGAGACCTTGGCGTTGATGTAGGTCGGCGACTCGTCTTTGGGCGTGGTGTCATCCATGCCAGGGCGGGTCGGTTCGATGTAGGCACCGGCGCAGTACGGACCGGTCTCGGCCAGTTGGGCAGCCGTGAGCTTGTCGCGCGGGACCCAGTCGAGGTGACTGTAGTCTTCGCTGCGCGTTTTCAGGCCGCGGCCCTTGCTCTCGGTAACCAGCATTGGCGCGGGTTCGCCGTCGACGGTGGCTTGTTCAGCCTTACCTTCGCCGGTCGAACTGAGCGCCGCGCCATCATGCACAGGGCGTGGTGGCAGGCTGTTGGCTGGCGTCTTGGGCTTGCAGTCCCAACCACCGGAGGCGGACACTTGGCAGTCAAACTGCTCGGCTGCCACCACGTACGAGGTGGCCAGTGGTTGCAGTACCAGCAAACTGCCTGTTACCAGCAACGGAAACTTTCTACGAAACGTGGGGGATTTCAATGCCATCTTATTAGTCCGGGCTTCCTGCGTGCCATCTGCCCGCGTGTGGGGCCGCACGCCTCTCGATGGTCTGAAAAAGATGCTGGATAATAAAGCATGACCCGCTTGACGGCTAGGGCCGTCGGAGACCCTTGTAATGCCCGAACACGATCTTCGTCTAGAACTGCTCCAGGCCTGGCTCCAGGAACAACTGCTCAACCTGTTTCAACGCAACGCCTGGGGCGACGTGCCAGCAGGCACGCTGACCGCCGCCAGCAGTGACGCGAGCTTCCGCCGCTACTTCCGCTGGCAGGCCGGCGAGCGCAGTTTCGTGGTCATGGATGCGCCGCCGCCGCAGGAAAATTGCGCGCCGTTCGTTGCCATCGATCATTTGTTGGCCAGTGCCGGCGTGCACGTGCCGACCATTCATGCGCAAGACCTGGCGCGGGGCTTCCTCCTGCTGGGCGATCTGGGCCACCAGACATACCTCGACATCATTAACCCGGAAAACGCCGACGGCCTGTTCGCCGACGCCATCGACGCCCTGCTGGCCTTGCAGCGGCTGCCGTTGGACGCAGCGCTGCCGAGCTACGACGATGCCTTGCTGCGCCGCGAGCTTGAGCTGTTCCCTGAGTGGTATGTGGGCCGCGAGCTGGGCGTCAGCCTGAGTGCCGAGCAGCAGGCCAGCTGGCAGCGTGTCAGCCAGCTGTTGATCGACAGCGCGCTGGCCCAGCCAAAAGTGCTGGTGCACCGCGACTACATGCCGCGCAACCTGATGCACAGTGCGCCCAACCCTGGCGTGCTGGATTTTCAGGATGCGGTCTATGGCCCGGTTACCTATGACATCACCTGCCTGTTCAAGGACGCCTTCCTCAGTTGGCCGCAAGCGCGGGTTGAAGGCTGGTTGGGTGATTACTGGGAGAAGGCGCGGGTTGCCGGCATCCCGGTGCAGGCTGAGTTCGAGGCGTTCCACCGCGCCAGTGACCTGATGGGCGTGCAGCGCCACCTCAAGGTCATCGGTATTTTCGCGCGCATCTGCCACCGCGACGGCAAGCCGCGCTACCTCAGCGACGTACCACGCTTCTTTGCTTATATAGACGAAGTGATCGTGCGCCGACCGGAGCTGGCAGAACTGGGCAGCTTGATCGCACAACTGCAGGCGGGCCGATGAAGGCGATGATTCTGGCCGCAGGCAAGGGCGAGCGCATGCGCCCCCTGACCCTGCACACCCCGAAACCGCTGGTGCCGGTCGCCGGCCAGCCGTTGATCGAGTATCACCTGCGCGCGCTGGCGGCTGCCGGTGTGACCGAGGTGGTGATCAATCATGCCTGGCTCGGCCAGCAGATCGAAGACCACCTCGGCGATGGCAGCCAGTTCGGCCTGAGCATTCGCTACTCGGCCGAGGGCGAGCCATTGGAAACCGGCGGCGGTATCTTCAAGGCGCTGCCGCTGCTCGGTGATGCGCCGTTCATTCTGATCAACGGCGATATCTGGACCGATTTCGACTTCAGCCGTTTGCGCGCGCCGAGCAAGGCATTGGCGCATCTGGTGCTGGTGGATAACCCCGGGCACCACGGCCGTGGCGATTTCCGCCTGCAAGGTGAGCGGGTGATCGATGGCGACGATACTCCAGGCACGCTGACTTTCAGTGGGGTGTCGGTACTGGACCCAGCGTTGTTCACCGGTTGCCAGGCGGGCGCGTTCAAGCTTGCGCCGCTGCTGCGTACGGCGATGGCGCAGGGCCAGGTCAGCGGTGAGCACCATCAGGGCCATTGGGTCGATGTCGGTACGCTCGAGCGGCTCGCCGAAGTCGAGCGCCTGATCGGCGAGCGCGCCTGACATGTGGTGGCCGAGCACAGTGATTGGTGCCGGGGCAGGCTTTGCAGTGGCCAGTATTCCTGGTGCACTGCTGGGAGCCTTGCTGGGTCAGGCCATGGACCGGCGTTTGCGTCTGCAGGGTTGGGCGGACTGTCGCGAGCGCCTGAGCGGGCGCCCGCCGTTGCGTGATGATGAGCTGTTGTTTGTGTTGCTTGGGCGTTTGGCCAAAAGCGACGGCCGGGTGGCGCCTGGGCATATTCAGCAGGCGCGTCAGGAGATGGCCCGCTTGGCGCTGGCCGAGCCGGCGCGGTTGCGGGCGATTGCCGCGTTCAATCGCGGCAAGGCTGGCAAGGACCGCTTCAGCCATCACCTGCAACGCATCAAGCAACAGCCGCACGCTGCCGAAGGCACCTTGCGCGCGTGTTGGCGGATGGTCTGGGCCGATGGCCGGGCCGGCGCCAATGAGCGTGATCTGGTGCTGGCCTGGGGGCAACAGCTGGGCCTGAGCCGGCGCGAGGCGCAGGCGCTTTCGCTTGAGTACGAGCCGCGTAAAACCGGGGTCGAGGGCAGCACCCTGACCTACGCAGGCGCGCTGCGTTTGCTCGGCGTAGCCGCCGATACCGAGGCCGATCAGGTCAAGCAGGCCTACCGGCGCCTGCTCAGCCGCCATCACCCGGACAAACTGGTTGGCAACGGCGCCAGCGAGGCGCAGGTGCGCCAGGCAACCGAGACCACCCGCGAGCTGCACCAGGCCTACGCACTGGTGCGCAAGCGCCGCGGTTTGTAGCCACGGCCAGGGTTTATTCCTGCGGGCCGAGCCAGCCGCGCACGCGGCGGAACAGTTGCTCCTGCTCTGCTGCCTTGTTGCCGGGCATGGCGATCAGCGACAGCTGCCGATACTGGCTGCCTGGCTGACGCTTGCTGGCCTGCAGGCGCAACTGCGCGGCGCGCTGGTCTGCGCTGCGGGTGGCGAAATACAGGTCGGCAACCGGCACCTTCAGCGTGGGCGTCAGGCTGAGCAGATCATGCTCGACCCGCGCCGGCGTCTGCGCCGCCACCATCACCAGTTTCTGCACCTGCGGCGGCTGCTTTTCGCTGAGGTAACGCGCTGCCCAGTAGGCGCCACTGCCGTTGCCGAGCAGGACGATGCTGCGCGCTTTCTGGCTTTGGGCGTAGGCCACGGCAGCGTCCAGGCGGGCGAAGATACGCTCGGCGTCGGCCTGGTCGTTCTGTTCGCTGGCGTCGACCGCATCGGTGCTCTGCGCGGTATCGGGGTCGGCTGCGGTGGCCTGGGCGACGTTGGCGTTGGCATCGACCGGGGTGTCCTGCACGGCAGCAACCTCGCCGTTGCTTTTCTCGGCGGGCGCCGCTGGTGTTGCCTCGACCCGCGCCTGCGGGCTGTCGGCAAGCAGGTCAGGCAGGCTGATGCTAAGGCTGTGCCAGCCGGCATCGGGGAATTTGCTGCGTAGCGGGCCGACCGTATTGGGCCAGTCGGCGTTCTCGCCGGCGCCGGGGAGGATGATCAGCGCGCCTTGTGGGTTACTGTCGTTGGCCGGCTTCCACAGGGCCAGAAAGCTGTCGCTGCCGGCCTGCAGCATCTGCTGCTCGGCCTTGGG
Organism: Pseudomonas sp. EZ-C24; assembly: GCF_014525325.1. NCBI lineage: Bacteria > Pseudomonadati > Pseudomonadota > Gammaproteobacteria > Pseudomonadales > Pseudomonadaceae > Pseudomonas > Pseudomonas sp. EZ-C24. Next base: position 25,523 of record NZ_JACDIU010000030.1, on the reverse strand, counting down.
CACGCGCCGTTCGAGTGCTTGCGCGTCTTCCTGACTGCGTTCGAGCAACACCGGGCGCACAATCGGCGCGGCGGCGGCTGTATCGGCCGGAGCTGCAGGTTCGGCAGCGGTCGCCTGGGCTGCCAGCGGCAGGAGTGAGCTGAGGCAGATCATTGCCAGCTGCGTGCGATAAAGTGTCAACATGAATCAACCCAAAGCCAGAATGATACCGGCAGCCTAATAGTATTTGTCCGCGACGGCCACGGCTGGTGGTCGCGCTTGCCAAGTCGAGCGTATAGATGAAGCGAATGCGTCGCCTGTTGGTTATCGGCTGCCTGTGCCTGCCCTTGATCGCCCTGGCACGGCCCGCTGCGGTGCCGACGGTGGCGCTGGAGCCGGTTCAGCAACAATGGCTGGAGGAGCACCGCAGCCTGCGTGTGGGCCTGGTGCTGCAGGCGCCTTATGCGCAGTTCGACCGGCGCCTGCAGCAGCTGTATGGGGCCAACGTCGAACTGGTCAGCTGGCTGGCGCAGGCGCTCGGACTGGACCTGACCTGGCGCAATTTCGCTGACCAGGCAGCGCTTGAGCACGCCCTCAAGGCTGGTGAGATCGACTTCGCCCCAGGCCTGACCCAGACCCCGGCCAGCCTGCGCCTGTGGCTGTTCAGCGACCCGTACATGCGCGTGCCGCAGCTGGTGGTCGGGCCGCGCAGCGGCGCGGTGGCGGTCGAACTGGAGAAGCTTGAGTCGAGTGAGCGGGTAGTGGTGCGCATGCCCAGCCCGCTGGCCGATTACCTGCGCAGCAACTACACCCACCTCAACCTGCAAGGCGTGCCCAACGAGCGGCAGGCGCTGCAAGCCCTGCTCGGTGCGCAGGCGAGCTTTGCGGTGGTCGACGAAGCGCAGCTCAGCCGCCTGTCGCGCGAAGGCGAGTTCAGCGATCTCGTCGTGGTCGGTGACATCGGCTTGCCGCAACTGCTGCGGATCGGTTCGCGGCGTGACTGGCCGCTGTTCGCCGATGTGCTCGAGCGCGGGCTGCAGGCGATGCCGGCCAAGCAGCTGGAGCAATTGCACCAGCGCTGGCTGCAGCCCAAGTACCCGCGCCTGAGCGAGAGCGCGGGTTTCTGGCAGAACCTCGCGCTGTTGTTCGGGCTGCTGTTGCTGTGTGCCATCGCCACCTTGCTGTGGCAGCGCCGTGAGCAGCGCCAGCTGGAACGCAGCTTGTTGCAGGCGCGCGAAGCGTTGGCCGAGCGCCACGGCCGCGAACAGGCACTGCGCCTGAGCCAGTTTTCCATCGACCACAGCACCGTCGGTATCCTCTGGATCAACTGGGACAGCCATGTGCGCTACGCCAACCACGCGGCCGAGGGCATGCTTGGCTACGCCGAAGGGCAACTGCTGGACCGGCCGCTGCGTGACTTCGAGCCCAACCTGGACATGGACCGTTGGCTGGAGCTGTGGCGCCGGGTGCGGGCTGGCAACGGTGGCGCCGAGCAATTCGAGAGTCAGTGCCGGTGTGCCGATGGCAGCGTGTTGCCGGTCGATCTGTCGCTGAGTTTTCTGCGCTTTCGCGATGCCGAATACCTGGTGATGTTCCTCACCGATGTCACCGAGCGCCGGCGCACCGTGGCGGCCCTGCGCGAAAGCGAAGCGCAGCTCAAGGGCATTGCCGGCAACGTACCGGGGCTGGTGTTTCGGCTCGAACGCAACCCTGCTGCCGGCGAGCTTGAATTCCCCTATATCAGCGAGGGTAGCGAAGCCCTGGTTGGCTACACTCCGGCAGCCATCCAGCATCCGCAGATGGGCTTGCGCAACCTGGTGCATCCGGATGACCGCAGTGATTATCACCGGGTCCAGGACCTGGCCCTGGCCAACAATCAGGACTGGTCGTGGCAGGGGCGCATCGTCACCCGCCAGGGCGAGCAGCGCTGGGCTGATATCAAGGCCAGTACCCGGCGCCTGGCCGACGGGCGCGTGGTCTGGGATGGGGTGGTCTGGGACATCAGCCAGAGCAAACGCGCCGAGCTGGCCCTGGCCCGTTCCGAGGGGCAGTTGCGCGAGTTGTCTGCCCACCTTGAGAGCGTGCGCGAAGAAGAAAAGGCCCGCATCGCCCGCGAAGTGCATGATGAACTCGGGCAGATGCTGACCGTGCTCAAGCTCGAGGTGTCGATGTGCGAGCTGGCCTATGCCGAGCTCGACCCCGGCCTGCACGAGCGCCTGGCGAGCATGAAGCGCTTGATCGCGCAGTTGTTCCAGCTGGTGCGTGATGTCGCCACCGCCCTGCGCCCGCCGATCCTTGATGCCGGCATCGCCTCGGCCATTGAATGGCAGGCGCGCCGCTTCGAAGCGCGCACGCAGATACCGTGTCTGGTGCAGGTGCCGGATAATCTGCCAGCATTGAGTGATGCCAAGGCCACCGGGCTGTTTCGGATTCTGCAGGAGGCGCTGACCAACGTGATGCGCCATGCCCAGGCGCACACCGTGCAGATCGAGCTGCTGCGCACCGGCGGTACCCTGCGCCTGAGCGTGATCGATGACGGTGTCGGTTTTTGCCCCGATCAACCTAGGCCGACTTCGTTTGGCCTGGTCGGTATGCGTGAGCGGGTATTGATGCTGGGCGGCAGCATGACCCTGGACAGTGAACCCGGCGAGGGCAGCAGCCTGAGTGTCAGTATCCCTCTGGATTAGGAGACAAGCATGATTCGAGTGCTGGTGGCAGAAGACCACACCATTGTCCGCGAGGGCATCAAGCAACTGATCGGCCTGGCCAAGGACATGCAGGTGGTGGCCGAGGCGGGCAATGGCGAGCAGTTGCTGGATGCGTTGCGCCACACCCCGTGCGAAGTGGTTTTGCTGGATATCTCCATGCCAGGGGTCAATGGCCTAGAGGCGATCCCGCGCATCCGCGCACTGACCAACCCGCCGGCAATTCTCATGCTGTCGATGCATGACGAGGCGCAAATGGCTGCGCGGGCTTTGAAGGCCGGCGCTGCCGGCTACGCGACCAAGGACAGCGACCCGGCGCTGTTGTTGACGGCCATCCGCCGAGTGGCGGGAGGAGGGCGCTACATCGACCCGGCGCTGGCTGACCGCATGGTGTTCGAGGTCGGCCTGACCGACACCCGGCCGCTGCATACGCTGCTGTCGGAACGCGAGTTTTCGGTATTCGAGCGCCTGGCCCAGGGCGCCAACGTCAATGACATCGCGCTGCAGTTGGCCTTGTCGAGCAAGACCATCAGCACCCATAAAGCGCGGCTGATGCAGAAGCTCAAGGTCAACTCCCTGGCCGAGCTGGTGAAGTACGCCATGGAGCACAAGCTGGTGTGACTGTTCTGCCGGCGACGTCGGCGGTCATCCGCGCAGTTGCCGCGGTGCGCAGCGATTGCAGTACGTACCCTGCTCAAGCACGCGGCTTGCCCGCCACCTACGCCATCGAGGGCACAGCTCAGTCGGCGAAGCGCCTGTCTGATAACGCCATCCGTGTAGGGCGATCCCTACAGGCAATCTTCCAAGGGGATGATGGCATTCTCTCAGCGGCCCCGATTTGCCGGCACTTGCGCCTTGTCTAAGCTTCTCTCACGCAGTCATCCAACAAAAAGGTGCAGGCATGAGCGAGGCGAATTCGAACACTGCCAGCGGCGACACGCTGGTCAGTTTCCGTGGTGTGCAGAAGAGCTACGACGGCGAGTCGTTGATCGTCAAAGACCTCAATCTGGACATCCGCAAGGGCGAGTTCCTGACCTTGCTCGGCCCGTCCGGCTCGGGCAAGACCACCAGCCTGATGATGCTGGCCGGTTTTGAAACCCCCACCGCCGGCGAAATCCTCCTCGGTGGGCACTCGATCAACAACGTGCCACCGCATAAGCGCGATATCGGCATGGTGTTCCAGAACTACGCATTGTTCCCGCACATGACCGTCGCCGAGAACCTTGCCTTCCCCCTGAGCGTGCGCAACCTGAGCAAGACCGACATCAGCGAGCGGGTCAAGCGCGTGCTCGGCATGGTCCAGCTGGACGCCTTCGCCCAGCGCTACCCCGGTCAGCTCTCCGGCGGCCAGCAGCAGCGGGTGGCATTGGCTCGTGCTCTGGTTTTCGAGCCGCAGCTGGTGCTGATGGACGAACCGCTCGGGGCGCTGGACAAACAACTGCGTGAGCACATGCAGATGGAGATCAAGCACATCCACCAGCGCCTGGGCGTGACCGTGGTCTACGTCACCCACGACCAGAGCGAAGCACTGACCATGTCTGATCGGGTGGCAGTGTTCCATCAGGGCGAAATTCAGCAGATCGCCGACCCGCGCACCCTCTATGAAGAGCCGCGCAATACCTTCGTCGCCAACTTCATCGGTGAAAACAACCGCCTCAGCGGCACCTTGCTGGCGCGCAATGGCGAGCGCTGCCAGGTGCAGCTGGCGCGGGGCGAGAAGGTCGAGGCATTGGCGGTGAATGTCGGCCAGGCGGGCGATCCGGTGACCTTGTCGATCCGCCCCGAGCGGGTCCGCCTCAATGGCCACAGCGAGCACTGCGCCAACCGATTCTCCGGCCGCGTGGCCGAGTTCATCTATCTGGGCGACCACGTACGGGTGCGTCTGGAAGTCTGCGGCAAGGGCGACTTCTTCGTGAAGCAGCCGATTGCCGAACTCGACCCGGCCCTGGCCGTGGGCGATGTGGTACCGCTGGGCTGGGAAGTCGAACACGCCCGCGCGCTCGATCCGATTGCCGAAGCCCATTGAAGGTTCGCTTAACCAACCCTGTACTGTGGAGAGAATAATAATGCGCAAGCAGTTGAAACTGACCGCCGTGGCCCTCGGCCTGTTCGCCGCCAGCCAGGCCATGGCCGCCGCAGACCTGACCGTGGTGTCGTTCGGTGGAGCCAACAAGGCCGCCCAGGTCAAAGCCTTCTACGAGCCGTGGGAAAAGGCCGGCAAGGGCAAGATCGTCGCCGGTGAGTACAACGGTGAAATGGCCAAGGTCAAAGCCATGGTCGATACCAAGAGCGTGTCGTGGAACCTGGTCGAAGTCGAATCGCCGGAGCTAGCCCGTGGTTGCGACGAGGGCCTGTTCGAGGAAATCGATCCCGCTCAGTTCGGTGACGAGGCGGACTACGTCAAGGGCGCTATTCAGCCTTGCGGTGTCGGCTTCTTCGTCTGGTCCACGGTGCTTGCTTACAACGCCGACAAGCTCAAGACCGCACCAACCAGCTGGGCTGATTTCTGGGACACCAAGCAGTTCCCGGGCAAGCGCGGCCTGCGCAAAGGTGCCAAGTACACCCTCGAGTTCGCGTTGATGGCCGACGGTGTTGCGCCCAAGGACGTCTACAAGGAACTGGCGACCAAAGCCGGTCAGGATCGCGCCTTCAAAAAGCTCGATCAGCTCAAACCGAGCATTCAGTGGTGGGAAGCCGGCGCCCAGCCGCCGCAGTACCTTGCCTCTGGCGACGTAGTGATGAGCTCGGCCTACAACGGTCGCATCGCTGCCGTGCAGAAAGAAAGCAACCTCAAGGTGGTATGGAACGGCGGCATCTATGACTTTGACGCCTGGGCCATTCCTAAAGGCGCGAAGAACAGCAAAGAGGCGAAGGAATTCATCGCCTTCAGCGTTGCGCCCGAGCAGCAAAAGACCTACTCGCAAAACATCGCCTACGGTCCGGCCAATTCCAAGGCGGTCGCGCTGCTGGCGGATGACGTGAAGAAAGACATGCCGACCACGCCTGAAAACATCGCCAACCAGGTGCAGATCGACGTGGCCTTCTGGGCTGACAACAGCGAGCAGCTGGAGCAACGCTTCAACGCCTGGGCGGCGAAGAAGTAACTGCGCCCTCGGAGCGCCGGGTTATCTCCGGCGCTCCCCGTTTTCCAGATTTTCGGAGTTCGCCATGGCCATTGCAGTGCCCCTGAACGAAGGCGCAGGTAAAAGCCTCAAACAGCGCCTCAAGCATGCCGAGCGGGTCAACCGCTGGAAGGCCCAGGCGTTGATCGCGCCGCTGGCGCTGTTTCTTCTGCTGGTGTTCCTGGTGCCGATTGCGGCGCTGTTGTTCAAGAGCGTGGCCAACCCCGAGGTGGTCGCCGGCCTGCCGCGCACCGTCGAGGCGGTACAGCAGTGGGATGGCAAGAGCCTGCCTGGCGAACCGGTATATCAGGCGCTGAGCCAGGACCTGGCCGAGGCGCGCAAGAACCAGACCCTCGGTGACCTGTCCAAACGCTTGAACATGGAGCTGGCCGGTTACCGCAGCCTGTTGTCGAAGACTGCCCGGGCGCTGCCGTTCGCGAGCGAACCGGCTTCCTATAAAGAAGCACTGCAAAACCTGGATGAGCGTTGGGGCGATCCTGCCTACTGGCAGGCGATCCGCCGCAATACCAGCACCGTCACCCCCTATTACCTGCTGGCCTCGGTCGATCACCGCATCGATGATCTCGGTGAGATAGCCAAGGCCACGCCGGACCAGGCGATCTACCTGGATATCTTCACCCGCACCCTGTGGATGGGTGTTGTCATCACCGTGATCTGCCTGCTGCTGGCTTACCCGTTGGCCTATCTGCTGGCCAACCTGCCAACCCGGCAGAGCAACCTGTTGATGATTCTCGTGCTGTTGCCGTTCTGGACCTCGATTCTGGTGCGGGTGGCTGCCTGGATCGTGCTGTTGCAGTCGGGCGGGTTGATCAACAGTGCGCTGATGGCGATGGGTATCATCGACGAACCGTTGGAATTGGTGTTCAACCGCACCGGGGTGTACATCTCGATGGTGCATATCCTCCTGCCATTCATGATCCTGCCGTTGTACAGCGTCATGAAGGGCATCTCGCCGAGCTATATGCGCGCAGCGATTTCGCTGGGCTGCCATCCGTTCGCCAGTTTCTGGCGGGTGTACTTCCCGCAGACCTACGCAGGGATTGGCGCAGGTTGCCTGCTGGTGTTCATTCTGGCGATCGGCTACTACATCACGCCGGCGCTGCTCGGCAGCCCGAACGATCAAATGGTCAGCTACTTCGTGGCCTTCTACACCAACACCAGCATCAACTGGGGCATGGCCACCGCACTGGGCGGGCTGTTGCTGCTGGCAACCGTGCTGCTGTACCTGATCTATAGCTGGCTGGTCGGCGCCAGCCGCCTGCGTCTGAGCTGAGGAGCCTTGTCATGCTGAGCCCATATATGTCACCCATCGAACGGGTGTGGTTCTACAGCCTGCGGATCCTCTGCGGCCTGATCCTGTTGTTCCTGGTGCTGCCGATCCTGGTGATCATCCCGCTGTCGTTCAACAGCGGCAGCTTTCTGGTGTACCCGCTGCAGGGCTTTTCGCTGCACTGGTATCAGGACTTCTTCGCTTCGGCGGAGTGGATGCGCGCCCTGCGCAACAGCATCATCGTCGCCCCTGCGGCGACTGTGCTGGCAATGGTGTTCGGCACCCTGGCCGCGATTGGCCTGACCCGCGGCGACTTCCCCGGCAAGTCGTTGGTGATGGCCCTGGTGATCTCGCCGATGGTGGTGCCAGTGGTGATCATCGGTGTCGCGAGCTATTTGTTCTTTGCCCCGCTGGGCTTGGGCAACAGCTTCATCTCGTTGATCCTGGTGCACGCGGTGCTGGGCGTACCGTTTGTGATCATCACCGTGTCGGCCACCCTGCAGGGCTTCAACTACAACCTGGTGCGGGCCGCGGCCAGCCTCGGTGCCTCGCCGCTGACCACGTTCCGTCGGGTGACCTTGCCGCTGATTGCCCCTGGGGTGATCTCGGGGGCATTGTTTGCCTTCGCTACCTCGTTCGATGAAGTGGTAGTCACGCTATTTCTCGCCGGGCCTGAACAGGCAACCCTGCCGCGGCAGATGTTCAGCGGTATTCGCGAGAACCTGAGCCCGACCATCGCTGCGGCAGCGACCTTGCTCATCGCTTTCTCGGTGGTGCTGTTGTTGACCCTGGAATGGCTGCGTGGGCGCAGCGAAAAACTGCGTACGCAACAGCCAGAATAGCCTGCTGGCGCCAGCCCCCACCCTCGGGCTGGCGCGCTGCAGCAGGATTGACACCAATCAGCCCCCATCCGGCAGGGCTGAGGTACAATGCGCGCCACCGTGATTTCTGCCTACAGGTGCGCCATGCAGCCCTACGCTATTGCCCCGTCCATTCTCTCTGCCGATTTCGCCCGCTTGGGTGAAGACGTCGACAAAGTACTGGCCGCCGGCGCCGACATCGTCCACTTCGATGTCATGGACAACCACTATGTCCCAAACCTGACCATCGGCCCGATGGTGTGCAGCGCACTGCGCAAATACGGCGTCACCGCGCCGATCGATGTGCACCTGATGGTCAGCCCGGTCGACCGCATAATCGGCGACTTCATCGAAGCCGGCGCTACCTACATCACCTTCCATCCGGACGCGACCACGCACGTCGACCGCTCGCTGCAGTTGATCCGTGACGGCGGCTGCAAGGCGGGCCTGGTGTTCAACCCGGCTGCCGGTCTGGAGACCTTGAAGTACGTGATGGACAAGGTCGACATGATCTTGCTGATGAGCGTCAACCCAGGCTTCGGCGGGCAGAAGTTCATCCCTGGCACCCTCGACAAGCTGCGTGAAGCACGCGCGCTGATCGATGCCAGCGGGCGTGACATTCGCCTGGAGATCGACGGCGGCGTCAACGTCAACAATATCCGCGAGATCACCGCTGCTGGCGCCGACACCTTTGTCGCCGGCTCGGCAATCTTCAATGCGCCGGATTACCAGGAAGTGATCGCCAAGATGCGCGCCGAAATGGCCCTGGCCCGCCCATGAGCGGCTTCGAGCAGCTGTTCCCGGGGACGCTGCCCAAGTTGGTGATGTTCGATCTGGATGGCACGCTGATCGATTCTGTCCCCGACCTGGCTGCAGCGGTAGACCGCATGCTGCTCGAACTCGGTCGCCCGCCGGCCGGCCTTGAGGCGGTTCGCCACTGGGTCGGCAATGGCGCACCGGTACTGGTGCGCCGGGCACTGGCGGGAGGCCTTGACCACGGCATGGTCGACGACGCGCTGGCCGAGCAGGGCCTGTCCCTGTTCATGGAGGCCTATGCCGAGAGCCATGAGCTCACCGTGGTCTACCCTGGCGTGCGCGACACCTTGCGCTGGCTGCACAAGCAAGGCGTGGAGATGGCGCTGATCACCAACAAGCCGGAGCGCTTTGTCGCGCCGCTGCTGGATCAGATGAAGATCGGTCGCTATTTCCGCTGGATCATTGGCGGCGACACCCTGCCACAGAAAAAACCTGACCCGGCGGCGCTGCTGTTCGTGATGAAAATGGCCGGGGTCAGCCCGGCGCAGGCGGTGTTCGTCGGCGATTCGCGCAGCGATGTGCTCGCTGCCAAAGCCGCCGGGGTGCAGTCGGTGGGCCTCAGCTATGGCTACAACCACGGTCGGCCAATCGAGGAAGAATCGCCCAGCCTGGTGATCAGTGATCTACGCATCCTGTTGCCTGGTTGCGTAGTCACCGACACTGGGATAACGTTGGCCGACCTTCCAGCCTCCAAAGACAGAGAGTCCATCGTGGCGGTTATCGGCAAATACTGGATGAAAGTCATCAAGGCCCTGGCCCGTTGGCGTTGGCGCGCCTGACTTCTGCTCGCCGGCAGCTGCCGGCCCGTCCGTTTGCCTGACCCCATTGCTCTTGCTCCGAGGCTACTCATGACCCGCGAAGAATTCCTGCGTCTGGCCGCTGCTGGCTACAACCGCATTCCTTTGGCCTGCGAAACCCTGGCCGACTTCGACACGCCGCTGTCGATCTACCTGAAGCTGGCTGATCAGGCCAACTCGTATCTGCTCGAATCCGTTCAGGGCGGCGAGAAGTGGGGCCGTTACTCGATGATCGGCCTGCCATCGCGCACGGTGCTGCGCGTACACGGCTATCAGGTGAGCATCCTTGAAGACGGTGTCGAGGTAGAAAGCCACGAGGTGGAAGACCCGCTGGCTTTCGTCGAAGCATTCAAAGAGCGTTACAAGGTTGCCGATATCGCCGGCCTGCCGCGCTTCAATGGCGGCCTGGTCGGCTACTTCGGTTACGACTGCGTGCGTTATGTGGAAAAACGCCTGGGCGCCTGCCCGAACCCGGACCCACTGGGTGTGCCGGACATTCTGCTGATGGTCTCGGACGCAGTAGTGGTGTTCGACAACCTGGCCGGCAAGATGCACGCGATCGTGCTGGTCGACCCGTCTGCCGAAGACGCCCTCGAACAGGGCCAGGCGCGCCTGCAGGCGCTGCTGGCCAAGCTGCGCGAGCCGATCACGCCACGTCGCGGCCTTGACCTGAGCGGGCCGATGGCTGCCGAACCGGCATTCCGTTCAAGCTTCACCCAGGACGATTACGAGCGGGCGGTCGATACGGTCAAGGAGTACATCCTCGCCGGCGACTGCATGCAGGTGGTGCCGTCGCAGCGCATGTCGATCGACTTCAAGGCCGCGCCCATCGACCTTTATCGCGCGCTGCGCTGCTTCAACCCGACGCCTTATATGTACTTCTTCAACTTCGGTGACTTCCATGTCGTCGGCAGTTCGCCGGAAGTGCTGGTGCGGGTCGAAGACAACCTGGTCACCGTGCGCCCAATCGCCGGCACCCGCCCACGCGGTGCCAACGAAGAAGCCGACCGCGCGCTGGAAGACGACCTGCTGTCCGACGCCAAGGAAATTGCCGAGCACCTGATGCTGATCGATCTGGGCCGCAACGATGTCGGCCGGGTGTCGGCAACCGGCAGCGTGCGCCTGACCGAGAAGATGGTGATCGAGCGCTATTCCAACGTCATGCACATCGTCTCCAACGTCACCGGCCAACTGGCCGAGGGCTTGACTGCAATGGATGCACTGCGGGCGATCCTGCCGGCCGGGACCTTGTCCGGCGCGCCGAAGATCCGTGCCATGGAAATCATCGACGAGCTCGAGCCGGTCAAGCGTGGCGTGTATGGCGGCGCAGTCGGTTACTTTGCCTGGAACGGCAACATGGACACCGCGATCGCCATTCGTACCGCGGTGATCAAGGATGGCGAACTGCATGTTCAGGCCGGTGGCGGTATCGTTGCTGATTCGGTGCCTGCACTGGAGTGGGAAGAAACCATCAACAAGCGCCGCGCGATGTTCCGCGCCGTAGCCCTGGCGGAACAGACCCCGTCGCGTTGATGTGTTGAGTTGGCTGGCCGCCACGCGGCCTCGCTCCATCTGCCTGCCTTGTGCTTGACCCAGCGCCCCGTGCGGGATGACCCGCGCCTGGAAGCGCAAGCGCAAGGTCCGAATCAGAAGTCAGTCTTCTAGAGGTTTGCCGCACATGTTACTGATGATCGACAACTATGACTCCTTCACCTACAACGTCGTCCAGTACTTTGGCGAGTTGGGGGCCGAGGTCAAGGTCATCCGCAATGACGAGATGACCATCGCCCAGATCGAAGCACTCAACCCCGAGCGCATCGTGGTTTCACCTGGCCCGTGCACCCCGAGCGAAGCCGGCGTGTCGATCGAGGCCATCCTGCATTTTGCCGGCAAGCTGCCGATTCTTGGCGTTTGCCTTGGCCACCAGTCGATCGGCCAGGCCTTTGGCGGCGACGTAGTCCGCGCTCGCCAGGTGATGCACGGCAAGACCAGCCCGGTCCATCATCGCGACCTGGGCGTGTTTGCCGAACTGAATAATCCACTCACGGTGACCCGCTACCATTCGTTGGTGGTCAAGCGCGAGACCCTGCCCGAGTGCCTCGAGGTGACCGCCTGGACTGCCCACGACGATGGCTCGGTGGATGAAATCATGGGCCTGCGCCACAAGACCTTGAACATCGAAGGGGTGCAGTTCCACCCCGAGTCGATTCTTACCGAGCAGGGCCATGAGCTGTTCGCCAACTTCCTCAAGCAGACCGGCGGCCGCCGTTAAGGATTCGAGCATGGATATCAAAAGCGCATTGAGCCGTATCGTTGGCCACCTGGACCTGTCGACTGCAGAAATGAGCGACGTCATGCGCCAGATCATGACCGGCCAGTGCAGCGAGGCGCAGATCGGTGCCTTCCTGATGGGCATGCGCATGAAGAGCGAGAGCATCGACGAAATCGTCGGCGCGGTCTCGGTCATGCGTGAGCTGGCAGACAAGGTCGAGCTGGAAAGCCTCGACGGCGTGGTCGACGTGGTCGGTACTGGCGGTGACGGTGCGAACATCTTCAACGTGTCCACGGCAGCGTCGTTTGTACTCGCCGCAGCGGGCTGCAAGGTGGCCAAACATGGCAACCGCGCAGTCTCGGGCAAAAGCGGCAGTGCCGACCTGCTCGAGGCGGCCGGGATCTACCTGAACCTGACGCCAGTGCAGGTTGCCCGCTGCATCGACAGCCTGGGCATCGGCTTCATGTTCGCGCAGAGCCATCACAAAGCCATGAAGTACGCCGCTGGCCCGCGTCGCGAGCTGGGCCTGCGTACCCTGTTCAACATGCTTGGCCCGCTTACGAATCCGGCCGGGGTGAAACACCAGGTGGTCGGCGTGTTTTCTCAGGCGTTGTGCCGGCCGCTGGCCGAGGTGCTGCAGCGTCTGGGCAGCAAGCACGTGCTGGTGGTGCACTCCAAGGATGGCCTGGATGAGTTCAGCCTGGCAGCGCCGACCTTTGTTGCCGAGCTGAAAAAAGGTGAGATCAGCGAGTATTGGGTCGAGCCCGAAGACCTCGGCATGAAGAGCCAGAGCCTGCATGGCCTGGCGGTGGAAAACCCGCAGGCCTCATATGAACTGATCCGCGATGCCTTGGGCCGGCGCAAGACCGAAAACGGCCAGAAGGCTGCCGAGATGATCGTGCTCAATGCGGGCGCCGCACTGTACGCAGCAGACCATGCAATGACCCTGGCGCAGGGCGTAGAGCTTGCCAGCGATGTATTGCACACCGGCCTGGCCTGGGAAAAACTCCAGGAACTGGGCGCCTTTACCGCCGTATTCAAGCAGGAGAACGAAGCATGAGCGTGCCGACCGTGCTGGAAAATATCCTCGCCCGCAAGGTCGAGGAAGTCGCCGAGCGCCGTGCCCGGGTCAGCCTGGCCGAGCTCGAGCAACTGGCCAAGGCTGCTGATGCGCCGCGTGGTTTTGCCAATGCGTTGATCGAGCAGGCCAGACGCAAGCAGCCTGCGGTGATTGCCGAAATCAAGAAGGCCTCACCGAGCAAGGGCGTGATCCGCGAAAACTTCGTCCCGGCCGACATCGCCGTCAGTTACGAGAAGGGCGGCGCGACCTGCCTGTCGGTGCTGACCGATATCGACTATTTCAAGGGCGCCGATGCCTACCTGCAGCAGGCCCGCGCGGCCTGCACGCTGCCGGTGATCCGCAAGGACTTCATGATCGATCCGTACCAGATCGTCGAAGCCCGTGCGTTGGGTGCCGATTGCGTGCTGCTGATCGTCTCTGCGCTGGATGATGTGCGCATGGCCGAACTGGCCGCTGTGGCCAAGTCGGTCGGCCTGGATGTGCTAGTCGAAGTGCATGACGGCGACGAGCTGGAGCGGGCCTTGAACACCCTCGACACACCACTGGTCGGGGTCAACAACCGTAACCTGCACACCTTTGACGTCAGCCTGGAAACCACCCTCGACCTGCTGCCGCGGATTCCTCGCGAGCGCCTGGCGATCACCGAGAGCGGGATCTTCAACCGGGCCGATGTCGAGCTGATGGAAATCAACGGGGTGTACTCGTTCCTGGTTGGCGAAGCGTTCATGCGCGCAGAGCAACCGGGGCAGGAATTGCAGCGGCTGTTTTTCCCGCAGCGGCCGGTACAGAACGTGGTTCAGGAACTGGACTGATTGACCTTGAAGCCGGCCATTGCCGGCTTCGTTGTTTCTACGTGGTGGCTAAAAGGTGGCATCCTGATGAGCGAACAACCTCTGGCCCTGACCGTCGCGCAGGGCCTGCAAGCCGAGCAGGACCTGCTCGCCGCCGTGTGCCGCGGCGATGCCGAGGCCGGCGTGCTGTTCTGGCGCCCGACCGATCAGGCGCTGGTGATGCCGCGGCGGCTGAGCCGACAAGAGGACTTTGAAGTTGCCTGCGCCGAACTGGCCATTGCCGGGTGGCCGGTGCTGCTACGCGAGACTGGCGGCGAACCGGTGCCGCAATCGCATGCAACGGTCAACGTCGCGCTGGTGTATGTTGCCCCGCGTAGCGAAGGCGACCATGGCCGTATCGAGAACGCCTACGAGCGCTTGTGTCAGCCGCTGTGTGAGGTTCTGCGCGAATGGGGCGGGGTGGCTTCGCTGGGCGAGATCGATGGCGCGTTTTGCGATGGCCGTTACAACGTCAACCTCAACGGGCGCAAGCTGGTCGGCACTGCTCAGCGCTGGCGCCAGGGCCTGGGTGGCAAGCGCCCGGTAGTGCTGGTGCATGGCGCCCTGCTGCTGGATGACCAGCGCGAGTCGATGGTGGCGGCGGTCAACCGCTTCAACCAGTGCTGCGGCATTGATCAGCACTGCCGCGCCGACAGTCATATCGCCCTGCATGAAGTGGCGCCGGCAGTGCCCTGGTTCGAGCGCCTGTCCGCCGCCTATGCTGAGGTGATCGCAAGTTTGCCCAAGGATTAACGGGTACCGTAGACCACCATGGTTTTGCCCTTGACCTGAACCAGGCTGCGCTCCTCCAGATCCTTGAGGACGCGGCCGACCATCTCCCGTGAACAACCCACAATCCGCCCGATCTCCTGGCGGGTGATCTTGATCTGCATGCCGTCCGGATGAGTCATGGCATCGGGCTGCTTGCACAAGTCGAGCAGGCAGCGGGCGACGCGCCCGGTGACATCGAAGAACGCCAGGTCGCCGACCTTGCGCGTGGTGTTGCGCAGGCGCTGGGCCATCTGGCTGCCCAAGGCGTAGAGAATGTCCGGGTCGAGGCGGGCGACCTCGCGGAATTTCTCGTAGCTGATCTCGGCCACTTCACATTCGGTCTTGGCCCGCACCCAGGCGCTGCGATACTGCTCCTTGCCGACTGGCTCGAACAAGCCCAGCTCACCAAAGAAGTCGCCATCGTTGAGGTAGGCAATGATCATCTCGCGGTCCTCGTCATCTTCGATGATCACGGTGACCGAACCTTTGATGATGAACGACAAGGTCTCAGCCCGGTCGCCGGCACAAAGGATATCGCTCTTGGCGGCAAACCGGCGGCGCTGGCAGTGCACCAGCAACTTGTCGATGTTCTTGATCTTGGCGGAGAGGGCGGACACAACCATCAGGACATCCTGTTCGATGCGATACAGAGGCTTTTCGGATCGGCTGGCAGGCCGCGCCAGTCATTTGGCGCCAGCTTATCAGGCGCTGCCCAGTGTATCGGCAGCGATGCGTGTTGAGTTGAGCTTTTCCGACGGGCTCACAAGGCTTAAGCTGGCACCCTTTCTACGTATCTGGAGTCGACAAGCATGAAGGCACGCATCCAATGGGCCGGTGAAGCCATGTTCCTCGGTGAATCGGGTAGCGGCCATGTCGTGGTCATGGACGGTCCGCCCGAAGCCGGTGGGCGCAACCTTGGCGTGCGGCCGATGGAGATGCTCCTGCTCGGCCTCGGTGGCTGCAGCAACTTCGACGTGGTCAGCATTCTGAAGAAATCGCGCCAGGCAGTGGAGAGCTGCGAAGCATTCCTCGACGCCGAGCGCGCTGACGAAGATCCGAAGGTGTTCACCAAGATCCACCTCAACTTCGTGGTCAAGGGTCGCGGCCTCAAGGAAGCGCAGGTCAAGCGCGCTGTCGAGCTGTCAGCAGAGAAGTACTGCTCGGCGTCGATCATGCTCGGCCGCGCAGGTGTGGAAATCACCCACAGCTATGAGATCGTCGAACTCGGCTGAGTTGTTCCGTGTTGTAGACCAAGGCCAGCCCGGGCACCAGCGCCAGCAGCAGTGCTGGTGCATTGCTGGCCAGCAGGATGAAAGTCTCGGCGGTGCTCCACGTGGTGCCGAAGCATTGGGCAAACACCAGGCACTGCAACAGTGCCGTGATGCTGGCCGCCAGCAAGAAGACGCCAATCAGCAGTCGGCGTCTGTGAGTAAAGCAGCCCGCCAGCACAAACAGTAACTGTCCCGGCAGGCTCAACAGCAGCAGTTCAAGTGCACTGTTGCTGTCGGGTTCGCCCAGGCTGGGTAGCGTGAGACTGAAGCTCGCTTGCCGGATTTGCGCGGTCATCAGGCATATGAACAGGTAGGCCATCAACGGCAAGCCCAGACTTTGCAGCAGGCGCCGGGCAACTCTCGACATTATCGGCGCAGCCCGGGTAACAGCGTGAGCAGGCGTTCGGGCAAGTTGCCGCGCAAGCTGGCACTGAGCTTTTCACGATGCTTTTGGTAGACAAGGCCCAGACCGATCACGCCGAGGCCGATCAAGGTCAGCAGCAGCGGGAACAACAGCGAGTCGGCAAACACCTGATAGGACAGGTAGCCCAGGTAGGCCGCCACGCCCATGGCGCCGAACACCATGAAGATCGGCCGTCGCAGCAGCACCGCCAGGCCCATCAGGCCCAGGTTGATCAAGCCATACATGGCTTTGCCCCATTCGCTGCCGCTGTCGAGCAGGGTCAATCCACCCCAGAACGCTGCCAGGCCAGCCAGGTAACCCCAGAAGGCGTAGTCCTTGCGCGTGCGTCCATCGACCACGATGCTCAGCAGCAGCACGCCCAGGCCGAACCAGACCGAGACCAGGCGCCGCTGCTCCCAGCTGAACGGCGCGCCGTATATCCACTCAGTCAGGTCCATCGACATGAACCACAGCGCCACGGCGATCGGCATGACGATGAACGGGAAGGTAATCAGGCGCAGCATCAGCAGGCCGGCGAGCACCGTCGCCGCCTCCATCAGCAGCCAGCCGGCTTGCACGTTGGTGTAGTACTGATGGAAGTCGACCTGAGTGTCGTCCAGCGGCCACCAGCCCAGCAAGCGCTGGAGAGCAAACACACTCAGCGGCACAATGCTCACCGCCACTGCGCCGAGCACGCCGGCAGGCACAAGCTGCTGGCGCCGTTGCAGGGCCAGGGCTGATATGGTCAATACGGCGATATACAGCAGGGCGATAGCCAGCAGTGCAGAATCACCGATGCTCATCCAGGCCTCGGTCAGCAGCCAGCCCATGGCGGCCATGATCAGCAGGCCGCCGAGGTAGAACGCTACATGTGCCAGTTGGAAGCTTGCCTGGACAACTGGCTGGCGCCGCAGAAAACTCAGCAGCGCCTGATCCTGGCCGGGTTGCAGAATACCGGCGTCGACCGCACGCGCCAGATCCTTGGCATCGAAACGTTCGGTCATCTGTGTATTCCTAGATACGGTAGGTGCTTTTGGTCATGACCTTGGCCATCAGGCTCATGCCAAAGCGCACGGGCGCCGGGAAGCGATAGCCGCCGGCTTCCAGTGCCGCGTCGGCATGGTGCTCTTCATCGACCCGCATCTGCTCGAGAATGGCTCGGGATTTTTCATCTTCGCTGGGCAACTGCTCGAGGTGTTCATCCAGATGCTTGCAGACCTGATGCTCGGTTGCCGCAACGAAGCCAAGGCTGACCTTGTCGCTGACCAGCCCGGCGATTGCGCCGATGCCGAACGACATGCCGTAGAACAATGGGTTGAGCACACTGGGATGGCTGCCGAGTTGGCGAATACGCTGCTCGCACCAGGCCAGATGGTCGATCTCTTCTTCGGCTGCATGTTCCATCGCTTTGCGCACCTGAGGCAGGCGGGCGGTCAGCGATTGCCCCTGGTACAACGCCTGGGCGCAGACTTCACCCGTGTGGTTGATGCGCATCAAACCGGCGACATGGCGCGTTTGCGCGTCGTCCAGGTCAGCGTCGGGCTGGATGATTGCAGGAGAAGGGCGGGCAGGTTGGCCGCTGAAAGGGAGCAAGGTGCGCATGGCGGTATCGGCCTGCAGCAACAAGCGGTCGAGCGGCGAATAGTGACGTTCGGTAGCCATCGGGCACCTCCGCAAGAGTGATGCCCGACAGTTTACCGCAAACCCCTGGCCGGGGCTTGCCTTGGATCAGCCCGGTGGCCAGTGCATCTGGCGCTGGCCGAGCACGTGCATGTGAATATGGTAGACCGTCTGGCCGCCCAGTTCGTTGCAGTTCATGACTACGCGGAAACCGTCCTCGCAACCCAGCTCCTTGGCCAGACGCTGCGCGGTGAAGAGGATATGGCCGGCGACGGCCTTGTCATCTTCGGTCAGGTCGTTGAGGGTGCGGATCGGCTTTTTCGGGATAACCAGAAAATGTACCGGCGCCTGCGGGGCGATATCGTGGAAGGCCAGAACCTGGTCATCCTCGTAGATGATCTTGGCCGGGATTTCCCGGTTGATGATCTTGGTGAAGAGAGTCTCCACAGCACTTGCTCCATGGTCAGGGTCCGAGCTGAGTGTACCCAGCACGGCGCTGCGCGCACAGTGCTATTGCGCTTCCAGCGGGCAGTAACGGCGATTGATCAAGCCGGCCAGCTTGCGCGTCAACCAACGCGGCAGGAGGCGTGGCAGCCTCGCCAGCCAGCGATTACGCCGACCGGGCATGATCAGCGGGCGGTTCTTGTCCAGTGCGCGGACGGTATACAACGCCACTTCTTCGGCGCTCAGGCAGCGCTGGCCGTTGTCCAGCCTGGGGATCTTGCGCAGTGCCGAGCGTACTGGGCCTGGACACAGCACCGAGACCTTGATGCCGGTACGGCCAAGCTCTTCGCGCAGGGCTTCGGAAAAGCTCAGCACATACGCCTTGCTCGCGGCATAGCAGGCCATCCACGGGCCGGGGGCCACAGCTGCCAGCGAGGCAACGTTGAGAATCTGCCCGCCGCCCTGGATCGCCATCAGGTTGCCAATGGCGTGGCACAGGCGGGTCAGGGCGAGGATGTTGACCTCGAGCAGGTCTTGTTCGTCAGCCCACTCGTGGGCCAGAAACGGGCCATAGGTGCGTTGCCCGGCGCAGTTGACCAGCAGGTCAATGCGCCGCTCGCCTTCTTCCAGCTCAAGCACAAAGCCCGACAGGCGCAGCGGCTGGCTGAGGTCGCAGGCACGCAGCAGCACCTCGACGCCAAAGCGCTGAGCCAGCTCGATTGCCAGCGGTTCGAGGGTTTCGCGATGGCGCGCCACCAGGATCAGGCTACGGCCACGCCGCGCCAGGGCTTCCGCCAGGGCCAGGCCCAGGCCGCTGGAAGCACCGGTGATCATGGCGTAACGGGTCATGCGCGGCTCCTGGGGCGACGGAAAGGGGCGCTAGTGTACAGCGTGGCCAACAGAGGTGTTGCCTTTTGCTACGGCGCCCCAGCGGGTCAGAACGGTTTGACCACCACCAGAATGACAATCGCCAACAGTAGCAGTACCGGTACCTCGTTGAACCAGCGGTAGAACACATGGCTGCGCTTGTTGGTGCCGGCCGCGAAGCGTTTGCGCTGAGCGCCGCACATGTGATGGTAGCCAGTCAGCAGGATTACCAGCGTCAGCTTGGCATGCATCCAGCCCTGGCTGAGCCAGCCTGGGGTCAGGTAGAGCATCCAGATGCCGAACACGAAGGTGGCGATCATCGCCGGGTTCATGATGCCGCGATACAGCTTGCGCTCCATCACGGTGAAGCGCTCCTGGCTGGTGCTGTCCTCGCTTTGCGCGTGATAGACGAACAGCCGTGGCAGGTAAAACAGGCCGGCGAACCAGCAGACCACGCTGACGATGTGCAGCGCTTTGATCCATAGGTAAAGCATGGAGGGTGTTCCTTCAGGTTTTCACGGTGGTCGGATAGTAGTGGTGAAGCACCTGCCGGCGCATCCCAAGAGTTGTTACAGACGGCTGGCAGCCCTATCATCGTGCGCTTTCCAGTCGCATCGTTGATAAGGGGCAAGCGTTATGATCAAGGTCGGTATCGTCGGCGGCACGGGTTACACCGGGGTCGAACTGTTGCGTCTGCTGGCGCAGCATCCTCAGGCCGAAGTCGCGGTCATCACCTCGCGCTCCGAAGCCGGTGTGGCAGTGGCCGATATGTACCCGAACCTGCGTGGTCATTACGACGGCCTGGCCTTCAGCGTACCCGACAGCAAGGCCCTGGCGGCCTGTGACGTGGTGTTTTTTGCCACCCCGCACGGCGTTGCCCACGCCCTGGCTGGCGAGTTGCTGGCGGCCGGTACCCGAGTTATCGACCTGTCGGCTGACTTCCGCCTGCAGGACGCGGTCGAGTGGGGCAAGTGGTACGGCCAGCCGCACGGTGCGCCGGAGCTGCTCAAGGATGCGGTCTATGGTTTGCCTGAGGTGAACCGCGAGAAGATCCGTCAGGCACGTCTGATCGCTGTGCCGGGCTGCTATCCAACCGCTACCCAGCTTGGCTTGTTGCCGTTGCTCGAAGCTGGCCTGGCCGATCCATCGCGCTTGATCGCCGACTGCAAGTCTGGGGTCAGTGGTGCGGGGCGTGGGGCTGCGGTCGGTTCGCTGTTCTGCGAATCGGGCGAAAGCATGAAGGCCTATGCGGTCAAAGGGCATCGTCACCTGCCGGAAATCAGCCAGGGCCTGCGTCTGGCTGCTGGCCAGGACATCGGCTTGACCTTCGTCCCGCACCTGACACCGATGATCCGCGGTATTCACGCCACGCTGTACGCAAATGTCGTCGACAAGTCGGTCGACCTGCAGGCCTTGTTCGAAAAACGCTACGCCGATGAACCGTTCGTCGATGTAATGCCGGCTGGCAGCCACCCGGAAACCCGCAGTGTGCGCGGCGCCAACGTCTGCCGTATCGCCGTACACCGGCCGCAGGGTGGTGACTTGGTGGTGGTGCTGTCGGTAATCGACAACCTGGTCAAGGGCGCATCAGGGCAGGCGGTACAGAACCTCAACATCCTGTTCGGCCTGGACGAGCGCATGGGCTTGTCCCACGCCGGCTTGCTACCTTGATCGCGGTGACCCGCCTTGTGCTGCGGCGTAAGATGGGTCACCTGCTGCTTACGTATTGTTGACCATTTTTCTCGGAGAAGCGGATAATAGCCGCCATCGAGTTTTATGGCGGCACTGCGCCGGGAGAGTCAACATGAGCGTCGAATCCTTCACCCCCACGGCTTTGCAGTTCACCCAAGGTGCTGCAAGCAAGGTGAAGAACCTGGTCAGCGAAGAGGGCAATGCTCGCCTGAAGTTGCGCGTGTTCGTGACGGGCGGCGGCTGTTCGGGCTTCCAGTACGGCTTCACCTTCGATGAAGAAGTTGCTGACGACGACACCATCGTCGAGCGCGAAGGCGTTGCGCTGGTGGTCGATCCAATGAGCTACCAATACCTGGCTGGCGCCGAAGTCGATTACCAGGAAGGTCTGGAAGGCTCGCGTTTCGTGATCAAGAACCCTAACGCCACCACCACTTGTGGCTGCGGTTCTTCGTTCTCGATCTGAAGCAGGGCTGATTGGCAAAACGCCGCGCAATTGCGCGGCGTTTTGCATTCTGCGGGGGCGTTAAGCGGGGTAGACAGCGCCGAGCACGCGCAAGCCCTTGGCGGCGGTAACGCTGGGGCGATTGGCGGGGATGCCCTGCAGGCAGCAATGCGCCAGCCAGGCGAAGGCCATTGCCTCGACCCAGTCCGGATCGACGCCATAGGCTGCGGTACTCGCGACCTCAGCGTCTGGCAACAGCTGCGCCAGGCGCTGCATCAAGGCGCCATTGCGCGCACCGCCGCCACACACCAGCAGGGCCTCGGTGGCGGTCTGGGCATTGCTCAGCGAGTCGATGATGCTGCGGGCAGTCAGCTCGAGCAGCGTGGCCTGCACGTCTTCGTCGCGGCAGGCGGGCAATGCTGCCAGATGGGCTTGCAGCCAGGGCAGGTTGAATACCTCGCGCCCGGTGCTTTTCGGGCCGCTGCCGGCGAAGAACGGGTCACTCAGCAGGCGTTTCAGCAGCGGCTCAATGATCACGCCGCTTGCCGCCCAATTGCCATCAACGTCATATGCCTGGCCGCGCTTGCGCTCGATCCAGGCATCCATCAGCACGTTGCCGGGGCCGCAGTCGAAGCCGTGCACTGGCGTGTTCTGCTCGATCAGGCTGAGGTTGCTGAAGCCGCCGACATTGAGTACTGCCAGGCGCTGACCAAGGTGGCCGAACAACGATTCATGGAAGGCCGGCACCAGTGGCGCGCCCTGACCGCCGGCGGCAACATCGCGCCGACGAAAGTCTGCTACTACGCAAATCTCGGTCAGCTCGGCCAGTAATGCCGGGTTGCCAATCTGCACGGTGAAGCCGCGTGCAGGCTCGTGACGGATGGTCTGGCCGTGGCTGCCGATAGCGCGAATGTCATCAGCTTGCAGGCCTTGTGTGGCCAGCAGTTGCGCGATGCCCTCGGCGGCGAGGGTGGCCCAGCTGTTCTCGGCCAGGCAGGCGCGGGCTATTTCATCAGGGCCGCTGGCGCACAGGCTCAGCAACTGCTGGCGCAGATCGGTGGGCATCGGGGTGTAGTGGGTGGCAAGCAGCCGCAGCTGCTCACCCTGTTCGATCAAGGCGATGTCCAGGCCGTCGAGGCTGGTCCCGGACATCACTCCCAGATAGAGCGCCATGACTCAGCGCTTGTTCGCGGCGAGCAGGGTGGCCTTTTCCTGGTCCATGCGGGCAACCAATGGCTGACTTTGCTGGAGGAAGCGCTGGCGCTCGGACTTGGCGATCGGATCAGCCATCGGCACCTTCTGGCTCAGCGGATCGACGTGGACACCACCTACCTGGAACTCGTAGTGCAAGTGTGGGCCGGTCGACAGGCCGGTAGTACCGATGTAGCCGATGATCTGCCCTTGCTTGACCGTGCTGCCGGTCTTGACGCCTTTGGCGAAGCCTTGCATGTGGCCGTAGAGGGTCTTGTAACGGTTGCCGTGGGCAATGATTACAGTGTTGCCGTAACCACCACGACGGCCTGCCAGTTCGACACGACCATCGCCTGCAGCCTTGATCGGCGTACCGCGAGGGGCCGCGTAGTCGACACCCTTGTGTGCGCGAATCTTGTTCAGGATTGGATGCTTGCGGCCATTGGAGAAGCGCGAGCTGATGCGGGCGAAATCCACCGGAGTACGGATGAACGCCTTGCGCAGGCTGTTGCCGTCAGCGGTGTAGTAGTTGGTGTTGCCTTGTTTGTTGGTGTAGCGCACTGCGGTGTAGGTCTTGCCGCGGTTGGTGAAGCGGGCCGAGAGGATATTGCCGGTGCCGACCACCTTGCCGTCCATGACCTTCTGCTCGTAGACCACGTCGAATTCGTCACCAGGGCGGATGTCCTGTGCGAAGTCGATGTCGTAGCCCAGTACACGGGCCATGTCCATGGTCATGCTGTGCGACAGCCCGGCACGCTGGGCCGAGGCCGACAGCGAGCTCTTGATCACGCCGTGGGCATAGGCAGTGCGCACGACCGGTTTGCTGACTTCGCGCTCGAAGCTGTAACCCTTGTCGGTCTTGCTCAGGCGAATGGTTTCGAGGTTGCTGACCTTACTGTGCAGGGTGGTCAACTGGCCGTCTTTGTCCAGCTCGAACTGCAGTACCTGGCCATGCTTGAGCTGGCTGAACTGCTTGGCTTGCTTGCCGCTGGCGAGCACGTCGTGGACCACGTTGGACGGCAGGCCGACCTTGGCGAACAGGGTCGACAGGGTGTCGCCGCGGGCGACGATCACTTCACGATGGCCTGGCGCCTTGGGTGCTTCAACCGGTGCTTCGGTCTTGGCGGTGTTCTCGGCCGGGGTAGCGGCGTTGTCGATCTGGGCAAATGGCGAGGCTTGCTCGGCAGGTGCCTGCAGCATGGGGGCTGCGTTGGCTTCGTCTTTGAGCTGCTCGGCGGGAGTTTCCAGCTCGAGATTGAGGGTGGTTTTCTTGGCTTCGACTTCGCTTGAAGGGAATACCAGCAAGGCCAGGCTGAGGAGGGCGGCAATGCCGCTCGCGGCCACCAGATGGCTTTTCGGATAAAGCGGCGGCGCTTTAGGCGTTTCTTTAGGCATAGGAAGGTGACTTTGAAAAGGTGAATGAAAAAAGTGAAATAGAAAAGATGAATGACATGATGAAGATGAAATAACTGTATAAAATATAACCAAAAGCAGTTTCGCGCAAGGGCGCATAGACGTCAACAGCGCCCGTTCGGGTCACATCTCGTTGCCAAACTTGTATTTGATGGCCGATCTTGTATGGTTGGCTGCCTTTGAATCTGAGCCTTGCGGGTTTTCTATGAAGTCGGTTGAAGAGCAGCTGGCGCTTATCAAGCGCGGTGCGGAAGAGGTATTGGTCGAGTCGGAGCTGGTCGAAAAGCTCAAGCGCGGTCAGCCGCTGCGTATCAAGGCGGGCTTTGACCCGACCGCACCGGATCTGCACCTGGGGCACACGGTCCTGATCAACAAGCTGCGCCAGTTCCAGGAGCTGGGGCATCAGGTGATCTTCCTGATCGGCGATTTCACCGGCATGATCGGTGATCCAAGCGGCAAGAGCACCACCCGCCCGCCGCTGACCCGCGAGCAGGTCCTCGACAATGCCGAGACCTATAAACAGCAGGTGTTCAAGATTCTCGACCCGGCCAAGACCGAAGTCGCGTTCAACTCCACCTGGATGGACCAGCTGAGCCCCGCCGATTTCATTCGCCTGTCGTCGCAGTACACCGTGGCGCGGATGCTCGAGCGTGACGACTTCGACAAGCGTTACACCAGCAACCAGCCGATCGCGATCCACGAATTCCTCTACCCGCTGGTGCAGGGCTACGACTCGGTAGCGCTGAAGTCCGACGTCGAGCTGGGCGGTACCGACCAGAAGTTCAACCTGCTGATGGGGCGTGAGCTGCAGCGTGCCTACGGCCAGGAAGCACAGAGCATCGTTACCATGCCGCTGCTCGAGGGCCTGGACGGCGTCAAGAAGATGTCCAAGTCGCTGGGTAACTATGTCGGTATCCAGGAAGCGCCGGGGGTGATGTACAGCAAGCTGGTGTCGATCCCGGATTCGCTGATGTGGCGTTACTTCGAGCTGCTGAGCTTCCGCTCCATTGAAGAGATCGAGCAGTTCCGCGCCGATGTCGAGCAGGGCGCCAACCCGCGCGACATCAAGATCAAGCTGGCGGAAGAAATCGTCGCCCGCTTCCATGGCGAAGAGGCTGCGGCCAATGCGCACCGCGCTGCTGGTAATCGGATGAAGGATGGTGAGCTGCCAGAGGACATCCCTGAGGTGACGGTCGCCGCTGTCGAGTCGATGCCGATTGCTGCAATCCTGAACAAGGCTGGCCTGGTGAAGAACTCGGCTGCAGCGCGGGACTTGCTGGCTGCGGGTAGCGTGAAGGTTGATGGCGAAGTGGTTGATCGCAGCTTTGTGTTTGCCTTGGGTGCGACCCATGTGTGTCAGGCAGGCAAGAAAGCCTTTGCGCGGGTTTCGCTGAAAGCAGAGTGATGTTTGCTTCTATATAGAGTGCTTGGCTGTATAGAGAGAGCGGGGAGGCCGAAAGGCCTCCCCGCTTTTGTTTGTGAGGGCCAAATGCACAAAGCTGAAATTAACGGTTGACGGGTTTCTGTAAGCGCTTATAATGCGCCCCACTTCCAGCGTAGTTGGAGCGGAAAACTCCTTGAGATTCAATGAGTTAGAAGTTTCAGAGATGCTGCAAGGGCTTCGATCGAAAGATCGCCAGCGGTGAAAAAGGCAGT
>NZ_JACDIU010000018.1:0-9974 GCF_014525325.1 Pseudomonas sp. EZ-C24 | reverse complement strand
GATACGCCGCCGCACGCATGGCAGTGCGGGTCGCGCCCGGGTTGATGCTGTTGGAGCGCACCGGTGCCACGCCTTCCAGCTCGTCGGCCAGGGTTTGCATCAAGCCCTCGGTGGCAAACTTCGACACCCCATAGGCACCCCAGTAAGCCCGGCCCTTGCGCCCGACACTACTGGAGGTGAACACCACCGACGCATCCTCGGACAACTTCAGCAGCGGCAACAGGGTGCTGGTAAGCATGAACGTGGCATTCACGTTGATGTGCATCACGCGCGTGAAATTGTCGCCCGAGAGTTGCTCCACCGGCGTGCGCGGGCCAATGATCGAAGCGTTGTTGAGCAGCCCGTCAAGCCGACCGAAGTCGTTCTCGATCATTACTGCCAGTTCGTCATACTGGTGCGCCAAGGCAGTTTCCAGGTTGAACGGGATCACCACCGGTTGCGGGTGGCCCGCGGCTTCGATCTCGTCATAGACCTCATTGAGGTTGGCTTCGGTCTTGCCCAGCAGCAACACGGTCGCGCCCAGCGCGGCGTAGGCCTTGGCCGCCGAAGCGCCAATGCCGCGGCCGGCGCCAGTCACCATGATCACTCGGCCAGCCAGCAGGCCGGGGCGGGCGGTGTAATCGAACATAGGTCTATCCTTTGCAAGCCAGGGCGCGGCGGGCGCGCCCTCAGCGATTGATCAGCAGCCGCACAGCGCGCTGTCGAGCACCTTGCGCAGCTCCAACGGGTGGTCCACCACCACGTCTGCACCCCAGTTGTTGGGGTTGTCCTGCGGATGAATATAGCCATAGCGCACCGCTGCGGTACGGGTCCCGGCGTCGCGCCCAGACTCGATATCACGCAGGTCGTCACCGACGAACAGCACGCTGGCCGGGTCCAGATCCAGGGTCTTGCAGGCCAGAATCAGTGGCTCGGGGTCAGGCTTGCTGTTCTTGACATGATCCGGGCAGATCAACAGCGCAGAGCGCTCGGCCAGACCCAGGCGCTGCATGATCGGCTCGGCGAAGCGCACTGGCTTGTTGGTCACCACGCCCCAGATCAGGCCGCCTTTTTCGATGTCGTCGAGCAGCTCGGGCATGCCCTCGAACAGCTTGCTGTGCACTGCACAGTCACGCTGGTAGCGCTCGAGAAACTCCAGGCGCAATGCCTCGAAGCCTTCGTCTTCAGGTTTCATGGCAAAGGTCGCGGCAACCATCGCCCGCGCGCCGCCGGAGATCTCGTCGCGGATCAGCTTGTCGGCGATCGGCGCCATGCCGCGCTCGGCGAGCATCGCCTGGCAGATGGCGATGAAGTCAGGCGCGGTGTCCAGCAGCGTGCCGTCCATGTCGAAAAGTACTGCTCGCAAACGCATGCTCACACCTCGCGCAGGGTCTGGATCATGTAGTTGACGTCGACGTCGCTGCTCAGCTTGTAGTGCTTGGTCAGCGGGTTGTAGGTCAGGCCGATGATGTCTTTGACTTCAAGACCGGCAACCCGGCTCCAGGCGCCCAGCTCGGACGGGCGGATGAATTTCTTGAAGTCATGAGTGCCGCGCGGCAGCATCTTGAGGATGTACTCGGCGCCGATGATCGCCAGCAGGTAGGCCTTGGGATTGCGGTTGATGGTCGAGAAGAACACCTGGCCACCCGGCTTGACCATGCGGTAGCAGGCGCGGATCACCGACGATGGGTCAGGCACGTGCTCGAGCATCTCGAGGCAGGTGACCACGTCGAACTGCTCGGGCATTTCTTCGGCCAGGGCCTCAGCGGTGATCTGCCGGTACTCGACCTCGACGCCCGACTCGAGCTGGTGCAAGCGGGCTACCGCCAGCGGCGCTTCGCCCATGTCGATGCCGGTCACGGTGGCGCCGCGTTGCGCCATCGCTTCGCTGAGGATGCCACCGCCGCAGCCGACATCGAGGACTTTCTTGCCGGCCAGACTGACGCGCTCGTCAATCCAGTTGACCCGCAGCGGGTTGATGTCATGCAGGGGCTTGAACTCGCTTTCGCGGTCCCACCAACGGTGGGCGAGGGCCTCGAACTTGGCGATTTCGGCGTGGTCGACGTTGCTCATTGAACAGATCCTCTGAAACTTGAATAAAAGGTGTCACTAAGCGCCAGCCGCAGCTGGCGCGTGGTCATTCCTTGCCTGCGATGCGCGCGCCCCAGGCGCGGGCCATGGCGGTGAGTGCTGCCTCGTCCATGCGGGTCAGGCGGCGCTCTTCGAGCAGCTGCTCGCCGGCAACCCAGACATGCCGCGCGCAGTCGCGGCTGGTGGCATAGATCAATTGTGACACAGGGTCGTGTACCGGCTGCTGGGCCAGGCCAGACAAGTCGAACGCCACCAGGTCGGCGGCCTTGCCCAGCTCCAGCGAGCCGATCTGTGTGTCCAGACCCAGGGCGCGGGCGCCATTAAGGGTCGCCATGCGCAAGGCCCGATGGGCGTCCAGTGCCGACGCCGAGCCGGCCACCGCTTTCGCCAGCAGGGCGGCGGTGCGGGTTTCGCCGAGCAGGTCAAGGTCGTTGTTGCTGGCCGCGCCATCGGTGCCTATAGCGACATTGACCCCGGCCTGCCACAAACGCTCAACCGGGCAGAAGCCGCTGGCCAGTTTCAGGTTGGATTCCGGGCAGTGGATCACGCTGGTGTTGCTTTCTACCAGCAGGGCCAGGTCGTCGTCGCTGATCTGGGTCATGTGCACCGCCTGCAGGCTCGGCCCCAGCAGGCCAAGCCGCGCCAGCCGAGCCAGCGGCCGTTCGCCGTGCTCGGCAACGGCCTGCTCGACTTCGCTGGCGGTCTCGTGGATGTGCATGTGCAGCGGCGCATCGAGCTGATCGGCAATCACGCGGATCTTCTCCAGCGTCTCGTCACCGACCGTATACGGCGCGTGGGGGCCGAGGGCTACGGTGATGCGCGGGTGGTGGCGCAACTCGCCAAACAGCTCGATGGCCTGATGCAGGGCGTCGTCCGCAGTCGCTGCACCGGGTATCGGGAAGTCCAGCAGCGGCACCGCCACCTGGGCGCGAATGCCGCTCTGCTCGACTTGCTCGCAGGCTTCGCGCGGATAGAAGTACATGTCGGCAAAGCAGGTTATGCCGCCCTTGAGCTGTTCGGCGATGGCCAGGTCGGTACCGTCGCGGACAAAGCCCGGATCGACCCAGCGGCCCTCGGCCGGCCAGATGTGCTCACGCAGCCAGGTCATTAGCGGCAAGTCGTCGGCCAGGCCGCGGAACAGGCTCATGGCGGCGTGGCCGTGGGCGTTGACCAGGCCTGGGCACAGCAGGCAGTCGGGCAATTCGCGCACCTGCAGCGCCGCCGGCGCGCGCTCGCGCGGGCCGAGCCAGGCGATCAAACCGTCGCGCAGGCCCAGCGCGTGCCCTTCGAGTACCACTCCGGCTGGCTCCACAGGCACCAGCCAGGTCGGCACCAGGAGCAGGTCGAGGGGGGCTACGGAGGTCGGCATGCGGCAGCTACCTGAAGGGTTTGGGCGGATCGCGCAGTATACCCGAGCGCCCGCGGCTGAGGCTCGCTATAATCGCCGGCTTTTGATCAGCAAAGCACGGGGAGAGGCGATGCGCGAGCGACTTTTGGCGGCAGAGAAGGTGACCGGCATTCAGTGGCGTGACGGCACCCTGCATCTGCTCGACCAGCGCCTGCTGCCGGCGCAAGAGCGCTGGCTGGCCTGTACCGACGTGTCTCAGGTAGTGAGCGCGATCCGCTCGATGGCGGTGCGCGGTGCGCCGGCCATCGGCATCAGCGCCGCTTATGGGCTGGTCCTGGCGCTGCGTGCCCGGCTTGCCGAGAAGGGCGACTGGGAAGAGTCGATCGAAGAAGACTTTCTGGATCTGGCCGAGGCGCGGCCCACCGCGGCCAACCTGTTCTCGGCGCTCAACCGCATGCGTGATCGCCTGCAGCGCCTGCGCCCCAATGAAAACCTGCTGGCGGCCATGGAAGCCGAGGCCATCGCCATCCACGACAGCGACCGCGAAGCCAACCTGACCATGGCCCAGTACGGCATCGAGCTGATCCGCCGCCAGCAAGGCAACGAGCAGACCATGCTGACCCACGGCAATGCCGGTGCGCTGGGCAGCGGGGGCTTCGGTACCGCGCTGGGCGTGCTGCGTGCAGCTTACCTTGAGGGCATGGTCGAGCGGATTTACGTCGGCGAGACCCGGCCTTGGCTGCAAGGCTCGCGCCTGACCGCCTGGGAGCTGGCGCAGGAAGGCGTGCCGGTCACCCTCTGCGCTGACTCGGCGATGGCGCATCTGATGAAGGTCAAGGGCATCACCTGGGTCGTGGTGGGTGCTGACTGCATCGCGGCCAACGGCGATGTCGCGGCCAAGATCGGCACTTACCAACTGGCGGTAGCGGCCATGCACCATGGCGTGCGCTTCATGGTGGTGGCGCCAAGCACCAGCATCGACCTGAACCTGGCAACCGGTGACGATATCCCGCTGGAAGAGCGCGAAGCAGACGAGCTGCTGGATGTTGCCGGCAATCGGGTTGCCGCACAGGTCGAGGTGTTCAATTCAGTGTTCGACGTGACTCCGGCTGACCTGGTTGACGTGATCGTGACCGAAAAAGGCGTGGTAGAGCGCCCAGACACCGCCAAGATCGCCCAGCTGATGTGCCGCAAGCGCCTGCATTGAGCGCCACCGCGCCGCGCAGGACGCAGCTGTCGGGGCAAAGCGGCCATTGCTTGGCAGCGCCGCTTCTTGTTGCAGCTTGAGGCTTAAGCCTGATGCATTTTTGTGGTACCATCCGGCAGTTTCCAAGGCCGCCCGTTTATGCGGTCTTCATTGCGCAGATCCAAGGCACAACCTATTGATTTGTCGTAAGTCGTCGCACCACTGTGCGCTGCGGCGACGAGCTTCGTTCGTCCTCTGGGGACTTGGACGAGGTTTCACCAGAAAAAGGAATCAGGCTTCTCATGGGCGAACTGGCCAAAGAAATCCTCCCGGTCAATATCGAAGACGAACTGAGACAGTCTTACCTCGACTACGCGATGAGCGTGATTGTCGGGCGTGCACTGCCCGATGCGCGTGACGGCTTGAAGCCCGTGCATCGCCGCGTTCTGTTTGCGATGAGCGAGTTGGGCAACGACTGGAACAAACCGTACAAGAAGTCCGCCCGTGTGGTCGGTGACGTTATCGGTAAGTACCACCCGCACGGCGACACTGCGGTCTACGACACCATCGTGCGTATGGCCCAGCCATTCTCGCTGCGCTACCTGCTGGTCGACGGCCAGGGCAACTTCGGTTCGGTCGACGGCGACAACGCTGCGGCAATGCGATACACCGAAGTGCGCATGTCCAAGCTGGCACACGAGCTGCTGGCTGACCTGCACAAAGAAACCGTCGACTGGGTACCCAACTACGACGGCACCGAGCTGATCCCGGCGGTAATGCCAACGCGCATCCCCAACCTGCTGGTCAACGGCTCCAGCGGTATCGCCGTGGGCATGGCGACCAACATCCCGCCGCACAACCTCGGCGAAGTGATCGACGGCTGCCTGGCGCTGATCGACAATCCTGAAGTCACCATCGATGAGCTGATGCAGTTCATCCCTGGTCCGGACTTCCCGACTGCCGGCCTGATCAACGGCCGCTCCGGCATCATCGAGGCCTATCGCACCGGTCGTGGCCGCATCTATATGCGCGCCCGCTCCGAGATCGAAGACATCGACAAGGTCGGTGGCCGTCAGCAGATCGTCATCACCGAGCTGCCGTACCAGCTGAACAAGGCTCGCCTGATCGAGAAGATCGCCGAGCTGGTCAAAGAGAAGAAGCTCGAAGGCATCACCGAGCTGCGCGACGAGTCCGACAAGGACGGTATGCGCGTGGTCATCGAGCTGCGTCGCGGCGAGGTGCCTGAGGTCGTGCTCAACAACCTCTACCAGCAGACTCAGCTGCAGAGCGTGTTCGGCATCAACATCGTCGCCCTGATCGACGGTCGTCCGCGCCTGCTCAACCTCAAGGACCTGCTCGAAGCGTTCGTCCGTCACCGCCGTGAAGTGGTGACCCGTCGTACCGTATTCGAGCTGCGCAAGGCCCGTGAACGTGGCCACATCCTTGAAGGCCAGGCTGTCGCACTGTCCAACATCGACCCGGTCATCGCCCTGATCAAGGCCTCGCCGACCCCGTCCGAAGCCAAGGAAGCCCTGGTTGCGATGCCGTGGGAATCGAGCGCGGTGCAGGTCATGGTCGAGCGCGCAGGCGCCGACTCGTGCCGCCCGGAAAACCTCGATGCCCAGTACGGCATGCGCGATGGCAAGTACTTCCTGTCGCCAGAGCAGGCCCAGGCCATTCTTGACCTGCGTCTGCACCGCCTGACCGGCCTCGAGCACGAAAAGCTGCTGGCCGAGTACCAGGAGATTCTCGAGCAGATCGGCGAGCTGATCCGCATCCTCAGCAGCGCCGAGCGCCTGATGGAAGTGATCCGCGAAGAACTCGAAGCGATCCGTGCCGAATACGGCGACGTGCGCCGCACCGAGATCCTCGATGCCCGTCACGACCTCAGCTACGGCGACATGATCCCGGAAGAAGAGCGCGTGGTGACCATCTCCCACGGCGGCTACGCCAAGACCCAGCCGTTGACCGCGTACCAGGCCCAGCGCCGTGGCGGCAAAGGCAAGTCGGCGTCCGGCGTCAAGGACGAGGACTACATCGAACACCTGCTGGTTGCCAACAGCCACGCCACGCTGTTGCTGTTCTCCAGCAAGGGCAAGGTCTACTGGCTGAAAACCTACGACATCCCGGAAGCCTCGCGCGCTGCCCGTGGCCGTCCGCTGGTCAACCTGCTGCCGCTGGAAGACGGCGAACGCATTACCGCCATGCTGCAGATCGACCTCGAAGCTCTGCAGCAGAGCGCCGATGTCGATGAAGAGCTGGAGGATGGCGACGACACCGTGCTCGAGGGTGAGCTGGTCGAAGCCGAAGAAGTCGACGAAGAAGACGGCGATACTGCCGAGTGGGCTGCAGAGCCTACCGGTGCCTACATCTTCATGGCGACGGCGTCCGGTACCGTCAAGAAGACCCCGTTGGCGCAGTTTGCGCGTCCACGTACCAGCGGCCTGATTGCGCTGAAGCTGAAAGAAGGCGACACCCTGATTGCCGCCGCCATCACCGATGGCGCCAAGGAAGTCATGATGTTCTCCGACGCCGGCAAGGTCATCCGCTTCGCTGAAAGCGTCGTGCGTGAAATGGGCCGTACCGCTCGCGGTGTGCGCGGCATGAAGCTGGGCAAAGGCCAGCGGATCATCTCGATGCTGATCCCCGAGTCCGGTGCGCAGATCCTTACCGCCTCCGAGCGTGGCTTCGGCAAGCGTACCCCGCTGTCCAAGTTCCCACGGCGCGGTCGTGGTGGTCAGGGCGTGATCGCCATGGGCACCAAGGGCCGTAACGGCCTGCTGATCGGCGCGATCCAGGTGCAGGAAGGTGAAGAGATCATGCTCATCTCCGACCAGGGCACGCTGGTGCGCACCCGCGTTGGCGAAGTCTCCAGCCTGGGTCGTAACACCCAGGGCGTGACCCTGATCAAACTGGCCAGCGACGAGACCCTGGTGGGCCTTGAGCGGATCCAGGAGCCATCCGAAGACCTCGAGGAGTTGCTCGAAGGCGAGGAGGGCGCAGAGGGCGTCGAACTCGACGCGGTAGAGGCGGCAGATGATGACGCCGGCGCCGCCGAAGAGGCGCCGCAGGAATAAACAGCGCAACAACCCGAGCGGGGCGGCCATGGTCGCCCCGCTTACTGACCAGAGCAGAGCGAGAGTGGATGTGAGCAAACGAGCCTTTAACTTCTGCGCAGGCCCTGCTGCGCTTCCTGAAGCAGTCCTGCAGCGCGCCCAGGCGGAAATGCTGGACTGGAATGGCAAAGGTCTGTCGGTGATGGAAATGAGCCATCGCAGCGATGACTACGTGGCCATTGCCGAAAAGGCCGAGCAGGACCTGCGTGACCTGCTGTCCGTCCCCTCCAATTACAAAGTGCTGTTTCTGCAAGGTGGCGCCAGCCAGCAATTTGCCGAGATCCCGCTGAACCTGCTGCCGGAAAACGGCACCGCGGACTACATCGAGACCGGTATCTGGTCGAAAAAGGCCATCGAAGAAGCGCGTCGCTTTGGCAACGTCAACATTGCTGCCAGCGCCAAGCCCTACGATTACCTCGCTATCCCCGGCCAGAACGACTGGACCCTGAGCAAGGACGCCGCTTACGTCCACTACGCGTCCAACGAAACCATTGGCGGCCTGCAGTTCGACTGGGTGCCGCAGACCGGTGACGTACCGCTGGTGGTCGACATGTCTTCGGACATCCTCTCGCGCCCGACCGACGTGTCCCAGTTCGGCCTGATCTACGCCGGCGCGCAGAAGAACATCGGCCCAAGCGGCCTGGTTGTGGTGATCGTGCGTGAAGACCTGCTCGGTCGCGCCCGCAGCAGCTGCCCGACCATGCTCGACTACAAGGTTTCGGCCGATAACGGCTCGATGTACAACACGCCGGCAACCTATTCCTGGTACCTCTCGGGGCTGGTCTTCGAGTGGCTCAAGGAGCAGGGCGGTGTCGAAGCCATGGAAGCGCGCAACCGGGCGAAAAAAGATCGCCTGTACGGCTTCATCGACTCCAGCGATTTCTACAGCAACCCGATCAGCGTCAACGCCCGTTCGTGGATGAACGTGCCGTTCCGCCTGGCCGACGAGCGCCTGGACAAAGCCTTCCTCGCCGGTGCTGACGCCCGCGGCCTGCTCAACCTCAAGGGCCATCGCTCGGTGGGCGGCATGCGCGCATCGATCTACAACGCCCTGGGTCAGGACGCCGTTGAAGCTCTGGTCAGCTACATGGCTGAATTCGAGAAGGAGCACGCCTGATGGTCGAGCACGAACTCAAAGCCCTGCGTGTACGCATCGACAGCCTCGACGAGAAGATCCTCGAGCTGATCAGCGAGCGCGCCCGCTGCGCCCAGGAAGTGGCCCGGGTCAAGATGGCCAACCTGGCCGAAGGCGAGACGCCGGTGTTCTACCGTCCCGAGCGTGAAGCTGCCGTGCTCAAGCGCGTCATGGAGCGCAACGGCGGCCCACTGGGCAACGAAGAGATGGCGCGTTTGTTCCGCGAAATCATGTCTTCGTGCCTGGCCCTGGAGCAGCCGCTGAAGGTCGCCTACCTCGGCCCTGAAGGTACCTTCACCCAGGCTGCGGCGATGAAGCACTTCGGCCACGCGGTGATCAGCCGGCCAATGGCGGCGATCGACGAAGTGTTCCGTGAAGTGGCCGCCGGTGCGGTCAACTTTGGCGTGGTGCCGGTGGAAAACTCCACCGAAGGTGCGGTCAGCCACACCCTCGACAGTTTCCTCGAGCACGACATGGTTATCTGCGGCGAAGTCGAGTTGCGCATTCACCATCACCTGCTGGTGGGCGAGAGCACCAAGACCGACAGCATCACCCGCATCTATTCCCACGCCCAGTCGTTGGCCCAGTGCCGCAAGTGGCTCGATGCGCATTACCCGAATGTTGAACGGGTGGCGGTGTCGAGCAACGCCGAAGCGGCCAAGCGGGTCAAGGGTGAATGGAACTCGGCGGCGATTGCCGGCGATATGGCAGCCAACCTGTATGGCCTGACGCGTATTGCCGAGAAAATCGAAGACCGCCCGGACAACTCCACGCGCTTCCTCATGATCGGCAGCCAGGAAGTGCCGCCGACCGGCGACGACAAGACTTCGATCATTGTGTCGATGAGCAACAAGCCGGGCGCGCTGCACGAGCTGCTGGTGCCGTTCCACGACAATGGCATCGACCTGACCCGGATCGAAACCCGGCCGTCGCGCAGTGGCAAGTGGACCTATGTGTTCTTCATTGATTTTGTCGGGCACCACCGTGATCCGTTGATCAAGGCTGTGCTGGAGCAGATCAGCCAGGAAGCCGTAGCGCTGAAAGTGCTGGGCTCGTATCCGAAGGCGGTACTCTGAGGTTGAAGCTGGTCTCTGCGCTACTGGGGCCGCTGCGCGGCCC
>NZ_JACDIU010000032.1:0-126632 GCF_014525325.1 Pseudomonas sp. EZ-C24 | reverse complement strand
CCGTCACCGGCGGCACTGGCGGCAACTTCGAGAAGATCGCGACCGGCGCGACCGGCACAGTACAAATCGCTGACACCGAAACCCCAGTCACCGTTAAGGTCACTGGCGTTCCGGCCACCGAAGCTGATGCCAAAGTCACCTTCAACTTCGAACTGAGCGACAAGCCGCAAGCCGGCAGTGCGCCAGTCGTCCTGAACGTGCGCATCGGCAGCAGCGACTACACCGTCAACATCGACAGCAACGGTAAAGGCTCCATCCAGGTCCCGAACCCGAACAGCGAAGACGTGTACAAAGACGCTAGCGAGTTGGTCGCCACCGTCACCGGTGGCACCGGCGGTAACTTCGAGAAGATCGAAACCGGCGCGACTGGCACAGCACAAATTGCTGACACCGAATCCCCTGTCAGCGTAATCATCACGCCGCAAGCTGCGACTGAAGCTGACGCCGACGTCATCTTCAACTTCCAGATGAGCAAGCCGCCGCAGGCTGGCAGCGACCCAGTGGTACTGGTCGTCAAAGTCGGCGCCAGCAACTACAACGTCTCGATCAACAGCCAAGGCCAAGGCACGCTGAGCGTACCTAATCCGAACACCGAAGACGTCTTCAAGGACGCCAGCAAGCTGGTTGCGACCGTGGTCAGCGGCACCGGTGGCAACTACGAGAAGATCGAAACCGGCGCAACCGCGATTGCCGATATCGCCGACACCATCGATACCGTCTACGCCAAGATCAGCATGGTCGGTACCGGTTCGGTCAACGAAGGCGGCAACCTGACCTACAAGGTCGAGCTGGTCGACAAGTCGGGCAACTCGATCAGTGTGCCAACCGGCAAGTCGGTTTCGGTCAACCTGGAATGGTCCGGCAATGCTGATGCCAGCGACATTGAAGGTACGCTGCCAACCAGCGTGACCATCAATGGCGGCAAGAGCAGCGTCGAGTTCAACGTCAAGACCTTCGACGACACCAAGATCGAAAGCAGCGAGACGCTGACCGCCACCATCAAGCAGGTAAGCGACACCAATCAGGTGTTCGAGAACCTCGCGGTGGGCAGCCAGAACGTCGCCACCGGCACCATCATCGACAACGACAAAGGCCCGGTCATCACCGCGCCTGGCAGCGCTTCGATCATCGAGAGCGGCACCGGAGGTGGCGCTGATGTGGTCCTGGTCCTCGACCGCTCGGGCAGTATGGGGCCGAAGGGCAACGGCGACGGCGGCAGCGACCCGGATGGTAGCGGGCCGTATACCTCGCGCCTGCAGATGCTCAAGGAAGCGGTCAAGAACCTGTTCGACTCCGGTACCGTGCATTCGGTGTTTATCGTGTCGTTCGGCTCCAGTGCCACCTTCCACAGTTCCGGTAAAGACGGCGGCTGGTTCACCAATCTGGATGACGCCTACGCGGCCATCGACGCCCTCAAGGCCGGCACCCAGACCTACTACAACACAGCGCTGAACACGGTTATCAATAACTACACAGCGCCGCCGCCGGGCGGCAACAAGCTGGTCAACATCTTCATGTCCGACGGCGCGCCTACCAGCGGCCAGGGCGCCAATGAAAACAACTGGATCAACTTCCTTGACCAGAAAGGCTTCAATGACTCCTTCGCTGTGGGCTTCGGCGGGCTGAGCAATACCGACAAGAACTACCTCGAGCCGATCGGCTGGAAGCCAGGTGAAACCGCCGGTTCCATCACTCAAGGTGTGAATGACAACCACGTGCTGGTCGTCGATACCTCGCTCAGCGCCCTGACTCAGGCGCTGGTGGGTAGCGTTGGCGGCAGCGCGGTGTCCGGCAACGTCACCGACAACGCCACCAGCGGTACCGCTGGCTGGGCCAGCAACGGCTGGAAGCTGACGTCGGTTGAGTACAACGGCGTTACTTACTCGTTCACCAGTGCCACCGACTCCAAGACCCTCGACCTGGGCAATGTCGGCAAGGTAGTGATCAAGTCCGATGGCAGTTACACCTTCTCGGGCAAGGACAACTTCGACACGGCCGATTCGCTGTCGGCAGTGGTCAAGTTCACGGTCAAGGATGCTGCTGGCAACACCGCGTCCTCGTCGCTGACCCTGACTGTCAACGACCGCAGCGACCCAATCGCTGGCAACGACGACGTGACCGCCACACTGACCTCGAAAACGGTCATGGGCGCGCCAACCGACGTTACCTTGGCCAGCTTCACAAGCGGCGAGAAGAGCCAGTGGCGGTTCGAGAACGCAGTTGATCGCGACACGCCTAACCCGGCAGCCGACACCGGCCGCTGGCAGGTGAGCTCGGTGGTCGGCACCACGGCGGATGCCAGTGTCAGCAGCGGCAGCAATCCGACCCTCGTGCTGACGGATCGCAACGGTAATAGCAACGGCGATGCCTCGATCCTGACCCCGCTGTACAAAGCGGTGGGCGGCGAGACGATGTCGTTCAAGGCGGTAGCTTCGCTGTCGACAGTGAATTACTGGCTTTCGACCGAGAAAGACACTGCGGCCTGGACGCTGTTCAAGAGCACCGATGGCGTCAACTGGACCGTGGCCGGAGGCGGCTCGATCGCCAACGGCAGCTCCACCATCACCACCGATGCGCTGGAAGCGAACGCCCAGTACCGCGTGCAACTGAGCGTGCATGACGACACCAGCAGCTTCTACACGGGTAATGCCTCGGTCAGCTTCGACGACTTCAAAGTCACCGTACCTGGCGCACCCGTGGTCGAGTGGACTGCCACCCCTGTCACTGGCACTGTGGCTGGCAACGACGTGTGGGGCACTGACGGCGAAGTCTCGACCCTGGCAATCAAGGTCAACGGCGCCTGGGTCGATGTACCGACAGGCGGCACCACCGTCGACGGTCAGTACGGCAGCCTGGTGATCGCCAAAGACGGTTCGTACACCTACACCCCGACTGCGAGCAAAGACGGCGTCGGCCACATGGATCAGTTCGATTACAAGCTGACCCAGCCGGACGGCGATACCGACACCGCGCACCTGTACGTGACCATTCAAGGTACCGGCCCAGGCGCAGCTGGCCTGGCGGCACCGGCGTGGACCAGCGGCAATGACACGCTGCTGGGCGGCGACGGTAACGACAACATCTTCGGCGGTGCCGGCAACGACACGCTGATCGGCGGCAAGGGAAACGACATCCTCACCGGCGGCAGCGGTGCCGACCTGTTCGTCTGGAAAGCGGGCCACACCGGCAACGATGTGATCACCGACTTCAAGGCTTCCGAAGGCGACCGCATCGACCTCAGCGAACTGCTCCAGGGCGAGAAGGGCAGCACCATCGACAACTATCTGAAGATGACCACCGTGCAAGGTGACACCGTTCTGCAGATCAGCAGCGATGGCAAGCTCAACGTTCAAGATGGCACCAATCACGTCGATACCACTATCACCGTGCAAGGCGTCAACTGGTCGAACAGCACCATCAACTCGCTGATCAGCGGTGCCGATCCGCTGATCAAGGTCGACAACCACAACGGCTGATGTTCACCCGCCAGCAGCAGGCAACTGCAGCTGGCGTTGTGCACTGATTTGATTCCGGCCTCGTCGCAGCTTGCCTGCAACGAGGCCGGAGTCGTGTTGGGCTACCTCAAGCGTTATCCTGCCTCTATCGCAACCAGAAGGATTCACCGTGACAACGGATCACAGCCTGTATTACGTGCAGCGCGACGCCGATGGGCGCCTGTCGCGGGTCGACGCCAAGGCTTTTGAAGGCCATACCGAAACCCTGCCGGGTGACCACGTCGAGGTCCTGCATTGGCTGGCCGACGATGTTGTCGGCAACAGCCTCAACCAGCTCAAACAGAGCGATCTGGACATGATCCGGGTGCTCGAGGACTTGATCGAAGTGCTGACCAACAAAGGCGTGCTGAGCATTACCGACCTGCCGGCCGGCGCTCAGGCCAAGTTGCTCAGCCGCTCCAGCGCACGGCGTGCATTGGGTGGATTGAGTAACCTGATCGAAGAAGAGCCTGAAGGTGGTTTGATCTGAGCAGCCGTTCATATGTATATGCACTAACGGTATTTAAAATAATGTTCTTATGACTTTATAGTCACTCCACTGCGTACCTGCCGACCAATCGGCGCGCCGCACGATGTGAATCCACACGGGAGTCCCCCGTGCGTTTCTGATCGTTGCGCGCCTTTTGCATCGCGCACTATGTGGGAGTGACACATGCCAGCCGTCTCCAGCGCCTTGTCGAGCAACGACAGCGCACCCTCGCAACCCTTCGAGGTTCGTCCATTTGCCGGCGCAGTCGGTGCCGAAGTCATCGGCCTGAACCTGGCTCAGCCGGTCAACAGCGAAGACTTCCAGCGTATCCATCGCGCTCACCTCGACCATCACGTGCTGGTTTTCCGTGACCAGCGCATCGCCCCCGAACAACAGATTGCGTTCAGCCGCCGCTTCGGCGAGCTGCAGATCCATGTGCTCAAACAGTTTCTGCTGCCGGGTCATCCAGAGATACTGATCGTTTCCAACATTGTCGAAAACGGCCAGAACGTTGGCTTGGGCGATGCGGGTAAATTCTGGCACTCCGATCTTTCCTATAAAGCGCTGCCCAGCCTCGGTTCGATGCTGCACGCCCAGGAGTTGCCCAGCGAAGGCGGCGATACCCTGTTCGCTGATATGCACAAAGCCTGGGACGCCGTGCCCGATGCCCTGCGCAAGGTCATCTCCGGCCGTGATGCCGCGCATTCGTATACAGCGCGCTATGCCGAGACCAAGTTTGAAGGCAACTGGCGCCCGACCCTTACTGCCGAGCAGCTCGCGCAGGTTCAGGAGGTGATCCACCCGGTTGTACGCACCCATCCGGAAAACCACCGCAAGGCGCTGTTCGTCAGCGAAGGCTTCACCACCCGCATCGTTGGCCTGCCGGCAGACGAGAGCCGTGATGTGCTGCAGCAGCTGTACGCCCTGAGTGTTCTTGAGCAGAACATCTACCGCCATCAGTGGCAGCCGCATGATCTGGTGTTCTGGGACAACCGCTCGCTGATCCATCTGGCCGCCGGCTGCCCAGCACACCTGCGGCGCAAACTTTTCCGCACCACCATCCAGGGCGATGCCCCGTTCTGACGACCGAGAGAATTCACCATGCGCAAATCCATCAGCCGCCTGGCGGCAAGCATCACCTTGGGCGCGACCCTGGCCGTTGGCACCCTGGCAGCGCCGGTCGCGGCACATGCCGAAGGCAAGATTCGCATCGCCGAGCAGTTCGGTATCGTCTATCTGCTGCTCAACGTAGTGCGTGACCAGCAACTGATCGAAAAGCACGGCAAGGAAGAAGGCCTCGACATCAAGGTCGACTGGGCACAGTTATCAGGGGGGGCGGCGATCAACGACGCATTGTTGTCCGGCTCGGTGGATATCGCCGGCGCCGGCGTCGGCCCACTGCTGACCGTCTGGGATCGGACCAAAGGCCGGCAGAACGTCAAGGCCGTGGCGTCGCTGGGCAACTTCCCGTACTACCTGGTCAGCAGCAACCCGAATGTGAAAACCATTGCCGACCTGTCCGAGAAAGACCGCATCGCGGTACCTGCCGTGGGCGTCTCGGTGCAGTCGCGTTTCCTCCAGTACGCCGCCGCCAAGCAGTGGGGTGACAAGGAATACAACCGCCTCGACAAATACACCCTCGCGGTACCGCATCCCGATGCCACCGCAGCCCTGCTGGCTGGCGGCACCGAACTGAACGGGCATTTCTCCAACCCGCCGTTCCAGGACCAGGTGCTGGCCAACAAGAACGTGCACATTGTCCTCAACAGCTATGACTTGCTGGGTCCCAACTCGCCGACCCTGCTGTTTGCCACCGAAAAATTCCGCAACGACAACCCGAAAACCTACAAAGCCTTTGTCGCCGCACTTGCCGAAGCGGCTGATTTTGCTCAGCACGACAAGGCGGCCGCAGCCGATACCTACATCCGCGTGACCAAGGCCAAGATCGACCGCGACGCGCTGATCCGGCTGATCGACAACCCGCAGTACGAATTCACCATCACACCGAAAAACACCTACCCGTTGGCCGAATTCCTCTACCGGGTCGGCGCGATCAAGAACAAGCCCGCATCCTGGCAGGACTATTTCTTCGAGGACGCTCGTCCTCTGCAGGGGAGCTGATCGCCAATGACCGCCCAATTGCCAGGCCACGCGGCCAGCAAGCTGAGCCATGTCGCTACGCCGGCATTGCTGACTGTGAATAACGTGAGCCTTGAATACCGCACCGCGCAGCAGGTAGTGCGCGCCACCCACCATGTCAGTTTCGAGGTCGACCAGGCGGATCGTTTCGTTCTGCTTGGGCCCTCCGGCTGCGGCAAGTCGACCTTGCTCAAGGCAGTTGCCGGCTTTATCGAACCCAGCGAAGGACAGATCCGTCTGCAGGGCGAAGTGGTGCGCGGACCAGGTGCTGATCGCATCGTGGTGTTTCAGGAGTTTGACCAACTGCCACCCTGGAAGACGGTGAAGCAGAACGTCATGTTCCCGCTGCTGGTATCCGGTCAGCTCAAACGCAACGAGGCCGAGCAGCGGGCTTTGCACTACCTGGACAAAGTTGGCCTGGCTGCGTTTGCCGATGCCTACCCGCACACACTCTCGGGAGGCATGAAGGCGCGGGTGGCGATTGCCCGTGCGCTGGCAACCCAGCCGAAGATTCTGTTGATGGACGAGCCGTTCGCTGCACTCGATGCCCTCACCCGACGCAAGATGCAGGAAGAGCTGCTGCTGTTGTGGGACGAGGTGCGTTTCACCCTCTTGTTCGTCACCCATTCGATCGAAGAAGCACTGATTGTAGGCAACCGCATTCTGCTGTTGTCGCCGCATCCAGGGCGAGTTCGCGCTGAGGTGCACAGCCACCAGTACCACCTGGGCAGCCTGGGCGCCAGCGACTTCCAGGCCAGTGCCAGGCGTATTCACCGGCTGCTGTTCGACGAGGTATCAGAGCCTGAACACAGCGCCGAGCTGGGCTTCAACGACATTCGCATCGCCTACTGAGGGGAGACAGGGCATGACCACGACACCTGTTCGCCAGGAATACGAAGTGCAGCTGGAGCCTTTGCTCAGTGTGCCGCTGCAAAGGCAGTTACCGTTAAGCCAACGCTTGTGGCAGCAAGGCTGGCTGCGCAAGACAGTGATTCTGCTGGTGCTGGCAGTCGCCTGGGAGCTGGCTGCGCGCTATACCGACAACGACCTGCTGCTGCCCAGCTTCCTGCAGACGGCTGCGGCACTGTGGGATTCTCTGCTCAGCGGCGAACTGCCTGAAAAGGTCGGCGTCTCGTTGGTGGTACTGCTCAAGGGCTATCTGTTGGGCATCGTGCTGGCCTTCGGCCTGACCAGCCTCGCCGTATCGACCCAGTTTGGCCGCGACCTGCTCAGCAGCCTGACCTCGATGTTCAACCCGCTGCCGGCAATCGCTCTGCTGCCATTGGCCCTGCTGTGGTTCGGCCTGGGCGACAACAGCCTGATCTTCGTGCTGGTGCACTCGGTACTGTGGGCACTGGCTCTCAACACCTACGCAGGCTTCATGGGGGTATCCGAAACCCTGCGCATGGCCGGGCGCAACTACAGCCTGCGCGGCCTGCGCCTGGTCGTGCACATCCTCGTGCCCGCAGCGCTGCCGTCGATCCTGTCTGGCTTGAAGATTGGCTGGGCGTTCGCCTGGCGCACGCTGATCGCTGCCGAGCTGGTATTCGGCGCCAGCAGCGGCAAGGGCGGATTGGGTTGGTATATTTTCCAGAACCGCAACGAGCTGTACACCGACAAGGTGTTTGCCGGGCTGGCGGTGGTGATCTTGATCGGCTTGCTGGTCGAGGGGCTGGTGTTCAACACGCTGGAGCGCGTTACCGTGCGTCGCTGGGGGATGCAACGCTAAGGGCTGCGCCGGGCGCTGTGGCTCAGTCCTGATATTGAGCCGCAGCGCTGCTCAAGGTACGCCCGATTTCCTCACGCAGTGACTGCGGCAGCTCGACCACCAGGCTGTCGCCCTGACTCAGCAGCCACCAGCGCAGCGGCCAGCCGTCGCTGACCGTCGCGCGCAGGCGGTGGCCGTGTTCCAGCGCGGTCAACTGCATGTCCGGGGTCAACGGCGCGTCACGCAACTGCCGAGCGAGCAGATCGCTGATCCACGCCTGCAGCTCAATGCCATCACCCTGCACCGGCTGCAGCGCATCCCCGCGCAGGTACGCTTGCAAATCGAAATTGCCGCGCAGCTCGCTTACCGCTGCCGCTGACCAGTGCCAGCCAAACGGGATGCTCTTGTCATTGCGCTCAAGCGGGAAGATCAACGCAAGCTCGTTGAGATCGCGCTCGACCGTGCGCTTGCTGACGATAAAGCCGACGTCACGCAACCCCCAGACCAACTCGGCGCTGGTAATGCCGGGCGAGCGGCTAGGCAGCTGACGTAGCAGGGCCCATTGACGGCTGAGGGTGGCGCGAGTAGTGGCGAACGGCAAAGGTAAACGTCCTTGTCTAGGCTTGCCGCACCAGAATGGCGGCACAGGGCGCGCATGGCAATTAGCCACACCTCGCTCAGATCAATGAACCTGCATTTGGTTGCCTGGGTTCGGATCGTTCGCGACAGGTTTCGTCGTAGCATGCCGCATTATCACGCCTCACCACGGCTGTGGTTGGGTTGTGAAGCGTTCAATGAGGATGAACATGTCTGCTGCCAGCAATATCCATTCGCTGCTCGCGCGTCTTTTACCGGCGCGGATAATCCCTGTGCCGATTCCTCCGCGCCAGCGTCAGCAGCTGTTCACCGGTGTCGGTCTACCCAGCTACTGCGGGCAGTTGGGCGAGCGCCCTGGCCTGGTCAATCGCCTGGATGAAGCCGTCGACCTGCAGGCGGTGTATGCCGACCTGCGCCGGCTCGCGCTGGCGGGCAACATCGCTGCACTGAACGACCTTGGCTGGATCTGGCTCAACGGCAAGTACTGGCTGGCAGATACGGTCCTGGCTGGGCATCTGCTGCGCATGGCCGCGCTGCAGGGCAATGCTGCCGCCTGGTTCAATCTTGGCCAGCAGCACTACTTCGGCAAAGGCGTGGCGGTGTGTTACGAGCAAGCCGCCGAATGCTATCGCCAGGCATTCGAGGGCGGCCTGCTGCACGCTGCCGCAGCGTTGGGCGACCTGTTCGAAGAGGAAATCTGCGACGCTGAGCAGGAATGGATGGTTGACCCGGTCGAGGCGCTGCGCTGGTTCATGCGCGGGGCCAAACTGGGCGAGGCACGCTGTCGGTTTGAGGTCGGCCATCGTTTTCTGCATGGGTTGTATGTCGAGGCCGATATCAAGGCCGCCCTGTACTGGCTGGAGCTGGCGGCAGCCGCCGGGGTGATGCAGGCAGCAGAAGAGCTGGCGGTGCATTTCAGCAGCCGCAACATGGCCCGCTACAAGGGTTGGCGTGATCAGGCGATCCAGATGGGCAGCAACCTGGCCTTGACCATGAAGCTTGAAGACCAGGTTCAGCGCTGAAGTGCATGAATAACCTTTCATCCTCGCAG
This sequence comes from Pseudomonas sp. EZ-C24, assembly GCF_014525325.1. Classification (NCBI taxonomy): domain Bacteria; kingdom Pseudomonadati; phylum Pseudomonadota; class Gammaproteobacteria; order Pseudomonadales; family Pseudomonadaceae; genus Pseudomonas; species Pseudomonas sp. EZ-C24. The sequence continues at coordinate 117,153 of NZ_JACDIU010000032.1, read as the reverse complement.
CTCATCGCCGGCGGTTGACGCGGGGGGTGGGGCAGGGCGTATATTGATAGTTAGCAAACTATGAATATATTTCCGGTTACTCCATGACACTCGATTCACTGCACCTGCAAGTCAGCAGCGGCATGGTGGTTGGCGCACGCCACTGGCGGCGTATCTGCCATACAGCCCTGACCAGCTATGGTATTTCCGAAGCCTGCGCGGTGCCGCTGCTGATGATCGTGCGCCTGGGCGATGGTGTGCATCAGGTTGCGGTGGCCAACGCTGCCGGGCTGGAGAGCCCGTCATTGGTGCGCCTGCTCGACCAGCTGTGCCGAGCCGGGCTGGTCTGTCGCAGTGAAGACCCGCTCGATCGCCGGGCCAAGGCGCTGAGCCTGTCTGCCGAGGGCCGGGTACTCGCCGAGTCGATCGAAGGCGAGCTGGTGCGTCTGCGGCGTGACATCCTCAAGGGCATCAGCCAGGCTGATCTGGAGGCCTCGCTGCGAGTGATCCGGGCCTTCGAAGCCGCCGCTCAAGGGCCCATTGAGGGCCTGGCATGAACGGCTTCTTCAGCTCGATGCCGCCCGCCCGCGACTGGTTCTACGGCGTGCGCACCTTTGCCGCGTCGATGATCGCCCTGTACATCGCCCTGCTGATGCAGCTGCCGCGCCCGTACTGGGCGATGGCTACGGTGTACATCGTCTCCAGCCCTTTCGTTGGCCCCACCAGCTCCAAGGCCCTGTACCGCGCCCTCGGCACGCTGCTCGGCGCAGGCGGGGCGATCCTGCTGGTACCGCCGCTGGTACAGTCGCCGTTTTTGCTGTCGGGGGCCATCGCCCTGTGGACAGGGACCTTGCTGTTCCTCTCGCTGAACCTGCGCACCGCCAACAACTACGTGCTGATGCTAGCGGGCTATACCTTGCCGATGATTGCTCTGGCGGTAGTCGACGACCCGCTGGCGGTGTTCGACGTCGCCTCGTCGCGGGCCCAGGAGATCTGCCTGGGCATCGTTTGCGCAGCGGTGGTGGGCGCGATCTTCTGGCCGCGGCGGCTGGCGCCGGTGGTGGTCGGTTCTACCGGCAATTGGTTCGCCGAAGCGATCCGCTACAGCGACAGCTACCTGGCCCGTGATGTCGCGGTCGACAATGTCGCCGCCCTGCGCGCCTCGATGGTTGCCACCTTCAACAGCCTCGAGCTGATGATCGGCCAGCTCGGTCACGAAGGCGCCGGCCCGCATACCTTGAAGAATGCCCGCGAACTGCGTGGCCGGATGATCCACCTGCTGCCGGTCATTGATGCCCTCGACGACGCCCTGCGCGCCCTCGAAGGCCGCGCGCCAGCGCAGTTCAACCTGATTCAGCCGCTGCTGGCCGATGCTCGCGATTGGCTGCAAGGCAGCGCCGAGGATGCTTCGGTGCTGCGCTGGCGCACCCTCAGAGACAAACTCGAATCTCGGCAACCAAGCGCTGCCGCGCTCGATCAGCGGCCCGAACTGCTGCTCTCCAACGCGCTTTACCGACTGACCGAATGGGTCGACCTGTGGCAGGACTGCTGTGCCCTGCAACATGCTTTGCGCACCGATGACGCCACGCCCTGGCGGGCGGTCTACCGGCATTGGCGGCTGGGCCGCCTGACGCCGTTTTTCGACCGTGGGCTGATGCTCTACTCGGTGTTCTCTACGGTTACAGCGATCATCGTCGCCTGCGCATTGTGGATTGGCCTGGGCTGGCACGACGGCGCCAGCGCAGTGATCCTCGCCGCGGTCGCCTGCAGCTTCTTCGCCGCCATGGACGACCCCGCGCCGCAGATCTACCGGTTCTTCTTCTGGACTATGCTGTCGGTGATCTTCTCCAGCCTGTACTTGTTCCTGGTCCTGCCCAACCTGCACGACTTCCCGATGCTGGTGCTGGCCTTCGCCGTGCCGTTCATCTGCGTCGGCACCCTCACCGTGCAGCCGCGCTTCTACCTCGGCACCTTGCTGACCATCGTCAACACCGCGACCTTTGTCAGCATCCAGGGTGCCTACGATGCCGACTTCTTCACCTTCCTCAATGCCAACCTGGCAGGCCCGGTGGGCTTGCTGTTCGCGTTTATCTGGACCTTGCTGATGCGCCCGTTCGGCGTCGAGCTGGCGGCCAAACGGCTGACCCGTTTTGCCTGGCGCGACATCGTCGAAATCACCCAGCCAGCGCCGCTAGCTGAGCAGCGCAAAGTCGGTGTGCAGATGCTCGACCGCCTCATGCAACACCTGCCGCGGCTGTCGCAGACTGGCCAGGACAGCGGCGTGGCCCTGCGTGACCTGCGCGTAGGCCTGAACCTGCTGGACTTACAGGCCTACCTGCCGCGGACTGGCCTGCAAGCACGCGAGGCGCTGCAAACGGTGATCGAAGAAGTCGGCGCCCACTACGCCCAGTGCCTGCGCGCCGGCGAACGCCTGCATGCGCCGCCAGCCCTGCTGCGCAACATGGAACGTGCCCGGCAAAGCCTGGCGCTGGACGATCTGCACGACCGTGGCGATGCCCGCGTGCATTTGCTGCACGCCTTGAGCGGCCTGCGCCTGGCCTTGCTGCCGGGTGTCGAGGTGATGCTTGAGCCCAGTGCCCCCGCGCAACTGCCTGATGGCATCGATGGAGCCCCGCTGTGATTGGTGAACTGGATATCAGCGGGGTGTTCCTGCCCACGCTACTGGTGATGATGATCGGCACCTACCTGCTGTTTCTTGGCGTGCACGCTGTGCTGGTGCGCCTGCATTTCTACCGCCTGGTCTGGCACCGGGCGTTGTTCAACGTTGCCCTGTATGCCGTGCTGCTTGGCGCGGTAGACCACTTTTGCCGAAGCCTGATGCTGCCATGAAAAAACCTTTGTTGACCTTGGGCCGTGTGGTCCTGACCCTGCTGGTAGTGACCTTTGCCGCCGTGCTGATCTGGCAGATGGTGGTGTACTACATGTTCGCCCCGTGGACCCGCGACGGCCACATCCGCGCCGATGTGATCCAGATCGCTCCCGATGTGTCCGGGCTGATCCAGCGCGTCGAGGTGCGCGACAACCAGGTGATCAAGCGCGGCGACGTGCTCTTCAGCATCGACCAGGACCGCTTCAGCCTGGCCCTGCGCCACGCCCAGGCGACCCTGAGCGAGCGTCAGGAAACCCTCGCCCAGGCCACCCGCGAAACCCGGCGCAATAAAAAGCTGGGCAATCTGGTCGCGGCTGAGCAACTGGAAGAAAGCCAATCGCGCGAAGCCCGCGCCCGCTCGGCGGTCAATCAGGCTCAGGTCGCGGTCGACAGCGCGCAACTCAACCTTGATCGCTCGGTAGTGCGCAGCCCGGTCGACGGCTACCTCAACGACCGCGCCCCGCGTGCCCATGAGTTCGTTACCGCCGGCCGTGCAGTGCTGTCGGTGGTCGATAGCGGCTCGTACCACGTCGATGGTTATTTCGAAGAGACCAAGCTCGGCGGCATCCATATCGGCGATGCCGTCGACATCCGCGTGATGGGTGACGACACCCGCCTGCGTGGCCACGTCGAAAGCTTTGCCGCCGGCATCGAAGACCGTGACCGTAGCAGCGGCGCCAACCTGCTGCCCAACGTCAACCCGGCGTTCAGCTGGGTACGCCTGGCCCAGCGCATCCCGGTGCGGATTGCCTTCGATCAGGTGCCAGCCGACTTCCGCATGATCGCCGGGCGCACGGCCACAGTGACTATCCTCGAGGGCCAGCGCCCATGAAACGCCTGTTGCTGCTTGGCCTGAGCCTGTCACTCGGCGCCTGCCAGATGGTCGGCCCCGACTATCAGGTACCAGAGGACGCTGCGGTCCAGCGCAGCGACCTCAACGGCGCCCTGCGCCAGGACGCCGACAGCGTGGTCTCGGCACCGGTGCCGGAGGACTGGTGGCAGCTGTACCAGGACCCGCGTCTGAACCAGCTGGTACGCCAGGCCCTGGCCAGCAACAGCGAACTGCGCGTGGCGGCAGCCAACATCGCCAAGGCCCGCGCCCAGCTTGAGGTCGCTGAATCGCAGGGCGGCTTTGGGGGTTCCGGCAAGCTTGCTGCGCAACGCCTGCAGGAGTCTGGCGAAGCCTTCCTGCAACCGGAAAAAGTCCCGGTCGCAAACATCGGCGAAGCGATCATCAGCGCTTCCTACCAGTTCGACCTGTGGGGCACCTTCAAGCGCGGCACCGAAGCCGCCCAGGCCAACGCCGACGCCGTCCAGGCCGCCGCCGACACTGCCCGCATCACTTTGGTGGCCGACGTGGTCAAGGCTTACACGCAGGTGTGCTCGGCCAACGAAGAGCTGCACATCGCTCGCCAGTCGCTGGACCTGCAACAGCAAGGCGTGCAACTGACCCAGCGCCTGCGTGATGCCGGCCGTGGTGATGAAACCCAGGTCACTCGCTCGCAAACCCAGCTCAAGTCGTTGAGCGCTGAGTTGCCGCGTTTTCAGGCTGAACGCGAGACCGGCCTGTACACCCTGGCGGCGCTGCTGGCGAAACCGGTCGAGCAACTGCCGGCAGGCACTGCCGACTGCGCCGAGCTGCCGCATCTGGGCCAGTTGATCCCGGTGGGTGATGGCGCTGCACTGCTCAAACGCCGGCCTGACGTGCGCCAGGCAGAACGTCAGTTGGCAGCCGCTACAGCGAGCATCGGTGTCGCTACAGGTGCGCTGTATCCGAACATCAGCATCGGCGCTCAGGTCGGCACCATCGGCATCCTCGACAACCTCGGCGAGCCGTCTACCAACCGCTGGGGCTTTGGCCCGCTGGTCAGCTGGACCATCCCCACCAACGGCACCCGTGCTCGCATTCGCGAGGCCGAGGCCTCTACGCAAGCAGCCCTGGCCCATTTCGACGGCGTGGTCCTCAACGCCATCCGCGAAACCCAGACCCGGCTGGCGCAGTACAGCGCACTGCTCGACCGCCGTGATGCGTTGGCCGAGGCCGAACGTTCGGCCCAGCAAGCGGCCGAGCAGACTCACCGCTACTTCCAGGCCGGGCGCGAGTCGTTCCTGGCGGACCTGCAGGCGACCCGCACCTACACCGACATGCGCGGGCAGCTGGCCGCGGCCAACAGCCAGGTGGCGATGGGGCAGATCAGCGTGTTTCTGGCGTTGGGTGGTGGCTGGAAAGACCCAGCCGGCAAGTGATGCCGGCACGCTGAGCTGATCTACGAACCTGGCCGGTACTGCAACGCCTCAGCCAGATGGGCGCGGCCTATGCTGTCCAACTGCTCCAGATCAGCCAAGGTCCGCGCTACCTTGAGCAGCCGATGGGCCGCGCGCAGCGACAAGGTCAGGCGCTCGCAGGCGTTCTCCAGCCAGCTCTGGTCCTCTGCACTCAAACCGCAATAACGGCGCAGGCCATTGAGGTCGAGAAACGCATTGGCACAGCCCTGCCGGCGTTGTTGGCGCTCGCGGGCCTCGGCCACCACAGCAGCGACGCCGGCACTGGTTTCGCCGCTGGGCTGGTTGGTCAGCACCGTGCTTTCCCGCGCCACGGTCAGGTGCAGGTCAATCCGATCGAGTAGCGGCCCAGACAGCTTGTTGCGGTAACGCTGGATCAGTTCGGTGCTGCAGCGACAGCGGCCGGTGGGGTCGCCCAGATAGCCGCAGGGGCACGGGTTCATCGCTGCCACCAACTGAAAGCGGGCAGGGAAGCGCACTTTGTCCTTGGCCCGCGCCACCACGATCTCGCCGCTCTCCAGTGGCTCGCGCAACACCTCCAGTACGCGCCGCTCGAACTCCGGTAGTTCATCAAGAAACAGCACACCGTGGTGGGCGAGGGTGATCTCCCCCGGCTGTGGCCGACTGCCGCCACCGACCAGGGCCGGCCCGGAGGCCGAGTGATGCGGATGTCGGAACGGCCGCTGCGGCCAACTGCTCAACGGCGTGCGCCCGCTCACCGATTGAATCGCCGCCACCTCCAGCGCCTCATGCTCATCCAGCGGCGGCAGCAAGCCAGGCAGGCGGCTCGCAAGCAAGGTCTTGCCGGTGCCTGGCGGGCCGGTGAACAGCAGATTGTGGGCACCCGCCGCCGCCAGCAGCAGCGCCCGTTTGGCCGCCACCTGGCCCTGCACTTCGCTCAAATCCGGGTAAGGCTTGCTCTGCAGCACCAACCCATTGGCCGCGTAAGGCGCCAACGGCACCTGGCCGTTGAGGTGGGCGACCAGCTCCTGTAGATGGGCAACCGCATACACCACCAATCCACTGGCCAGGCTCGCCTCCTCGGCATTGTCCCGCGGCACCACCAGTGCCCGGCCGGCATCGCGTGCCGCCAGCGCTGCAGGCAGGACCCCCTGCACCGCCCGCACGGCACCGGACAAGGCCAACTCGCCCAGGCACTCAATCTCGCTCAGCTGGGCAACCGGCACCTGCGCATCGGCCGCCAGAATGCCCAGGGCAATGGCCAGGTCGTAGCGCCCGCCGTCCTTGGGCAGGTCGGCAGGGGCGAGGCTCTGGGTAATGCGCCTGGCGGGGTAGTTCAGGCCCGAGTTGACGATGGCGCTGCGCACCCGGTCCTTGCTCTCTTTGACGGTGGTTTCCGGCAGGCCGACCAGCGTCAGCGTGGGCAAGCCATTGGCGAGATGGGTCTCGACACTGACGGCAGGCGCCTCGACGCCGACCTGGGCGCGGCTGTGAACAAGGGCGAGGGACATGGACACTCCGTGATCGCTGATGAACGCCGCGTCCTGCGGCACGTCATCAGCGTAGCGGGGTGTTGGGTGGCTGCTCTGGGAAGAGTGCTTCGGGGTTTTGCAGGGGGCTTTAGGAAGCCGCTTGATCCGCCGCCGGTTCAGCCGCCTGCGCCGCTGGCGCTGCACTCATCCGTGCATCCAGCTCAGCAACCTGCTTCTCCAGCGCCTCAAGCCGCGCACGGGTGCGTGCAAGCACGACCATCTGGCTGTCGAATTCTTCCCGGCTGACCAGGTCGAGCTTGCTGAAAGCACCCTGCATGAGCACCTTGAACTGGCTTTCCAGTTCAGCGCGGGGCTGGGCAGTGTCACCGTTGAACAGGCGCGAGGCCTGGTCGCTGAGGGCGTCTAGAAATGCTTTGGGCGCGAGCATGGTGGGCCGTCCGCTTGATCAAAAAAAGAGCCCAAGTGTAGCACGGCGGTATAAAGGCCCTTTGCCGCACGCTTTTCGCGCATTCAGGAGATAACCTGCGCACCAAAACCGTGCAGGTTTTCACTGATGGCGACTGGCCCAATCTGAACATTCCACGCAACTCGCTGTTTCCCGAGCATTTCCAGGTTTTGGCAAGGTTTCTGCAATGACCTTCACGAGCCATGCACTGATGCGGGTCCTTGTGACCAGGCAGTGCGCAGGCCGCGCCGCGAGGCGTTTGTTCAGCGTCACTTGCGAGATCGACGCCGAGCCATGCCAACGATGCGTTACAAAGCCGAGCACTGCGCTTAGACTTGAGACGGGTTTGTTTTCCTGGGGCAAGTCCACCAAATCGGGAGAGTTTCATGAAGCTAGTCACTGCCATCATCAAGCCGTTCAAACTGGACGACGTTCGCGAGTCGCTGTCGGAAATCGGCGTGCAGGGCATCACCGTCACTGAAGTCAAAGGCTTCGGTCGGCAGAAGGGCCACACCGAGCTGTATCGCGGTGCTGAATACGTGGTCGACTTCCTGCCCAAAGTGAAGATCGACGTTGCCATCGACGACAAGGATCTGGACCGGGTAATCGAGGCCATCACCAAGGCCGCCAACACCGGCAAGATCGGTGATGGCAAGATTTTCGTAGTCAATCTGGAGCAGGCGATCCGCATCCGTACCGGCGAAACCGATACCGACGCGATCTAAGCGACACAACAAAGCCTCACCAAACCCAACGCCCCAGGAGAAAACAACATGACTCTGCGTCAGATCGCAGGGCTAGGCGCCCTATTGTCCCTCGCAATGCCAGGCCTCGCGCTGGCCGAGGAAGCTGTCCCTACGCTGAACTCCGGCGACACCGCATGGATGCTCACTGCGACGGCGTTGGTACTGTTCATGACCATTCCAGGTCTGGCCCTGTTCTACGGCGGCATGGTCCGCTCCAAGAACGTGCTTTCGGTGATGATGCAGTGCTTCGCCATCACCGGCCTGATCAGCATCCTGTGGATGGTGTACGGCTATAGCCTGGCCTTCGATACCACCGGTATGGAAAAAGGCGTGCTCAACTTCAGCTCGTTCGTGGGCGGCTTCTCCAAAGCCTTCCTCAACGGCGTGACCCCAGCCAGCCTGACGGCGGCCTTCCCGGAAGCAGTGTTCATCACCTTCCAGATGACCTTCGCCATCATCACTCCCGCGCTGATCGTCGGTGCCTTCGCCGAGCGGATGAAGTTTTCGGCGATGCTGATCTTCATGGCAGTGTGGTTCACCCTGGTCTATGCGCCTATCGCGCACATGGTCTGGAGCGGCGACGGCGCACTGATGTGGGACTGGGGCGTACTCGACTTCGCTGGTGGCACCGTGGTGCACATCAACGCCGGTATCGCGGGCCTGGTCTGCTGCCTGGTGCTGGGCAAGCGTAAAGGCTACCCAACCACGCCAATGGCACCGCACAACCTGGGCTACACCCTGATCGGCGCAGCCATGCTGTGGATCGGCTGGTTCGGCTTCAACGCAGGCTCCGCCGCAGCTGCCAACGGCACCGCCGGCATGGCCATGCTGGTCACCCAGATCGCCACCGCCGCTGCGGCGCTGGGCTGGATGTTCGCCGAGTGGATCTTCCACGGCAAACCAAGCGCACTGGGCATCGCTTCGGGTGTAGTGGCAGGCCTGGTGGCAATTACTCCGGCAGCCGGCACCGTGGGCCCGATGGGCGCTCTGGTGATCGGCCTGGCCTCGGGTGTGATCTGCTACTTCTGCGCCACCAGCCTCAAGCGCAAGCTGGGCTATGACGACTCGCTGGATGCATTCGGTGTACACGGTATCGGCGGCATCGTCGGCGCCTTGCTCACCGGTATCTTCGCGGCACCGGCTCTGGGCGGCTTCGGCGCGGTGGACGACATCGGCGCGCAGTTCTGGATTCAGGCCAAGGGCGTGATCTTCACCGTGGTCTACACCGCTATCGTCACCTACATCATCCTCAAGGTGCTGGATATGGTGATGGGCCTGCGGGTCACCGAAGAAGAAGAGTCGGTCGGCCTCGACCTGGCGCAACACAACGAGCGTGGCTACAACCTGTAATCACGACGAAAAAAATTGCCCGGTTCGCCGGGCATTTTTTTGTCTGAATTTCGCAGTTTCGTGCAGAGCAAACGGTTTATCCGTTACGTTCGCGACGGATGCCAAAAACTTACAACCTGCAGTGCGTTTATGGAGCTTTGCTTTTTCTGCGAGCACGCTAGAATGCGCGCCGGAGAGTGCTGAAGAGTTAATCTCGCGCTTCTTCCAGCCTTTGCTAGGCTTGCCAATATCGTATGGCCAGCACCGGCTCAGGGATTTCGTCAGGCTCTGCCAGCAGCAGGGCCTGCAGGGTAGCGCTGCTCATCCAGCAGCGCATGCTCAAGGGCAGTGGCCAAACCCACGGCCAGTTGAATTTTCACTGGTGGCTGCCGGTCTACGGCAACACTGGTCTATAACCAACCTGCTTTTCGCAAGCCATGAGGTAGAACATGAGCGACGACGATCTGGAAACTGACGACCTCGAAGTAGGCGACGAAGACGAGGCTGATGAAGGTCTTGAGGCTGCTGCCGATGACGGCGTCGAAGACGCTGGCGACGACACCCCGGTACCTGCTGCCAAAGGCAAGTCCAAGGCTGCCGTGACGGTAGACGACATGCCGAGCATGGAGGCCAAGCAGAAAGAGCGCGACGCCCTGGCCCGTGCCATGGAAGAGTTCTTGAATCGCGGTGGCAAGGTGCAGGAAGTGGAGGCCAATGTGGTCGCCGATCCGCCCAAGAAGCCCGACAACAAGTACGGCAGCCGCCCTATCTGAGTGGTTGTCTGCAAAAAAGCCCGCCGTCGCTGCGGGCTTTTTTGTGGCTGCTGTTCAGCGCCAGCGGGCGAGTACGTCAGGCAGCTGCGACAGCCGCTGAATCTGCGCATCAGGCGCTTTATCGCCGGTCCAGGCCTTACCCTGCGGGTTGAACCATACCGCGCGCAGGCCGGCCCGCTGGGCCCCGGCGATATCGTCGCCAGGGTGATCGCCAACGTGCACTGCGGCTTCAGCCGGCGCATCACCGCGCTTCAAGGCCTCAAGAAACGGCGCCGGGTCCGGCTTGCCGATGCCAAGGTCCTCGGCGCACAGGGCAAACTTGAAGTAATCGGCCAGGCCAATGCGGGCGACGTCGGCGTTGCCATTGGTGACCACACCCAGGGTGTAGCGCTGGCGCAGGATCTCCAGCACCGGCTGCACTTCAGGGAACACCTCGACCTGATGACGCGCGTGCAAAAACACCTCGAAGCCTTCGTTGGCCAATTGCTGCGCTTGCTGGTCGCTGTAGCCGACGTCACGCAGGGCGTGGTTGAGTACGCGCCGACGCAGGGCGCTGATGCGGTGCTTCAGGCCGGGCTCGGCTTGCACCAGGCGTTCACGAATGGCATACAGGTGCTCGACTGCCACGCCGCCCAGGCGCGGGGCGTTGGCTTCGAGCCAGTCGCGCAGCACGGTCTCGGCGCTGAGGATCACTGGCGCGGTGTCCCACAAGGTATCGTCGAGGTCGAAGGTGATCAGCTGGATGCTCATGAGTCGTTGCCCTTGCTGCGTTTGGCCCGGGGATGGGCGCTGTCGTAGACCGCTGCCAGGTGCTGGAAGTCCAGGTGGGTATAGATCTGCGTGGTGCTGATGTCGGCATGGCCGAGCATCTCCTGCACCGCCCGCAGATCCTGGGACGATTCCAGCATATGGCTGGCGAAGGAATGGCGAAGCATGTGCGGGTGCAGGTGCTGGCCCAGCTCGCGCTCGCCGGCCGCCTTGACCCGTAACTGAATGGCCCGCGGGCCGAGTCGCCGGCCCTGGCGGCTGACAAACACCGCGTTGTCCTGCGGCGCGCTGATGCCGCGTAGCTTGAGCCACTCCTGCAGCGCCTCGCGGGCCTTGCGGCCGACCGGCAGCACGCGGGTCTTGCTGCCCTTGCCCTGCACCTGCACCAGGCCGTCGGCGAGGTCGAGGTGCTCGAGATCGAGGTTGGTCAGCTCGGACAAGCGCAAACCAGAGGAATAGAACAGCTCGAGAATGGCCTGGTCGCGGCGGGCAATGAAGTCGTCGTCGACGCCACCGTCCAGCAGTTGCAAAGCGCGGTCGGCATCCAACGCCTTGGGCAGGCGGCGCTCGCCCTTGGGCGGCGCCAGGCCATTGGCCGGGTCGTGCTCGCAGAGACCTTCGCGGTTCAGGTAGCGGTACAGCCCGCGCACCGCCGAGAGCAGCCGGGCGATGCTGCGCGAGGACTGCCCGTGATGATGCTGGCGGGCAACCAACTGGCGCAGTTGCTGGATGTGCAATGCGCCCCAGTTGGTAATGCCTTGGGCACCGCAGTATTCGAGGACTTTCTCCAGGTCGCGACGGTACGCTTGCTGGGTGTGCGGCGATACCTGGCGCTCATTGCGCAGATGCGCGCAATAAGCCTCCAGCTGGCGCTCCATCAGCGCACCGGTCGCAGGGTCTGGGTGAGCCGTGGAACCACCCGGCCAAGCACTTCAGCGATGTAGCTGAGGAACAACGTACCGACGCTGCTCTTGTAGTGCTGCGGGTCGTGGCTGCCGATCGCCAGCACGCCATGCAGGCCCTGATATTCCAGGGTGGCCACCGCGCTGGAGCCGACGTCCTTGCGTTGCTCTTCGCCAAACAGGAACGCCAGCTCGTGCTCACGCAGGTTGCCGCTGACCGTCTTGCCGCTGCCCAGCAGGGCGCCGATGGCCTGTTGCGCCTCGGCATTGCTGACCCAGCGGCCGACCGGTGTGGCATTTTCACCAAACAGGATCAGGCTGACGAAGGGCACTTTGAATTCCTGGCGCAGGCTGTCTTCGACGGCCATCACCACTTCTTCCAGGCTGCTGGCATCGAGCAGGTCGAGGATCAGCCGGCGGGTCTTGTCGAACAGCCGGTCGTTGTCGCGGGCGACGTCCATCAGTTGCGACAAGCGATGGCGCATCTCGATATTGCGGTCGCGCAACAGCTTCAGCTGGCGCTCCACCAGCGACACGCTGTCGCCGCGCTGGTGCGGGATCTGCTGTTCGAGCAGCAGTTCGTCGTGCTCGGCAAAAAACGCCGGGTGCGCACGCAGGTAGGCAACCACCGCCTCGGCATCGAGGTCGGTGGCCTGTTCGGGTAAAACCTGTGGCTGATCGGTCATGGCGCTTACTCGGTTAGAGGCGAACCTGTCCTTCATAGACGCGCACGGCAGGGCCGGTCATCAATACCGGTTGGCCGGGGCCTGCCCACTCGATGCTCAGGCGCCCGCCTGGCAGGTCGATGGACACGGGCGAATCCATCCAGCCCTGGCTGATAGCGGCCACGGCAGCGGCGCAGGCGCCGGTACCGCAGGCTTGGGTTTCACCGGCGCCACGTTCCCATACTCGCAGGTTGGCGCGGTGGCGGTCGACAATCTGGATAAAGCCGGCGTTGACCCGCTGCGGGAAGCGCGGGTGGTGTTCGATCTTCGGCCCCAGCTCGTGCACCGGTGCGGTCAGGACATCGTCGACGCGCAGCACGGAGTGAGGGTTGCCCATCGAAACGGCGGCAATCGAGTAGTTCTGGCCGTCGACTTCCAGCGCGTAGCTCAGCGCCTGCTCGGCAGCCTGGAACGGGATCTGCTCCGGGTCCAGCCGCGGCGGGCCCATGTCCACGCAGATCTGGCCGTCGTTGCGCACGTCCAGCTCGATGATGCCGCCTTTGGTTTCGACGCGGATGAGCTTTTTCGCGGTCAGACGCTTGTCCAGCACGAAGCGCGCAAAGCAGCGCGCACCGTTGCCGCACTGCTCGACCTCGGAGCCATCGGCATTGAAGATCCGGTAGCGGAAGTCCACGTCCGGATTGTTCGGTGCTTCGACGATCAGCAACTGGTCGAAACCGATACCGGTGTGCCGATCACCCCATTGCTTGGCGTGCTTGGGCTGGATGTGCGCGTGCTGGCTGACCAGGTCGAGGACCATGAAGTCGTTGCCCAGGCCGTGCATTTTGGTAAAACGCAGCAGCATGGGTTCACTCCGGCAGCAGGCTTTCGCCGGCGAACAGTTCGGCGACGGTCTCGCGACGGCGCACTTCGAAGGCCAGGTCAGCGTCGACCAGCACCTCGGCGCAACGACCGCGGGTGTTGTAGTTCGAACTCATGACAAAACCATAGGCGCCCGCCGACTCGACGGCCAGCAGATCGCCCTCGGCCAGGTTCAGCGTGCGGTCCTTGGCGAGGAAGTCGCCGGTCTCGCAGATCGGCCCGACGATATCGTAGGCACGACCATCACCGGCACGCGGCTGCACGGCACTGACACCCATCCAGGCCTGGTACAGGGCCGGGCGGATCAGGTCGTTCATGGCTGCATCGACCACAGCGAAGTCTTTGTGCTCGGTGTGCTTGAGGTACTCGACGCGGGTCAGCAGGACGCCGGCGTTGGCCACGATGTAGCGGCCGGGCTCGAACACCAGGGCCAGGTCGCGATCGCCAACGCGCTCGCGGATGGCCTTGACGTATTCACCGGCCGATGGCGGCTGTTCGTCGCAGTAACGCACACCGATACCGCCGCCCAGGTCCAGGTGGCGCAACAGGATGCCACACTCGCCGAGGCGGTCGACCAGTACCAGCAGGCGGTCAAGGGCATCGAGGAACGGCTCCAGCGTGGTCAGCTGCGAGCCGATATGGCAGTCGACGCCGACCACTTCCAGGTTCGGCAACTGTGCGGCGCGCACATAGACTTCTTCGGCATCGGCAATGGCGATACCGAACTTGTTTTCCTTGAGGCCGGTGGAGATGTACGGGTGGGTGCCAGCATCGACATCCGGGTTGACCCGCAGCGACACCGGCGCCACTTTGCCCATCTCGGCAGCCACGACCTGCAGGCGCTCGAGCTCATCGGTGGACTCGACGTTGAAGCAGTGCACGCCCACTTCCAGCGCACGGCGCATGTCTTCGCGGGTCTTGCCGACGCCGGAGAAGACCACGCGGTCGGCGCGCCCGCCAGCGGCCAGCACGCGCTCCAGCTCGCCGCCGGAGACGATGTCGAAACCTGCGCCCAGACGGGCCAGCACATTCAGCACACCAATGTTGGAGTTGGCCTTGACCGCAAAGCACACCAGGTGCTCGACGCCTTGCAGGGCATCGGCATAGCTGCGGTACTGCGCCTCGATGTGGGCACGCGAGTAGACGTAGGTCGGGGTGCCGAACTGTTCAGCAATGGCCGACAGGGCCACGCCTTCCGCGAACAGCTGGCCGTCGCGGTAGTTGAAAGCGTCCATTGGATTTCCTTACTGCGCTGGCGGCTGCTCTGGGTCTTGCTCTTGCTGCGGCGCTGGCTGCGGCGAGGGCTGAGCGTGCTGGTGCTGGTGCGACTTGTTGGCCTTGCCGTCCTTGCCGTCTTCAGGCAGGAACAGGGGGCCTTTCTGACCGCAGGCCGAAACGAGGCAGGCAACCGCGACCAGCGCCGCGAGGGAGGAAATCAGGCGCTTCATTGGTGAAATCCTTGAAATAAGCAGTATTGCGCCCGAGTATACCCAGCGCCTGCCTGATTGCCTATGCAAGGGCCGGTCCGCCTGGCGGTAAGCAACGCTGGCGGGGCCGCTGCTGCGTTATCCTTGCAACATTGGCAGATGGTCTGAGGCTTTGCATTCTTGCGCCAGCGTCCGTATCTTCCCCGGCTTGCCTGTATGCAGCCAATTTCGAGGTTCTTGCAATGAGTTTGAGCGAAGCGCGTTTTCACGACCTGGTCGATGCCACCCAACAGGCGCTGGAAGACCTGTTCGATGAAGCCGATCTTGATCTGGACATGGAAAACTCCGCCGGCGTACTCACCATCAAGTTCGAAAACGGCAGCCAGCTGATCTTCAGCCGGCAGGAGCCGCTGCGCCAGTTGTGGCTGGCAGACAAGTCTGGCGGTTTCCACTTCGACTATGACGAAGAAAGCGGTAAATGGACCTGCGAAAAGACTGAGGAGCTGCTCGGCGAGATGCTTGAGCGCATCGTCTGGGGGCACGTTGGCGAGAAGCTGGACTTCGACGAGATCTGACATGAGCGAGCAGCCGCGGCCGCCCAAGCCGCTTTACAGTAACGTCAGCCCAGCGGTGAAATCGCCCTGCATCAATGTTTGCCGACTGGATGCCGAACGGGTCTGCACCGGTTGCCAGCGCCATGTCGAGCACATCCGCGAGTGGCGCTCTGCCGACGACGAACGCCGCCGGCAGATCTGCCGGGAAGCCGAGGCCCTGCGCGCCCGGGCTTGAGTATTCGCCCGGCTGTGATACTGTCGGACTCTGCGTCGGCGCTGCCGAATGCCTGCACAAACCCCGCCCTTGGGCGGGGTTTTGCTTTATTCGTGCGCCGCAAATTGTCTGTTGAACATGGAGTCTGACTGGAACATGAGCCGCAAACCTTCCCTCATCCTCACCCGCCTGGACGTGCAACGTCTCGAGCGCCTGATCGATAGCCTCGATGAGAACGCGCCGGGTGTCGCCGCCTTGCAGGACGAGCTCGACCGCGCCGAGAAGGTAGTCGGTCACGAGGAGGTCCCGGCCGGTGTGGTGACCATGAATTCGCGGGTGCACTGCCGCGAAGAGGCCAGCGGCAAGGACTACCACCTGACTCTGGTCTACCCGAAAGACGTCAGCGGTGAAGGCAAGGTATCGATCCTGGCGCCGATTGGCTGCGCTTTGCTCGGCCTGTCGGTAGGTGACCAGATCGACTGGCCGGCGCCGGGTGGCAAGACCCTCAAGCTGACCTTGCTGGCGGTCGAGTATCAGCCAGAAGCTGCAGGCGACTTCGACCTCTGAGGTGTCACGCAGGCCTCACTGCAGTGAGGCCTGCAACTGCTCGACGCCGTCATTTAGCGCCTGCTCCAGCTCGCGCTTGTACCTCAGATGCAGGCACGTCGAGCCCTGCTCGTCGGCGAGCAGCTCGGACAAATCCAGATCGGTGATATAGCAGCGATAACGCCCGGCACTGCGCCGCTGGCCGAGGATCTGCCGCGCCACCACGGCGTACAACTGATCGCCGTATTCAAGCTGCGAATACTCCTGCTGATCGCAGTACAGGGTGATATGCACCTCATCGCCGATCCCGCTCTGTACGATCGCCTGCACCTCGTAATAGGGCTGGCTGCCATTGTCGCTCGGTGCCTGGCGTGACTCCAGGCTGCGCACCTTGCCCAGGCCTGCAGGCAGCAGCTGGTAGTAGAGAATATCCAATGAGTCCTGTTGCAGACTGGTCAGCGGCAGCCGGGCATCGCGGCGCATGCCCAGCGATTGCAGAAAGCGCTGCAACGGCAGCAACAGGTGCGCTTCATCTTCCAGCGGCAGGCGCTGCTGCCACAGGGCATTGAATTCATCCAGCACGTACAGGTCGGCCCAGCCGTCGAGCAGGCGGTAGAACACCTGGATGCACTGCGGCTGGCCTTGGGGCAGAACCCATACCAGATCTTCATCGTCCAGCGCGTTGTCGTCCAGGTGCAGCGGGCTGTACTCGCTGCGCTCCTCGCCCAGATAAGCCAGCAGTTGCTCGTGGTTGGTCAAGGTGACCAGGTTGACTTCACCAGGCTGTAGCTCAAGCACATGGGTGTCCTGTGCGATCTGCACCAGGTATCGGTAGTTCAGCCGCTGCTGGAGCAACGCACGAGCCGTGGCGAACACATCCTCGACCCGCTGCGCAATGGCCTGGGCGCGGTTGTGACAGAAGCTGCGCACCTGCAGCCGTGGCGGTTGCTGGCGCTGGCCTGGGGTGTTGAGAAAGTCACGCAGGCAACGCATCAGCGCATGCTCGCCGTCGTAACGCTGGACCAGCACCTCGTTCCAGCTGTTCAAGGTGATCTGATCGAGGGTCAGCACCAGGTTCTCGCGCACGCCGGCGTAACTCAGCGAGTCGGTGCGGGCGGTGGTCATGAGGATGTTCAGTTCACGCTGATGGCGCAGCGGGTCGACGCCGACATTGACCAGCAACAGGACCTCGTCCGCCACACTTGGCTGCAGCAGACGCAACTCGCTGACGGGCTCCAAGGGCAGGGCAATACTCTGTTGCAGGCTGCCGAGCAGGTTGAACAGCTCGAACTCGCTCAGGTCGCTGGCGCCCGGATGCAGGGCGAGCCGGGTGCTGCTGTCGA
Source organism: Pseudomonas sp. EZ-C24 (assembly GCF_014525325.1). NCBI lineage: Bacteria > Pseudomonadati > Pseudomonadota > Gammaproteobacteria > Pseudomonadales > Pseudomonadaceae > Pseudomonas > Pseudomonas sp. EZ-C24. Next base: position 99,953 of record NZ_JACDIU010000032.1, on the reverse strand, counting down.
TCACGCCGTTGCGGTGCGCCCAGGTCAGCAGCTCGAGCAGTTCGCGGCAGCGCTTGAGCGGGCTGGAGTGGTCCAGCTCATCCACGCTCAGGTTGCCCTGGTACAGGCTCCAGTGGAACGCGCCAGGCTCCTTGCGATTGCTCGCATGGACCAACGTCAGAGTGTCTTCGGCAAGGTCCGGGGCAATCCCCGGGTTGATCACTTCGATCTTGCCGGCACGGCGCTCGAAGGCGGCGTAAAGGCGTCGGCCGAGCACGTTCAGGTCGCGTTGGTCGGCGCGGCTGCTGGCCTGCTGTTCACGGGCGAACTGATTGAGGAAGCGATAGCTGTGATTGAGCTCGGCCACCAGCGCCCGGCGCTCGAGCGCGACCTGGCGCACCTTCCACTGGCTGCGGCTGTCGAGCAGCGTCAGCTGGCGCTCGTCCCAGCCCCATTCGCGAACCAGGCGAGCCAATAGCTGGCGTTGCCAGCCGCCGTTGCGCGAGCGGCCGCTGAGCTTTTTGTTGACCTTCAGATACAAGCTGCGCCGTACCAGCTCCAGCCGCGCGACATCGCCGCGGCGTAGCAAATACTGCTCGATGCGCCGATAGACCATCACGTACGGGTCCAGCGCATCGAGGTCGAGCTGGTTGGCAAACACCGCCTGCTTGAACTCCAGACTCAGGCAGCGCACCTGTGGATGCTCGCTGGCGTAGGCTTCGGTCAACAGCAGCTTGAGCAGCGATTTGTAAGGTGAGTCGATGCCTTTGAACAACTGCCACAGGCCGGCGCCGACAAACTCGCCGACCGGGATATGCGCCAGGTGGCCGAGGTCGAGGTCATGATCGGTGCGGATAAAGCGCTTGCTCAGCAGGGTTTGCGTGTAGGCCTGATAGTTGTGCTCTTCATACACCGGCACCAGCCACCACAGTGGCGTGCGCCCGGCCAGCCAGATCGCGGTGCGGTAGAACTCGTCGAGCAGCAGGTAGTGCTGGGTAGTACCGCAGTCGTCTGAGCTGAGCTGGCCATCGCGCTCACCGACGGTAAAGGCCTGCGGTTCGATCAGAAAGAAATGCGCCTCGGCGCCGAGGCTCGCCGCCCACGCTTCGAGCAACTGGCATTTGCGCCTGAGCTCGGCCAGTGCCCACTCGGCCAGGCCGGCGGCGTGGCAGACCCACACATCCATGTCGCTCTGTTCGGCCTGGGCCAGGGTGCCCAGGCTGCCCATCAGGTACAGGCCCTGAATCGGTAGCGGCGCATTGCCCAGCCGCGGTTTGTAGCTGAACGAGCGCGCCAGGCGCTGGCCCTCGGCAATCAGCTCGGCATCCGGCTCATACCTGCACACCCCGGCTGGAGTGGTGCCGGAGACATACCCGGGTAGCAGCGGGTGATTGACATGAAACAACAGTGGCAACAGCGTCAGCACCTGCTGCTGGCGCGTTGACAAGCCCTCCCGTGCACGCCCGAGGCGGCCCTGATTGATCTGCATGAAGCGCGCGCGCAGCGTGGCCAGGACTTTGCGGTCGATACCGTCGTCCAGGTCTGGGCGGATTTCATGAGGGTGGTTCATTGCGCACTCAGGGGCAGGCCAGGGCAGTGCCGAGTTTAGCCTGAGCAGGGGGCAATAGAGGGTAATTTATGGTTTTTTGACGCCAAATTAATAGCAAGGCGGTTGGCCTGTTCGCGACCAGCAACCTGGCCCGCGAACAGGCGCGAAGGCTTCAGGCGGTTTCTGGGGCTTTGAGAATGTTCAGCACAATCTGCACGCTCTGCGCCGCGTCACGGCCCAGGCTGGTCAGATAACCACCATCGGGCTGGTCGGTCAGTTGCTTGTCAAAGAGGCGCTTGGCAGCAGCGACTTTATCTGGCGAAGCGGATTGGTGGACCTGGATGCCTTCCTGGCTGCTATCGAGATTGAACAGCGCAAGAACTTCCAGCTCGGCGATCAGTTCGGGGGTAAGCGACATGGCAACTCCTGACTTCCAGACAAGGATTTAGGCACCACTGCGGGTGCTTGATCATGGAGTGTAGACAGACTTTTCAAGCGTTGCCTTGATCCGCCTCAGGTGGCAGCTCCGGCAGGGCGCGCAGTGCCGTTTCATACCACTCGGTATCGAACGGGCGGTCGGCATCGAGCATGGCGTCAATCTCGAAGGCCAGTACATGGGCCATCAGGTTGAGAATATCTTCGCGCTCATAGCCAACCAGCTTCAGCTTGTTGAAAGTCGCCAGGGCCGCCGGCGGCTCGCCGCTTTCAATCTGGTTTTCGATGGCCTGGGTCAGGGTAGCTTCGGCGAAGGCTTCTTCATCTTCGTTGTCGATGTCTTGGGGTTCGCTCATGGCAGTGCTCCTGTAGTGAGGGGGCTAGTTTGCCATGCCCGCGCCGGCAATGCCTGGCCATCTATGCCATGCATGACGCTGGTCATGGCGTAAGGGAGTGGTTATAACAGCCGGGCCATCCCCTCACGGCCTGGAGGCTGTCGCAATGCTCAAGCTCTACGGATTCCCTGTCAGCAACTACTACAACATGGTCAAGCTGGCGTTGCTGGAAAAAGCCCTGCCGTTCGAAGAGGTGCCGTTCGTTTCCGGCCAGACCCCACAAGTGCTGGCCATCAGCCCGCGCGGCAAGGTGCCGGTGCTGGAGACCGAGCATGGCTTTATCAGCGAAACCAGCGTGATGCTCGACTACATCGAGCAGACCCAGCCGGGCAAAGCCCTGCTGCCGGCTGATGCCTTCGGCCAGGCCAAGGTGCGCGAGCTGGTCAAGGAAATCGAGCTGTACATCGAGTTGCCGGCGCGTACCTGCTACGCCGAAGCGTTCTTCGGCCAGGCCGTCGAGCCGCTGATCAAGGAGCGCGCCCGCACCGAGCTGCTGGCAGGCTTTGCCACGCTCAAGCGCAATGGCAAGTTCGCGCCGTACGTTGCCGGTGAGCAGATGACCCTGGCTGACTTGATGTTCGTGTTTTCGGTCGACCTTGCCTGCGCGGTCGGCAAGAAGGTATTGAACCTGGACTTTCTCGAGGACTTCCCGCAGGCGAGGGCGCTGCTGGAGTTGCTTGGCGAGAACCCGCACATGGCGAAAATTCGTGCAGACAAGGAAGCGGCGATGCCGGCATTCCTGGAGATGATCAGCAAACGCAAATGAGGGTGAAAAGGCGGGCTGCCGGGCAGCCCGCCATGACGCTTAGCGCGAAGCCAACAACGCCTGACCACGGACCACGGCCGCACGCACCTGGGCAGGTGCAGTCCCACCAATGTGATTACGTGCATTTACCGAGCCTTCCAGGGTCAGCACGGCAAACACATCCTGTTCGATCTGATCGCTGAAGCGGCGCAGCTCTTCAAGGCTCATTTCGGCCAGGTCTTTGCCGCTGTCGACGCCGTACTTCACGGCATGGCCGACGATCTCGTGGCAATCACGGAACGGCAGGCCACGGCGTACCAGGTAATCGGCCAGGTCGGTTGCGGTGGAGAAACCGCGCAGGGCTGCTTCGCGCATGATCGCGTGACGCGGTTTGATTGCCGGGATCATGTCGGCAAACGCCCGCAGCGAATCGCGCAGGGTGTCGGCGGCGTCGAACAACGGTTCCTTGTCTTCCTGGTTGTCCTTGTTGTAGGCCAGTGGCTGGCCTTTCATCAAGGTCAGCAGGCCCATCAGGGCGCCGAACACACGGCCGCTCTTGCCACGCACCAGCTCAGGTACGTCGGGGTTTTTCTTTTGCGGCATGATCGAGCTGCCGGTGCAGAAGCGATCCGGCAGATCAATGAACTGGAACTGGGCGCTGGTCCACAGCACCAGCTCTTCGGAGAAGCGCGACAGGTGCATCATCGCCACGCTGGCCGCGGCGCAGAATTCGATGGCGAAGTCGCGATCGGAAACGCCGTCCAGCGAGTTGCCGGCAACCGCTTCGAAGCCCAGCAGCTTGCAGGTCAGCTCGCGGTCGATCGGGTAGGTGGTGCCAGCCAGCGCGGCGCTGCCCAGAGGCATGCGGTTGGTGCGCTTGCGGCAGTCGACCAGGCGCTCGTAGTCACGGCTGAGCATTTCGAACCAGGCCAGCAGGTGGTGGCCGAAGGTCACTGGCTGCGCGGTCTGCAGGTGGGTGAAGCCGGGCATGATGGTCTCGGCTTCACGCTCTGCCTGCTCCAGCAGGCCCTTCTGCAGGCGTGTGATTTCGCCTAGGATCAGGTCGATTTCGTCACGCAGCCACAGGCGGATGTCGGTGGCGACCTGGTCGTTGCGGCTGCGTCCGGTGTGCAGTTTTTTGCCGGTGACACCGATGCGATCAGTCAGGCGCGCTTCGATGTTCATGTGCACGTCTTCAAGGTCGACGCGCCAGTCGAAGTTGCCGGCCTCGATCTCGGTCTGAATGGTCTTCAGGCCGTCGATGATGGTGTCGCGCTCGGCGTCGCTGAGTACGCCGACCTGCGCCAGCATGGTCGCGTGGGCAATCGAACCCATGATGTCGTGGCGGTACAGGCGCTTGTCGAAGTCTACCGAAGCGGTGAAGCGGGCGACGAAGGCGTCGACGGGTTCACTGAAGCGGCCGCCCCAGGACTGATTGGTCTTGTCAGTGCTCATGGATTCACTCGTTGAAGGCGTGAACGATAAAAAGTGGCGCCGATAATAACAGGGTTGCACTGCCCGCCGCAGGGCATCGGTCGCTAGAAACAGCATGAAATCAACCGGCGAAGTTACTGCAAAGGATATTTACCGATTGAACGGCAGCGTTCCACGAAGCGTCTACAGTTTGACAATAGGCTGGCGCTGAATCTGTCAGACCAGTGAATCTTTGGCCATTGCATGGGTCTAGAGCGTGACTGCGGCGTCGGACTACCGAGCCCGGTTTACGCTTATTACTTGTGCGAGACTCATTCAGGAATCCAGCGCAACTATGAATGTCCTGATCGTTGATGACGAACCCAAAGCCCGCGAAGACCTCAGCCGCTTGCTCGGCGGGCAGGAGGGCTACACGGTACTGGAGCCCAGCGCCACCAATGGCGAGGAAGCTCTTGCCTTGATCGACAGCCTCAAGCCTGACGTGGTCCTGCTTGATATCGGCATGCCCGGCCTGGACGGCCTGCAGGTGGCTGCTCGCCTGTGCGAGCGCGAAGCGCCGCCAGCGGTGGTGTTCTGCACCGGTGATGACGAATACGGCAGCGAAGCGTTCAAGGACAGCACCCTCAGCCATGTCAGCAAGCCGGTGCAGCCGCAGGCCCTGCGCGATGCCCTGCGCAAGGCAGAAAAACCCAACCGCGCGCTGCTGGCGGCGCTGACCCGGCCAGCCACTGAAGACGGCGGCAACCCGCGCAACCACATCAGTGCGCGCACCCGCAAAGGCATCGAGCTGATCCCGCTGTCACAGGTGATCTATTTCATTGCCGACCACAAATACGTGACCTTGCGCCATGAGGCCGGTGAAGTGCTGCTGGATGAGCCGCTCAAAGCGCTGGAAGACGAGTTCGGCGAGCGTTTCGTGCGCATCCACCGCAACGCGCTGGTTGCCCGGGAACGTATCGAGAAGCTGCAGCGTACGCCGCTGGGGCATTTCCAGCTCTACCTCAAGGGCATGGGCGAGGATGCATTGATCGTCAGCCGCCGCCATGTAGCAGGCGTGCGCAAGATGATGCAGGGCTTGCACTGATCGCTCGCCCTCGGCGCCGCTGCGCTCGCGCGCACTGGCGCGGCACCACCGATTGCTGACCTGAGTCTGCAGGCAGGTCCCGAGTAGCTGTTATCATCGGCAGCATTTCTCTGCATCGGGGCGTTTCATGTCCACTCGCGAAATCCGCATTGCCACCCGTAAAAGTGCCCTTGCCCTGTGGCAGGCCGAGTACGTCAAAGCACGTCTGGAGCAGGCTCATCCAGGCCTGATCGTCAGCCTGGTGCCGATGGTCAGCCGTGGCGACAAGCTGCTCGACGCGCCGCTGGCGAAGATCGGCGGCAAGGGCCTGTTCGTCAAAGAGCTGGAAACCGCCCTGCTCGAGAACGAAGCCGACATCGCCGTGCATTCGATGAAAGACGTGCCCATGGACTTTCCTGAAGGCCTGGGCCTGTACTGCATCTGTGAGCGTGAAGACCCGCGCGATGCCTTCGTTTCCAATACCTACGCAAGCCTTGACGCATTGCCTGCAGGCAGCATCGTCGGCACCTCCAGCCTGCGCCGCCAGGCGCAGTTGCTGGCGCGCCGACCGGATCTGCAAATTCGCTTCCTGCGCGGTAACGTCAATACCCGTCTGGCCAAGCTTGATGCCGGTGAATATGACGCGATCATTCTGGCCGCGGCGGGCCTGATCCGCCTCGGCTTCGAAGACCGCATCAGCGCCAGCATCAGTGTCGACGACAGCCTGCCGGCCGGTGGCCAGGGCGCAGTCGGCATCGAGTGCCGCAGCGCCGACAGCGAAATCCACGCCCTGCTTGCGCCGCTGCACCATGTCGACACCGCCGACCGGGTGGTGGCCGAACGTGCCTTGAACAAGCACCTCAACGGCGGTTGCCAGGTGCCGATCGCCTGCTACGCCGTGCTTGAAGGCGAGCAGTTGTGGCTGCGCGGGCTGGTTGGCCAACCCAGCGGCGGGCTGCTGCTGGCAGCCGAAGCACGGGCGCCGCGGCTGCATGCCGAAGCGCTTGGCGTTCAGGTTGCCAAAGACCTGCTTGAGCAGGGCGCCGAGGCGATCCTCAAGGAAGTCTACGGCGAGGCCGGCCATCCGTGAGCGGCTGGCGCCTGCTGCTGACCCGGCCTGAAGAGGACTGTGCGGCACTGGCGCAGACCTTGGCGGCCGCCGGCATCGCCAGCAGCAGCCTGCCCTTGCTGGCGATCGAGCCGGTCACTGTGGATGACGCGCAACGCCAGCTGCTGAGCCAGCTGGCGAATTACCAGGCATTCATCGTGGTGAGCAAGCCCGCTGCGCGCTTGCTGCTGGCCAACTTGGCCAAAGCCGGCCTGGTGCCGCCGTCCAACGCCTGGTTCAGCGTCGGTGAGGCGACCGCGCAGGTATTGCAGAACGCCGGGCTTTTGGTGACATTCCCTTCCCAGGGAGACGACAGTGAGGCCTTGCTTGGCTTGCCCGAGTTGCGCAAGGCTGTCGCCGTTCCTACGCCGCGTGTCCTGATTGTCCGCGGGGTAGGGGGTCGTGAACTGCTGGCAGAGCGTCTTGCCGAGCTAGGTGCTAGTGTCGATTATCTGCAACTGTATCGTCGCTGCCTGCCGGATTACCCGCCCGATACCCTGCGCGAGCGGGTCGATCGGGAACGCTTAAACGGCTTGGTGGTCAGCAGTGGGCAGGGTCTTGAACATTTGCGCCAGTTGGCAGACGCCGATTGGCCGCGCCTGGCGCGCTTGCCGTTGTTCGTGCCGAGCCCGCGCGTAGCCGAGCAGGCCCGCGCGCTGGGTGCACAACAGATTGTGGATTGCCGTGGCGCCAGTGCCGCGGCCTTGCTGGCAGCTGTGCAGCGCAGCGCTGCACCTGCCTCTTAAGGCGCTAAGCTCAGAGCGACGCGCCCCCATGCAAAGGATGGATACGTGAGCGAAACTGTCTTGTCGCAGAATGAACAGCCTTCGGTGCTCGACGCGCCGCAAACCCCTGTCAGCCCGCCGGCCAAGCGCTCAGGCAATGGCATTGCCGTCGTTGCCCTGCTGCTCGGCGCAGCCGGTGTTGCGGTAGGCGGCTGGGGTGTCTGGCAAGTGCGCCAACTGCAGGGCAATGAGCTGGGTCAAAGCCAGCGCATGGAAACCTTCAGCGAGCAGACCGCAGCGTTGCAACAGCGAGATCAGCAGATCAGCGCACAACTTGCCAGCTTGCCGCCGGCCAGCGAGCTGGAAGACCGCCGGCGCCTGGTGGCACAGTTGCAGGGCGACCAGCAGCGCTTGAGCCAGCGGCTCGATACGGTAATGGGCGAAAGCCGCAAGGAATGGCGCCTGGCCGAAGCCGAGCACCTGCTGCGCCTGGCGACCTTGCGCTTGTCTGCACTGCAGGATGTGACCAGCGCCAAAGCGCTGGTAGAAGGTGCCGACGAGATTCTCCGCGAACAGAGCGACCCAGGTTCATTCGCCGCCCGCGAGCAGCTGGCCCGCAGCCTGGCCACACTCAACAGCACACAGCAGCCAGACCGCACTGGCCTGTTCCTCAAGCTGGCGGCGCAGCGTGAGCAGGTGCAGCAGCTCAGTGCCCAGTCGCCTGAATTCGACAGCAGCGCAGACGCCATGGGCGCGCTGACTGCGGATGGCGATGCCAGCAGTCGCTGGTCGCGCTGGTGGGCCGAGATCTCCAAGTACTTCCAGATCGAATTCGATGCCGACAACAATGTTCGCCCACTGCTGGCTGGGCAGTCGCTGAATCAACTGCGCCTGGCCCTGAGCCTGACCATCGAGCAGGCCCAATGGGCGGCCCTGAATGGCGAAGCCAAGGTTTATACCCAGGCGCTGGATGATGCTCGCAGCGTACTGCTGGCCAACTTCAACGCCGACAACCCGCAAAGCAAGGCCATGCTCGACAGTCTCAACGCCCTGGCCGAGCAGCCAGTGTCGGTGGTCACCCCTGACCTCAGCGAAAGCCTGGCGGCGGTACAGGCCTACATTCAGCGCCGCCACCTGCCGGCCAACGCCGAAGGGGGCAAGCCATGAAGCGAGTCTATCTGCTCGCGGTGCTGGCAATCGTGGTTGCCGCAGCGCTGGGCATCGCCGTGGCCAAGCACAGCGGCTACGTGATGGTGTCCTACGGCAGCTTCCGCTATCAGTCCGGTCTGTGGGCCGCCTTGGGTGGCTTGATCGGCCTGATCGTAGTGCTGTGGCTGTTGCGCTACTTGCTTGGCCTGATCCTGAGTTCGACCGGGGTGGTCAACCCATGGTCGCGGCGCAATCGCCGCCGGCGCACGCGCATCGCCATCGAACAGGGCCAACTGGACCTGGCCGAAGGTCGTTGGGCCAGCGCGCAGCGTCACCTGCACCGCGCCGCTGAAGCCGAGCGCCAGCCGCTGTTGTATTACCTCGGCGCCGCCCGCGCGGCGAACGAGCTGGGCCGCACTGAAGAAAGCGACAACCTGCTGGAGCGCGCGCTCGAGCGTCAGCCCCAGGCCGAACTGGCGGTGGCATTGACCCACGCCCAACTGCAGATGGATCGCGGCGACAGCGACGGTGCCCTCGAAACCCTGCTGGCGATGCAACAGCGCCACCCGCATAACGGCCAGGTGCTGCGCCTGCTGCAGCAGTTGCACCTGCAGCGTGGCGACTGGCCGGCGCTGATTCGGCTGCTGCCTGACCTGCGCAAGGGCAAGGTATTGCCAGCCACTGAGTTGGCTGCACTGGAGCAGCGTGCCTGGGGCCAGAACCTGAGCATCGCCGCGACACGTGGTGATGATGCGGTAGCCGCCCGGCAGGCGCTGGAACGCGCCTGGCAGCAGCTGACCGCCGCGCAGCGCCAGGAGCCGCAGTTGGTGCTCGCCTACGCTGAACAGCTGCGTCAGGTCGGCGCTCAGGGCGAAGCCGAGCAGGTCTTGCGTGCGGCACTCAAACGCCAGTACGAAAGCCATCTGGCCCGGCTGTACGGGCTGATCCGTGGTGATGACCCAGCGCGCCAGCTGCAAACCGCCGAAGGCTGGCTCAAAGAGCACGCTCAGGACCCGAGCCTGCTGTTGACCCTAGGCCGCTTGAGCCTGCAGAACCGCCTGTGGGGCAAGGCGCGCGATTATCTTGAGAGCAGCCTGCGTTTTGAGCGCAACCCGGAAACCTGTGCCGAGCTGGCGCGGTTGCTGGCGAGCCTGGGTGAAACCGAACGCAGCAACCAATTGTTCCAGGAAGGCCTTGGCCTGCTCGACGAGCGCCTGCTGGCGCTGCCGTTGCCAGACGGCGCCCGAGCTTGACCGACCCTTGGGTCTGCGCAAGCCGCGCAGGCCCAAGGGCTGGTATCTAATCTGAAGCGGTGAAGTCAATTTGCGATGACCCCCTTCGGAAATTTCCCACAGCAATCGGTAAACTTTCCTCAGCAATCAGAGACTTGTCCCGACTGTATTGCCTTGAAACAAAGTACCCATTTCCTCTACCGTCTCAAGCCACGTCATTGACTCCTCCGGGACCCCATCGCCATGCCGCTGGCCCGTTTTCGTACTCTATTTTCCCCAGGCTTGCTGGCCTCGCTGGCGATCCTGTTTGCCGCTTTCGCCCTCGAAAGAAACCTGGGGTTGCTGCCTTGCTCGCTGTGTTCCGGCCAGCGCCTGCTGCTGGGCCTGTATGCGCTGGTCTGCCTGGTTGCGCTGGTGCATGCCCCGCAGCGTCTCGGTTGGCTGGTCTACACGATGCTGGCATTGGCCTGCTCCGCCAGCGGCGCGCTGTTGGCGGCGCGGCAGGTCTGGCTGCAGGGCTCGGAGTTTGCTCATGGCGCCTGCCTGCAGCCGCTGCCGACGGTGTTTGAGCAGCCGTGGCGGCAAGCGTTGGAAACCCTGCTCAAGGGTGGCCCTGACTGCGGCGCGTTGTCCTGGAGCTTTCTCGACCTGACCTTGCCCGAGTGGAGCCTGCTGGCCTTCCTGCTGCTGGCAGCGCTGCCGCTGTCGCGGCTGGTGGCTGATCGTTTGCGCCGCCTCGCCCAACATTGATCCAGCGCAAGCTTGGCGCATGGTTCGACCGGCGGCGCGCTATCAAGGGATGAAACGCTTGTATGAACTTTGTCCGATGCGTACCTTGATGGGTAGCACGTGCGGGAATAATCTCCCAGCACGGACACTGAAAACACAACTGCTCGATGCCGTACTGCTGACGTCCCTTTGTCGCGCACCTTTGCGCAACGAGGTGCAGCGGCATCTACCCAGAAGGGAAGAACTGCCATGCTCGATAGTTGCCAGAATGCCCAGGAACGCTGGGGCGGGGTCCACAAGCTGATCGATCGCTGGCTGCTGGAACGCCAGGAGCTGGTGGTGGCTTTCCGCGCACTGCGCGACGCCAAGCCAGCCTTCGCTGACAAGGCGCAGAGCCGTGATTTCTGTGGCGTGTTGGTCGACTATGTATCGGCTTGGCATTTCGAAGTGTTCGAGCAGCTGCTCAGCGAGGCCAAGGCCTTCGACGACAAGCGCGCCCTGGCGCTGGCCGAAGACATGACCCCACGCATCACCGACATCACCCAGATCGCGCTGGACTTCAACGATCACTGTGACAAGGCCGAGTGCAACGACCCTGAGCGCTTCGCCCAGACCCTGCAAGCACTGGGCGGCCATCTGCGCGAACGCTTCGAGCTGGAAGACTGCCTGATCGAAGTGCTGCACACCGCACACAAACAGGAAGCTGCACTGCAGGCCTGATCGCCTCGATCAGTCGGCCACTGCCAGCAATTCGATTTCAAATACCAACGGGGTGTAGGGTGCGATCAGGTCGCCCGCCCCGTCGGCGCCGTAAGCTTGCGCCGAAGGGATCACCAAACGCCATTTGGCTCCCACCTTCATTTTTGGCAGCGCCGCCTGCCAGCCTTCGATCACCGAGTCCAGACTGAACCACTGCGGTTGCTGGTTCTGGTCGAACACCGAGCCATCCGGCAGACGTCCTACGTAGCGCACTTGCACCTTGCCGCCGGGCTTGGGCTGCGCGCCAGTGCCTGCCTGTAACTCGCTGTAAAGAATTCCTTCAGGTAATTCATGGGTGCCGACTCGGCCGCGTTCATTGGCCATGAAGCGGATTTCAGCCGCTTGTGCCTGGCTGCCCTGGGCCTCGGTTTCATGCTGCTCGAGCAGGCTTTGCATCTGTGCTTGATCGAGCCGCAGCGGCTTGCCTTGGTAGGCCTGGCGCAGGCCTTCGACCAGGGCTTCCAGTTGCAGGTCAGGGACCTCCTGACGCAGCCGCTCACCGAGGCTCGCGCCCAGGCTGTAGGCCATATCCTGATCGGTGTTGCTGGCCGGCGCCGCAACACTCAATGGCGCGAGCAGGCAGAGGCTGAGCAGAAGATAACGGGACACGATCGACTCCGGACGCGATGGCCAAGTAGCAACAGCCGAACAAGGGCCAACTACACTTGCTCGAGCTGCACCATAACAACTTTGCCCAGGCATGCAACGCGGCCCCAGCAATACTGTCAAGATGCCCTAGCGGCGGTAGCAGCAGAAGCATAGTATGAGCCGCAATCTCATCAGCCAGGAGGTAAACCATGTCGGCCAAGAAGAAGCCAGTAAGTACGCCGTTGCACCTGCTCCAGCAACTTTCCGGTAGCCTGCTCGAACATCTGGAAGATGCCTGCTCGCAAGCGCTGGCGGATGCAGAGAAACTGTTGGCAAAGTTGGAAAAACAACGCGGCAAGGCGCAGGAAAAACTGCACGGTTCGCGGCTGAAACTGCAAGACGCTGCCCAGGCTGGCAAAGCCAAGGCGCAGAACAAGGCGCACAAGGCTGCCAGCGAACTTGAAGAAGTGCTCGACTCGCTCAAAGAGCGTCAATCGCAGACCCGCATCTACATCCAGCAGCTCAAGCGCGATGCGCAGCAGAGCCTGAAAATCGCTCAAGGCGTAGGCAAGGTCCGTGAAGCAGCCGCCAAGGCCCTCGAGCAACGCACTGTTGCCGAACCTGCTGCCAGCAAGGCGCCAGCCAAGGCAGCCGGCAAGACCACTGCCAGCAAAGCTCCAGCCAAAGTCGCTGCGGTCAAACCCGCCGCCAAGCCAGCTGCTGCCAAAGCGCCTGTTAAAGCTGTCGCCAAGCCGGCTGCCAGCAAAGCACCAGCCAAGGCCGCTGCAGCCAAGCCTGCCGTTGCCAAAGCACCGGCCAAAGTAGCTGCCAAGCCCACTGCCAGCAAAGCCCCAGCGAGGACTGCCGCTGCCAAACCGGCGGCTGCCAAAGCGCCAGCCAAACCTGCCGCTGGCAAACCCGTTGCCGCCAAGGCTGCAGCCAAACCTGCTGCTGCCAAGCCTGCAGCCAGCAAGGCGCCAGCTAAAGCCGCTGCAGGCAAACCCGCCGTTGCCAAAGCACCGGCCAAGACCGCAGCAACCAAACCGGCTGCCAAGCCAGCTGCAGCCAAGCCAGCCGCTGCAAAAACAGACGACGCCAAAGCCAGCACCGCAGCAACCAGCACCAACTCGGCAGCACCAGCGGCAACGCCTGCTGGAGCGGCCAACACCCCAGCTCAGTCGCCGTCTTCGGCGTCCTGAAAGGCTGACGCTGCGGCGCGCAATTGATCCAGCGCGCCGTGGTCGCGGCACAGGTCCGGCGCCAGCCGGACCAGCCAGTCGTCCGCGGTCTCGTCCGAGCCTGCGGGCCATTGCTGCGAGCACGCCTGCAAACGCTCGAGCAAGGTTCTTTCAGCCTGTAGTTCCAAGCCCTTCAACTGCTCCCGCAACAGTGCCAGCGCGGCATCGCCCTGAGCTGCCATACGCCATTGCTGACGCAGCGTGCGCAGTGGTTGGACCACCTCGATTCGCCACGGCTCAGCTAACCCCAGCAGGGCGCACACGCGCTCATCGCTGACGCGTGCCCGGCGCGCTTGCAGCCAGCTTGCGCAAAGCAGCAGGCACACGTCGGCGCCGTCCTCCTGCAGTTGCAGGCAAGCCGCTTCAACTCCGGGCCGGGCGTACAGGGCCAGGGCGTAATTCCACAGGTCGGTGTGCATGGTTCCACTCGCGCTAGCGGCCGAGGAAGCTGGTAGACTCCGCGACCATCATGATCAGACTAACCAACCTCACTTTACAGCGTGGTCCGCAGCGCCTGCTAGATAGCGCCGAGATGACGCTGCACGCCGGTCATAAAGCCGGCCTCATCGGTGCCAACGGCGCCGGCAAATCCAGCCTGTTCGCCTTGCTGCGCGGCGAGCTCACGCCCGACGGCGGCGACTGCCAGCTGCCCGGCGACTGGCGCATCGCGCACATGCGTCAGGAGGTCGATACCCTCGAGCGCGTGGCAGTCGACTATGTGCTCGATGGCGACCTGCGCCTGCGTCAGGTCCAGGCCGAGCTGGCAGTGGCCGAGCAAGCCCACGACGGCACTGCGCTGGCCCGCTTGCACAGCGAGCTGGAGGGCGCTGACGGTTATACCGCCGATGCCCGTGCACGCAAGTTGCTGGCCGGCCTTGGCTTCAGCAACGAGCAGATGGACCGCCGCGTCGGCGACTTCTCCGGTGGCTGGCGGATGCGCCTGAACCTGGCGCAGGCCCTGATGTGCCCGTCCGACCTGCTGCTGCTCGACGAGCCGACCAACCACTTGGACCTGGACGCCATCCTCTGGCTGGAAGACTGGCTCAAGGGCTACCCGGGCACGCTGCTGTTGATCTCCCACGATCGCGACTTCCTCGATTCGGTGGTCGACCACGTGCTCCACGTCGAGCAGCGCAAGCTGACCCTGTACAAGGGTGGCTACAGCGCCTTCGAACGCACCCGCGCCGAACGTCTGGCCCAGCAGCAACAGGCCTACGAGAAGCAGCAGGCGCAGCGCGCGCACATGGAAAAGTACATCGCCCGCTTCAAGGCGCAAGCGACCAAGGCCCGTCAGGCGCAGAGCCGGATCAAGGCTCTGGAACGCATGGAAGAACTGTCGGCAGCGCACGTCGACTCGCCGTTCGACTTCGTCTTCCGCGAATCGCAAAAAATCTCCAGCCCCTTGCTCGACCTTTCCGAAGGCCGTCTGGGTTACGGCGACACCGCCGTGCTGGAGAAGGTCAAGCTGCAGCTCACGCCGGGTGCGCGGATCGGCCTGCTCGGGCCCAACGGCGCCGGCAAGTCGACCCTGATCAAGAACCTTGCCGGCGAACTGCAGCCGCTGGGCGGGCGCCTGGTGCGCGGTGAGAACCTTTCGGTTGGCTATTTCGCCCAGCATCAGCTGGACTCGCTGGACGACAAGGCCAGCCCGCTGCTGCACCTGCAGCGGATTGCCCCGACCGAGCGCGAGCAAACCCTGCGCGACTTCCTCGGCGGCTTCGACTTCCACGGCCCGCGTGCCGAGGAGCCGGTGGTGAACTTCTCCGGTGGTGAAAAAGCCCGGCTGGCCCTGGCCCTGATCGCCTGGGAACGGCCCAACCTGCTGCTGCTCGACGAACCGACCAACCACCTCGACCTGGAAATGCGCCTGGCGCTGACCATGGCTTTGCAGGAGTTCAGCGGGGCAGTGGTGGTGGTCTCTCACGATCGTCACCTGCTCAAGAGCACCACCGACGACTTCCTGCTGGTTGCCGACGGCAAGGTCGACACCTTCGACGGTGACCTCGATGACTACAGCCGCTGGCTGATCGACTACCGCCAGCGCAACGCGCCGGTCAGCAGCACCCCGGTCAACCCGGACAAGACCGACAAAAAGGCCCAGCGTCAGGCCGCCGCTGCCCTGCGCCAGCAACTGGCGCCGCACAAGCGCGCTGCCGACAAGCTCGAAGCCGAGCTGGGCCAGGTGCACAGTCAGCTGGCCGAGATCGACACGGCCCTGGCCGACAGCGGCCTCTACGAGCAATCGCGCAAGGATGCTCTGCGTGATCTGCTCGGCCGTCAGAGCAAACTCAAGCAGCGCGAAGCCGAGCTTGAAGAAGCCTGGATGGAGGCACTTGAGCTGCTCGAAAGCATGCAGGCCGAACTTGAGGCGTTGTCCTGATGGAAGACCTGCACGGCCTGCTGCCGGGGCAATGGATGGACTCGCTGTGGCTAGGCGCGCAGATTCTGCTGATCCTCGCCGCAGCGTTCATCCTGCAACGTTTTGTCGGCCGTTGCCTGAGCCGGCTGGGCGAACGCTATCCACTGCCACCAGAATTGCTGGTACCGGTACGTGGCGGCCTGCGCTGGCTGATCATGGGCAGTGCTCTGCTGTTTGTGCTGGAGCGTCTTGGCGTCTCGGCCACCGTGCTCTGGACCGCGCTTTCAGGGTTTGTCGCCGTAGCGGCGGTGGCGTTCTTCGCCATGTGGAGCGTGTTGTCCAACCTGCTCTGCGCCGTGCTGATCTTTACTGTCGGCCCGTTTCGTATCGGTGACGTCGTCGAGCTGGTGGAAACCCTCGACAAGCCGGGCGTGAAGGGCCGAGTGATTGCGATCAACCTGCTGTTCACCACCCTGATGGAAATGCCCGATGCCGGCGGCGCGCTGGTGCAGGTGCCGAATAGCCAGTTCTTCCAGAAGTGCGTACGGCGCTGGCGTGGCAGCGAGGTGCCGGGTGTGGCCAAGGATGTTGCTGTCCAGGCTGACTGACGTTAGCCGCACCTGCTGCAAACCCACAAAAAACGCTGGTGATTTCGCCGCCAACCTCTTAGCTTAATGTTTTGCAACATATCCGCTATGAGGTGCTACATGTCGATGGAAACGTGGTTGGCGTTCTTTGCCGCGTGCTGGGTGATCAGCCTGTCGCCGGGGGCGGGGGCGATTGCCTCGATGTCCAGCGGCCTGCAGTACGGTTTCTGGCGCGGTTACTGGAACGCCCTGGGCCTGCAACTCGGTCTGTTGCTGCAGATCGCGATCATTGCAGCCGGCGTCGGCGCCATCCTCGCCGCCTCGTCTACGGCGTTTCAGGTGATCAAGTGGTTCGGCGTGTTCTACCTCGTGTACCTCGCCTACAAGCAATGGCGCGCGCTGCCCATGGATATGAGCGCCGAGTCGCCGATACGGCCGATCGGCAAGCCGCTGAGCCTGGTGTTCCGTGGTTTGCTGGTCAATGTCAGCAACCCCAAGGCACTGGTGTTCATGCTCGCCGTGCTGCCGCAGTTCATCGACCCGCATCAGGCGCTGCTGCCGCAGTATCTGACGATTGCCGCGACCATGGTCTGCGTCGACCTGCTGGTGATGGCTGGTTACACCGGGCTGGCCTCGCGGGTGCTGCGGCTGCTGCGCACGCCTAAACAGCAGAAGCGCCTGAACCGTACCTTTGCCGGGTTGTTTGTCGGCGCTGCAGCTTTCCTCGCCACACTGCGCCGGGCGCCGCTGTGACGCTTGTCGGATAAAAAGTGCAAATTGCTTCGACCTTGAGTGGCCTGGCTGGTGTCTATCTTTGAGCAAGGTGGCTGCGGCCACCTCATCTCTCACTCAACCAGCGCCGGGCCGGCGTCGTCGACGGCCAGCTTGGCGAGGAGGCACCCATGGAAGCACCGACTCATCAGTTTGCCGAACTGTTCATGCAACTGGGGCTGGACCACGATGCGCAGAGCATCGATCAGTTCATCACCTCGCACTCGCCGCTGAAAAACGAAATCAAGCTGGTCGATGCGCCGTTCTGGAGCGACTCGCAGCGCGCATTCCTCAAAGAAGCGGTGCTTGAGGACGCCGACTGGGCAATGCCCTTTGATCAACTCAACGAAGCCCTGCGTCGCCCCCGCAAATAAAGCGCCGAGCGGCACCTGATGGGTGAAGTGGCGTTGCTATGCTGAGGTAAAACAACAAGGGGATAGCGTGATGAAAGATCCCTATGCAGCCGGTTTCTGGTGCATCGTGGCAATCCTCGGCACCCTGACCACCGGCTACTTCTACGGTATCCGGCACACCCATCAGCTGAACCAGGCCGTGCAGTTTCTGTACGCCGCTGCTGCGGTCACCGCGGCAGCGGCGCTCTGCGGGCTGGCCTGGATCGCCTGGCAGCACTTGCAGCTGAACAGGCGCGAACTTAGCCAGGGCCATACCCTGGTCACCATCTGGAACACCAAAGTTGCCCTGCGCCGGGTCGAAACCGTGTTCGACCGCTATTTCTGGGGCAGTTACTGGCACTCCGGGCGCACCTTCGAAGAGGTCATGGGCGAGCTCAAGGGCACGCCGCTGGAGCAAAGCCTGGATGCGCTGAAGTGCCAATGCCGCGAGCTCGACCGCGAAATCCACGACCCGCACCAGCACTGGCTGGCATTTGCCCGCGACCTTTCCAGCGTGGCTACGGCCATGGCCCGTGAGCGCTACCAGCTGGATCTGGGCGACGGGCCGGTGGCCGGCAAGGGCGGCACGGCAGTGCTCAACCGTGATCTGGAAGTGCTGGTGTACACCTGGTCAGCGCGCCTGCGCAGCTTCGACCATCAGCTGGACGAGCTGGAAAGCGCCTATCACTGAAACAACCTTCACTCGCCGCGAATGTACTGTTGCAGCTGGCTGATCAGGTTGGCCTGCTCGGTAATGGTTTCCTTGACCAGGTCGCCGATCGACAGCAAGCCGAGTAGCTTGCCCTCGCTGACCACCGGCAGGTGGCGCAGATGGCGGTCGGTCATCAGTTGCATGCACTCATCGAGCTTGGTTTTGGGCTCAACCGTGATCACCGCTGCGGTCATGATCTCGGCCACTGTAGTGAACGGCGACGAGCGGCCTTTGAGCATCAGCTTGCGCGCATAGTCACGTTCGCTGACGATGCCCACCACGCGCCCGTCTTCAACCACCGGCAAGGCGCCGATGTTTTTTTCCGCGAGCAGCTTCAGCGCCGCCAGCACCGACTCGGTTGGGCCGATGGTGTAGACGGTCTGGTGTTGTGCCTTGCTCTTGAGGATTTCGTCGACGGTTTTCATGCAGGCCTCGGTGCGCGAATGGGGGGATGCTCAGGTAAATAAAGCATCCGCCAAGGCGCCTTGCACGGCAACGCGGAAAACGGCATGGAGTCGATTGAAAAACGTCATGGCTGCAAACGGGCGCACGGCGTGCGCCCGTTTGCGCTTCAGCAGCCGTTGCCCTGCGAGACTTCGCGGCTGGCTTGTTCCAACGCGGCGGCCACCGCAGCTGCATCATCAGCGGTATACACCCGGCCACCGGTATTGCTGGCGGCGCAGTTGGAGCCGGTGCTGGCACTGATGTTGACGATGTTGATCCGCAGCCGTGGCTGGTTCTGGGCGATCTGCTCGGAGACCTTGCAGATGCTGGTGCCACAGCTGTCGCGGCCGTCGACGAACATCACGATGACGCCGTCGCGCTCACGCCCGTCCATGCTGGCCGCTGCCGCCTCCAGGCTGACCCCGAGCGCCGTGCCGCCGCGTGCGTTGAGCGTGGCGATACGGTCGATCAGATCTGCGCGCTGGTCACGTGCGAACACGCCATGATCGACGGGCGACTTGCAGCCATTGAAGGTCACCAGGCGCATCGCCACCTTCGGGTCGAGGTCTTCGATGACCGCGCCCAGGGCCGTCTTGGCCACGTTCAGGCGGGTCGTCGGCGGGGCCTTGCCCGACGGCAGAAACTGCTCGACCACCGGGATCTTCGCCAGCAGGCTGATGTACCACGGGTCGTCTGCGCGCTTGACGCGGATGCGTTCGTTCATCGAGCCGGAGGTGTCCAGCACCACGGCGAACTCCGAAGCCTGAAAGCCAGCGCCCGGCGTGCACATGGCGCTGTGATCGGCCTGCCAGCGCGCCCACAGCATTGGCCAGTTCAACCACAGCGCATAGAGCAACGCCAGCAGCAGGCCGAACAGCAGCCATGGCCACAGCCGCAGGCGCCGCGCAGGTACGGCCCTGGGCGGTGGCGCAGGCCTGGGCTGCGGTGCCGGCCTGGCTGCGGGCGGCGCCGGCTTGGGTGCTGGTGCAGGCGGTGGCGGCGGCGGTGGCGCGGCCACCGGTACGGTCTGCCCCCAGCGGATCACCAGCGGTTCGCCGTTGATGCTGTAGAGGTTGCCCAGATCAGGCGGCGCGATCAGGCTGCGCAAGGCGCCTGCTGCCTGGGTCTGACCACGCTGCTGCAGCTCGTTGGCCAACTGACCGACTGCGGCCTGGCGCTCTTCATAGCGTTGTAGCAGCGCTGCCTGCTGGTCGCGGCCCAGCTCGGCATACACATGCGGCTGGCCTTCCAGCGGCGACCACCACTCCAGCACACCATCATGCCCCTGGCGGGGAATGGCATATAGGTGAGCAATGGCCGGCGGGAAGTGCTGGCGGATCAACGCTACCCGCTGCTCGAGTGCAGCGGCGGCGTCCTGGCTGGCGTGGCTGTCGCGGATTACCCGTTGCATCGATCGTCCTAGTTGCAGTTGTTGCTGCTGGAAACTTCCTGGCTCGCCTGTTTCAGCGCGGCCGCCACTTGCACGGCGTTATCGCCGCTGTAGACCCGGCCGCCGGTGCTGTCGGCAATGCAGTTGGCCAGGCTGTTGTTGCTGATATTGACCAGATTGACCCGCAGCCGCGGCTGCTCCTGGGCGATGCGCTGAGCGACTGCACAGACATCCTCGCCACAGCCATCGGCGCCGTCGACGAACATCACGATCACGCCATCGCGGTCGCGGCCGTTCATGCTTTTTGCGGCAAGGTCGAGGCTGGCGCTCAAGGCGGTGCCGTCGTTCGGCACCAGGCCCTCTATGCCGCTGATCAGCGCCGGGCGCTGGGCCGGGGTGAACAGGCCATGGTCGAGCGGCGCTCGGCAGCCGTCGAAGGTGATGAAGCGCGTGTCGATGGCCGGGTGCAGATCATCGACCATCTGCTTGAGGCTCTGCTTGGCGACATCGATGCGTACCGGCGCGCGGGTAACCTCGGCGACTCGCGCCTGGTCGATGGCGGGGTCGGCGATGTTCTGAAAGAACCACTGCTCGTCCTCCGCCGTCGCTGCGACGCTCAGTAGCATCGAACCGGAGGTATCCAGCACCACCGAGAACTCCGGGGGCAGCGCCTGATCGTCTTTCATGCAGGCAAATTTGGCCGGCTCGCGCTGTTCATACCAGCGTTGCAGGTACGGCCAGCCAAACCACAAGGCCAGGGCCAGCAGCAACAGGCCAAGCAGGGGCAGCAGGAACCACGGCAACCAGATCCAGCGGCGCGGGCGCGGTGCGGGCACTGGCGCTGCCGCCACCGGTGCTGGCTTGACCGGCGCCGGCTGTGCCCAGCGCACCAGCAGTGGCTCGCCATTGACGCTGTACAGGTGCTCAAGGTTGGCCGGGCCGATCAGCGCGCGCAGCACGCTCGCCTCCTGCTCCTGGCCGCGTTCCTTCAGCTCGCCGACCAACTGGCGCAGGGCGTCCTGGCGCTGGTCATAGACGCGCAGCAAGGTCGCCTGCTGTTCACATGTGAGGTCGTGATAGCGCTGCGGCTGGCCTTCCAGCGGCGACCACCACTCACGCACACCGTCCTGGCCGGTGCGCGGAGTGGCGTAGAGATGAGCGATGCTGGCCGGGAAGTGCCTGACGATGATCGCCATGGCCTGTTCCAACACCCGCGGATCGTCCTGCGCGGGTCGGGTATCGCGGGTGACCCGCTGCATGTGGATATCCTGAAAAAGGATCGGCAGCCGTAGCTGCCGAAGGGCTTACTCGTAACCCAGGCTCAGCTGCAAACGGCTGACCTGTTGCTGCAGGGCCTTGAGCTCCTGCTTGCGCGCTTCGACCTGCGCGCTGCTGGCGTTCTGCATTGGCGCTGCCTGGCGGTTCTTCAGCTGTTGCTCGAGGCTGGCGATCTGCTGCTGCACCTCCTGCTTGTTGCCATGGCGGCTCTTGAGCGTGGCCAGCAGCCCGTTCAGGGATTTCTCCAGGTTGGCCTGCTGGCGTTGCTGGCCGGCCAGGTCCTGGCGGGTGGAGCTCTGCAGGGCGCTGAGCTCGCTGAACACCTGATTGAACTGGCGGTTCTGCTCCTGCGCGGTGACCAACTGCTGCTCGCTGTTGCGCACGCCTTCGGCATAGCCGCCGCCGTAGTCGCAATTGAGCTTGCTGACCAGGCTGGCGCTATTGTCGGTAGCGTTGCACTGCGAGGCAGTGGTGGCGCAACCGCCGAGGCTGGCGAGCAGGGCAAGGCCCAGGCAATGACGAAGTGACATGGGCTGTTCCTTAACCGAGGGTGATCGCGGAGCGCTGGTTGTAGAGGCCGTCGACTTCCTGCTGCAGGGCGACGACTTTGTTGTTCATCTTGGCGATCTCGGCCTCGACCTTTTGCACTTCGGCCGGGCTGGCACCACCGTCACGCTCGAGTTTGGCGACCTTCTCGAACTCGGTGACGCGGCTTTTCATGTTGCCCAGGTCTTTGCGCATCAGGCCGATGTTGGTATCGACATTGGCGATCTCCTGCTGCGCCTTGGCCTTGTCGACAGTCTTGGCCTTGATGCTCTTCTGGATGTCGGCAATCTGCTGTTTGTCGTCGGCAATCACCCGCTGCAGGGTGTTGCTGCGCTCGACCACCTTGGCGTTTTCTTTCTGCACTTCGCCGGTCATCGCGTTTAGCCGCTGGGTAGTGTCGGCGTACTGGGTGCGGCGCTGGTCGAGGTAGTAGTTGGCGCCCATGGCCACGCCGCAGGCGGCAACCCCGGCGATCACCGCGCAGGCAGCCTTGTTGCCCGAGTTGGACAGTACGCAGGCGAGCACGCCGGCACCGGCGGCCATGGCGCAGGCCTGGTATCCCGAAGTGCTGAAGAACTTGGCGTCGGCGCCCGAGGTCAGGCGCGGGTCGGCCTTGCCGCCGCCGCTGTCGCCAAGCATCGAGCTGCCGGTGCTGGCGCAGCCGGTCAGGACCAGGCAGGCGGCCATCATCAGGCTCATCCAGGAGCTGCTACGAGCGGTTTTGCTGTGCATCACGATTACGCTTCCTTGTGGTGTCAGTGGGCGACGGCTTTGCAGCTGTTCAGCCAGGCGTTGGTATCAATTTTCTGCGACTTGAGGAACGACACCTGGTTGGCCCAATGGGCGCGCAGGTACGGCGTCAGTTCCTTGAGATTGTTGTTGGCGGTAAGCACCCCTTCGAGCACCGGCACCTGCGCTTCGAGCAGGCTCTTGCCATACAGCGAGCCGGATTCGACCAGCGAGCTTGCGTAGTAACGGCTGAGCTTGTGCAGGCGCGCGCTTTGCTCGTCGAGCTTGCTCTTGCGCATGCCGCAGGTTGGGTCTTCTTCGCCGGCCTTGCAGTTGGCGGCGTAGTTTTTCTGCAGGAAGTCCAGGTACTGGCCGTCGTCGAGCATCTTGGTGCAAAGGAACGCACCCAGGTTGAGGCTGGCGCGGATGGCCTGGTCGCGGGCTTCCTGTTGCTGCTGGTTGCTCGCGCGCAGCTGGTTTTCGACGGTTTTCAACTGACCCTTGAGGGCCTCGTCCTGCACGCTCGAGGCCAGCGCTTCGAGGGCCTTGACCGTGCCTTTGTCCTTGCTGTCGGCGGCCGGCTGGTCGTTACCCAGGCTGCTCCAGCTCTTCTCGATGGCCTTGACCCGTTCGCGTGAGGTCAGGGTCGGCGACACCAGCGCCAGGCGCATGCCGTTGGTTTTCTTGGTCACCGCGCCTTCGGCGTTGTAGTAGGGCTCTTCCTGACGCAGGGCAGTGCGCAGCTCGGCTTCGCTGGTCAGGTAGTTGCCGCCACGCACTACGTAGCCGCCGGCCTGGCCGTGCTGGCGGTCGAGTTTGTTCAGGCGGAACGGTTCGAACATCATCTCGCTGGCGTTGCCGAGCATGTCGTGCAGGCCCAGCGGATTGGGCTTGAGCAGGCCGCTCAACTGCAACTGGCCGTTGGCCGATTGCGCACCGGCAAACCATTCGTGGGCGTTCAGGCCGTCAGCCATCGGGTAGCGAATGTCGCGGAATTCGGCGGTGCTGACCTGCAATCCGCCGCGTGCGGCAAACTCCCACTCGACTTCGGTCGGCAGGCGCACGAAGCCCTGCGCGCCGTCTTCGCGGGGCAGCTTGTCGGCAGCATTGGCGCGCAACCAGCGGTTGTACTTGTCGGCGGCCTGCAACGCGTCCAGCCAGCTGATCGAAACCACCGGCAGGCGCTGTTTGTTGGACGGTGTCGGGCAGGTTTCGTCGGTCAGGGCGCGGTATTGCAGCTGGGTCATTTCGTACTTGGCCAGCAGGTAATAGCGCGACTTGTCGCCTTTGGCGCTGGTGAAGCTGCCGGCGATGAAGGCTGGTCGGGTCTGCTCGACATAACCGTACTCGGCACTGTCGGCGCCGATGTTGATCGGGTAGTCGTCGAGCGGCCCGACCACCGGGATCAGCACCTTGCGAAACACCATTGCGCCGTCACACGGCATCGGTAGCACGACATCGTCGGCATCGGCCATGGGATTGTAGAATTTCTCGTCCCAGCTCGCCGCGGCGTCCAGGGCGAAGCCAAGCGCGAGGGGCGCCAGGGCCAGGCGAGCAAAGGTTTTACAGTTCACGCAGACTCTCCGCAGGTTGGATCCGTATCGCCCGCACGGCGCCGATCAAGGCAACCAGGCCAGCGACCAGCAAGGCCAGCAGCAGGGCCACCAGGCCATGCCAGACAGTGATATGGCAAATAAAGGCGCCGGTCGCCTGGCTGCTGCCGAGCAACTGGTCGAACAGCAGACTGCCCAGGTAATAACAGGCCAGCCCGCCGACAAACCCGGTCAGGCTCAGCAGCAGCGCTTGCAGCACCACGTAGACAGCCACCGCGCTGCTGGTGAAGCCGAGCAGGCGCAGCACCGCCAGGTCGCGGCGTTTGCGGTCTATGTTGGCTAGAAACGCCCCCACCAACGAGGCAATGCAGCCGATCAGGGCAGCGCCGGCGATGACTCCGAAGATCAGCCCCAGCACATGGTTGATGGCTTTGACGCTGTCGATTTCAGCCAGCCGGCTGCTGGTCTCGATGCGCTGTTGATTGAGCCACTGCTCCAGCGGCGCGACGCTGTCGATATCGCGTGCATAGACCCGCGCACGGGCATAGCCGATGCCGACCACCTCCAGCGACTGGCCGCTGCCGGCGCCCAACGCAGGCACCAGATAGCCGTCGCGGTAATGCTCAAGATCCAGCAGCAGCTCAGGGCTGACGAACGCCGCCGGGCGGGCAAAGCGCACAGCGGCGACAATCGCCTGCACGCGCAGAGTGCGCTCGCCACGTTCATTGACTTCGTTGAGGCGGCGACTGACGCGCAGGCGCACGCTGTCGCCGACCTTGGCTTCGAGGCGCTGTGCCGCGCGCTCGCTGAGGATCAGTTGATCGGCTTGCAGTGCGCTGAATTCGCTGGCCAGCAGCGGGTCGTTGGCCGCGGTCGGGATCACTTCGACGTTGTCGACAAAGCGCCCACGCTCGCCAAGCAGGTCGGCCTGGGTATTCAGCGAGCGGGTCTGGCCAATCGCAAAGCCAACCTCAGGCCGTTGTTGCAGGCGTTGCAGCCAGGCCTGGTCGTAATGGCCGCTGCTGAGCATCTTCACTTCGAGGTTGCGCGGGTCGCTGAGCAGCTCCTGCTGCAATTGGCTGACTACCCCATGCTTGAGGCCGAACAGCAACAGCAACGGCGCGATCACCGCCACCAGCGACGCGGCCATGCACAGCGACACGTTGCGGTCATGCCAGAGGTCGGCCAGCGACAGCCTGACCAGCAGCGCCAGGCGCTTATACCAAGGGTTCAAAATGGGTCTCCCCCTGGCCATTGATCGCGCCCAGACGCGGCAGGCCAAAGCGCTCGACCAGCGCCCAGTCGTGCGACACCAGCAAGGCGCTCAGGCCCAGTTCGGCAACCAGCTCCAGCAGCAACTCGAACAGCCGCTGCGCGTTGTGTGGGTCAAGCGCGGCGGTTGGTTCGTCGGCCAGCAGCACCCGCGGTTCGTGGGCGATGGCGCGCACGCAGGCGACCCGCTGGCGCTCACCGATCGACAGTGCCTGCGGCAGTTTGTCCAGCAATGGCGTCAGGCTCAGCGCTGCGACGGCTTTGTCGACCGCATGGCTGTGTGCGTCCAGACCGAGCAGACGGCGCGGCAAGAGGATGTTGTCGCGCACGCTGAGAAACGGCAGCAAGCCGCCGCTCTGCAGGACGAAACCCAGCTCGCGCGAGCGCAGTGCAGCCAAGGCCGCGTGCTGCTCGCTGGCCAGCAGCCGAGCAACGTCGTGCTGCTCGCTGCCGAGCCGGTAGCAGTCCAGTCGCTCAGGCTTGAGCAGCAGGCCGATGGCTTCGAGCAGCGTGCTCTTGCCGCAGCCGCTCTCGCCGGTTACCGCCCACACCTCGCCCGCGCGCAACTGCAGCGCATCCAGGCGCACGGCGTGTGACTGTGGTCCCTGGCCGCGGACCACACGCAATCCCTTGATCTCGAGCATAAGTGGTCAGGGCATCATTTCCAGAGGAACCGGGTAGACGTTGTCGCGGCTGTCGGCGCCCGGGGCCAGCGCCACCCAGCGGTCAACATCGGCGTTGTAACGCTGGTAGTGGCGCAGCTTGGTGCTCAGGTTGCGGATGAATTTCTCCTGGGCCAGGCCGTCCCAGCCTTTCCAGGTTTCTTCATCGAGGTTGAGCACTTCGCTCTGGTACGGCAGGCCATCGAGGTACTCGCCGAGCACACCGAGGTCGGCCACGCGGGCGTCTTGCTTGAGCTGGTTAGGGTCGGCGCCCATGGTTGCGGCCACGGCGCGCAGGCGGGTGAACATCTCGCTGGGCGAGATCATGCCTTCGTTGGCGGCGTCGAGGATCTGCTTGAGCACGTCGCTGAGGTCGCTCAGCTGCGCCTTGGTCAGCAGCACCCGCACATCGGTGGTGGGCACGTTCTGCCTGATCGGGTCACGGTCGCTGATCCACGCCTCGAACACCGGCGGCGCCTGTGTGCCGCTGGCCTTGCCCAGGTACGCCAGCTGCATCGCGTGGCCAATCAGCGCGGCGTCTTCGAGCATTTTCTGCTCGGCGGGGCTGGCCTTGGCATTGGTGGCGCTGCCAACGGCGTCTTCGCCCATGTACGCCGAACGGACCTGCTGGGTGATGGCGCCAGCGAGGCTGTCGACCTTGCGGCCGAACTCGTCGACATCACCGGCATTGACCGGGTAGTACAGCGAGGTGTTGGTGCCGGGGTAGGTCGACAAGGCGCGGTACTGCGCTTCGGCGCTGCCGTGGTTCTTGGCCCCGCTTGGGGTCTTCAGGTGCAAGGTGTACAGAGCAACGCCAGGGTTGCTGGCTTCGATCTTGACCTGCTCGGCGCCAAGGCCGGTGCTGGACAGTTTGTCGCCGCCATCCAGCGCGCCGGCATCGGTGATCAGCACCACGTAGCGCGCGCCAAACTGGCTCCAGTCGACCTTGTCGACCGCATGCATGACCCCGGCATAGGCGTCTTCATCGAAGACCTTGCTGGAGACCTTGGCCTGCTTCAGATCCGCCACCTTGCTGAGGAAGTCGGCACCGTCCTTGACCGTGTTGGGGTCGGCGTACATCTTGCTGACGTACTCCAGGCCCGGCACTGCCTGGGTGCTGGAACGGTAGGCGATCAGGCCGAACTTGACCTGCTGGCCGAGGTTCTCCTTCTCGATCTGGGCGTAGACACGCTTGATCGCTTCGCGGGTGCGGTCGATGTACGGGTCCATCGAAATGGTCGAGTCGATGACGAATACTACCGCCGCGCTGAACGCTTTCATCTGGGTGTTGGCGGCAGCCTGGCTGGCAGCACTGCCGGCCGCAGGTGCCGCGCTGCTGGCCGCGTCGGCCTTGCTCACCGAGGCGACGTTGAGGATGCGCGTGCGGAAGCCTTCTTCAGTCATCACTTCTTCGCCGCTCAGGACCGGCAGCAGGTAGAAGTTTTTCTGCAGGTCGACGAAGTACTCCGGCTCCTGGGCCAATACCCCAGGCGCTTCCTTGCCGTTCTTGAGCTGGGCGCGCAATGGCGCGACCTTGCTGACCGGGTCGGGCGCATCGAGGATGCCTTCGAGCTGGCTGCGGTCTTTGAAGAACATCAGCCGGTCGCGGTTGGCCGGGTTGGTGAAGGCCAGGGTCAGCTGCATTTTCCATTCGACAGTGCAGTCACCCGGCAGCCAGCCGATGCTCTTGCCCTGGGTATCCGGGCCGACGCGCAGCCACTGGCGGTTGTCCACCGCCGCGCGCTCGTACACATAAAAGCGGCTGAAGGTCGGCTGGGCGCTGCCCGGCGCCGCGCCGGCGGCATCGCTGAGCTTGCAGCCGGGGGTGGTCAGCACACGCTGGAACAGGGTTTTCTTGCCCTCTTGCAG
This sequence comes from Pseudomonas sp. EZ-C24, assembly GCF_014525325.1. Classification (NCBI taxonomy): domain Bacteria; kingdom Pseudomonadati; phylum Pseudomonadota; class Gammaproteobacteria; order Pseudomonadales; family Pseudomonadaceae; genus Pseudomonas; species Pseudomonas sp. EZ-C24. Next base: position 72,261 of record NZ_JACDIU010000032.1, on the reverse strand, counting down.
CAGCGGCTTGTCGGCCGCGTGCAGCACCGGGCTCAGGCTCAAGGCCAGCAGGGCGGCGCCAAGGCTGCGCAGGCTCATGGTTTGAGCTCCTCGAAGCGTTGCTTGGCTTCGGCGTTGTTCTCATCGAAACCGAGAATGGTCTCGTACCAGTAGGCTGCGGTGGCGTTGTCTGGCGCCTTGAAGCATTCGCTGGGCTGGTGGTACTTTGGGTCGTACTCGCGGGCATAGGCACTGGCGATTTCGATGTCGCCGCCCTGGGCGCGGTTGGCGTAAAGCCGCTGGGCAACGCCGCAGTGGTTGCTGGCCTTGGCCTGGTTGATCACTTCCAGCAGCGCGGCCGAGCCTGGGGCGTTCTGGATGCAGGCCTGGACGAACGGGATCTCGCCTTCGCTCTGCATGCTTTCCAGGGTGCAGGGCAGGGCGGCAGTGGGCGCAGGGGGCGCTGGCTGTTCGGTTTTGGGCTCGGGCTTCGGTGCTTCGACCGGTGCGGTTGGTTGTTTGTTGAACCACCACCAGGCGCCGCCTGCGGCGAGCAGCAACAAAACCACCAGCAACAGCGGCAGCAGCCAGCGGTTGCCGGTCTTGGCCGGAGCAGGGGAGATCGGCTTGCTGATATTGATTACCGGCTCTGGGGTCGGCTCCGGTTCAACGGCTGTGGTTACAGGTTCTTCAGGCACGCTGACTGGCGCTGGCGCGACCGGCTCAGGTGCGGGTGGAACCGGCAGCGGGGGCGGCGTCTGCTGTGGTGCACCTGAAGTCGATGGCAGCACCTCATTGTTGATGCGCAGCATGCCCATATCGCTCTGGCCTTGCTGCGGATCGCTCAGCTCCACGCGGAAGTTGGCGGTGCCGCTGGCTTCCAGCAAGGGGTCGATCAGCTCAGGGCCAATGCGCGTTTCCAGGCCCGGCGCGCCGTCCACCGGCTGCAAGGCATCGAGCTTGAAACCATGGGCGACGTTGCCCCAGCGTGCGCCAGGGTGGAGGAACTCGTGGGTCTGGCTGCTCTGCAGGGACAGCTCCAGGCCGTCACTCGCGCCCTCCCAGCCGGTGATCCGCAGCACGGCATGGCCCGGCGTGTTCACGGTCAGTGGCAGCACATCAACTCTGATACCCATTACAGTCAGCTCGCTTCAAAGGTGTTCAGCAACACCGCCAACTGGCGACGTTGCTCGGTGGTGATTTCGGGGTCGGCGCCGTTCTTGGCATTTTCCTGGGTCAGCCAGGCCAGGCCCGACAGCCAGTCGACGAGGAAGCGCTGCTCCTGGTGTGACGGCTGCGCCGGCAGCTCCGGCAGTTCGCCTAGGGCCACGTTCTGGTAGAAGCCGAACACTGGCTGGCGCTCGCCGATCAGACAATTCGGGCGCTGGCTGAGTGGCTGCGCAAGCAGGCCGAACCAGGACAGGAAGTCGCGCATCAACAGCTGCACGTTCATCACCTGGCGCTGCACCAATTGGTCGCGCCGGGCGCCACCGAGGATGCGCCGGGTCACGGCCTGGTCGAGCTGTGCGAGGAAGGCCGGTCGGCGCACGGCGCTGATCAGCTCTTCGGTCAAGGCGTCGGCCAGATCGCGGCTGATGCGCATGCTGTTCAGGCGCAAGGTCTGCGTGCCCAGCTCGCGCATGTGGCGGATCCACGCTTTAAGTGCGGCGCGGGCAAAGCGTTGTTCCGAGTTCAAGCGCTGGGCCAGCGGTTTGGCTGGGGCTGCGGGCGCAGATGGCGCGGCTGCCGGGCTGGCGAACAGGTTACCGAAGTTGATCGCGGGGGCTTTGTTGGCCGGCGCCTTGGCGGCACTTTCCGGCTCGGGCTCTGCCTCGCCATCGATACCGTCGATGTCATACACGCCGCCCAGGTACAGCTCGCGCAGTTCTTCATCGGGCAATTGCAGGGCGTTGATCAGCTCGCTGATCGCGTCCGGATCGGCACCGAGGTTGTCGACCAGATATTGGGTCTTCTCGCGCTTCTTGTTCAGCAGCTGCTCGAAGTCCTCTTCGCGCCATGCATGCAGGCCGTGTTCGAGCAGATCGGCGCGGCACTGGCGCAGCTGTTCGTCGATGCGCGTGAGCTTGAAGTCGATGTCACTGATGCCTTGGAAGCTGGCGCTGAAGCGGCTGATGCCACCGTCGTTGAGGGCGAGCATGGCTTGCCAGGCATCGGCCGGGTCTTTGATATGGCGCTGCACCGAGGGGCTTTGCGCAAAGCACTGCTGCAGCTGCTGCAGGCGCAACTCGTGGCGCTCGTTGAAGTGGGTTTCTTCGCCGCTGCCGCCGTCGCGCTCGATGAACGCGGTGTCCAGGCGCGGCTTGCGCACCAGGTAGGTGTTGTTGAACGGCCTGTCGGCCCACTCTTTCATCCATTCCTGAGCGCCGAAGCGCTCGATCATGGTCAGCTTCATCATGTTCTCGCAGCCTTCAGGCAGCTGCCCTTCGCTGAGGCCGAGGGTGTTGCCGATGAAACCGTCGAGCATGGTCAGCGCCCAGATCAGGCCCGGAGTGCGCTGGCCGCGTTCTTTTGGCGTGGCGCCCTGGGTCTTGTGGATCCAGCGGGTCAGCACCGGGCCGACGCTGACCACTTCACTCTGCTTGAACGAACTGGTGCACAGCACCAGGCCATTCATCTGCTGGGCGTCGGTGTAGCGCTCGAACAGGTAGGCGACCTTGCCGCGCAGGATCAGGCTGGAGGCCGGGTTGACCTCTTCGACTGCGTCCGGGCTGGCAGCGTCTTCCAGGCGCAGCAGCTTTTGCCGGGTCCGGTAGCCAGGGAAGTCGAGCAGATCGACCGCTTCGACCACCGGGTCCTTGGGGCTGTTGATCAGGCGGAAGGTCATCTCGGCAGTCAGCGCGGCGAGCTGGGCGACGGTCAGGCCGACACTGCCCTGGACCTTGTCGCCGTGCAGTGGCAGCACGCTTACCGGCAAATCGCGGCTGGTGCCGAGACGGCCAAGAATATCCACGTTCATGATGCTGTTGGTCGGCGTGTAGCTGCCGTTGTCGTCCTTCACCAACACGCTCAAAGGCGCATAGACGGTGTCGGGGAAGCCCAGCTTGTGCAGGCCGCCGACCAGCAGTTCATACACTTCGGTGAGCGCTGGCTGCTCGCCCCACAGCACCGAGAACAGCTTGGCGCGCTGGCGATAGCTCAGGTGCGGCGCGAGCTTGATTGCTCGTGGCCAGTAGTGGTCATCGAGCTTGCGTACCGATTTTTCGTAGTTGCCCTTGAGGTAGTCCCACAAGGCGACCACGTCGTCACCGTTGACGCCGGGATGCAGTTGCTCCTGCTCGCGGCCTTCGAAGCCTTTGAGCAGCGCTTGCAGGCTATCGTCGGTGAAGCTGTAGTCGAGCTTCTCCTGATCGAAATCCTCGAACCAGGCGTTGGCGAGAATCTTCGCCACTTCAACTTCGCTGAACAGCTTCAGCTCGACCGGGTAGTTGGCATCCGGGCTGGGCTTGGCCAGGCGGCTGAAGCGGGTAACCAGGCCGGTGGCTTCCTTGCCCAACCCGGTCGGGTTGATGTGCTCGATGAAGTCCAGGGTCTTGCCACCAAAGTCGGTTTCAAGCCGGCCGCGCTGATCTGCCGCCAGGGCCGAGATCAGGTACGACTTGCCCGCCTGGGACAGGCCGAAGAAGCCGATCACCATTGGCGTCGACGCGGCCTTGCGCAGGTCCTTGGCGCGGTTGCGCGCCTGGCGCAGACGCAGGCTCAGGCCATCGGCCTCGGCTTCCACGCTGGCGGCGTTGCCACGCACCTGGTCGATCCACGACAGGGCCTGGCCGGCGCCTTCATGGACAGCGCCCCAGGCGTTCATCAACTGTTGTTGCTTCGGCGTAAGGTCGCTCATTTTCCTTTGACGTTCCCGCTGTCGAGCCAATAGTCGCTGTCACTCAAGCTCATGGTTGGCATGGTATTGAGGGCAAGCTCCAGATCCCGGTCGTAATCGAAATCGGCATCCTGAATATTCGATTGCAGGTCGCAGATGATCAGCTTGTCGCTGATCAAACCCTGCTCCAGCAGTTGGTCCGACGGCTCCTCGACCTCCAGGCGCACGCGCAGTACCGGCGCTTCGCCGCCCTTGCCGAGTGCCTTGGAGAACGCGCTGCTGCCGCGCGGGGTGAAGCGCAAGGTGTACAGCGGCGATGCCGACCAGCGCTCGGCCGACAACTGCCGATAGCCCAGGTGCATGTCGCCGCGCATTTCCAGCCACGGCGTGCCGCGCTGCTCGCCTTCGCCAACAATCGGCAGTTCGATCCGGCCTTTGGCCGACTGCAGGTTGTGGTAGAGCACGTCGGCATGCTTGATGGTGCCGGCGGTGTCGATCTGGCCGAAGTGCTTGATGATCGAGTACGGCTTGAGCTCGACGGTGCGGAAATAGAAGTTCGGCACGCTGTGCTTGGAGCACAGCAGGCAGATCATCGCGCCGACCGAAGCGGTGCTCTTCGGGTCATCGATCAGGCCGTTGCGGTGGAACGGGTACCAGCCGCCGGTGCGGTAGTTCTGCAGCGGCAGGATGCGCCCTGGCGGCAGCGGCAGGCGCTGGCGGATGAACGCCTGAATGCCCGGCAGGCGCGACGGTCGGCCGGTCAGCAGGAGCATGTCGCAAGGGTAGTGCGAGATCACTTCGCACAGCTCAGCGAGGATCCGGGTGATGTTGATCTGGCCGCCGATGAAGGCCGCATGGACCTGCTCAAGGTCAAACGTGATCGGCGTCTGCAGCAGCTCCAGCGTGCCTTCGCGGCCGACTTCGCGGCGCACTGCGGCATTGACGAACTCGAGCACGCTGTCGTTGATCACGGCAGTGCCCAGCACCTCTTGCCAGGTCTGCTCGACGACGTCCTGCGGCTGCGCCGGGTCGTAGTTCTCGTACGCCTTGAGCAGGGCCAGACCCAGCGGCACGAAGATCTGCAGGTTGAGCTGCTGACGCAGGATGCGCTCTTGCGCCGAGGCGTCACCGTTGCCGCACAGGCGCGACATCATCGCGTCCGGCGCACTCACGCCAGCGCCCTGCAGGGCCTTGCGGAACGACGGCAGGATGAACTCCTGGATCACGTCGAGGAGGATGTCGTCGCCAGCCACCTTGAAACCATCGCGGAAACGCTGGTTCGGCACGATGTGCGCGTTGGCCCCGGCGCCGCCGTTGTTGCCACGGTCGAGGCGGTAGTCGGTGATCACCAGGTCAGTGGTGCCGCCGCCGATATCGATGGTGGCCAGGGTGATCTGCTCGGCTTCCTGCTTGTCCGGGCGGGCGAGGGCGGCGAAGAATTCTTCCGGATGACCGGCGAAGTTCTCGTTGACCTCGTTGTACAGGTACACCAGCTGGCCGCAGCTGGCTTCATCCCAATCGACGCGGATGCTTGGCAGCGGCGTGCGCGGGACGATGCTCTTGTCCTTGAACGGGTTGCTCTCGCCGGCATGCCAGCCAAAGCTCTTCCAGACCAGGCCGACGGCTTCGTACATGCGGTTGCTGAGGATGCTGCGCTCGGCTTGAGGCATGCCTGGCGGCACGGTCAGGGTGATGCTGTTGAGGCGGCGCGGCACGCGCGCGTGGCCCTGGCGCGAACGCTGCGCCGGGCTGTTGATCTGGGCCAGCGCCTGGGTGACTACTTCGGCCAGCATGAAGGTCATCAGGTTGCTGCGCGAATAGCGCGGGGTGAACACCGGCATGTCGTTCTTCGGCGGCAGGTACAGGGCCTGGCCGAGGTCGTTGATCAGGTGCGCGAACGGTGCGGCGGTGGCCAGCGGCTCCTTGTCGCTCTTGACGTAGGAGGTATTGAAGCGCCAGCCATGGCCGTAGGCCTTTTCATCCCACAGGTAACGCTTGGGGCTGGACAGCCCGGTCGAGCCTTCGGTACCGCGGCGACGGCTGGCCAGGCGTCCGGCTTCGCCACCGACGCGGGCGATGGTCGGCCACTGGAAGGCATTGTGGCGGCCGCTCTTGACCGAGAAATTATCCTTGCCGAAGTAGGCCTGGGTGAACTCGACGCGGCTTTCGAAGGCTTCGTTGTAGACCTTCTCAGGCTCGCTCAGGTCGCGCAGTTCGAGCACGTAGTTGTGACGCATACCGGAGCCTGCCTGGCCGTGGTCCTCGATGAGGATGCCGCAGGTGCGCGAGTTGCCCACATCGAGTACCAGGTCGACCGGGATTGGTTGCACCACACCCTGAATCTCGTTGGCGACAACCTTGATTTCCGGGATTTCGACCTTGGGCTTCTCGACGCTCTGCTCAGCCGGCACCGGCCGACGCAACAGGCTCAGCAGGTTGAGGTAGTGGGCCAGGTGACGGTTGCCCTGCAGATCACGTTCGAGGCGCTCGCGGGTCCACTCGGCGCGGGCTTCGCCATACAGTTCGGCAAGCCACTCGCGGATCCAGCCGTGGGTCAGGAACCAGCCGTATTCACGGGCGCTGCAGGCCAGCTTGAAATCGACCCCGGAGCGCACGTCTTCTTCGTTCGGCGCCAGGTAATGAGCACCGGCCACTGCGGCCATGATGCGCGTATCGAAGGCCAGCGTCAGGCGATGAGTATTGCCGTCCAGGTCCGGCTCGGCCAGCTTGACCAGGCGCATCCGCGACCAGTTGTTGGGGCCTTCGTCAAACCGATGCGGCGCCATGAAGCGCAGGAACGGCAACGGCAGCCAGACGCCATCGAACAGCTTCAGGCTTTCTTCCATGGCGACGCGGAAGTGGTTGTCGTCGCTGCTGTCGAATTCGACCTGGACGACCTTGTCCGGCTCCGGCTCGTAGAAGTCCTTGTACTCGCGCGACCACAGCAGGCGCGTAGGCACCATGCCGTTGTTGAGCTGGACGAACTTGCCCGCTTGCTCGCCGTCCGGGCCGAGACGCAGGGCGAAATCCATGAATTGAATGCCGGTATCGCTGACCAGCGTGACCGTTTCTTCGAACTGGGTGATTTCGGGCAACATCTTCTGCGTCTCGTATTATTGGCCGGCTTGTTTCATCAGCATCGGGAAGGCGTCGGCGCCATAGTTGCCGGCGCAGTCAGCCGGGCCGGATGCGCCTGGCTTGCAATTGACCTGGGGCAGGTCGTAGCTGCTGCCGTCAGCACAGGCGGCTTGGCCGGCACTGGTGATCGACAGCTGACCTTGATTCATGGCCGCCGAAACCGGTGCCTGGCAGCGCACGCCATCGGAGCGGCTGACGGTGGCATTGCCTTTGCCGTCCTTGAAGTCGTACTTCAGGCGCAGCGGCTTGCTGGTGCCGACTTCCTGGATGCCGGCACCGGCCCAGTCGCCATTGAGGAAGCTGGCGGTGCCTTCGGCGGCGTCAGGCGGAATGCTCAGCAGGTTCGCCTGGGGAGCGGGCGCAGGGGGTTCTGTTGGCAGTTCGGGTGGCGTCGTGCTCGGGCCTGGCTCGGGTGCAGGCGCAGGTTCCGGCGCTGGCGCTGGCGCCGGAGCGGGTTCTGGCTCAGGCGCAGGCTCCGGGGCGGGCTCGGGCGCGGTGGTATCGCCCGGCACTGGCGGTTCAGGTGTTGGCTCGGGTGCAGGTGGCGTTGCATCTGGGTTGCCGGCCCCTGGGCCAGTGCCGCCAGCGTCTGGCAGGCCAGCACCGGTGCCCGGCACTTGACCGGTGCCAGTACCCAGGTTGCCAGTGCCGCTGCCGCTGTGAGTTCCAGTGTCGATCACTGGACCTTGCGGCTTCTGGTCAGGCAGCTGCATACCGGGCACATTCAGCCCTGGCCAGCAGCTGCGCAGGCCGAACAGCAGCAGCAACAGCAGCAAAAATGGCAGCAGCCACCACCAACCCAGCCGGCGCCACCACGGCGCGGCGGCAACCGGCACTGGCGGCGCAACCGGCGGTACTGGCGCAGGAGCAATCGGTGGCACGGGTGGCGGTGCGATCACTGGCTCGGCGGCTTTGGCAGCACGCGGATACAGGCAATGCAAGGGCTGGCGGCTGCGCTCGGCGCCGGCATGGATAAAGCCCCAGAAGGTCAGGACCGGGCGGCCATCCACCAGATACACGAAGTTTTCGTCGGGAAACGGCACCACACAGGTCAGCAGCTTGCCGAACACCGTATTGTCGCCCTGCACGGCATTGCGGGCGCCGGGCAACGGCGCACCGTTGGCATCCAGGCCGAGCATACTGTTGCTCAGATCGTTGATGCGCAGCTGCAGTACTTCGAGCTGGGCTCGGGCAGGCGCTCGCTCTTCTTCGGTAGCGCTGCTCCACGGGATCACATCGCCCGGGCGCTCGCTGTACCAGTCAAGGGTACTGCCCAGCGCATCCGGCTGCGGGATGGCCAGGTGCTCGACCAGGTGCGGATGCTCCGGGTACTTGCGGCGGATCGCCTCGCGCAGCTGCAAAGCGGCACGATAGACCGGCTGGCCAGTCTCTCCCAACGCGGTAAAGTCTTCACTCTTACCACTGCGTAGCAATACTCCGCGCATCCTTGTAGACCCTACCTAGTCTTGTATCGATCCGTTTCAGTAATCACACCTTGATACTGAATAACCGCGCAACACTACTTGCAAAGTCATTTAGCCGTCAATTTAAGTTAGATGGCTTTTTGACGTCATTGCCCCGGCTTGCGGTTAAACTGCCCGCACCCGTTCAGCGGTACCGGCTGATCTGCCCTTGCACAATGGAGCGTGACCACGATGAGTCTCTGGGATGACCTGAAGAAAAAGGCCTACGACGCCAACCCCGAGCTGGCTGCCAAAGCCGCCCAGGCGCTGGACAAAGCCCGTGACCTGGCTGTCGAGGCCGGGCAAAAAGCTGCGCCGATCCTCAAGCAGGCCAGCGACAAGGCCACCGTCTACGCCCAGGAGAAAACCCCGATTCTCAAGGCCCAGGCGCTCAAGGCCATCGACGACGCCAAGCTGCGCCGCGCCCAGTTGCAAGAGCAGGCCAAGCGCGACAAGGCCGCTCGCGCCGAAATGATCCGCACCATGTACGACATCACCCTGGCGCCCGACGACGTCAACTTCATCGAAGAGCCGTTCAACCACTTCGAGCGCCAGTTGGGGTTCTTTGTCTTCAATGGCGAAGTGCTCGACAGCCAGAAGCGCAACCAGACCCACCTCGACGCCTACCACTCGCACCGCACCACTGGCGGCACGATGTGGCAGGGCACCGGCTCGACTGGCAGCAGTTCGTCGAGCATGCAGGTGAGCACCCACAACGTGCAGGAGCATGAGTTCTGGGTGCGCCTGGAAAACGGCAAAGAGTCGTGCTTCCAGCTCAACAATACCCAGGTGCGCATCCGCCCCGGCCAGCACGTCAGCCTGCTGTTCGTGCATAACGCCGGCAACCAGAACGGCACCCTGGTCGCGCTGTACAACCACAATGCCGGGGAAAACTTCACCGTCCTCACCCCGGCGCAGATCAACCAGGCGTTCGACCTCTACACCCAGGCGCCAGGGTTCTTCAATCAGCGTGAAGTCAACGACACCCGCAACCGGCTGTTGCAGGCGCTCGACCTGCGGATTGGTCAACTGGTGCGCTACATGGCAGTGCACGGCGACCGCCGTAATGGGCAAGTGATCGAAGCAGAACAGGATTGATTGGCCGAGGTGGCTCGTCACACAAGGAAAACGGCATGAAGCTGAAATTGGCTGTAGCAACGATTGGCATCCTGGCCTTGGTAGGTTGCGATGCGGGGAACGAGTCCAAGCAGGCTGCGCTCAAGCCCGATGCGCAGGCATCAGGGCAGAGCACTGCAGCCGCTGCGCCAGCGCAGCCGAGCGTACAAACGGCAGAAGCCGATGAAGCGGCGCTAAAGGCCGCCATCGACCAGATGGTTGCGGACGAAATCGCAACCGACGGCGGCAGTGAATACGACGAAGGCCGTCAGGTACTGGAAGTGGATCTCGATGGTGATGGCGTCGAAGATGCCGTGGTGCTTTACACCATCGAAGGCCAGGGCGGTGGCAATGGCTCGTTCCAGACCCTTGCGGCGCTGTACCGTGATGGCAACAGCTGGAGCGCCAAAGGCAAGACCATCCTCGGCGGCGCCACCGACCTACAGCTGCTCGGCCCGAACCTGATCGGCGTGACCGTGTTGACTCACAGCGACGAAGATCCACGCTGCTGCCCGAGCCAGGAGAGTGTGGTCAAGTATCAGTGGAATGGTGCAGCCTTTGCCGAGCTGCCGGATACGGTTAAGTCAGCGGGTTGACGCTTGGTGCGCTTCGCTCAAGCTAAGTGATATTCAGCGCCAAGCAGCGCCGCAAAGCTGTCTTTGGCAGGGTGGCTGCCAGTGTGCTTGTTGCAGATGAAGTAGTTCTGCACTGGCGCCAGGTCGGCGAAGCTGAAGCCGCTGATGCCGGAGCTGGCAATGCTGGTGATGTTTACCTCTAGCCCGTGCGGCGTCAGCCAGCGTTGCAGCGACTGCCGGTACGGGCAGCCCTCAGGCCACATCAACCAGGTTCGCCCCTGCAATGGGCTTGTCGCTGCTTGGCAGGTGAGGTCCGCACAAACGAAAAAGCCCCGGGACAAGTCCCAGGGCTTTTTCTTGATGTGGCGCACTCGGCGGGATTCGAACCCACGACCCCTGCCTTCGGAGGGCAGTACTCTATCCAGCTGAGCTACGAGTGCAACGCGGCGCAATGATACCCATCTTGGCCTAGCGCGTCCATCGCCTTGATCTGTAGCCGTTTTCGTTGTGAAACATGCCCAGCGGCACCACGGGCACGAATGTCGGAGCGGTGCTTACCTCACAAGGCAATCAACTCCGGGCGCAAGCCCTCCACTCGCTGCGACGCGGGCTTGAAGTAACCGCCGTCGCCGGTGATCTGATGCAGTACCCGCTCGCGCAAACCATGCAGCGCCACCCCGGTGCGCTGGCGCGGGTGCGGCAGGTCTATCTCGACCACCGCCTTGATCCGCCCCGGGCGCGGCTCCAGCACCACCACCCGATCCGCCAGATAGTTGGCCTCTTCGGCATCGTGGGTGACCAGCAAGGTGGTGATGCCGGAGCGCTCGCGGATCGCCAGCAGTTCATCCTGCAACTGCTGTCGGGTCAAGGCGTCGAGTGCGCCAAACGGCTCGTCCAACAGCAGGATGCGCGGGCTGGCGACCAGCCCTCGGGCGATTGCCACACGCTGGGCCATGCCGCCAGACAGCTGGTGCGGATACGCCGTCTCGAAGCCAACCAGACCCACCAACTGCACGAACTCATGCACGCGGCGGGCGCGTTCGCCCTGGCTCAGTTTCTCGTTGACCAGCCCCAGGCCGATGTTCTGCTCGACTGTCAGCCACGGGAACAGCCGGTGCTCCTGAAAGACAATGCCGCGTTCGCCGCCGATGCCCTGCACCGGCTTGCCATCGACGTGAATGCTGCCGCTGTAGTCGGTATCCAGGCCCACCAACAGCCGCAGCAAGGTCGACTTACCGCACCCGGAGGCGCCGACGATGGCAATGAACTCGCCTTCGTTGATGGCCAGGTTGAAGTTGTTGATGGCCTCGAAGGCCTGGCCATCGACGGTAAAGGTTTTGCCGACTTGCTCGAAGCTCACCAGCGCTGGTGTGGTGTCGGCTTGATTGGCGGCGTGCAGGGTCGAGGTGTTGAAGGCGTTCATGCAGTTCTCCAGCGCGTGGCGCGCGATTCGAGGCGTTGTCCAAGGTTGCCGAGCAGGGCGCCGATCAGGCCGATCAGGACCATCGCCGCCATCACCTGGTCCATGCGGAACAGCTGCTGCGCGCCGAGCATCAGGCTGGCGATACCGCCATCGGACGGCATGAAGTATTCCGCGCCGATGGTGCCCAGCCAGGCATAGATCAGCGACAGGCGCAGGCCGGCAAATATTGCGGGGGCAGCGCCGGGCAAAATCAGCAAGCGCAAGCGCTTGGGCAGGTTCAGGCCCATCACTTGGGCAGCCTCTCCCAGCTGCGGCGACAGGCTGGCGATGCCGCGCTGGGTTGCAATGAACAGCGGGAAGAACGCCGCCAGGCCGACAAACACCAGCTTGGCCGCTTCGCCCAGGCCGAACCACGCGGTGAGCAATGGCACCCAGGCAAAGATCGCCACCTGGCGCAGGGCTGACAGAGTAGGGCCGAGGGTTCGTTCGGCGGGTTTCGACAAGCCCAGCAGCACCCCCAGCGCAAAGCCTGCACCGCCGCCCAGCAGCAGTCCGCGCAGTGCCCGCTGCAGACTCAAGCGCAGCGCCTCCAGCAGCGAGCCATCGGCGATGCCTGCCTGCAGGCTGGCCAGCACGCCCAGTGGCGAAGTAAGAATATTGTCGTCGACCCAGCCAAAGCTGCTGGCCGCCTGCCACAGCGCCAGCAGGCCCAGCGGCAACAACAATCCTTGCCAGGCCCGTGGTAACTGCGCCCGGCCTTGCTCGCCGGTAGCCGCTTGCGGCCAGAACAGCAGGCGCCGCTCCAGGCTGCTGAAACTGCGGTCCATCAAGAACCCGACCGCGCCGATCAGTACGATGCAGAGGAATACCAGGTCGAGCATGAACAGCTGCCGACCCCATACCATCAGGTAGCCGATGCCCTCGCTGGAGGCCAGCAGTTCGACGGCCAGCAGCGAGGTCCAGCCTGTCGCCAGCGCCAGCCGAACTCCCGCCAGAAACGACGGCAGGGCAGCCGGCAACAGCAGCCGACGGAACAGCAAATGTGCCGGCAGGCGCAAGGTCGCTGCGGCTTCCCGCAGTTTGGGTTGTGCATCGCGCACGCCCACCAGCGTGTGCAAGGTCACTGGCACCACTACCGCCTTGATCAGCACCACCAGCTTGAGCAGCTCGCCGATGCCGAAAAACAGCATGAACAGCGGGATCCAGGCCAGCGTCGGGATCTGTGCCAGTGCGATGAACGTCGGCATCACCAACGTCTGCGCCCTGCGCGAAGCCCCAAGCCAGGTCCCCAACAGCAATCCGCCAGCAATGCCCGCGAGCAACCCGTAAAGCAGCCGCTGCAAACTTATCCACAGGTGCCCCCAAAGCTCGGCACTGCCAAACTCCAGCGCACTCTGCCAAACCAGCGCCGGCCCCGGCAGAATCTGCTCGCTCATCCAATGCCAACGGCTGGCCACCACCCACAACAACGCCAAACCCACTGGCACTATCCAGGCCAGCCACCCTTGGCCGGAACGGTCATGACGGGGCGCCATGCCGGACGCAACAGGGCTGCGCAGCTGCCCCAGCAATCCCCGTCCCTGTCGCAAAATGTCGCCCATCGCGCCCTCCAACAAACCGCAATTAACATATTCAATAAAAGAATAAAAAATTACGCATAGATAATTTCAAGACATAAGAGCATGCAGGCCACGCATCGAGAACCCCCCAGCCAATGCGTTCTACTCATATTTCACATGCACGTTCCGCAACCCCGGCGACACACCCCGCCAACCTTGATTTATGCCTTTTAGTTACTAAAGCATGCACATTCAGTCTTTGTTACTTCTAACCATCCTTGCCTAGCTTCTGCCCAAAGCGCCGGCCCTTGCCGGTGGCAGCCTGCCAAGGAGCCGTGCCATGAAAACCCCGCTACGTCACCTACTCACCCGCTTCGCCCCGACCGTGCTGGCCGGCCTGCTGAGCGGCTTCGCCCTGACGACTCAGGCTGCCGAAGTCGACAGCATCCGTATCGCCGTGCCCGACCTCAGCGCCGGCAGCAAGCCCAGCGCCGGTGGCGTGGTCGACGTGCTGCGCAGCCAGCAACTGCTGGAAAAGGAATTCGCCAAAGACGGCATCAAAATCGACTGGCACTTCTTCAAGGGCGCCGGCCCGGTGATCAACGAAGCGCTGGCCAACGGCCAGGCCGACTTCGCCTACCTCGGCGACCTGGCAGCGATCATCGGCAAGGCCAACGGCCTCGATACGCGGGTGCTGTCGGCTGGCGTGCGGGGGGTCAAGAGTTACCTCGGCGTGGTGCCGGGCTCGGGCATCAAGACCCTGGCCGACCTCAAGGGCAAGCGCGTGGCGGTGTTCCGCGGCACGGCAAACCAGCTGTCGTTCGCCAGCGCGTTGGCCAGCCAGGGCTTGTCCGAACGCGACCTGAAAGTCATCAACCTGGATTTCAACGCCGCCAATGCCGCCATCGCCGCCAAGCAGATCGACGCCACCTGGGGCCTGTCCAACCTGCTCTCGCTGCGTGAGCGCGGGCTGGTCGAGCTGCCGGTCAGCTCACGCGACCTCAAAGGCGCCGGCAGCACCCAGGCGGTGCTGCTGGGCACCGGCGAATTCATCCGCCAGCACCCCGAGCTGACTGCTCGTTTGGTCAAGGCCCAGGAGCAGGCCAGCCAATGGCTGCGCGACGAGCACAACCGCCAGGCCTACATCGAGCTGGTGGCCACCACTGCCAATTATCCGCGGGTGATTCTGGAAGGCGACCTGGCTGACGAAAACCTCGCCGAGTACTTCGATCCACGGCTGGATGCCGAGTTTGTCGGCTTGCTCCAGCAAGGCGTCGATCTGGCTGCCAAAGAGCGCCTGATCCGCCGTGGCTTCCAGGTCTCCGAATGGATCGAGCCACGCTTCCTCGACGCTGCCCTGCAACAGACCCAGGCCACCCAGGCCGCACGCTGAATCATCACAACGCCCGTCATATGACCGTGAGGACCACCGCTATGAGCAACGCCGCACTGGCTACCGCGCCACACACCGCTGCACTGGAAATCCTGCCGATTGGCGGCCGCATCGGCGCCGAGATTCGCGGCATCGCGCTGTCGGCCGAGCTGGACGCCGCCAGCATCGATGCCATCCAGGCTGCCCTGGTGGAACACAAGGTGATCTTCTTCCGCGCCCAGCATCACCTCGACGATGCTGCCCAGGAAGCCTTTGCCAAGCGCCTCGGCGAACCAGTCGCACACCCGACCGTGCCGGTACTCGACGGCAGCCATTACCTGTTCCAGCTCGACGGCGCCGAAGGCCAGCGGGCCAATGCCTGGCACACCGACGTGACCTTCGTCGATGCCTACCCGAAAGCCTCGATCCTGCGCAGCGTGGTCGCTCCGGCCTCGGGCGGCGATACTGTCTGGGCCAATACCGCAGCCGCCTACCGCGAGCTGCCTGAGCCGCTAAGGGAGCTGGCCGACAAGCTCTGGACCGTGCACAGCAACGAATACGACTACGCCACGGCCAAACCGGATGTCAGCCCGGAGAAGCTCGAGCGCCACCGCAAGGTGTTCACCTCGACCGTTTACGAGACCGAACACCCGGTGGTGCGTGTGCACCCCATCAGTGGCGAGCGCGTGCTGCAACTGGGCCAGTTCGTCAAACGCATCAAAGGTTATTCACAGGCCGATTCGGCGCACCTGTTCGCTGTGTTGCAAGGGCATGTCACTCGCCTGGAAAACACTGTGCGCTGGCGTTGGCAGGTCGGCGATGTGGCGATCTGGGACAACCGCGCCACCCAGCACTACGCGCTGGACGACTACGGCACCCAGCCGCGCATCGTGCGCCGGGTGACCTTGGCCGGCGAAGTGCCGGTGGGGGTTGATGGCCAGTTGAGCCGGACTACTCGCAAGGGCTGATATGGCCGGGGGCCGCTTTGCGGCCCTTCGCGGGTGAACCCGCTCCCACAGGATTCTGCAGCGCCGCCGAAATCTGTGGGAGCGGGTTCACCCGCGAAGGCCGTGAAACGGCCCCAAGATCGACCTGAAACACTCAAGTCTCGCTATCACAGGCAAGCAACTGCCTGACCAACCCCTGCGCCAACGGCGACAAACCATACCCCACTCGGCTAACCACGCCATACCGTGTATAGCACTCATCTTCCTGCTCCTGGCTGAGGTCAACCAGCTCCAGCGCCACCAGCCCACCTTCCCCCTGATACGGCCGCAGATTGGCGCTGCAGGCGATGCCGATGGTGTCCGAGTGCGCGACCACATTGAGCAGCGCGTAACCATGCTCACACTCGACGCTGGGCAAAAAATCTTGCCGGCCACTGAGGTCGCTGAGGATCTTGCGGATGTTCGGCGGGCGGAAGGTGGTCGCCAGCGGATAGTCGAACAGGTCCCGTGCGCGCACCTCGGCTTTAGCCGTGAGCGGATGCCCGGCGCGGCAGCAGAAGTGCCAGCGCTGCGGCGTCAGCTTGTGCACGCGGTAGTCCGGGTCGGCTTCGAACTGACGCGTGTCGGCGACAAAGAACTCGATCTCTTCGGCCATCAACCGGCGGTTCAGCGCCTGCCAGTTATCCACCTGAAAACAGGTGCGCGCCGCCGGGTATTCGGCAACGAACCGCGCCACCGCCCGCGGTACCAACCCGCCGGCCGGCGCCGGCCCCGAGCCGAAGCGCACCAGGCCGGTCGTCGCGCCGTTGAACTGGTTGATCTCGTTGGCCAGGTTATGCGCGCCATGCACCAGCCGACGCGCGTGCTCCAGTACCAGCAAACCCTGCCGGGTCGGTGCCAGCTCCTTGCTGGCGCGGTCGATCAGGCGACAGCCGACGTTGTGCTCGAGGGTCTGAATGCTCCGGCTGAAGGCCGATTGCGACAGGCTTACGGCAACGGCCGCAGCAACGAAGCTGCGGTGCTCGACCAGGGCGATGAAGTGGCGCAGTTGGCGCAGATCTATATGCATTTTCTACATGGAAACTTTCGGTGAAATGCAATTGGCAGGAAGGGTTGTGAACCTTATAAA
This sequence comes from Pseudomonas sp. EZ-C24, assembly GCF_014525325.1. Taxonomy (NCBI): domain Bacteria; kingdom Pseudomonadati; phylum Pseudomonadota; class Gammaproteobacteria; order Pseudomonadales; family Pseudomonadaceae; genus Pseudomonas; species Pseudomonas sp. EZ-C24. Next base: position 55,725 of record NZ_JACDIU010000032.1, on the reverse strand, counting down.
GGGTGTTACTTATTCCACAAAATATGAATTAAACATATTTATAGATCCAATAAGAATATAAGCCTGCCAGACCGCGATTCGGTTCCGCCAACGGAAATGCTCGCCAAGGCCCACGCCTCTAGGAGCACCCGTATGTCTCGACTTTCCCGCTGGCCCGCCCGGGCCACACTGTTTGCCCTGCAGCCGCTTGCCGCCGGGGTGTTGCTTGCGGCGGCCAACAGCAGTTTTGCTGACCAACCCGTCAGCGCCACGCCCGCGGTGGAGGCGGGTGCCCAACTCGGTACGGTCACGGTCAACGCCCGCCGCCGCGAAGAAACCGCGCAAAGCGTGCCGACCCCGATCAGTGTGCTCAGCAGCGAAACCCTCGAAACCCAGCGCATCTACCGTGTGCAGGATCTGCAACAGCTGGTGCCGAGCACCAACGTCTCCTACGTACATGCACGTCAGTCGAGCATTTCCATCCGTGGCCTGGGCAACAACCCGGCCAGCGATGGCCTCGAAGGCAGCGTCGGCATCTATCTGGACAACGTCTACCTCGGCCGCCCGGGCATGGCCGTATTCGACCTGCTCGACGTCGAGCAACTGGAAGTGCTGCGCGGCCCGCAAGGTACCTTGTTCGGCAAGAACACCACCGCTGGCGTGCTCAACATCACCACGCGCAAACCTACCTTCCATACAGAGGGCAGCGTGCAGACCTCGCTGGCCGAAGATGGCTACTGGCAGACCCAGGCCAGCTACTCCGGCCCGCTCAGCGACACCCTGGCCGGGCGCATCAGCGCTTACCGCACCGAAGACGACGGCTATGTGAAGAACGTCTACAACGGCGATGACCTCAATGGTGGCAAGCGTCAGGGCTTTCGTACCCAGTTGCTGTTCAAGCCCAACGAGGCGTTCAACCTGCGCTGGATCGGCGAGTACAACGAAGAGGACTCCAACAACGGCATCCTCAGCCTGTACAGCACCGGCCCGACCATCAATGGGGTCAACCGCTATGAAAGCCTGGCCAATCAGGCCGGTGCGACGCTGGTGTCGGGCAAGGACCGCAAGGTCAACTTCGACTCCGATCAGCAGGTAACGGTGTTCCAGGGCGGCACCTCGGTCGAGGCCAACTGGACCCTGCCCAACGACTTCACCCTGACCTCGATCAGCGCCTACCGCTGGTGGGACTTCACCCCGCGCAACGACGACGGCCTCAACGTGGCGGCCAGCTACAACGCCGGCGTGTCGGTGCGCGACAAGCAGTACTCGCAGGAAATTCGCCTGGCCTCGCCGACCGGCGGCTTCTTCGATTACGTGCTCGGTGCCTACTACTTCAAGCAGGACCTGGACAATAAATCGTTCAACTATTACGGCCCGCAGGCGGACATCTGGAACGCCACCCCGGCGGGCGCGCTGGCCAACGTCACCACGATCGGCAACGGCCACATCGATACCGACAGTTACGCGCTGTTCGCCCAGGGCACCTGGCACCTGACCGACCGCCTCGACTTCACCGCCGGCGTACGCGGCACCTATGAAGAGAAAAGCGCCTGGGTCGACCGCGCTGCGCCCAGCGGTGGCGCGGCGGTTACCGGTGCGGCCGCTGCGGCGCGCAATGGCCGGGTCGGCGCCTACGACTCGGGCGACCTCAACCAGTACAGCTTCAGCCCGACCGGCCTGCTCAGCCTGAGCTACCGCTTCAGCGATGCCGTGCTCGGCTACGCCAGCCTCACCCACGGCGAGAAATCCGGCGGGGTCAACCTTACCGTCGGCGCCGCGCCAAGGCTGGGCACCGACTCGTTGCTGGTCGGTACCGAGCGGGTCAACAACGCCGAAGTCGGGCTCAAGACCACCCTGTTCGACAACCGCCTGCAGCTCAACAGCAACCTGTTCTGGGCCCAAGTGCACGGCTACCAGGCCAACGTCTACGACCAGGTCAACCGCGTGCAGTACCTGGCCAACGCCGGCAGCGTGCGTTCGCGCGGGGTCGAGTTCGAAGCCACGGCGCTGCCGATCCAGGGCCTGACCCTGAATTTCAACGGCTCGTGGAACGACGTGCGCTACACCGACTACAAGGACGCGCCGTGCCCGCCGGAAGTGAGCCTGGCCAATGCCACCGCCACCTGCGACTTGTCTGGCCATCAAGTGGTCGGCGCCTCCAAGTACATCGCCAACTTCAACGGCCAATACAAATGGCAGCTGACGGATCGCATCGAACCCTACGTCACCGCCAGCTACGCCTTCCGCTCGCGGGCGGTGGGCACCATCGATGACTCCGACTTCGGCCAGATCCCCAGCTACGCGCTGGTCAACCTCTCTACCGGTGTGCGCCTGGACCAAGGTGACGGCGTCGTCGACCTGTCGCTGTGGGTGAAAAACGCCGGCGACAAAACCTACTTCACCAGCCTGTGGAACTCCGCCAACGGCGGTTATGCCGGCGTGCTCGGCACCCCACGCACCTTCGGTGCCACCGCCCGTTACGACTTCTAAGTACAAGGAGCTTTGCCATGAATGCCAAGACCGAAACCCTCGACCTGCCCGAAGGCGCTTGCCTGACTGCCAAGGTCCCCGACCGTGACGAAGCGCTGCTCGGCGACGTGGTGGTCAACCCGTACCGGCTGGCGCCGCTGACCGCGATCATCCGCGATGGCGGCCGCGCGATCAGCGCCGCCCATGTGCGCGTGCGCGGCCGTGGCGAGCGCGGGGTGGATATCAGCTACGACGTCAGCGACCGCTCGCTGTGGACCTACGGCGGCATCCCGGTGTTTGGCCTGTACCCGGACCACGTCAACCAGGTCGAGGTCAGTTACAAGCTCGATGGCGAGCGCATCCGCGAGCAGTACCAGATCTACGCCCCGGCCGTGCGCCTGCCGGTGGTGGCCAAGCAGACCGCCGCCCTGCCTGAAGTAGTACCGGTCAAGGTCGCGCCGGGCTTCGAGCAGCGCCTCTACCTGTTCAACCACCTGCTCGGCGATATCCCCGGTGGCCGTGCCCTGAAGTGGAATGCCCTGGGCGGCGCTGCCGAGTGGGATCAGGTCGGCAACAACTGGATCGCCGACAGCAATGGCGACGTGCGCTGGTATCTGGACATTGAACAGATCCACGACTCCAACCGCCGTGACGGCCTCGGCGGGACCATGGGCTTCCAGCAGACCCGCGACGGCAAACTGATCTGGGGCCAGGGCCAGACCTACTCCAAGTACGACCTGCTCGGCCGCCAGGTGTGGCAGCGCAACCTGCCGGACAAGTTCGCCGACTTCTCCCACGAGATTCGCGAAACACCCCATGGCACCTACCTGCTGCGGGTCGGCACCAGCGACTATCGCCGCCCTGACGGCAAGCGCGTGCGCTCGGTGCGCGACCACATCATCGAGGTCAACGAAGCCGGCGATGTGCTGGAGTTCTGGGACCTCAACCAGATCCTCGACCCGTATCGCGGCGACCTGCTGGAAACCCTCGGCAAGGCCGCCGTGCAATTACCCGCAGGCGTGGCTCGGCAGGACAGCAACCTGGCCAATGAACTGGCCGAGGGCGACCTGCCGTTCGGCGACATCCCCGGAGTCGGCACCGGGCGCAACTGGGCCCACGTCAATGCCATCGACTACGACGCAGATGACGACAGCATTATCATTTCAGCACGCCACCAAGGCGTGGTTAAGATCGGTCGCGACAAGCAGGTGAAGTGGATTCTGGCCTCACCGCAGGGCTGGCCGCAGCGCCTGCGCGACAAGGTGCTGACGCCGATCGCCAGCGCAGGCTTCGACTGGTCGTGGACCCAGCACACCGCCTGGCTCACCGGCAAAGGCACGCTGACTGTGTTCGATAATGGCTGGGGCCGCGACTTTGCCGCGACCAAGCTCAGCGGCAACTACAGCCGCGCCGTCGAATACCGTATCGATGAAGCCAAAGGCACTGTCGAGCAGGTCTGGGAATACGGCAAGGAGCGCGGAGACGAGTGGTACAGCCCGGTCACCTCGGTGGTCGCCTACCGCCCGGAAACCGACACCCAGTTCATCTATTCGGCCTCGGTCGGCTTCCTCACCAAAGACAAACTCACCACCACCACCCTCAACGAAGTGCGCCGCGGCACGCAAGAGGTGCTGGTCGAGCTGAAAGTGAATAGCCGCCAACCGGGCAGCGTCGGCTACCGCGCGCTGGTCATCGAACTCGACAAGGCATTCTAAAAGCGTACAAGTACCTGTGGGAGCGGGTTCACCCGCGAAGGGCTGCGCAGCGGCCCCACATTATCAACTCCGCCGCTGACATCGCCGGGCCCGCTTTGCGGGCCTTTCGCGACACAAGGCCGCTCCTACACCAAGACTGCGCCATTCCCCAAATATCCGCCGCGCCAGCGTCGCTGGCCTTTCACGACGCACGGGGCTACTGTTGTCGGGCCCTGCGCGGGCCACGCAACGCTGGCGAAAATCGGACGAGGTGTTCAACCACTCGTTCTTTTTTTCGAACAGCCTATTGTCCAAGACCCAACAGACCCTTACGATTCGTTTGAGATTTCAAACGCTCAAGCCCCGTAACGGCCGTTTTCCGTGGTGGGGTGCGTGTTCAACAATCAATAATTCGCTCCGTGCGCTCACGGTGCTCAAGGGAAGCCGACATGCAGCTCAAAGACGCTCAGTTGTTCCGCCAGCAAGCCTTCGTCAACGGTGAATGGCTGGATGCGGACAACGGCCAGACCATCCAGGTGACCAACCCGGCTACCGGTGAAGTCATCGGCACCGTGCCAAAGATGGGCGCCGCTGAAACCCGCCGCGCCATCGAAGCTGCCGACAAGGCCCTGCCGGCCTGGCGTGCCCTGACTGCCAAAGAGCGTTCGAACAAGCTGCGTCGCTGGTTCGAGCTGATGATCGAAAACCAGGACGACCTGGCTCGCCTGATGACCACCGAGCAAGGCAAGCCGCTGGCTGAAGCCAAGGGCGAAATCGCCTACGCCGCCTCGTTCATCGAGTGGTTCGCCGAAGAAGCCAAGCGCGTCTATGGCGACACCATCCCGGGCCATCAGCCAGACAAGCGCCTGATCGTCATCAAGCAGCCAATCGGCGTTACCGCGGCCATCACCCCGTGGAACTTCCCGGCCGCAATGATCACCCGTAAAGCCGGCCCGGCCCTGGCCGCTGGCTGCACCATGGTGCTCAAGCCTGCTTCGCAGACCCCGTATTCCGCTCTGGCCCTGGCCGAGCTGGCCACCCGCGCCGGCATCCCGGCTGGCGTGTTCAGCGTCGTCACCGGCAGCGCCGGCGACATCGGCACCGAGCTGACCGGCAACTCGATCGTGCGCAAGCTGTCCTTCACCGGCTCGACCGAAATCGGCCGTCAGCTGATGCAGGAATGCGCCAAGGACATCAAAAAGGTCTCGCTGGAGCTGGGTGGCAACGCTCCGTTCATCGTGTTCGACGACGCTGACCTGGACAAGGCAGTCGAAGGCGCGATCATCTCCAAGTACCGCAACAACGGCCAGACCTGCGTCTGCGCCAACCGTATCTACGTGCAGGACGGTGTCTACGACGCGTTCGCCGAGAAGCTCCAGGCCGCTGTGGCCAAGCTCAAGATCGGTAACGGCCTGGAAGACGGCACCACCACCGGCCCGCTGATCGACGGCAAGGCTGTAGCCAAGGTTCAGGAGCACATCCAGGACGCAGTCAGCAAAGGCGCCAAGATCCTTTCCGGCGGCAAGCTGATCGAAGGCAACTTCTTCGAACCGACCATCCTCGTCGACGTGCCGAAAACTGCGGCCGTAGCCAAGGAAGAGACCTTCGGCCCACTGGCGCCGCTGTTCCGCTTCAAAGACGAAGCAGAAGTCATCGCCATGTCCAACGACACCGAATTCGGCCTGGCCTCGTACTTCTACGCCCGCGACATGAGCCGTGTGTTCCGTGTTGCCGAAGCGCTGGAATACGGCATGGTCGGCATCAACACCGGCTTGATCTCCAACGAAGTTGCGCCATTCGGCGGCATCAAGGCCTCGGGCCTGGGCCGCGAAGGTTCCAAGTACGGTATCGAGGACTACCTCGAAATCAAGTACCTGTGCATCAGCGTCTGATCCAGTAGCAAGGTTTTTACCTCTGCCAGCGGGGCGCGAGAGCGACGTCTCGCTGGTCTTTTTATATTGCAGGACCTGGTGGCCCGGGCGCTCGCGCCAGTCGATCAACGAATACTGATCGCGAACAGACCCAGCCACCCCCAAGCGCCGCTATCAGTCGGCGCAATTGAGGGCACTATGAGCAAGACCAACGAATCCTTGATGCAACGTCGTGTCGCCGCCGTCCCACGTGGCGTTGGCCAGATCCACCCGATCTTCGTCGACACCGCGAAGAACGCTACCGTGATCGACGTTGAAGGCCGCGAACTGATCGACTTCGCCGGCGGCATCGCCGTACTCAACACCGGCCACCTGCACCCGAAAGTGGTTGCCGCTGTTCAGCACCAGCTGACCAAGGTCAGCCACACCTGCTTCCAGGTGCTGGCCTACGAGCCTTACGTTGAGCTGTGCGAAAAAATCAACGAGCTGGTCCCAGGCGACTTCGACAAGAAGACCCTGCTGGTCACCACCGGCTCCGAAGCGGTTGAAAACGCCGTCAAGATCGCCCGCGCTGCCACTGGCCGTGCTGGCGTTATCGCCTTCACCGGCGGCTACCACGGCCGTACCATGATGACCCTGGGTCTGACCGGTAAAGTCGTACCGTACTCGGCCGGCATGGGCCTGATGCCAGGCGGCATCTTCCGCGCGATCTTCCCGAACGAGCTGCACGGCGTGAGCATCGACGACTCGATCGCTTCCATCGAACGCATCTTCAAGAACGACGCCGAGCCAAAAGACATCGCTGCAATCATCATCGAGCCAGTTCAGGGCGAAGGTGGTTTCATCCCGGTGACCAAGCCGTTCATGCAGCGCCTGCGCGCCCTGTGCGACCAGCACGGCATCCTGCTGATCGCCGACGAAGTGCAGACCGGCGCTGGCCGTACTGGCACCTTCTTCGCCATGGAACAGATGGGCGTTGCGCCTGACCTGACCACCTTCGCCAAATCCATCGCTGGCGGCTTCCCGCTGGCCGGTGTGTGCGGCAAGGCTGAGTACATGGACGCCATCGCTCCAGGCGGCCTGGGCGGCACCTACGCCGGTTCGCCGATCGCCTGCGCCGCGGCCCTGGCCGTGATCCAGGTGTTCGAAGAAGAAAAACTGCTCGACCGCAGCAAGGCTGTTGGCGAGCACCTGGTCGCTGGCCTGCGCCAGATCCAGGCCAAGCACCCGATCATCGGTGATGTGCGTGCACTGGGTTCGATGATTGCAGTTGAAGTGTTCGACGCCGCTGGCTCGCACACGCCAAACGCTGCAGCAGTCAACCAGGTCGTGGCCAAGGCGCGCGACAAGGGCCTGATCCTGCTGTCGTGCGGTACTTACGGCAACGTCCTGCGCATCCTGGTGCCGCTGACTGCCGAAGACGCGCTGCTCGACAAGGGCCTGGCGATCATCGAAGAGTGCTTCGCTGAACTCGCGTAATGTGACCCGCGTCAGAAAAAAACCCGCCTAGGCGGGTTTTTTTATGCCTGTCGAGCGGGCTAGACGCTATGGTTAGCCCAAGGACCTGTTTTGGAAGCTGCAACGGATTGCGTGACACGATTACTCAGGAGTAGCCCATGAGCGTTGCAAACCCCACCGCGCCTTGCGTTTTGATTGCCGAAGGCGACCCATGGGTGCGCGACATGCTGCGCGAAACCCTGCTAAGCGTGCGCTGCGACGCCCGCCTGCAGATCTGCGCCGACGGTGCCCAGGCGCTGGCGGCACTGGCCAGCAAGCCTGACCTGATCATCGCCGACCGTGAGTTGGTGGGTGACATTGACGGCCTCGACCTGCTGCGCAGAGTGCGTGGCAAGAGCCAGACGCCGAGCCTGCCGTTCATTTTGCTGAGCAACCGCAGCGACAGCGCCAGCGTGCGTGAAGTGCTGCCGTTGCAACCCACCGAATACCTGAGCAAACCGCTCAACATCGACAAACTGCGCAAGCGCCTCGAAGTGCTGCTGACCAGCGCCGGCGAGGAGATCGCCTGCCCGGTGCCGCCGCTCAGCCCCGGAGCCAAGCTGCCGGCGTATCTTGAGCAGCGCCGCGCCAGTGCCGACGGTGGGCCGCTGCTGGCCGACGTCGAGCAAGCCATCAAGCGCGCGCTCAATCCGCAAGGGCTGGACCTGCGCGTGCTTGAAGAAGAGGTGCGCAGCGACCCGCAGATCACCGCAGTATTGATCGCCGCCGCCAACAGCGCGGCGATGCATAGCGATGCCCCGGCGCAGACTTTGCTGCAGGCGCTGAACAAACTCGGCAGCACCCAGAGCATGAACCTGGTGCTCGGCCTGACTCTCAAGCGCAGCGCGCGGCTGAGCGACCCGCTGCTGGCCCGGCATGCCGCGCACTACTGGGACTTGTCGCTGCACACCGCAGAGTACGGCCGCACCCTGGCGCGCATGCTTGAAGTTGATGAAGGCCGCTGCTACTGCGCCGGCCTGCTGCATTGTCTGGGCGACCTAGCGGTGCTGCGTTGCCTGCAGGAGTGGCGCCTGGCCGGCGGTGAGCTGGATGAAGATCAGGTGCAACTGTCGCTCAACGAATTCGGCGCCCCATTCGGCTCGGCGCTGCGCACCCGCTGGCGCTTGCCACTGCCGCTGCGCGAGCTGATTGCGGCGGTGTATGCCCTGGGTGGCGGGGTCTACTCGCGGGAGATTCTGGCCATGAGTCTGGCCGGGCAGCTGGCGCGGGTGCCGGCAGATCAAGGCCTGGAAAAGGTCGCCAGCAACAAGACTGCACGGTTGTTGAAACTCGGCCTGCCAGAGCTGAATCGGCTGCGCAGAGTCGACGCCGCGCCAGGCCAGGAGGCTGCCGCCAGCGAGGCGCCTTCGACCGATGAATCAGCCACGGTCAGCAAAGAGTAACTACAGGGCCGCGCGACAAAACCCGACGCTCAGAGTGCGATTTGTTTCACAAATCGCTCTGCTGTGCTGATTTTTCCTACTTCATCACGCAACTTTTCTGCGAATGACACGTCAGACCGTTCGATTTCAGGCCTGCAGGACATCCCCTGTCCCAAGCCTTTACCCGTTTCCGGTTCACAAGGACGTGTCATGCCTCCACTCGCGCAACGCGGCGCGGTGACTGTTGCTGTCGCCCGCTCATTCGCCTCGCTTGTTCCTCCACTATGCCTGCTGCTGGCAGGTCTGGTGGTCAGCCAGTCAGCTTCGGCAGCCGTTGCCGATGAAGAATTGCGCCAACGCGAGCGCGAGCGAATCCTGCGCGAGCAACTCGACACCCGCCCCGACGTGCGCCTGGAAGCTGCACCTGTGGCCGAGGCCCAGGCACGCCTGCCGCGGGATGAAAAACCCTGCTTCAAGATCAACGATATCCGCCTGATCGGCGAGGCTGCCGAGCAGTTCCAGTGGGCGCTGCAGGCCGCCAACCCCAGCGACGACCCAGCGCTGGGTCAGTGCCTGGGCGGTGCCGGCATCAACCTGACGATGAAGCGCATGCAGAACGCGATCATCGCCAAGGGCTACGTCACCACCCGTGTCCTGGCCGAAGCGCAAGACCTCAACAGCGGCATTCTGGTGCTGACCCTGCTGCCCGGCCGCATCGGCCAGGTGCGCTTTGCCGAGGGCACCAGCGGGCGCGCCAACGCCTGGAACGCGATGCCGGCCAAGCCTGGCGATCTGCTCAACCTGCGCGACATCGAACAAGCGCTGGAAAACTTCAAACGGGTGCCCACTGCCGAAGCCGATATCCGCATCGCGCCTGCCGCCAGCAGCACCGCCAAGCCGGGCGAGAGCGACGTGATCATCGCCTGGCGCCAGCGCTTCCCGGCGCGCCTGAGCCTGTCGGTGGACAACAGCGGCAGCAAGACCACCGGCAAATACCAGGGCGCCGTGGCGCTGTCGTTGGACAACCCGCTGTCGCTCAATGACCTGTTCTACGCCAGCTTCAACCACGACCTGGGCGGCGGCACCTCCGGCGACAAAGGCTCGAAAGGGCACACCCTGCATTACTCGCTGCCGTTCGGGTACTGGCAACTGGCGTTCACCAGCAGCGAGTACGACTACCACCAGACGGTGGCCGGGGTTAACCAGGACTTCCTCTACCGCGGCGAAAGCCGCAACAACGAGCTGCGCCTGTCGCGCCTGGTGTACCGCGATGCGGTGCGCAAGACGACGATGTGGGGCAGCCTGTGGACGCGCTCTTCGGAAAACTTCATCGACGACACCGAACTGCTCCAGCAACACCGGCGCATGGCCGGTTGGCAGGCGGGCATTGGCCATCGTGAGTTCATCGGCGCTTCAACCCTTGATCTTGGCCTGAGCTACCGCCGTGGCACCGGCGCCCACAGCGCCTTGGAGGCGCCGGAAGAAGCCTTCGGCGACGGCACCGCCCGCTCGAAAATCATCCAGGCCGACGCCCAGCTGCAAGTGCCGTTCGACGCCTATGGCCAGCGCCTGCGCTACATCGGCGGCTGGCGCGCGCAGTGGAACCGCACCGAACTGGTCCCGCAAGACCGCTTCAGCATCGGCACGCGCTACTCGGTGCGTGGTTTCGATGGCGAGAACATCCTCTCGGCCGACCGCGGCTGGACCTTGAGCAACGAACTCGGCCTGGCCCTGGGCAGCAGCGGCCAGGAGCTGTACGCCGGGGTCGACTACGGCGAAGTCGGCGGCAACTCCGCCGACTACCTGATCGGCCGGCGCCTGGCCGGTGCCGTGGTCGGTGTGCGCGGCGGTTATCGCAACCTCTCCTACGACTGGTCGTGGGGTACGCCGTTGAAAAAGCCCGATGGCTTCGAAACCGCCAACTTCACCAGCGCGTTTACCGTCGCGCTGTCGTTCTGAGGAGGCTGCCATGCGCATCGACACCTTCGACATCACCGCCCCAGGCCTGATCGACGAACCGTGGAACGAAGCCACCGCGCTGGGCGCTGCGACCTGGCTGTGGATGCACTCCACGGCCCACCGCGACGCCCCGTTGCACAGCCTCGCCAGCCTGCTGTTGCCGGCGCTCAAACACCGCCAGTTCGTGCTGGGCAGCGAGGGCGGTCGCCCGGTGTTTTTCGTCTCCTGGCTGAACCTCAGCGAGGCCGCCGAACAGCGCTACCTGACCCGCTCACCGATCGAGCTGGACGAAGCCGACTGGTGCAGCGGCGAGCGCATGTGGATCAACGACTGGGTCACCCCGTTCGGCCACAGCGTCGCCCTCAGCCGCCTGCTGGCGCGGCGCCTGTTCACTGACCGTTGCGCGCGCGCGTTGCACCACCGCGGCGAAGAGCAAGGGCTCAGGGTCAACACTTTTCATGGCATCGGGGTGATCCCGGAGCAGGCGCGCGCCTGGTTTGCCGCTCACCCATTGGCCACCGACGCCTGACGCAAAGGGATTTGCAATGAACAAGCATCTGTATCGCATCATCTTCAACAAGGCGCGCGGCCTGCTCATGGTCGTCGCCGAAACCGTCAGCAGCGCCGGCAAGGCGCCCGGCGTCAGCAGTGGCAGCGGCGTGGTGGCCAAGCCCTGCGTCGCCAGCCTCAACGGCCTGCGCTACGCCCTGATGGGCGCGCTTGGGCTGATCAGCCTCAGCGTGGCCCCGGCCTGGGCCGCTGGCATCGTCGCCGACCGTGGCGCGCCCAGCGGGCAGCAGCCGATGGTGATCAACAGCGCCAACGGCACGCCGCAGGTCAACATCCGCGCGCCGAGCGCCGGCGGGGTGTCGCGCAACAACTACAGCCAGTTCGACGTCGACGGCCGTGGCGCGATCCTCAACAACGCGGTCGGCAACAGCAAAACCCAGCTGGGCGGCTGGATCGAGGGCAACCCGTACCTTGGCCGGGGCAGTGCCAAGGTCATCCTCAACGAAGTCAATTCGAGCAACCCGAGCCAGTTGCGTGGCTACGTCGAAGTCGCCGGCCAGCGCGCCGAAGTGGTCATCGCCAACCCGGCCGGGATCACCTGTGACGGCTGCGGCTTCATCAATGCCGACCGCTCGACCCTGACCACCGGCCGCGCGCAGATGGAGAACGGGCGCATCACCGGCTACCGCGTCGAAGGCGGCACCCTGAGCATTACCGGCAAGGGCCTGGATGCCCGCGACAGCGACTACACCGACCTGATCGCGCGCAGCGTCGAGGTCAACGCCGGGATCTGGGCCAACGACCTCAAGGTCACCACCGGGCGTAATCAGGTCAACGCCGACAATACCCAGGCCACCGCCCTGGCCAAGGACGACAGCGCCCAGCCCGAGGTGGCCATCGACGTCGCCGAGCTGGGCGGCATGTACGCCGGCAAGATCAAGCTGGTCGGCACCGAGGCCGGGGTTGGCGTACGCAACGCCGGGCAGATCGGCGCCATGGCCGGTGACGTGGTGATCAGCGCCGACGGCAAGCTGCTCAACCAGGGCGCCATCAGCAGTGCTGGGGCGACCCGCGTAGCCAGTGCCACGGCAGTGGACAACAGCGGCAGCCTGTACGCCAAAGGCGACCTGCACGCCAGCAGCCAGGGCACTGTCACCAACACCGGCGAGCTGGCCGCTCAGGGCAATCTGAACATCGACGCGGCCAAACTCGACAGCAGCCGCGACTCGCTGCTGGCAGCCGGCGTTGACGCCCAAGGTACTTCCAGCGGCAACGCCACGCTCACGGTCAAGGCTAAGCAGATTGCCGCCCACGGCCAGAACCACGCCAGCGGCACCCTTGATCTGCAAGGCGACACGGTCGACCTCAGCCACAGCCGCAGCTACGCCGGCAACCTCAACCTGACCGCCAACAACGGCGACCTTGACCTCAGCTCGAGCACCATCGACAGCGCTGGCCGCCTCGACGCCAAAGCCAGCGCAACCGTGCGCAGCGACAGCGCCAAGGTCAATGTCGGCAACCTGCAGGTCAACGCCGACAAGCTCTCGAACAACGGCGGCGAACTGGTCCAGACCGGCACCGCAGCAAGCCTCATCAAAGTCGCCGGCCAGCTCGACAACAGCGACGGCCGCATCGCCAGCAACGCCCGCGAGCTCAGCCTCGACGCAGGCACCCTGGCCAACCGCAAAGGCAAGGTCGAGCACGCCGGTAGCGGCAAACTCGACGTCCGCGCCAGCGAAATCGACGGTAACGGCGGCACCCTGGCCAGTAATGGCGCCCTGCAGATCAGCGCGCAAAAGGCCCAGCTTGCCAACGGCCAGACCCAAGGCCGGCAAGTGCTGCTAGACAGCCGTGACCTGGATACCAGCGGCGGCACCGTGATCGCCACCCACGGCGGCACTTTGCAAGTGCGCGACGCGCAGCGCCTGGACAACCGTGGCGGCACCCTGGCTGCTGGCGGCGCCATGACCGTCACTGCCGGCGAAGTGCTCAACGACGGCGGCACGCTCAGCGCCGGCAATACCCTCAACCTGAACGCCGACAGCCTCAGCAACATCGCCGGCACCCTCGCCGCGACCCAGGCCATGCAAGTGATTGCCGGCCAGCTCGACAACAGCGGCGGCACCCTCGGCTCGGTCGAGGCCGGGCTGTTCGTGGAAGTCAGCAAGGGTCAGCTGCAGAACCAGGGCGGGCGCCTCGAAGCGGCTGGCGATATTCAACTCGGCGCGCTTGGCCTGAACAACAGCCAGGGCGTGATCAGTGGCCGCGAGCTGCTGCTCGACAGCCGTGGGCAAAGCGTCAACAACGACGGCGGCACCCTCGATGCACAGGCCAGGCTCGACCTGCGCAGCGGCGAGCTGCACAACAGCGGCGGGCTGATCCAGGCCGGTGGCCGGCTGTTCGTCGACACCGGCAGCGCCGCCCTGCACAACAGCGCCTCAGGCGCTGACAGAGGCATCGTCGGCCAGGCCGAAGTCGAGCTGCGCAGCGCGCAACTGGATAACCAGCAGGGCTTTATCGGCGCCAAGGGCAACCTGCTGCTGGCAGCCACCACCCTCAACAATCAGGGCCAGATCGCCGGCGAAAGCCAGGTGCAGTTGCTCGGTAACCGCCTCGACAACCAGGGCGGCAAGGTGCAGGCCAAAGGTGCGTTGATCGTTGAACAGAACGAGCGCATCGACAACCGCGGCGGCCTGCTGCGCAGCGCTGGGCAAACCCGGCTGACCACCGCGCAGCTCGACAACCGCACCAGCCAGGGCAACGAGCAAGGCATCGAAGGCCAGTCGCTGCTGCTGCGCGCTGACACTCTGGAAAACCAGCAAGGCGCCCTGCGCTCTGACGCCGGCATCGACCTCGGCCTGGCCCAGGCGCTGTACAACGACGCCGGCCTGGTCTCGGCTGGCAGCGAATTGCGCCTGGCCGATCGCGACCCGGCGCAGAACCGCCTGGCCGTCGACAATGGTAGTGGCACCTTGCTCGGCGGCAGCCTGCTGTCGCTCAATGCGGCGTACTTCAGCGGCAGTGGCCGCCTGCTCAGCCTCGGTGACCTGATCCTGCGCCAGCAGGGCAACCTCAGCCTCGGCGGCCAGGTGCAAGCCAACGGCAAGGTCGATATCGATATCGGTGGGGCCCTGTACAACAGCGGCAAGCTGCTCGCCGGGCAAGCGCTGATCGTGCGCGGTCAGGCGCTGGACAACGCCGCCAGCGGCGAAATGGCCGCCACCCAGGTCGACCTGCGGGTCAACGGCCAACTGCACAACCGCGGCCTGATCGACGGTCAGCAGGTGCGCCTGCAAGCCGATGAGCTATTCAACCTTGGCACCGGGCGCATTTACGGCGACCGTCTGGCCATCGCCAGCCGCACCCTGGCCAACCTCGACGAAGCAGGCCCGGCGGCGGTCATCGCCGCCCGTGAGCGGCTGGACATCGGCAGCCAGCGTATCGACAACCGCGAGCAGGCGCTGATCTTCAGTGCCGGCGACCTCGCCATCGGTGGCACGCTGGATGGCAACGATCAGGCCAGCGGCCGCGCCGACCTGCTGGCCAACGCCAGCGCCACGGTCGAATCGCTGGGCGCCATGAGCCTGAACATCCGCGAGCTGCGCAACACCAACGAACACTTCAGCACCGTCGACGTAGAAGTCAGCCGCGAGCAGTTGCAGGAATTCCAGATCACCGGCTCGCCCAACCGCTACCGCCCTGATCAGGTCTCGGTCTACCGCGACGAAGTCGATCATCTGGTCGCCCCGGATGGCGTGCGCGACAACTTCAATCGCTACGACTACACCCGCAGCGTGGTCGAAACCCGTATCGCCAGCTCAGCGCCTGGGCAGATTCTGGCCGGCGGCAACCTGACCTTCAGCGGCGACAGCGTACTCAACGACAAGAGCCGGATTCTGGCCGGTGGCTTGCTCCAGGCCGGCGCCGCGCAAGTGATCAACACCGAGGTGGACGGCCAGCGGGTGACCACCGATGCCGGCACCGCGACCAACTTCTACCGCATCCAGCGCAAGGGCCGTGACAGCCAGGGCCGCAGAATCACCGATTACCGCCCGGCGCCGCTGATCCAGGACATCGACCTGACCCCCACCGAGTACGGCCAGTACGCCGTGGTCAACGGCAGCGGCACTCAGCTGAGCGGTCGCGAGCTGCTCCAGGTCGGCCAGCAGGTGGCTACGGTTGGTGCAGTCAACGCCGAGGTTGGCGAGCAGTACCGAGTCGGCGCCGTAGTCGAGGTCAAGCTCAACGACGGCCAGGGCATTGCCGACCAGGTGCGCACCGGCGGCCTGAACCTGGCGCTGCCCAACAACAGCCTGTTCCAGACCAACCCCGCAGGCACCAGTAACTACCTGATCGAGACCGACGCGCGCTTTACCAGCTACCGCAAATGGCTGTCGTCGGACTACATGCTCGAGCGCCTGCAGTTCGACCCGGCGCAGACTCAGCAACGCCTTGGCGACGGCTTCTACGAGCAGAAGCTGATCCGCGAACAGATCGCCCAGCTCACCGGCCGGCGCTTCCTCGACGGCTTTGCCAACGACGAAGCGCAGTACCGCGCCCTGATCGACAACGCCGTGACCCTGGCCAGCGACTGGAACCTGGTGCCGGGTGTTGCTTTGAGCGCCGAGCAGATGGCCCAGCTGACCAGCGACATCGTCTGGCTGGTCGAGCGCAACGTCACCCTGGCCAACGGCGAATCGCGCAAGGTGCTGGTGCCGCAGGTCTACGTGCGCGTGCAAGAGGGCGACATCAACGGCAATGGCGCGCTGATCGCCGGCCAGCAGCTCAAGCTCGACCTGTCTGGCGACCTGATCAACAGCGGCAGCCTCGGCGGGCGCAGCGTGGTCGCGCTGACCGCACAGAACATCGACAACCTCGGTGGCCGCATCCAGGGCAACAACGTCGCCCTGCAGACCCGCGACAACCTGAACAACCTCGGCGGCCTGATCGGCGCCACCGACAGCCTCGCCATCGACGCCGGGCAGGACATCAACAGCCGCTCGCTGATCCGCGACAGCAGCAGCGAGCAAGGCACCCGCAGCAACCTGTCGCGGGTCGCCGGGCTGTTTGTCAGCGGTGATGGCGGCAGCATGAAAGTCGCCGCCGGCAATGACCTCAACCTGCAAGGCAGCCAGGTGGTCAACGCCGGCCAGGGCGGCGCTACCCAGTTGCAGGCCGGGCGCGACGTCAACCTCGGCACCGTCAGCGAAAGTTCGCAGCAGGCGATCCGCTGGGATGCCAGCAACTGGCGCAACGAAGCCAGCCGCGGCGAAGTCGGCAGCACCGTGCAAACCAACGGTGACCTGCGCATCACCGCCGGCCAGGACCTCAACGCCCGCGGCGCCACGGTCACCAGCGACCAAGGCATGGTCCTTGCCGAAGCGCGCCGCGACATCAACCTGACGGCCGCCGAGCAGTACCAGTTCGCCGACGAAGCGCATAAGTTCAAGGGCAGCAACGGCATGCTGTCGAGCAAGACCACCACCTTGCGCGACACCGTCAGCCAGACCCAGGCCAGCGGCACCACCTTGAGCGGCGAGCAGACCTACCTGCAGGCCGGCCGCGATATCAGCGTGCGCGGCAGCGACGTGGTCTCGACCAAGCAAACGGTGCTGGTCGCTGAGCGCGATGTGAACATCGAAGCGGCCACCGAAAGCAGCAGCGAACGCCACGACAAGTCGGAGAAAAAGAGCGGCCTGTTCAGCGGCGGCGGCATCGCCCTGACCATGGGCACCCAGCAGCAGAGCGTCAAAGACCTCACCACCCGTGAAACCGCCCGCGCCAGCACCATCGGCAGCACCGAAGGCGATGTCATGATCGAAGCCGGGCGCCAGTACCGCCAGGTCGGCAGCGATGTGGTTGCGCCGAAAGGCGACGTCGACATCCTCGCTCAACAGATCGCCATCACCGAAGCCCGCGAGACCAGCGAGCGCACCCGCGAGACGCTGTTCAAGCAGACCGGCTTCACCGTGACCATCACCAACCCGGTGATCAGCGCGATCCAGACCACCCAGCAGATGCAGCAGGCGTCGAGCAAGACCGAAGACGGCCGCATGCAGGCGCTGGCTGCGGCCACCACCGCACTGGCGGTCAACAACGCCGCCACTGCGGTCGCCCAGGACCCGGGCGCTGCCGGCGGCATCAACATCAGCCTGTCGCTGGGCACCAAGCAGCAACAGAGCACCACCGTGCAGCAAAGCGACGCCGCTGCCGGCTCGACCATCATTGCCGGCAACGACGTGCGTCTGCGCGCCACCGGTGCGGGCAGCGACAGCAACATTCTCGTCCAGGGCAGCGAGGTGCGCGCCGGCAACAACGCCACCCTCGCCGCCGACGGCAACATCGACCTGCTCGCCGCGCAGAACACCAGCAAGCAGGACAGCGACAGCAAAGGCATGAGCGCCAGCGTCGGCATCGGCCTGTCGCTGGGCGGCTCGCGCAACGGCTTCACCCTCGACCTGGGCGTCAGCGGCAACCGCGGCGACGCCGATGGCGACACCCTGACCCACACCAACACCCAGATCGCCGCAGGCAACACCACCACGCTGGTCTCCGGCGGTGACACCAACCTGCGCGGCGCCGTGGTCAGTGGCCGTCAGGTGCTGGCAGACGTTGGCGGCGACCTCAACATCGAGAGCCTGCAAGACACCGATACCTTCAAGGTCGATGAGAAGAGCATGGGTGTCGGCATCAGCCTGTGCATCCCGCCGTTCTGCTACGGCATGAGCACGGTCAGCGGCGGCAGCGCCAACCTCGGCGGCACCGACATGGACTCGGACTTTGCCAGCGTTACCGAGCAGTCCGGGATCAAGGCCGGCGACGGCGGCTTCGACATCCGCGTCGGCGGCAACACCGACCTCAAAGGCGCGGTCATCGCCAGCAGCGACAAGGCTGTGGCTGACGGCAAGAACCGCCTCGAAACCGCCAGCCTGACCACCAGCGACATCCGCAACAAAGCCGAGTACGACGCCAGCACCTTCAGCATCGGCGGCGGCTACAGCGAGATCGGCAAGTCCCAGGACGGCAAGGTGCAGACCGGCGGCGCGATTACCCCCGGCACCGAGATCCCCACCAACGACAAACAGATCGGCGCCAGCCTGCCGATTGCCATCAGTGCCAGCGACAGCGCCAGCAGCGTGACCCGCAGCGGCATCAGTGGCGGCAGCATCCTCATCACCGACGCCGCTGCCCAGCGCGAGCGCACCGGCCAGAGCGTCGACGAGACCCTCGCCGGGCTCAATCGCGATGTCTCCAGTGACCGCGACAACACCAACGCGCTCAAGCCGATCTTCGACGAAGAGCAGATCCGCGCCGGCTTCGAGATCGTCAACGCCTTTGCCAACGAGGCCGGCACCCTGCTCGCCAACAAGGCCAAGGAAGTCGACGCCAAGCGCAACGCGGCCGATGCAGCCGATGCCAAGGCCCTCGAAACCAGCGACGCCGAGCTCAGCCAGGCCCTGCGCGACCAGGCCATCAGGCTGCGCAACGAAGCGGATGGCGTGGCCGGCAACTGGGGCGCCGGCGGCACCTACCGGCAGATCACCACCGCACTGGTTGCCGCAGCAAGCGGCAACATCAGTGCCGGCAACGGCGCGTTCATGCAAGGCATGGTCGTCAACTACGTGCAGCAGCAAGGCGCCGGTTACCTCGGTGACCTGGTCGCCGACGGCACCCTGGTCGAAGGCACGCCGATGCACGCTGCCCTGCACGGCATCCTCGCCTGCGCCGGTGCGGCCGCCAGCAGCCAGAGCTGCGGCAGTGGCGCGGCCGGCGCGGCGGCGTCGAGCCTGCTCACCGGGCTGTTCTCCGAAGCCAGCCCGACCGAAACTGAAAGCCAGCGCGAAGCCAAGCGCAACCTCATCGTCAGCCTGGTCACCGGCATCGCCGCCACCACCAGCCTCGATGCCGCCACCGCTACCGCGGCGGCCTCGGGGGCTGTGGATAACAACTGGCTGGCGACCCAGCAGTACGTGCAGGCACGCAAAGAGCTGAAGGAAGCCGAAGGCCGCCTGGATGAACTCAAGGTGCTGGCCAAGTGGGCCTATATCAGCAAGAAGCAGGACCTGCTGACGCAAAGCGGGGTTGGCCAGGGCTTGATCAAGGCCGGCTTTGATGACATCTCGGGGCTGGCGCAGATGCTTCTGCACCCGATCGAGACGGTGAAGGCCATCGGCGGCCTGATTGACGACCCGAGCGCCTTGGCCGGCTACCCGGAAGAGGTCAAACAAAACCTCAAGGCCAAGGTCGCTCGCATCGAAGAAGCGCTAACAGTCGGTGGTGATGAGCACGCCGAACAGTTGGGCCGCGACATGGGCGAACTGGTATGGGATGTTGGTGGGCTTCTCACCGGAGTAGGCGGGGTTGCCAAAGGCGGCGTCAAACTGGCCAGTGTGGGCATCAAGCTGGGCCGCGATAGTCTCGAAAAAATGGCTGTAGACGGTGCCAAACTGGTCAAGACCGAAGGGGCCGGAGCCGGTAAGGTTGTGCCTGCACGGCCGGCCGTCGATGTCCCAGAGGCACCGGTGACTCGCGTGCCGGATGAGCTGGCGGGCACTGGCAAGCCGTCAACCAGTGGCGGCGACCCACACGTCAAACCGGATGCGCCGATAGATCCCGCAAAAGCCGTGCCGCTGATGGATGAGTTCACGGTCAAGCCGTTCAACCCTTACAACAGCGACAAGTTCAAGGCGATGACGCCAGAACAGCAGAAGAGTTTCCTCAAGGAGTACAACAAGCAACTGCTGGCCCAGGAAAAGGCTATCAACCAGATGAGCGTCGACGAGTTCAAGATTGCTCGCGATGCCTATGATAAACACGGGCGAAATCCCGACTCGGTTGCAGCGCAAACCAAGTTTGGTAAAGACTTCGAAAATGACGTGCGTGACAGCATCACCGAGTCGTTGATGGCCAAGGACAAGAATCTGGACTTCAAGACCGCATCTGCGCAGGCGTCGGTACGGGCCAAACAGATTCGCTCGGACCTTGCGGCATTACATGATCCGGATATGGTCGCCGGTGGTTGGTTCAGCCCTGAACCTGTCAGAATGGGCGATTCGCTGGTCAACTCCTCAATTGGCGGCAGTTGGCCGAGCCGATTGAAGGCGCTTGACGAATCAGTGGCCTCGGCCATCGCCAATGGGGCTGGGCAGGCGAAGATGAATGTCAGGCTGGAGCTACTGCGAGGAGCGGCAAAGTGAGAGACGAATTTTTCCAGTCGATGATCGACAACCTCGGTGAAGCCACCTCGCGTCGTGAGGTACCTGAAGCGAGTTTCGACAAATACCAGTCAAAACTGCCCGCTGCATTGCTGGGCTACTGGCGCGAAGAAGGCTGGTGTTCTTACGCCGATGGATTGTTCTGGATCGTGGACCCAGATGCGTACAAGGCCACGCTGGATATGTGGTTGCAAGGCAGCGGCCTGACCGAAATCGATAATTACCACGTGATCGCCAGGGACGCGTTCGGCTCACTGTATGCCTGGGGCGAGCGTTATCAGCGCAAGATCACAGTGTCTAGTTTGGCTGGCGGTATCGTTGCGCTGAAGAATCAGCTGCAAAAATCCAACCCGCAACCAGACCGCAGCCTCGGCATTTTCCTCGGCTCTACCAGTCGTGACAGCCTGGACTTTGACGATAACCAAGGCAGACCGCTGTTCCAGCGTGCACTTGCCAAGCTGGGGCCGGTTGCCGAGGACGAAATGTATGCCTTCGAGCCGGCGCTCTGCATCGGCGGCAAGGCCGACCTTGAGCATATGGTGAAGTTGAACCTGGAAGTGCACCTGATGATTCTGGATCAGTTGCGTCGGTGAGGTGATGGCTGGAAGCGTAAGGATCACGGCCACTTCCAAGTTATTAAGGAGCAAGTGATAAACAAGCGCGCCCCGTTGGGTGATCCAGTCTATTGGTCAGAATGGGTCGCCTTTGGGGACGAGTCCATCACCCTCGGCTGGGACACTGCAAGTCGGCCATTCGGCGACCCGAGTTATGCGCCTCAGTATCTGTTCGAGTTAGCTCAGGATCATTGGCATCAGATGTTGCGTCGGTATTCTGCGGGCCTGCCGGTGGCAGACCTGGCAGGGTACTTCCCCGGTTTGCTTGATGCCTGGGAGCGGTCACAGCGCTTAGGCGCGGAGCAGTGGACTGCGCAGCAGGTGACAAGCCGCACCCTATGGGCTGTCAACTACGATCACTACATTCTGTGTTTCTGGCTCGTCGGCTTGGCGTTGACGCTCGATATCCCCGACGAGCAGTGGCTGCGTCTGTTGGCGCTGATCGACAACGAGGGCGAGGACATTTTGCTCGACCGCGTTATCGCTACCCGGTCCCCGCAACGTCGGATCGGTACTGTGCTGCTTTACCCCAAATCGTATGCTCGGTTGCTTGCAGCTGTCGATGCGCCTCCTGGGGAGCAAGGCGTGCTGCTTCAGGGATTCGTCGCGCATTGGTATGCCGAAGTTGGCAGCGGTGCCCGTTCGGGCAGTCAGGAGCAAGCAGCGCCCTTCAAGCATCCTTATTGGTACCGTTATGGCGACGAGAATTTCGCAGGTGGTGCTTACTTTGGCCGCTGGTGCATTGAGGCGGTTGCTGCCGTCAAGGCGTTCGATTTGGACGATTCGCTGTGCCGTGGCCACGAGCATTATCCGCGCGACCTGCTGGAGCCCGCTGCAGAGGTGATGGTAGTGGCCAAGGATAGCAGCGAAAAGCGCGGGTTTTGGGCCAGGCTTTTCGGCGCTGAGGATGGGTAGGGACCGGAAAATTGAGCCTGTCTATTCTGGTAAAAGTGTTCGGCCAGATAGCTTTAATGTGGAGTATTCAATAGGCGACGCTCGTCCAAAAGAGATTGTATTTAAAAACTCACCGGGTGGAAATTGATGCGTAGTGATGATGATATCTACAATGACATTGGGGGCATTTTATTTGAAATTGCTCCCAGCGGAGCCTGTAAAATTATAATGCGCGCACAGTTATCCCAAGAGCTAGATAGCTGTGAGTATGAGTATGACTACATTGATGAACAAGGTGATGTTGCCTGGTTCACGGCAGGCGGGCGAGCCAATACAGATATGTTAGACCTTTTAACAGAGTTGCGCAGTTGGTATGTTGAGAATAAACTTACAGCGGGCCTGTCAGCGTGGTGTGGCTGTGAGGTGACCTTGGATTTAGTTAAAGCTAAAATAAGTATAGACTTTATTTATCCTTGAAAATTAAGCAGCAGGTTTACATGTAGAAGCTTAGGCTGAATATAGGGTATTTTTGCACCCTATTTGCACCCTATTTGCACCCTATTTGCACCCTATTTGCACCCTTTCTGCAGGCAAGTTGCACCCCTTATGCGCCCCCCTGACGACCTACAGTCTATCTGCCCAATACGCCATTTTTCAGCATGATTTTTCGCGCCTTAACTCAAGGTGCTGGCCAAGTGGGCCTATATCAGCAAGAAGCAGGACCTGTTGACCCAGAGTGGCGTTGGCCAAAGCTTGGGCAAGGCCGGCTTTGACGACATCACGGGGCTGGCCCAGATGCTTTTGCAGCCGGTCGAGACGGTCAAGGCTATCGGTGGCTTGATCGACGATCCGAGCGTGCTGGCCGGGTATCCGGAAGAGTTCAAACAGAACATCAAAGCCAAGGTCGCCCGCATCGAGAACGCGCTTACTGTCGGCGGTGAAGCCAATGCCGAGCAGTTGGGATACGACATTGGCGAACTGGTGTGGGACGTTGGCGGCCTTGTCACCGGGGTTGGCGGGGTTGCCAAAGGCAGCGTCAAGCTGGCTACGGTCGGGATCAAGCTGAGTACTGAAAAGCTTGAGCAGATGGCTGAACGGCAGGTTGTGAAGAATCTCGAGTGGAAGGCGGGTAAAGGCGATTACAGCGTGAAACCTGGCGGGGGTTATGACTCGCCATCGACCGTGACCCATAATGGTCACGCGGTCGAAAATGCAGGAGACTTCTCAGCTTCGCTGTCTAAGCCTGCGGGTAAGACGGAAGGTGCTGTCGACGCAAAAGCGCAAGGTTCCCAAGCGCCCTACAACTCGCAAACCACCAGGGCGGAGCTAGAGTCCATTTATGGCCGTGATAACGTTGTCTCCACTACAGTTCCTCCCATCGATGGTCGTAACGTACATCTTGCAGGGCAGCGCCATCCGGTGACGGGCGTCGTATTCGATAACAAGGGTTTTCCTATATTTGATGATATGACAGCATTTGACACACGTCTCCCGATTGACGCGTTTAAATCGGCGAGTTACGAGGGGCAAATGAAGCTTGCAAGTAAAGATTTAGCAAGTGCAATACGGCAAGGCCAAGTTAACCCATCAGGCTTTACTGTTAAGCAGCTAGAGCAAATTAATGCTGGGGCGAAGAAAATTGATGGATATACGTGGCATCATCATCAGGATAGTGGGCGAATGCAACTAGTTCCCGAGCTAATTCATCAGAAAACTGGACATATTGGTGGCGAAGCCATGGGGGGTGGGAAGTGAACGGTATTGATCCGCATAGTTTTAATGACGAGTTGTTGGGTTTTGTGATTACATGTCTATTTTGCACTGCTATCAGCAGGGATGAGCTAAATGTCTGGAGCGCTCAAGCCTTGGCGCTAAATAATGCCCCAAGTTATTTATATGATTTGATGGATTTTCAAGATGAGATCTTTAAGATTTATAAGGTGATTGGCTACGTACCTCATTGGGAGCATGCAGAAGGTGACGAGTATGCACTATACGGTATCGCCGCCCGTCGAGGTTTCAAACCTTATGATATGCCTGTGACCACCAACGAAGCGCTTATCCACCTTGAGGCCTCTCCGCGCATTGAAAATTTATTCAGAGAGGTTTTTCCCTTCATCAAATTTTAGGCTGGATTGAGAAAACCTCTACGTGAGTTAGTCAAAGCTGGTTGTGGGGCCGGATGGTGGCAAGCACGATAGCGATAATTCTGCGAAGTCGTGCTATCCGGTCGATGGCCGATCAGTCTGGGGATGTTGGTGGGTAGCTCAAGGACTAGGTCAGACAGTAGACCTCTGCTTCGGGTACGAAGTATTGCGGGTCTCACCTTGGGCGCGTAATCGACTGATGGGGCGTACCAGAATGAAAAAAATAGAAAGAAATCTTGAGCAGCACCGCCACTGGCTGTCTCAATCGGATGGGATGGCGGCTTAAGAGCTTAGGTACCTTGAAGAAGATCTTGCCTGTGAATCCTTGGAGGGTTTGGCCAATGTGTCTGATGCCTTGGGGATGCTTGCCGTTTGTCACGGTATACAGGGAGAGGTTTCTATTTATGCCAGTGATGTTTCTGGCTGGATGAAGTATCCCGCGCGATGGTGTACCGCTATTGGGTGCTCATGCTCAGAGCCAAGAACTTTTCTAATACGAGATTTCTTCAAGGTATTAGAAGCGCCCCGAATCTGACCAATCAGTTGAGCAATGCAGGTTGCTTACTTGCAGGTTTCATTGCTGCGGATATGCATGATCTAGCGGAGTCGGTTGCCGATGTGCTTGTCGGCATGTCAACTGTTGATGGAGCTGTTGCTGGCGGGGGCTACGTCTCGCCGTCGACCGTGACCCACAATGGTCAGGCGGTCGAGAATGCAGGAGACTTCTCAGCTTCGCTGCCCAAGCCTGCTGGCAAGGTGGAAGGGGGGGCTGATCCCAAGGTGATCAACCCTCACGGCGAGCTTCCTGTAGTCAAGGTAAACTCAGCTGGCGCCGTAAAAGGTACGCCGGAGTTCGAGATTCTAAACAATCCAAGCGCTAGGGCAGCGAGTACTCGCTATGAACTCGATAATGGTAACTCCTTTACAACCAATAGCGCGGGTCAGGTCGACGAGCTTACGTTTACCCCAGTCGACGTCAAGGTAAAGCGTGATTCAAGGCAAGCGGAGGCAGGAAAGCAGGGGCGCGATACCGACGTCGGTGGCCATGCGCAAGCATGTAGCCAAGGTGGCACATGTGACGGATACAATCTTTTTCCAGAGGACAAAAATTTCAATGTATCTGCTTATCGGAAATTCTACGAAAACGTTATTAAAAAGGCGCTTGATGATCCCAATCAAATAGTAGGGCCGATCACTATCAAATTCGTCAGGTCTAGTCCAGACTCGCCACGACCTGATATGCTACGTGTTACGTATACAATCGACGGAGCTCCTAGGCGTAGGGAGTTCAAAAATGAAGCCCATAGTATACCAGAGCACATTTGATGATTGCTGATGACTTTGAGTTAATTAAACAGATTTTTTCGAATATTAGTTCCAATATATTTGAGGAGTATGATTCGTTTGGCTTTGATGTAGAGGTTGGTGATGGTTATGTTGATTACGGGGTGGTCTTGCATAAAGATGGCGCCACTATCAAAAACGCCAAAATGGAAGTTGATGAAGATTTATTGTCTGATCTAATAAGGAGGCTTCGGGCAAACGCCGATTCCAGAGGTGAACCTTGGAAATCCTTTGTGTTGTCTTACAAAAAGGGTGAGCAAGTAAAAACAAAGTTCACGTATGGCGAGAAATAATTGGCGGAATACTACTAGCTCAGTAGGCATTGGGCAGTTGTTTTTTTGGGCGGGGCAATTTGACGGTTTGGCTAAAGCCGTAGGTAATGACAGATGCCAACAAAATTACAGCATCCAAACCGATACTAACATGATGGGCGCAATGGCGATTTTGGGTTGGAAGCCTGCCGTCATCCATCAGGGCTATCTCACCCATGCGGCGCTTATTCGCAGGCATCAGTTAGTAATCGAGTACGAAGAGCGGCACCGCCGCGCTCAGCCTTTCATGCTGCGTGTATTTGCCGATTGGGTGGGCGATGCCTCGCATCAATGGCCTGCTTACGCTTATGACGAATCCATCTACGAAGCCTTGTTGGCCAAGTGGCGCGCGTCTAGCTCCGACGACCTGATGCCCTGCCTGCTGGCCGCGTGTGACCGCCACACTTGGCAAACCGGTAAAGAGAACCAGAAGAATTGCTATGACTTCAATTGGGACTGGCACCTGGAACGCGTGCCGGCGGAAATTCTCTATATTGCTACAGCAGATTACGTGCGATGAAGGTGGGCTATATGAAGTTCGAAGTCGAAAATAGTCCCGCAATCATTGACGTCAATCAGTCCCAGCTTGTAAACATATTAAAGAAATTAAAAAGCTATGGTCCTGGCTCATACGCCTGCTTAACTGACGAGGACGGTAACTACGTGCAAGTGGCGGGAGGTAGATTCACTTGCTTTATCGAGGCGTATGACGCAAAAATTAAAGCTCTATTTAGGGGGTATCATTCGGATTCCAGTACGAATTTTGAAGATGGGAGTTGGCTGTCTTTTGGGGCAGGGCGAGTTCAATTAAAAAAGATGAGTGGTTTAATATTGACGATGTAATCGAGGTTTTCTCACGATTCCATCAGAGTCGGCCTTTACCAGAAAGTGCTTATTGGCGCGAGGTGAAGGTTTTGGATCAGAACGATAGTTGATGGGTTGGTGAAAAAGATCACAAGCCTCCTTAAGAAAAAAGCAATGCGGTACGCTCAGTTCAAATCTGTCTGTGCCCATCGCTGGCGCGGATTCCATACCAGTAACGGTAGGACTGCGGGAATACCTTGCCGCGCAGGGCTGAATCTCTCGACATATGGTGGAAGCTCTGGCGAATGTTTGGGGAAATCCACAGATGATATTGAACAGTCGTTCAAAATGGATGGTGCCGCGCTGACATATACGCCGCCGAAAGCTGGATCGTCTGGCAATGCGCATGTGTACAAAGTTGGATGTGGCACAACTTGCATTAGAGAGGTTCAATATAGCCCGGGTGTTGTTGGTGCCACGGTTAAATAGACATATTTGAGTAAGTGCTATAAAATTACGTGCGTTGATAGTGGTAAGGCTAAGGTTATTGAACCTGCGAGCTACAGATCGAAATTTCAGGGGCCCTCTCAGTCCATGTGTGATGCAAATACGACATACTTTAATCCGTAGGGTCAGGAAGTGAAATTTAACCCTGCCACCAATGCATGGATTTCCAAATGATATCGCTCGATAGTTTTTCTGTAGTTTGGGATGCTCCCATTATTCCTGGTGTATCACTTGCAGGAATACCGTTGCATGCCAGTGTTGTTGGTTTGGAGGCGATGCTTTCGAGATATTTGACTGATGAGAACTCTTCGCGGTATAGCTTTGAAGGGTCGCCAGATCTTCGTTTGAGCGGGTATGGTTTGGATGAGTGCGGTAATGGTGGTTATTCTTTTTCAGTTTTTGAGGGTGAAGTCGTCGGCGAGTTAAGGCAAGGGGTTCCAGCATTATCTATTCTTATACGTAACGACAGGATTTGCGCAATTAAGGTTTATGATTTTAGCTTTCCATGCGAGCCTGCACACAAATTTGTTTACAAGGGGCTTTTGTCAGGGTATATAGGCCTAGGAAGTCATGTGTCTGACATTTTGCCATTCACTAGCCTGGAGTTTGATGAGGCCGAGGAGTGGTTTTATACCGGCCCTGATTATGGAGTCATTGAAGTTACGGGGTGGGGGACACCTCTGGAGGACCAGCCGAACCAGCTCATTACAGCTATTTGTGTAATTCAGGAATGAGGCCTGCAGGTACATAATGTAAAAGTCTCAGACCTGATCTGGCACCCTCTACACCGGCCTGTAAGACTCAAGATATCTGCTAACTCAGCCAACGCCAGGAAAAGAGTAGAGAGCGCATATCAACTTTCTGATGTTCAGCACGGGTTCAATGACAAGCCGACGGCACCTTGGTCGAAGACACGCCAGTGCCCGCCCTACACGGCTTCCTCGCCTGCGCCGGTGCGGCCGCCAGCAGCCAGAGCTGCGGCAGGGTGAAGTATTGCGGGTCTCACCTTGGGCGCGTAATTGACTGATAGAGCGTGCCAGAATGAAAAAAATAGGAAGAATCCTTGAGCAGCATCGCCACTGGCTGTCTCAGTCTGATGGGATGGTGGCTCAAGAGCTTGAGTACCTTGAAGAAGATCTTGCCCGTGACTCCTTGGAGGGTTTGGGCAATGTGTCTGATTCATTGGGGATGCTTGCAGTTTGTCACGGTATACAGGGAGAGGTTTCCATTTATGCCGGTGATATTTCTGGCTGGGAGGAAGTATCCCGCGCGATGGTGTACCGCTATTGGGTGCTCATGCTCAGAGCCAAGACCTTTTCTAATACGAGCTTTCTTCAAGGCATTAGAAACGCCCCGAATCTGACCAATCAGTTGAGCAATGCAGGTTGCTTACTTGCAGGTTTCATTGCTGCGGATAGGCATGATCTAGCGGAGTCGGTTGCCGACGTGCTTGTCGGCATGTTAACTGTTGATGGAGCTGTTGATCCCGCCTATCTGAAAGAGCGTCGATTCGAGCCTTTCATGCTGTGGCTCTATTCCGTCTATTCGGGTGGGGGTGCGCCTGCCCTGATTGAGTCTATGGATCTCGGCATTTATCAGGAAGTGATAGACAGTTGGGCAGATGAGCAAAGGCTTGCCGGTGTACTGGACGCGGTGTGCCAATATCACTTGGCTAACGCCGAAGATAAGGGCGGGGCTTGGGACCCTGAGTTCAAAAACCCACCATTTGATTTGCTGCCTTTGGAGGTTTTTGCAATTTTTAAGGTTCGCCAACAGTGCGGGTTGAAGTCACCCACAGTTGCTCATCCCTTGTTATCTGTTGAAGTGGCTGCATCGGAGAATCTTACTTTCAAGCCTGATGAAGTCTCTGTAAAGGTTGAGGCGGCCTACCGGCCTTTGGACCAGGTTTTTCGGCGCTGAGGATAGGTAAGGACCGGTCCACGCCTGGTTGCAAGGTGCGCTCAAACGCGCAAGGGAAGACCGGACTACGGTGAGGTGCCGTCTTTGTCAGAGTCGAATTGGTGACTAGGGAGAAGAGTCATCCGGACTTTGC
Source organism: Pseudomonas sp. EZ-C24 (assembly GCF_014525325.1). Taxonomy (NCBI): domain Bacteria; kingdom Pseudomonadati; phylum Pseudomonadota; class Gammaproteobacteria; order Pseudomonadales; family Pseudomonadaceae; genus Pseudomonas; species Pseudomonas sp. EZ-C24. Next base: position 26,475 of record NZ_JACDIU010000032.1, on the reverse strand, counting down.
CAGCAGGCAGTGGGTCGAAACGTAGCGAACACTCTGGGGGCTTATGAGTACAGATCAGGGAATTTACCAGGGCTTGGGTGAAATACTTTCGGCGATCGCGCCCCAGCAGGCTCAGTGGGTTTCTGTTGAGGTAGAGCTGTCGCCGACCGGCGACCACGCCAAGCTGTTTTATGACTATCAGGCCGAGGGGAGTGAGCCGCAGTGGTTCGTGCCTGAACCTGCGCGGGTTGATCACGACATCCGCCTCTTGTTGATAAAGTTGCGGGCGTATTTCGCTGGCAACAATTTGTTCGAGCAAGGCAAACCGTGGACACGCTGCATGATCAAGCTGGATCTGCAGACCGGCAAGTTTGCGGCAGACTTCAAATACGAATGACGGGTGGCGGCCGGTACGTCACCTGCAAACGGATCAAGGGGCTTAATCGGTGCGGGATGAATTTTTCCAGTCAATGATCGACAACCTTGATGAAGCCACTTCACGTCGTGAGGTGCCTGCAGCGAGCATCGACAAATACCAGTCAAAACTGCCGCCTGCATTGCTGGGCTACTGGCGCGAAGAAGGCTGGTGTTCTTTCGCTGATTGCTTGTTCTGGATCGTAGACCCGGATGCGTACAAGGCCACGCTGGATATGTGGTTGCAAGGCAGCGGCCTGGCGGAGATCGACAATTACCACGTGATTGCCAGGGATGCCTTCGGCTCGCTGTATGCCTGGGGCGAGCGTTATCAGCGCAAGATCACGGTGTCTAGTTTGGCTGGCGGTATCGTTGCGCTGAAGAATCAGCTGCGAAAACCTAACCCGCAACCAGACCGCAGCCTCGGCATTTTCCTCGGTTCTACCAGTCGTGACAGCCTGGACTTTGATGATAACCAAGGCAAGCCGCTGTTCCAGCGTGCACTTGCCAAGTTGGGGACGGTTGCCGAGGACGAAATGTATGCCTTCGAGCCGGCGCTGTGCATCGGCGGCAAGGCTGACCTTGAGCATATGGTGAAGGTGAAGATGGTTGAGCAGCTGATGATTCTGGATCAGTTGCGTCGGTGAGGTGATGGCTGGGAATACTGATACCAGATGATGCGCGGCCCCTGTAGAAGCGACCTTGCCGGGGCGTCGGACCGGTCGGAAAGGGTCGCGTAGCGGCCCCAGATCTCAGCTTCGCCGCTGATATCGCTGGGCCCGCTCTGCGGGCCTTTCGCGACACAAGGCCGCTCCTACACAGACCGCGCAAGAGCGTAGTACGCGGGGTGCAAACGTCTAGAATGCGATTTTGGATGGTAAGGCCAAGGACGCTTACATCATGAGAGACGAATACCTCGAGCTGTTCATCGACAATATGGGCGAGGCCACCTCGCGGCGTGAGGTGCCGGCTTCGAGCATCGACAAGTATCGCGGCGTTTTGCCTGATCGTTTGCTGGCCTATTGGCAGCAGGAAGGTTGGGCGGGTTATGCCGGCGGTCGTTTCTGGACGGTTGATCCGGATGAGTACACGCCGCTGCTGCGCGAGTGGATCAAACGTAGCGAGCTGGCAGATATCGATGATTATCACGTTATCGGCCGCACGGGCTTTGGCACGTTCTACCTGTGGGGCCAGCGCTATCACCGCAAGGTCACCGTCTCTTGCGCGGACAATTGGGTACTGGCCATGAAAGGTGAGGTTCACACGCTGAATCCCGATCCAGATCGGAGTTTGGGTGTTTTCTTTGCCATGGCCGAGCCTGATGATTTTGATTTCGAAGATATCGAAGAAAACTATCTTTTCGAGCGTGCGGTGCAAAGGCTAGGGCCGCTCAGCGAATCCGAGATGTACGGGTTCGTGCCAGCGCTGGTTGCGGGTGGTCAAGCGCGGATCGAGAGCCTTCAAAAAATGGACATGAGTGTTCATCTGATGATTTTGCATCAGCTTAGTCATGGCTGAGTTGGTGGCATGCAGCCTAGTGTTGATACCGGGTAGTGTGCGGTCTCTGTAGGAGCGGCCTTGCCGGGGCGCCGGACCGGTCGGAAAGGGCTGCGCAGCGGCCCCAGATCTCAGCTTCACCGCTGATATCGCTGGGCCCGCTTCGCGGGCCTTTCGCGACACAAGGCCGCTCCTACACGATAGATTTGCGGGTGTTTGCGTAAGACGTTTCCGAACTTGAAACCAAATGCTTCTAATCGGGGTAGCTTGGGAATTATCCTACGCGACTTGCGGAAGCAGCTCTGTTGTCGGGGAAATGCCTCAGGGATAACGTCACGGGGTCGCCAGGTTTGGTGACCGGGTGTGAGAAACCCGACCAGTACTGTTAGGCAATGCTTCACGGCAGCCGTGCGCGGGCAGACTTCGGTCTGGCCGGGTTTCCAGTACCTCGGTTTTCTCACCCCGTGTACGGCTGCCACCCAAATCCGTGAGAAAGGTTCGAGTGGTCGCTTCCGTTTACGTACTGGAAATCGACTATGAAAAAGATCGTCCCCGACCCCCCAATTTCCTACTTCTCAGTCATCAGCGACCTGAGCCGCGAAGAGGCTCTCACCCAGGTTTCCAAGTTGATGGACTGCATGAACCGCACCCTCGAAGCTTACCTCGGCACCGAGCCCATCGGCGTTGACAGTTACCTGCTGGAAAACGTCGAGATACTTAACCAGCTGATGCGCGCCTTGATCGCCCACGCCGTGGCCGGGGAGGCGGCGCCATGACCGACGAATCCATTCAATCCACCCACGCTGATAGCGGGTACTGCGATCTGTGTAGGAGCGGCCTTGTGTCGCGAAAGGGTCGCGTAGCGGCCCCAGATTTCAGCTCCGCCGCTGATATCGCCGGGCCCGCTTCGCGGGCCTTTCTCGACGCAAGGCCGCTCCTACAGGAGGGCGCGCAAGATCAATGTCTGGCGTTGTTTGCCGTGCAGGGCGATGTGCCGTTCGAGCATGCGTTCTCGGAGTTGTCGGTCATGCTCGGTTGCATCCGCCATCTGACCACCGAGGCAGAGATGGAAAATGACCGGCAGGCGGGGAGTGCGGCGCGCATTCTCAGCGGTTTGGCCAAAGCACTGATCGACGACATGGAGTTGGGACTGCGCAAGGCTCTGGTCAGCCGCAAATAATCTGATTCTTGCCCAGGCGCTTGGCCTGATACATCGCCGCGTCCGCGCGGGCGAACAGGCTGTCCAGGCTGAGGTCGTCGTCGTGCAGGCTGGTCAGGCCCTGGCTGATGGTCACGCCGAAACGTTCCTGACCATGGCTGAAGCTCAGGCGCTGGATCTCGCGCTGCAAGCGTTCGGCGATCTGCTCGGCGACCTCGGCCTCGCAGCCGGGGAACACCGCAGCAAACTCTTCACCACCAATCCGCCCGAACACATCGCCGCGGCGCAGTACGGCCTTGCCGCTGTCGGCGATGTGCTGCAGCACCTCGTCACCTTGCTGGTGGCCGTAGGTGTCATTGATCAGCTTGAAGTCATCGATGTCGAGCAGCAGAAACGACAACGGCGTGCCGTCTTCGCGGGCGGCGGTAAAGGCTTGGTTGGCGCACTCGAAGAAGTGCCGGCGGTTGCTGCTTTGGGTCAGCACGTCGGTGGTGGCCAGACGCTGCAGTTCGCCTTCGAGCTGCTTCTTTTCGGTGATGTCTTCGGCGATGCCGACCACGATCACGCGGTCGCCGTTCTGCTGCTGGTTGATATAGCACTTGTCGCTCAACCAGCGGATTTCGCCGGCGGCGTTGATGATGCGGTACTCGCGGTCTTCTACAGCGCCCTGCAGCAGCACCTGGGCCAGGCTGCGCTCGGCGTACTCGAGGTCGTCGGGGTAGATGCTGTCGCGCCATTCGTTGAAGTCAGCCAGCACCCGGCTGACCTGGCGGCCGAAGATGCGCTCGAAGGCGGGGCTGACATAGAGCACCTGGCGGGTTTTCCAGTCGAACGCCCAGAGCACTGCGTTGACGGTTTCGAGCAGGGAACTGAACAGCTGCTCGCGCTCGCTCAGGCGCGCCACTTCACCTTGCGCATGAAACAGCGCGAGCAGGGTTTGCGCAGCGGCAGGTGGCGGGTCGCGGGGCTGTATGTGTTTGGCCATGTGCACGGAGCGATTCTCGGCTGAGGGCGTGCGGCCACGATCCGGCCCGCCACGCGGGCGATGTGCCGGATTTGAGTAAGGAGGTGGGGTGAAGTTCCGCTCGGCATGCCCCAGAACAGGGCATGCCGATCAACGGAGATCAGGCGGTTGGGCGCAGCGAGTAGGTTTTCAGCTGGCTGGCGAAATCGCGCAGCGATTGGATGCCGCTGGCCTCGGCTTCGTGGACCCAGTCTTTCATGGCGGCGAGCATGTCGTGGCCATTGGCGCTGGTGCGGGCCCAGATCTGCTGCAGCGCCAGGCGCTTCTCGTAGATGGTCTTGAGCGCCTGGCTGTGGGCGAGCATCGACTCGATCCGCACGTGGTGGCGGTCCTGCAGCAGGCTGGTTTCCCGCGAGAGCAGGCGCTTGGCGCGGCGGAAGCGGTGGCGCAGCGAGGCGTCGACCACATCCAGCTCCTGCTTGACCAGCGGCGCGATGACCAGCTTGCGGTACTGGGCCATGATCTGGAAGCGGTTGTTGAGGATCGCCATGGCGGTGTCCATGTCCAGGCTGGCCTTGCCCTCGACGCGGTGGGCGATTGGCGCGACCCGTTGCACCTTGGCCAGGCGCAGCAGGCTCAGCACCCGTATCCAGGCCCAGCCCATGTCGAACTCCCAGCGCTTGACCGACAGCTTGGCCGAGTTGGGGTAGGTGTGGTGATTGTTGTGCAGCTCTTCGCCGCCAATGATGATGCCCCACGGCACCAGGTTGGTGGCGGCGTCGCGGCACTCGAAGTTGCGGTAGCCAACGGCATGGCCAAGGCCGTTGACCACGCCTGCGGCCCAGAACGGGATCCACATCATCTGGATCGCCCAGATGGTGATACCGATGGTGCCGAACAGCAGCAGGTCGAGCACTGCCATCAAGGCAATGCCGCCCAGCTTGTAGCGCGAGTAGAGGTTGCGCTCGATCCAGTCATCCGGGCAGTTCTTGCCGTAGATGCGCAGGGTTTCGGGGTTTTGCGCCTCTTCGCGGTAGAGCTCGGCGCCTTTGCGCAGCACGGTGCTCAGGCCTTTGATGACCGGGCTGTGCGGGTCATCGACGGTTTCGCACTTGGCGTGGTGTTTGCGGTGGATGGCGGTCCACTCGCGGGTGTTCTGCGCCGTGGTCAACCACAGCCAGAAGCGGAAGAAGTGTTTGAGGCCGGCGTTCAGCTCAAGCGAGCGGTGCGCCGAATAGCGATGCAGGTAGATCGTGACGCTGATGATGGTCACGTGGGTCATCAGCAGGGTGACCGCGACCAGTTGCCAGGCCGACAGGTCGAGTAAGCCGTAGTACCACATAAATGTAAAAGCCCTCGGAAACGCGGGGGGGAACTGCGCTTTGCATTATCCATTGACCGGGAAATAAAACCAGAGCGGGAATGCATCAAGACATGTTTCGGGCCCTATAATGCCCCAATTTTTTTTAAGGGCATTAGTACCCGACATGACTGGTTCTGTTCGCGACGCCTTGCGCATGGCCGCGCTGTACGTGGTGTTATCGATCCTGTGGCTGGTGCTCAGTGAGCAGCTGTTGCAACAGTTGTCCGAGGATCCGCTGGCGCTGTACCTGGGGCGCTGCATCAATGTGCTGGTATGGGTGTTGCTCAGTGCGTTGGTGATTTTTATCTCACGGGCGCGCCTGCTCAACTTCATCGGTATCGGCGCGCGCCTGCGCAGTGAGGACCGCGAGCGGCTGCGCATGGCGGCGGCGGTGTTCGACAGCACCCTGGAGGGCGTGCTGGTGACGGACCGGCAGGGCCTGATCGTGCACGTTAACCGCGCGTTCATGCGTATTACCGGCTATCAGCAGGACGAAGTGCTCGGCCAGCGCCCGAGCAAGTTCAAGTCGGGGCGGCATGGGGCGGACTTCTATCAGCAGATTTACGCCACCTTGCGCGAGCAGGGGCAGTGGAGCGGCGAGATCTGGAACCGGCGCAAAAGCGGCGAAATCTACCCGCAATGGCAGACGATTTGCGCCGTACGCGACGACAGCGGCGAGCTCAGCCATTACGTGGCGGTATTCAGCGACATCAGTGCGATCAAGCATTCCGAGCAGGAGCTGGCTTACCTCGCCCACCACGACCCGCTGACCGGCTTGCCCAACCGGCTGCTGTTCAATGATCGCGCCGAGCAGGCCCTGGCCGCAGCGCAGAGCCACAAGCGCGGCTGTGCGCTGTTGCTGCTCGACCTGGATCACTTTCAAAGCATCAACGATGGCCTTGGCCACCCGGTTGGCGACCAATTGCTCAAACTGGTTGGCGAACGCCTGCGTGCGGCCTTGGACAAGGGCTTGACCTTAGCCCGGCTCGGCGGCGACGAATTCGCCGTGCTGCTGGAGAACTGCCAGCAGGTCGGCCAGGCGGCAACCCTGGCGCAGACGCTGATCGAGCAGATGCGCGAGCCGTTCAGTTGCGAGGGGCACAGCCTGTTCATCGGGGTCAGTGTCGGCATCAGCCTGTTCCCCAGCGATGCCCTCAGCGCCGCGCAGCTGCTGCGCAATGCCGATGCCGCGCTGTTCAAGGCCAAGAGCAACGGTCGCGGTGGTTATGCGTTGTACACCGAAGAGCTGACTGCGCATGCCCAGCAGCGGGTGGAAATTGCCACCGAGCTGCGCCGGGCACTGGAGCAGGAGGAACTGCGGCTGTTCTTCCAGCCGGTGCATGACCTGGCCAGCGGCAACATGGTTGGGGTTGAAGCGCTGGTGCGCTGGCAGCACCCCGAGCGCGGGCTGGTGCCGCCGGGTGAGTTCATCCCGATTGCCGAGGCCAGCGGGCTGATTGCCGAGATCGATGGCTGGGTGCTGCGCCAGGCGTGTCGGCAGATGGTCGAATGGCAGGCCGCGGGGCAGTTGCTGGACTTCATTGCGGTGAATATCTCCAGCCGGCTGTTTGCTCAGCGGGATTTGTATCTGCAGGTGGCCAAGGTGCTGCACGACACCGGCCTGAACCCGGCGCTGCTGGAGTTGGAAGTGACCGAAAGCGCGGTGATGGAAGACCCCGAGGTGGCGCTGGAGCAGCTGCATCGCTTGCGCGAGCTGGGCTTGCGCCTGGCCATCGATGATTTCGGTACGGGCTATTCGTCGCTGCTGCGGCTCAAGCGCTTGCCGGTGCAGAAGCTGAAGATCGACAAGGGGTTCGTTTCGGGGTTGCCGCAGGATGAGGATGATGTGGCGATTGTACGGGTGATCATCGCCCTGGCTCGGAGCATGGGCATGCAGGTGCATGCCGAAGGTGTCGAACAGGCGGAGCAGGCGCTGTTCTTGTTGGCGCAGGAGTGTCAGTTAGGGCAGGGCTACTGGTTTGGGCGGCCGGTGCCCGCTGCGGATCTGGGGTGGGGGTGAGATTTTTGGGGCGGCTTTGCAGCCCTATCGCGACACAAGGCCGCTCCTACAGGTTGACCGCGTTCGACCCGGATACGCGGTCCCTGTAGGAGCGGCCTTGTGTCGCGAAAGGCGCGCGCAGCGGGCCCAATCCGGTCACCGCTTGTTCAGCCCGCGGGCCAACCGATCCCCACCCAGCTGGATCACCGCCACCAACACCACCAGCATGGCAATCACTGTCAACATCACCTGGCTGTCAAACCGCTGATAGCCATAGCGGTAGGCAATATCGCCCAAGCCGCCAGCACCAATCGCGCCTGCCATGGCCGATGAGTTGATCAGCGCCACCACGGTAATAGTGAACCCGCCAACAATCCCCGGCAGCGCTTCGGGCAGCAACACATGCCAAACGATATGCCAGCGCCGGCACCCCATCGCCTGCGCCGCTTCGATCAAGCCATGGTCAACCTCGCGCAAACTGACCTCGGCTATCCGCGCAAAAAACGGTGTGGCGGCGATGGTCAGCGGCACCACGGCAGCCCACACGCCATAGGTGGTGCCGACCACCAGCCGGGTGAAGGGGATCAGCGCCACCATCAGAATCAGAAACGGGATCGAGCGGAACAGGTTAACGAAAGCGCCCACCACCCGGTTGAGCAACGGCGCCTGGTAAATCCCGCCTTTGTCGCTGGTGACCAGCAGCACCGCCATCGGAATGCCCAGCAGCAACGCCACCAGCGACGATACGCCGACCATCAGCAAGGTATCCCACAAGCCTTGCAGCAATCGCTCAGTCCACATAGCCCAACACCTCCACATCATCTGCCCAACGCCGTGCACGTTCGAGCACGCCATGGGTGTCATGCGCTGAACCCCGCACTGACACGATCAACCGCCCCAGCGCATGTTCACCGATGGTTTCAACGCCGCCCTGGAGCAGGCTGACCTGACCGCCAAGGTCGGCGAACAAGGCAGACAACTGCGGCTCGCCAAAGACCACCAGCTTGAGCACCAGGGCCGCATCGCGGTTGCTTGCAGTCGGCAGCAAACTGCTCTGCAACCCTGCCGGCAACTTACCCTGCAACGGCGCGAGCAAGGTGCGGGTCACTGCATGCTGCGGGCTGCCGAACACCTGCCAGACTTCGCCTTGCTCGACTACCTGACCGCGCTCCAGCACCACCACGCGCTGGCAGATATCGCGGATCACCGCCATTTCATGGGTGATCAGCACCACGGTCAGGCCGAGGCGCTGGTTGATGTCGCGCAGTAGTTCGAGGATCGACGCGGTGGTTTCCGGGTCGAGGGCCGAGGTGGCTTCATCACAGAGCAGAATTTCCGGGTCATGCACCAGCGCCCGGGCGATGCCGACGCGCTGCTTCTGCCCGCCGGAGAGTTGCGCCGGGTACACCTGATGCTTGTCGGCCAGGCCGACCAGATCAAGCAGTGCGCGAACCTTTTGCTGGCGCTCGGCCTTGGCTACGCCGGCAACCCTGAGCGGCAGCTCGACGTTGTCCCACACGGTCTTCGCCGACATCAGGTTGAAGTGCTGGAAGATCATGCCGATGCGCCGACGCAGGGCCACCAAGCGGTCTTCGTCGAACGGGGCGATGTCGACCTGATCGATCAGCACCCGGCCCTGGCTCGGCTGTTCCAGGCGGTTGATGGTACGCAGCAGCGACGACTTGCCGGCGCCGCTGCGGCCAATGATGCCAAAGATCTCGCCCCGGCGGATGTTCAGGTCGATACCTTGCAGGGCAGGCTGGGCCTGGCCGGGGTAGGTCTTGCCCAGGCCGATGAAGCGCACATGGGCCTGATTGACCTCGGGCCGCAACGCCTGCTCTCTGGTGGGCGCCGGGACGGCTGGGGCAGTGGGCACCCTGAGGGCGCTGGCGCTGCTCATGTCAGCCTTCCCAGCCGGCCTGGTAGAGGCTGCCGTGTGCCTTGTCCAACGCAGCCTTTACCGCAGGCGAGTGCTGGTAGATGTCGACGAACTTGGCCAGGCGTGGATCGTCCTTTTCCTGCGGGCGGATAACGAACTGGATCACGTATTCCTTGTTTTCCAGGCCGTCGAACAGCAGTGCTGATTTCGCATCGAAGGTGTTCGCCAGGCGGATATAGGCCGGGTAGCCCTGGACCAGATCGGCATCGTCGTAGGCGCGCACCAGCTGCACTGCTTCAACCTGCAGAATCTTCAGTTTTTTCGGGTTGGCGACGATGTCGTCTTCGGTGGCCTTGTAGCCAACGCCGGGTTTGAGCGTGATCAGCCCGGCCTTGGCCAGCAGCTGCAAACCACGGCCGCTGTTGATCGGGTCGTTGGCGATGGCCACGCTGGCGCCGGTCGGCAGCTCGGCAAAGCTTTTGTACTTTTTCGAGTACAGGCCAACGTTGTTGATGATCCCCGGCTTGTACGGCACCAGGTCAAAGCCGGCAGCGGCCTTGGCGTTTTCCAGGAACGGGATGTGCTGGAAGTAATTGACGTCGATATCGCCGCTGTTGAGGCTGACGTTCGGCGCGATCCAGTCGCTGAACTCGATCAGCTTCACTTCCAGGCCCTGCTTGTGCGCCTCTTCGACAGCGGCTTCAAGGGGAATGGCAAAGGCTGCGGTGGTGCCGACTTTAAGCGGCTCGGCAGCGAACACGTTGGCGCTGATGGCCAGTGACAGTACGGCGGCCGCGACGGGCCGGAACAGTTTATCAAGCATGGTGCAGGGCTCCAGTCGGGGCAGGGATTGGGGTGTTGGTGCGGTAGCGGGCACCGGGATGGTCGGCAGGCAGGTGCGGCAGGTCGCTGGCGAACAGCTTTTCGCGCAGGCTGCCGTCCTGGTAAGCGGTCTTGTAGCGGCCGCGGCGTTGCAGTTCGGGGACGACCAGGTCGATGAAGTCTTCGAAGCTTTCCGGGGTTACGGTGCGGGTCAGGTTGAAGCCGTCGAGCCCGGTTTCGTCGATCCAGCCGATCAGCTCATCGGCGACCTGCGCGGCGGTGCCGATCAAGGTCACGTAGCGGCCGCCAAGGCTGTGCTGGTCGAGCAGGCGGCGGCGGGTCCAGGCGCTGTCCTGCAACTGGCGGGTCGCGGACTGGATGGCGTTGCCTTTGGCGAAGCCGATCGGCTCGTCCAGCTCGAAGGCGGCGAAGTCGATCCCGGTCGAGCTGGCGAAGTGGGCGACGCCGGCCTCAGGGCTGGCGTAGCGCACATATTCGGCATGCTTGGCCTGGGCTTCGGCTTCGCTGGCGGCGACGATCACGGTAATGCCCATGAATACCTTGATTGCCTGCGGATCACGCCCGGCCGCCTTGGCTGCGGCACGCACCTTGTCGACTTGAATACGGGTGGAGGCTTTGTCCTGGCCGCTGATGAATACGCATTCGGCGTGGTTGCCGGCAAAGCTCAGGCCGCGTGGCGAGCTGCCAGCCTGGAATAGCACCGGCGTGCGCTGCGGCGAGGGTTCGCAGAGGTGGTAGCCCTCGACCTTGTAGAACTCGCCGTGGTGCTCGACCTTGCGCACTTTGTCGGGGCGGGCGTAGACCCGCTGCTCGCGGTCGGCGACCACTGCGTCGTCATCCCAGCTGCCTTCGAGCAGCTTGTACAGCACTTGCAGGTATTCGTCGGCCTGGTCGTAACGGCGGTCGTGCTCGGGCTGTTGCTCCAGGCCCATGGCGCGGGCGGCGCTGTCGAGGTAGCCGGTGACGATGTTCCAGCCGACCCGGCCGTTGCTCAGGTGGTCAAGGGTCGACAGCCGGCGGGCGAACAGATACGGCGCCTCGTAGGTGAGGTTGGCGGTCAGGCCAAAACCCAGGTGGCGGGTGACGGCAGCCATGGCCGAGACGAGCAGCAGCGGGTCGTTGACCGGCAGCTGGATCGACTCCTTCAGCGTTACATCGACCGACTGGCCATAGACGTCGTAGGTGCCGACGATATCGGCGATGAACAGGCCATCGAACAACCCGCGCTCAAGCAGCTTGGCCAGGTCGGTCCAGTAGTCCAGCGTCTTGTACTGGGTCGAGGTGTCGCGTGGGTGGGTCCACAGGCCATGGTTGATGTGGCCGACGCAGTTCATGTTGAAGGCGTTGAGGAGGATTTGCTTGCTCATCAGATCGTCCCCCGCCGCGGTGGGTTGACGTCGTTGAGGTAGTAGTTGCCGATGGCGTGATACTTCCAGCGCACCGGGTCGTGCAGGGTGTGCACACGGGCGTTGCGCCAGTGGCGGTCGAGGTTGTGCTCGGCCAGGGTGGCCTGGCTGCCGGCCAACTCGAAGAGCGTGGTGCCGGCGGCGAGGGCGATTTCGGTGCTGATGGCGCGAGCCTCGGCGACCGCAATCGAGGCCGCGGCGACCTGCTCGGCGGCAGTCTCCGGCGTGGCTGCCGCGGCTTGGTCGAGGAACTCGCCGGCGCGTTCCAGCAGTGCTTCGCTGGCATGCAGGCGGATCGACAGCTGGCCGAAGCTCTTCAGGGTCAGCGGGTCGTCGACGGCCTTGTCGTGGCCCGAGTCGACCCATGGCCGGCTGCGGGTACGCACGAAGTGCAGCGCGTCTTCGAAAGCAGCGCGGGCGATGCCGGTATCGATTGCAGCGTGGAGGATCTGCGCCAGTGGGCCGACCGGTGTCGGCCGCTCGAATGCGCTCTGGAACGCCACCACGTCGGCAGCGGCTACCCAGACGTTATCGAACACCACCGAGCCGCTACCGGTGGTGCGCTGGCCAAAGCCGCTCCAGTCGTCGATCACTTGCAGGCCCGGCGCATCGGCCGGCACGAAGGCCAGCCGCTGAACGCCGTCGTCATCGATCACCGAAGTGGGGATGCGCTGCGCATACAGCGCGCCGGTGGAGTAGAACTTGCGGCCATTGATGCGATAACCGTCGCCCTCGCGGCTGAGCCGGGTGGTGCGGTCGTGGGCGGTCTTGGTACCGAGTTCGGCCAGGGCGTTGCCGAAGCGCCGCCCGGCCAGCACTTCGGCGTACAGCCGCTGCTGTTGCTCGGGCGTGCCATTTACCCGCAGCACTTCCAGGGCGTAGAAGTGGTTCTGCGGGATCTGCCCCAGCGAGCCGTCGGCCTGGGCAATCCGGGCGATGATCTTGGCCAGGGTGACATACGACACGCCTGCACCACCAAAGGCCTTGGGCACGCTGATGGCCCACAGCCCGGAGCGGCTGAACAGCTCCAGCTCGGCGTGCGGCAGGCGCCGCTCGCGGTCGCGCAGGGCGCTGTCGCGGCGCAGTTGCCTGGCGAGTTCGTCAGCGACGGCCAGGGCCTCGCCGTCAGTGCGGATGACAGTTGCGTTCATTGTGTTCTCCGGGGCCTTGGGGCCGCTTCGCGCCCCTTCGCGGGTAAACCCGCTCCCACAGGTGACTGAGCTGAACCTTGTGGGAGCGGGTTTACCCGCGAAGGGCTGCAAACAGCCCCAGAGGCCCTCAAATCCAGGAATGTCGGGCAGGCCGGGTGCCGTTCAGGTGCCAGGCGCCCACAGCGTGGTATTTCCAGCGCACCGGGTCGTGCAGGGTGTGCACGCGGGCATTGCGCCAGTGCCGGTCGAGGTTGAACTCGGCGAGGGTGGCGCGGCTGCCGGCCAGTTCGAACAGCTTCTCGCCGGCCTGCAGGGCGATCTCGGTGGTGAGCACCTTGGCTTCGGCCACGGCAATCGAAGCGCGCGCGGCGGCGTCAGCATCGATGGCCCCAGCGTTGACCTCGTCCAGCACCCGCGCTGCCTTGCGCAGCAGCGCCTCGGCGGCGTGCAGCTCGAGCTTGAGCCGGCCGATGTCGGCGATCACGTAAGGGTCATCGCTGGCGCGCTCGACGTTGGCGTCGATAAACGGCCGGGACTTCTCGCGCACAAAGCTGATCGCGTCATCGATGGCTGCTTCGGCGATACCGGCGTCGATGGCTGCCTGAATCAACTGCGACGCCGCGCCCTGGATGTTGGGCAGGTCGCGCTGGCGCCAGTTGTCGATCACCAGCTCAGCCTCCACCGGTACTTGGTCGAGCAGCACGGTGCCGCTGGCGGTGGTGCGCTGGCCAAAGCCTGACCAGTCGTCAACGATGCGCAGGCCCGGGCTGCCACGGCGGACAAAAGCCAGGCGTTGGCGGCCTTCGTCATCCAGCGCCTTGACCGCAACCCAGTGGGCGAACAGTGCGCCAGTGGAATAGAACTTCTCGCCGCTGATGCGATAGGCGTCGCCGTCACGGCTGATCCGCGCCTTCAGGGTGAGGGTGTCTTTGCTGCCGCGCTCGGGGCCGGCATTGCCGATCCGCCAGCCGTTCAGCACCGAGCCGAAAATCAGCGCCTGCTGGGCTTCGCTGGCGGTCAGGCGCAGCAGTTGCAGCATGCCGAACTGGTTCTGCGGGATCTGCCCCAGCGCCGGGTCGGCAGCGCTGATGACGCGAAACACCTCGGCGACCGTGACAAAGGACACGTCGGCACCACCGAAGGCTTTGGGGATGCTGATGCTGCCCAGCCCGCTGCGGGTGAACAGCTCGATCTCGGCCCACGGCAGCTTGCGCTGCTGGTCGCGTTTGGAGGCGTTTGCGCGAGCGACTGCGGCCAGCTCATGGGCGGCTTGCAGGGCTTCGGCGTCGTTGCGCAGGACCTTGGCCGGCAGCAGTGCTGGCGGGCTGTCGAGGTCGCTGGCGTGAAGGGTTTGTGCCTGGCTGGACATTAGTACCGCTCCTTGGCTGTACTCAATGCCCTGGCGTTATGCACTGGGGTGATTGCATTCCTGACCATTCCTGACCTCACAAAAAAGTGGCGGCGGCGCTTGGTGGTTGCGCTGCGCATGTGCTGGTCCGGTGGTCCGGTGTATATACCCTAAATGCTTATCAAATAATTTAAAACGATCATTTAGGAATATGGATAGAAGTGCTTAGGCGGGCGGCGGGGGTTTGAATACTGCGGCTGGTTTTAGTACATCGGGGCTGCTTTGCAGCCCTTTCGCGACACAAGGCCGCTCCTACAGGGGCCGCGTATCATCGACATGCGCGGTCACTGTAGGAGCGGCCTTGCCGGGGCGGGGGTGCGCAGCGCCCCCAGCAATTCTGACCAGTGCCGCGAAAGGCAGGGCGCTAGGAGGCGGCAGTCCCAAGAAACTTGCGCAAAAACTGCCGAGTCCGCTCTTCCTTCGGATTGGCAAACAACGCCTTGGCCTCACCCTGCTCAACAATCACCCCTTTGTCGAAGAAGATCACCCGATTGGCGACATCCCGGGCAAAGCTCATTTCGTGGGTAACGATGATCATGGTGCGCTGCTCTTCGGCCAGGCCACGAATGGTCTCCAGCACTTCACCCACCAGTTCCGGGTCCAGCGCTGAGGTTGGCTCGTCGAACAGGATCACATCCGGCTCCATGGCCAACGCCCGAGCAATCGCCACGCGCTGTTGCTGGCCACCGGACAAGCGTCGTGGGTAGGCGTCTTCTTTGCCGGCCAGGCCGACCTTGGCCAGCAAACGTCGGCCCAGCTCCAGGGCTGTGGCGCGCGGGGTCTTCTTGACCACCAGCGGCCCTTCGATGACGTTATCCAACGCCGTGCGATGGGGGAACAGGTTGAAGTTCTGGAAGACAAACCCGGCCTGCTGGCGCAAGCGGCGGATGGCGCTCTGCTGGTTACCCAGCGAGCGGTTGGCGTCGATGCTGATGTCGCCGATCTGGATGCGTCCGGCGTCGGGGGTCTCGAGCAGGTTGAGGCAGCGCAGAAAGGTAGTCTTGCCCGAGCCGCTGGGGCCGATGATGGCGATCACTTCACCGGGCTGGACGGTCAGGTTGATGCCGTCGAGTACGGTCTGGCCGTTGAACCGCTTGGTCAGGCCTTCAACTACGATCATGCTCAACGCTCCTGGTCATGCTGGTTGACCCGTGCTTCCAGGCGGTTCTGGAAGTGGGCGAGGATGCTCGCCAGGATCCAGTAGATAACCGCAACGGCCAGGTACATGGTGAACACTTCGAAGGTCCGCGCGGTGACCAGCTGCGCCTGGCGGAACAGCTCCGGCACCTGAATGGTGGCCGCCAGCGCGGTGTCCTTGACCAGCGAGATAAAACTGTTGCCCAGCGGCGGCAGGGCGGTGCGCATGGCTTGCGGCAGGATCGCCCGGCGCATGGCCTGGGCGCGGGTCATGCCGATGCTGGCGCAGGCTTCCCACTGGCCGCGCTCGATCGACGAGATCGCCGCCCGCAGGATTTCGCAGACGTAGGCTGCCATGTTCAGCGACAGGCCAATCAGCGCTGCCGGGATCGGGTCAAGCTCAAGGCCGATCTGCGGCAGGCCGAAGTAGATCACGAACAGTTGCACCAACAGCGGCGTGCCGCGGAAGAACGACACGTAAATACGCGCCAGCCAGTCCAGCGGCAGCACCTTGGACAAGCGCATCAACGCCAGGGCAAAGCCCAGCAGCAAGCCAAAGAACATACCGCCGACACTGAGCAGGATGGTGTAGCCAGCGCCCTTGAGCAGAAAGGGCGCGGAGTCGGCTACCAGTTGCAGGCTTTCTTCAATCATTTAGTCACGTCAGCGCCGAAGTACTTCTCGGACAGCTTGGCCAGGCTGCCGTCGGCGCGCAGCTTGTCCAGGGCCTGATTGATGGCCGCGAGCAGTTCCGGTTCACCCTTGCGCAGGGCAATGCCCGACTCGAGACGCGAGAAAGCGTCGCCAGCGGCAACGGTATCCTGGGCTTTTTTGGCGTACTCAAGCGCAGCCAGGCGGTCGATCAGGATAGCGTCGGTGCGGCCCACGCGCAGGTCCTGGAACTTGGTCGGGTCGTCTTCATAGGTGCGTACGTCGGCGGTCGGCACGTTGGCTTTGACCCATTGCTCGTAGTTGGTGCCCAGACCGACACCGACCTTCTTGCCGGCCAGGTCAGCTGCAGACTTGATGTTCAGATCTTTTTCTTTCTTCTTCAGCACCAGTGCCTGAATGCCGGAGACGGTGTACGGCTCGGAGAAGTCGTACTTCTTCTTGCGCTCGTCGGAGATGGTCACCTGGTTGACGACCACGTCCAGGCGCTTGGACTCCAGCGCCGCGAGGATGCCGTCCCATTTGGTCGGCTGGACCTTGGCCTTGACCCCAAGCTCCTTGGCGATCAGCTCCGACAGCTCTACCTCAAAGCCCGACAGCTTGCCGCTGTCATCGACAAAGCTGAACGGCGGGTAAGTGCCTTCGACGCCGACGTTGAGCACGCCCTTGTCCTTGATAGTCTGCAGCTGCTCGCCGGCAAACGCCTGGCTGAACAGACCGGTGCCAAGCACGATGGCAAGGCTGGCATTGAGTAGCGGTTTGGCAAAGATCGACATGGCAGGGCCCCGCGCTTTTGGTGGAAGTAGTGGGTGGCGACTATAAGGGTGGGCTGTTTAGCTCATGAAATAATAAAAAAGTATTTTGTTATTCCATTTGTGTGCATTGAGCCGTTGGAAGGCTGCGTTGAGGGTAGCCCGTCAGCGTGGCTTATGCCCGACTTAGCGCAGGATGGAATAAAGCGTTGTTTTTTCCAAGGGCTGGATTTGACGTAGAGTGGATCTATACGACAGTCAGGAGCACATCGTGAGCGAACAATCATCCCCCGGCAAATGGCAGTTGCAGTCGATCGTGACCGGCCTGCGCGGCGCCCGTGAGCAATGGCGCACGCAAAATGGCCGCAGCAGCGGCGAGAAGGGCGGCCGCGAGCTGCCGTCGCGTGAAGCAATGCAGCGCATTCTCGAGCAACTGTGTGGGGCTTTGTTCCCGATGCGCCTGGGCCCGGTCGACCTGCGTGAAGAGAGCGAGGATTTCTACGTCGGCCACACCCTCGACACCGCCCTCACTGCACTGCTCGCGCAAGCACGGCTGGAGCTGCGCTACGCCGCACGGCAGAGCCAGACTGACCAGGCCAACGCCGACAGCGAGGCCTTGCGCCTGATCCAGGGCTTCGCTGCGGCCCTGCCAGAGATGCGCGTGCTGCTCGACACCGACGTGCTCGCCGCCTACCACGGCGACCCGGCCGCGCGCAGCGTGGATGAAGTGCTGCTGTGCTACCCAGGAATTCTGGCGATCATCCACCACCGCCTGGCTCACCACCTGTACCTGGCCGGCCTGCCATTGCTGGCGCGGATCAGCTCGGAGCTGGCGCATTCGGCCACCGGCATCGATATCCACCCCGGCGCACGGATTGGCCCGAGCTTCTTCATCGACCACGGTACCGGCGTGGTGATCGGCGAAACCGCGATCATCGGCGAGCGCGTGCGTATCTATCAGGCCGTGACGCTGGGCGCCAAACGCTTCACCGCCGACGAAACCGGCAGCCTGCACAAGGGCCAGCCGCGCCACCCGATCGTCGAAGACGATGTGGTGATCTATGCCGGCGCAACCATCCTCGGCCGGATCACCATCGGCAAGGGCTCGACCATCGGCGGCAACGTCTGGCTGACCCGCAGCGTGCCGGCCGACAGCAACATCACCCAGGCCAATCTGCAGCTCGACTGCCAGGCAAAAAAATAGCAAAAGCGCCGAGCAAAAGCCGTTGTCAGCTCCTCTATATACCTGCCCCGCTCAGCGGGGCAGGTCGCATCGAAGGCCGATCCATGTTTAACTTGAACGCTTGTTCAACATAAAAACGCTGGTCGCTGCCGGTGTTCAACAGGAGGATATGCCTTTGCTGAACCCGTTAAATCCTATGCCTGATTCCCACAGCGGGGTGCAGGTTGCATGAGTACTCCCACCCCTGAACTTGCTGACAGCAAGATGCGCATGAACGCCCCGGTGTTCTACTTCGCCGCCAGTTTTATCCTGCTCTTCGGGCTGGTGGTGATCGTCAACCCCGAGGCCTCCGGTGCCTGGTTGCTGGCCGCGCAAAACTGGGCTGCCAACACGGTGGGCTGGTACTACATGCTGGCCATGACCCTGTACCTGGTGTTCGTGGTGGTCACCGCCTTGTCGGGCTACGGCAAGATCAAACTCGGTGCCGATCATGACGAACCCGAGTTCAGTTACCTGTCCTGGGCCGGCATGCTGTTCGCCGCCGGTATCAGCATCACGTTGTTCTTCTTCTGCGTCTCCGAGCCGCTGACGCACATGCTGCAACCGCCCCAGGGCGAGGGCGGCACCGCCGAGGCCGGGCGCGAGGCGATGAAGCTGCTGTTTCTGCACTGGGGCCTGCATGGCTGGGGCGTGTTTGCCTTTGTCGGCATGGCGCTGGCCTACTTCGCTTACCGGCACAACCTGCCGCTGGCGCTGCGTTCGGCGCTGTACCCGCTGATCGGCAAGCGTATCAACGGCCCGATCGGTTACGCGGTGGATGGCTTCGGCATCATTGCCACTGTGTTCGGCCTGGGCGCCGACATGGGCTTTGGCGTGCTGCACCTCAACTCAGGCCTCGATTACCTGTTCGGCATCCCGCACAGCCAATGGGTGCAGGTCGCGCTGATCACGCTGATGATGGGCGCCGCAGTCGCGGTAGCCGTGGCCGGGGTCGAGAAGGGCGTGCGGGTGATGTCCGACATCAACCTCTTCCTGGCCTGTGCGCTGCTGCTGTTCGTGCTGTTTGCCGGGCCGACCCAGCACTTGTTCAATACCCTGATCCAGAACCTCGGTGACTACCTTGGCGCCTTGCCAGGCAAGAGCTTCGACGTCTATGCCTACGGCGAGAACCGCGACTGGCTGGGTGGCTGGACAGTGTTCTACTGGGCCTGGTGGATTGCCTGGGCGCCGTTCGTGGGCCTGTTCATCGCGCGGATTTCCCGTGGCCGGACCATTCGTGAATTCGTCTTCGGCGTGCTGTTGATCCCGCTTGGTTTCACCCTCGCGTGGATGTCGATCTTCGCCAACAGCGCGATGGACCAGGTGCTCAACCACGGCCTGGTCGCGCTCGGCCAGTCGGCGCTGGAAAACCCGTCGATGAGCCTGTACCTGCTGCTCGAAACCTATCCGTGGAGCAAGGCGGTAATCGCTGTGACGGTGTTCATCAGCTTCGTCTTCTTCGTCACCTCGGCCGACTCCGGCACCGTGGTGCTGTCGACCTTGTCGGCGAAGGGCGGCAGCCCTGACGAAGACGGCCCGAACTGGCTGCGGATCTTCTGGGGAGCGATGACTGCGTTGATCACCAGTGCCTTGCTGTTCGCTGGCAGCATCGACTCGCTGAAGTCGGCGGTGGTGCTGACCTCATTGCCGTTCTCGCTGATCCTGCTGTGCATGATGTGGGGCCTGCACAAGGCGTTCTACCTAGAGTCGCAGCGGCGTATTGCGCAGTTGCACTCGCTGGCACCGGTCGCCCAGAGCCGCCGTGGTCGCGGCGGCTGGCGTCAGCGCTTGAGCCAGGCTGTGCACTTCCCATCGCGCGATGAGGTGTACCGCTTCATGGATGACGTGGTGCGCCCGGCGATCAATGACGTGCGCGAGGTGTTCGAGCAGAAAGGCCTGGTGCTGATCACCCAGGACGACCCGAGCCACGACAACGTCAGCTTGAAAGTCGGCCATGGTGAAGAGCAGCCGTTCATCTACCAGGTGCAGATGCGCGGTTATTTCACGCCGTCCTTCGCCTTGGGTGGGTTGGGTGCGCAAGAGCTGAAAAACCGTCGCTATTACCGCGCCGAGGTGCATCTGTCAGAAGGTAGCCAGGATTACGATCTGGTCGGCTACAGCAAGGAGCAGATCATCAACGACATCCTCGACCAGTACGAACGGCACATGCAGTTCCTGCACATGGTCAGGTAGTTGCGTGAGGGGCTGCCGGGCAGCCCCTTGCCTGCGCTAGAACGGCGCGTCGCCAAGGATGGTTGCGCGGTGCATGACCCGCCGCTGCGGGCGGTAGTCATCGACGGCGTAATGCTGGGTCACGCGGTTGTCCCAAAAGGCCACGTCGTTTTCCTGCCAGCGCCAGCGGATGCTGTACTCCGGCCGCGTCGCATGGGCAAACAGCAGCTTGAGCAGGGCCTCGCTTTCCTGCTCGTTGAGCTCGTTGATGCGCGTGGTAAACCCTTCATTGACGAACAACGCCTTGCGCCCGCTGACCGGATGCGTACGCACCACCGGGTGCGTCAGCGGCGGGTTGTTGCGCCGGGTCGCTTCCCAGCGGGCGAGGTCTTCGGCGGTGGTGCCGAAGCGCTCCAGCGGGAATGACTTGGTGAAGTCATGGGTGGCGGTGAGGCCGTCGAGCATCGTCCGCAGGGGCGCCGACAAGCCTTCGAATGCCGCTACGCCACTGGCCCACAAGGTATCGCCGCCGTAGGCCGGCAACTGCTTGGCACTCAGTACCGCGCCCAGCGCCGGGGTCGGCAGGAAGGTCACGTCGGTGTGCCACACGGCATTGTCGCGCACGTCGGTGACGGCGGTATCGAGGATCAGCACTTGTGGCGTTTGCGGCACATTGGGGTAGATCGGGTGGATATGCAGATCGCCAAAACGCGCAGCGAAGCGGGCTTGCTGCTGCGGGTTGAGCGGCTGCTCGCGGAAGAACAGCACTTGATGCTTGAGCAGCGCCTGCTCGATGGCGTCGCGTTGTTCGGCTGTGATTTCACGGCTGATGTCGACGCCAGTGATCTGCGCGCCGAGGGCCGGGCTTAACGGAGTGATGGTCAGGCTCATGGCAGTCTCTTTGTCGGGCGCCGAAGTGCCGGCGTGGTCAGTCGTGGTCAGTGGGCCTGGCCGTGCCAAGGCACCAGCTTGCGTTGCAGGGCGCGCAGGCCCATTTCCAGGGCGAAGGCGATCAGGGCAATCAGCAGGATCCCCAGCACCACCACGTCAGTGACCAGAAACTGCGCCGCTGACTGGACCATGAAGCCGAGGCCGCTGGTGGCGGCGATCAATTCCGCTGCAACCAGGGTCGACCAGCCGACACCCAGGCCGATACGCACGCCGGTGAGGATGTCGGGCAGGGCGCTGGGCAATACCACATGGCGAATCAGCTGGGCCTTGGTGGCGCCCAGCGACTGCGCGGCGCGCAGTTTGGCCGGGTCGACGGTGCGCACGCCGGTTGCTGTGGCGATGGCAATCGGGGCGAAGATCGCCAGGTAGATCAGCAGCACCTTGGACAGCTCACCGATGCCGCACCAGATCACGATCAGCGGCAGGTAGGCGAGCGGCGGAATTGGCCGGTAGAACTCGATCAGTGGGTCGAAAATGCCCCGGGCAATGCGGTTGGAGCCGATGGCAATGCCGATCGGGATCGCCGTGAGGATGGCTGCGCCGAGCGCCAGGCCAATCCGCCCAAGGCTTGCGCCCAGGTGCTGCCACAGGCTGGCGTCCATGTAGCCCTGGGTCAGCAGCACCCAGGCCTTGCCGAGGATGTCTGCCGGTGGTGGCAGAAACAGCGGTTCGACCAGCTCGGCGGCGGTGACCGCCCACCACAGCAGTAACAGGCTGGCCAGGGTCAGGGCGCTGATCCAGCGGGTCGACAGTGGTTTGCGCGGCAGCGGTTTGAGGTTGGCCAATTTGGCGGCCAGCGGCAGTTCGACAGTGCTCATGCTGAGTGCTCCCGGCGGGCGTCTTCGCGTTGCGAGAAGACTCTCGCCAGCACGTGTTCGCGGGTTTCGATAAAGCGCGGGTCGGACTTGATCGCCCGCGCCGATTCGCCGGCGGCGTAGCGTTGGCCGAAGTCCAGTTGCAGCCGTTCGACGACACGCCCTGGGTTGGGCGCAAGCAGCACCAGTTCGCTGGCGAGAAACACCGCTTCTTCGATGTCATGGGTAATCAGGAATACCGGTTTGGCTGTGCGTTGCCACACCTGCAGCAACAACTCCTGCATCTGCTCGCGGGTAAACGCATCGAGGGCGCCGAACGGCTCGTCCATCAATAGCACACGCGGGTTGGCGGCCAGGGCGCGGGCCAGGCCGACGCGCTGCTTCTGGCCGCCCGAAAGCTGCCAGATGCGCCGCTCGGCGAAACCTGCGAGGTCGACCAGTGCGAGCATTTCGCGCGCTTTGGCTTCGCGCTCGGCACGGCTTACGCCGGCCAGCTCCAGGCCGAAGGCGACGTTGCCGAGCACGTTTTGCCAGGGCAGCAGGGCGTCGTCCTGAAACACCACGCCGCGCTCGGCACTCGGGCCTTGCACCGGCACGCCGTCGAGGCTGATACGGCCAGCACTGGCAGGCACGAAGCCGGCGATCAGGTTGAGCAGCGAGGTCTTGCCGCTGCCCGATGGCCCAAGGGCCACCAGCAGCTGGCGCGGGCCCAGGCTCAGGTTGATATCGGCCAGCACCGGGGTGTCGGCACCGGGGTACTGTGCGCTGATGCGCTCCAGCTCGAGCAAGGCCATGACGGGCTCCGGATCAGTTGGGCAGGTATTTGGCGGTGACGTATGGGGCGTAGTCAGGCAGCACGGCGTCGACCTTGCCTTGCTCCTTGAGGAAGGCTGCGGTGTTGCTCAGGGCCTGGGTGGTCGGCGTGCCGAGGGCGCTGGCCTGGTCGGCGGCCAGCGGGTAGACGTTGCCTTGCAGCAGCACCGGGATATCGCTGCTCTTGGCGCCCGAGAGCTTGGCCAGTTTGGCGACGTTGTCCGGGTTGGCCAGCCAGGCTGCCGGGTCCTTGCGGTAGTCGGCGTAGGCATCCAGGGTGACCTTGGCGAAGGCCTTGACCACGTCCGGGTGCTTGGCGGCAAAGTCTTTGCGCACGATCCAGGCGTCGAAGGTCGGCGCGCCTTTTTGTGCCAGCTCACCGGAGGTGATCAGCACCTTGCCGTTCTCCTTGGCGACGCCCAGCGCTGGGTCCCAGACATAGGTGGCGTCGATATCGCCACGCTTCCAGGCGGCGATGATGGCCGGCGGGGCGAGGTTGAGGATCTGCACCTTGGACGCATCGATGTTCCACGCTTTGAGCGCAGCGAGCAGGCTGTAGTGGCCGGTCGAAACGAACGGTACGGCGACCTTTTTGCCGATCAGGTCCTGCGGGGTCTTGATGCTGTCGCGGGCAACCAGCGCTTCACCGGCGCCGATCTGGGTGGCGATCAAAAAGGTTTCGACCGGCAGCTTGCGGGTCGCGGCTGCGGCCAGCGGGCTGGAGCCGAGGTAGCCGATCTGTACATCGCCCGAGGCCACGGCCGTGATCACGTCGGCGCCGTTATCGAATTTGCGCCAGTCGATATCGGCCTTGCTGGCTTTTTCGTAGGCGCCATCGACTTGGGCAACCTTGGCTGGGTCGACGGTGGTCTGGTAGGCCACGGTAAGGTCAGCGGCCTGGGCCAGCCAGCTGCTGCTGGCGAGGGTCAGGGCGGCGAACAGGCGCAGCGGAGCGTGCGGGATCATGGGTTTGCCTCTCGTCAGCAATCTGGGTAGTTGATGGCGAGAGACTAAATGATCTAAGAATCCTAAAATAAATAACTTTTCGGTATTAGCTTAGGTGCCTTTTGGGGGCGCTGCGCGCCCCTTTCGCGACACAAGGCCGCTCCTACAGGGACCGCGTTGCCTGCACGTTGCGCGGTCGGCGTAGTAGCGGCCTTTTGTCGCGAAAGGCCCGCAAAGCGGGCTGGCGTAATGACTGTTCACTGCTACGCTCCCCCGGCCTAGAGCAAAAGGAAATAAGGTTATGAGCAAACGTTTGCAAATAACCTAAAGCTCTTAAGGGGCCCTGCCGATACCGCAAATGGTAGTAAAGGTTCCTATGATATGCCGCAATAGTCTTAGCAATTCATAAAACAGTCATTTTGGATTTATAGGATTGTCATTATCCTGTAGCCCAGGGTGGCGGCTTAGACCTTAGTCGTGAAACGTTCGGAAATGATTGACTGGACGGTCACGCTCTGCGACTAAATCGCCAGTCCATGGTGAGTGAGGCAATAGACCTCGCCGCCACTGATATACAAAAATTAGAACGTAGAGGAGCAAAACATGTACAAGTCAAGCCTGGCTCTGGCCGTGGCACTGGGGGTTCTCGCCCAACAAGCAGGTGCTGCTGGCTTCGTCGAGGACAGCAAGCTGTCCGTAAGCTCGCGTACCATGTACTTCAACAACGATAACCGTGAAGCCGGCGGCAACAAGCCACGTCCTGACAACCGCGAGTCGGGTCAGGGCTTCAAGCTTGACTTCATTTCCGGCTTCACCGAAGGCACCGTTGGTTTTGGTGTAGATGCTCAGGCGCTGTGGGGCATCCACCTTGACGGCGGCAAGGGCTACCACCCTGATGGCAGCAGCTTCTTCCCAAGCGACTCCGACGGTTCGTCCGAGAAGCAATGGGCACGCTTTGGCGCCAACGCCAAGGCTCGTTTCTCCAAGACCGAAGCTCACTTCGGTAGCGCGCTGTCGCCAGCCTTGCCGATCCTGGTTGCCAACGATGGCCGTCTGCTGCCGCAGACCTTCGAAGGTGCCACCATTTCCTCCAAGGAAATCGACAACCTGACCATCAACGCCGGTCAGATGACTCACGCCATGGGCCGTGCGTCCAGCAACCGGACTGGTCTGTCGGTCAACGGTGCTACCGCTGACAGCAACAAGTTCCGCTACGGTGGTCTGGACTACAAGCTCACCCCAGACCTGACCCTGCAGTACTACTACTCGAACCTGGAAGACTTCTACAAGCAGCACTTCCTGGGCGCGACTCACGTCTTCAAGATCGCTGACGACCAGTCGTTCAAAACCGACCTGCGCTACTTCGACAGCAGCAGCGACGGCAAAAACGGCAACGGCGGTGGTTACAACTTCAACAACAACGGTGGCTACGCCAAGAACGTAGGCGAGGTCGACAACAAGACCTGGTCTGCCATGTTCACCTACTCCCTGGGTGGTCATGCCTTCTTGCTCGGTCATCAACGCGTCAGCGATGACGGCGGTTTCGTCTGGTTGAACCAAGGTTCGGTACGTGATGGCAATGGCCGTCCGGAAGGCGCAGGCGGCGCGAGCTTCTACCTGTTCACCGACAGCATGATCAACCAGTTCGCCAAGGCCGGTGAAAACACCACCTTCGGTCAGTACTCCTATGACTTCGCGCGCGTTGGCGTGCCGGGTCTG
This sequence comes from Pseudomonas sp. EZ-C24, assembly GCF_014525325.1. Taxonomy (NCBI): domain Bacteria; kingdom Pseudomonadati; phylum Pseudomonadota; class Gammaproteobacteria; order Pseudomonadales; family Pseudomonadaceae; genus Pseudomonas; species Pseudomonas sp. EZ-C24. The sequence goes on along the minus strand of NZ_JACDIU010000032.1, from coordinate 1,218 downwards.
AAAGCGGCTGTTTCGTACCTGCGCGGTGAAGATGGCCGCAACGCCAACGGCAACGGCACCTTCTCTGAATGGGAACGCGACGCCCGGATCGACTACGTGATCCAGCAAGGCACCCTGAAAGGCCTGGGCGCGACCCTGCGCCATGGTATGTACCGCGGCACTGGCACCAGCTCGCTGGCTGACCAGGACCAGACCCGCTTCATCGTCAACTACACTTACGCTTTCAAGTAAGTCGTAGCTGCACGCCAAAAAGCCTCGCCTAGTGCGAGGCTTTTTTATGCCTGCAATTCGTAATGCATTCTGGTTATAAATAAATCGATATTTATTCTTTTTAATCTATTTCGATTGCAGGCACATTGGACCCATAACGCAGACACAGGAGCCGCACCATGAGCCTCAAACTCGGCGACATCGCCCCCGATTTCGAACAGGATTCCAGCGAAGGCAAGATTCGCTTCCACGAGTGGTTGGGCAATAGCTGGGGCGTGCTGTTCTCGCACCCTGCCGACTTCACCCCGGTGTGCACCACCGAGCTGGGCCTGACCGCCAAGCTCAAGGACGAGTTCGCCAAGCGCGGGGTCAAGGCCATCGCCCTGTCGGTCGACCCGGTCGATTCGCACCACAAGTGGATCGATGACATCAATGAAACCCAGAACACCGTGGTCAACTTCCCGATCATTGCCGATGCTGATCGCAAGGTCTCCGACCTGTACGACCTGATCCACCCCAACGCCAACGACACCCTCACCGTGCGCTCGCTGTTCGTCATCGACCCGAACAAGAAGGTGCGTCTGACCATTACCTATCCGGCCAGCACCGGGCGCAACTTCAACGAAATCCTGCGGGTGATCGACTCGCTGCAACTGACCGACAACTACAAGGTCGCCACGCCAGGCAACTGGCAGGACGGCGACGAGGTAGTGATCGTGCCCTCGCTCAAGGATGAAGCCGAGATCAAGGAACGCTTCCCCAAAGGCTACCGCGCCGTGAAGCCCTACCTGCGCCTGACACCGCAGCCCAACCGCTGAATACAGAATCCTCGTTGCACATGCTCTTAGCCAAGCAGGGATATTCGGGCCGCTCATGCGGCCCTTTTTTATTCGCCCCCCGCACGGCCCCTGTAGGAGCGGCCTTGTGTCGCGAAAGGGTCGCGTAGCGGCCCCGAGATTTATGCAGCAGCACAGATTGCTGGGGCCGCTACGCGACCCTTTCGCGACA